>NZ_JRKO01000015.1 GCF_000763885.1 Paracoccus versutus | reverse complement strand
GCATGGCCGAGCCGCGGCGCCGGCACTGGCTGATCCTGGGCTCGTTCCTGGCGCTGGTGGTGCTGCCGAGCCTCCTCTGGGCCGGCTATCTCTGGCTGCGCGCCGAGGACCAGTATGTCTCGACCGTCGGCTTCTCGGTGCGCAAGGAACAATCCACCCCCGCCATCGACCTCCTGGGCGGGCTGGCGCCGCTGGCCAGCGCCGGCGGCAGCGCCTCGGACACCGACATCCTCTACGAATACATCCGCAGCCAGGACATGGTCGAAAGGATCGACGCCCGGCTCGACCTGCGCGCCCGCTACGCGCGCGCCTGGCCGCATGACTTCGTCTTCGCCTTCGACCCCGAGGGCCATGTCGAGGAGCTGACCGACTACTGGCAGCGCCAGGTCAAGGTGCTCTACGACAGCGGCACCCAGCTGATCACGCTCAAGGTCAGCGCCTTCACCGCCCAGGACGCGCAGGAGATCGCCGCCGCGGTGTTCCAGGAAAGCTCGGACAAGATCAACGCGCTCTCGACCATCGCCCAGGACGACGCCACCCGCCTGGCCAAGGCCGAGCTGGACAAGGCCCGCGCCGAGCTGACCGAGACCCGCCAGGCGATGACCGCCTTCCGCATGCGCTCGCAGATCGTCGACCCCGAGGCCGACCTCGCCGGGCAGATGGGGGTGCTGAGCGGGCTGCAGGCGCAGCTGGCCGAGGCGCTGGTCGCCCACGACCTGCTTCTGGACAATGCCCAGCCCACCGACCACCGCGTCACCCAGTCCCAGCAGAAGATCGACGCGCTGCGCCGGCTGATCGAGGCCGAGCGGGCCAAGTTCGGCGCCGAGGGCCAGGGCCCGGCCGGCGAAAGCTATGCCCAGCTGATGGCGGAATACGAAAAGCTGGCCGTGGACCGCGAATTCGCCGAGGGCGCCTATCGCTCGGCCCGCATCGCCCATGAGACGGCGCTGGCCGAGGCGCAGCGCCAGGCCCGCTACCTGGCCGCCCATATCGAGCCCAAGGTGGCGCAAAGCGCGACCGAGCCGAACCGGCCCTGGCTCTGGGCGATGATCACCGGCATGCTGCTGGCCGGCTGGTCGATCCTGGTGCTGGTCTATTACAGCGTCCGCGACCGCCGCTAGCGCGATGATCCGGCTCGAGAACCTGACCAAGATCTACCGGCTCAAGGGCCGCGAGACGCTGGTGGCGGACAACCTGAACGCCGAGTTCCCGACCGGGGCCTCGGTGGCGCTGCTGGGCCGCAACGGCGCCGGCAAGTCGACGCTCTTGCGGATCATCGCCGGCACCGTGCTGCCCACCGCGGGCCGGGTGCTGTCGGACGGCACGATTTCCTGGCCGGTGGGGTTTTCGGGCAGTTTCCACCCCGAGCTGACCGGGGCGCAGAACGTGCGCTTCGTGGCGCGGATCTACGGCGTGGACACCGACGAGCTGGTCGATTACGTCGCCGATTTCGCCGAGCTGGGCCAGCATTACCACCAGCCCTTCGGCAGCTATTCCTCGGGGATGCGCTCGCGGCTGGCGATGGGCACCTCGATGGGCATCCATTTCGACACCTACCTGGTGGACGAGGTCACCAGCGTCGGCGACGCCAATTTCCGCGCCAAGTCCCAGCGCGTCTTCGCCGAGCGCATGGCCCGCTCCTCGGCCATCGTCGTCAGCCATTCCATGCCGATGATCCGCTCCATGTGCTCCATGGGCGCCGTCCTGCACAACGCAGGCCTCATCCTCTTCGAAAACATCGAGGACGCAATCAAAACGCACGAGGAAATCCTGAGACTCCCACAAGCAAGGTGAAAAAGGGGACCGGAAAGGCCCCCCTCGCCGCCGCACGGCGCAGCTTGCAGACCTGCTGTCAGGACAGCCGGCCGGTATCCGGGCGATCGAGGTCGAGATCCCTGGTCTCGGGCATCAGGATCGCCGTGAGCAGGGTGATCCCCGACACCGCCATCAGGTAGTATAGGAACCAGCCATGATGGCCCTGCTGCGAAAGATAGGTGTTCACATAGGGCGCGGTCCCGCCGAAAATCGCGGTCGCCAGCGACAGGGGGCCGGCCACGCCCGTCGCCCGGACGCCGGTCGGGAACACCTCGGACCAGACGGCCGTGTTCACGCCGAACAGGCAGGCAAGCAGCACGAGCGCGATGGTCATCGCCGAAAGCAGCCCGCCGAAGCTGTCGTCGATCCGCCCGTCCAGGTGCAGCGTCAGCAGGATGAAGCCGACGCCGAACAGCGCCACGAACAGCCGCCGCCCGTATCTGTCGGCCAGCCAGCCGACCAGGGGAATCGCCACGAGGAAGATGCATTGCGCGACCAGGCTGGCGGTGAAGGCCGAGCGCGCGTCAAGCCCGCGACCGATCTGCGCAAAGGTCGGGCTGTAGATCAGCCAGGTGTAGAACATGATCGACCCGCCCGCCGAAAGCCCGAACACGACGGCGATGCCGCGCCAGTTGCGCAGAAGCGGCTCGATCCCCGAGCGGGTCTTCGCGCGCCGGCCCTTTTCGAAGGATTCCGTCTCGGTCAGCTTGCGGCGCAGGTAAAGCCCATAGACCCCCAGCAAGCCGCCAAGGGCAAAGGGAATGCGCCAGCCCCAGGCCTCGATTTCCGCCCGGTCGAGATTGCTGGTCAGCGCCAGCCCGGCAAGCGTGGCGATCATGGTGCCGATCACCACGCTGACCCACGAGGTGCTGCCGTAAAGCGCCCGCCGGTGCCTGGGCGCCCGCTCGACCAGATAGGTGATCGAGGTGCCCATCTCGCCGCCATGGGCCATGCCCTGCGCCAGCCGCGCCACCAGCAGGATGATCGAGGCCAGGATGCCGACGGAATCGAAGGTCGGGGCCAGCGCGATGACGATGCTGCCGCCGGCCGTCACCAGCATGGCCAGCGTCAGGCTGGCCTTGCGCCCGACGCGGTCGGCATAAAGCCCGAAGACCAGCCCGCCGATCGGGCGGGTCACGAAGCCGACCGCGAAGATCGCCAATGTCGCCAGAAGCGCCGCGGCCCGGTCCTCGGACGGAAAGAACTGCACCGCGAAATAGGGCGCGAAAATGGTGTAGATGGTCCAGTCGAACCATTCCAGCGCATTGCCGAAGTTCACCGCGACCAGATCGCGCAGCTTGCGCGGCCCGGCGCCGCTGGCGCAATCGGCGACGAGTGTCGAATGTTCTGACGCAGGCATGGGTCTCCTCCCCGGATGTGTTGCCATATGTCTGGTGCTGATTCCTGCCGGCGCCGTCAGACGGCTTCGGCCCGGCCTTCGAGGCCGGCGCGCGCATCGGCGTCGGAGCCGGGCACGCGCATCTCGAACGTCTCGCGGACGACGGTATAGTCGAAATAGCCCATGCGCGCGATCGGCTGGATCGCCTGGATGTCGAGCCGGCCGTCGGCGCGGATGACGCGGTCGTCGATATGGATCTTCTCGACCTGGGCGAACACCACGTCGATGGTCCCCACCGTCGAGCGTCCCTTCAGCACATGCGTGCCGATATGGCGGCATTCGAACTTGCAGGGGCTTTCGCGCACCATCGGGATGCGGGCGTTGTCGGCATAGTCGCGGGTGACGTCCAGCCGGTCCCATTCGCTTTCCTGCGGGGGCAAGGCCATCGCGCTGATATTGACCGCCTCGCGCAGGGCATAGGTCGCCATGTTCCAGACGAACCAGCCGATCTCCTCGGCATTGACCACCGTGTCCTTGCGGCGGCCGTCCGGGTAGCGGTTGGCCGAGAACATCACCATGGGCGGATCGAAGGTCAGGTTCTGCCACTGGCTGTAGGGGGCGATGTTCTCGATCCCGTCGCGGCTGACGCTTGAAATCCAGCCGATCGGCCGCGGCACGGTGCAGCTCTTGAACGGCGAAAAGGGCAGCGGACAGGGCTCGGAATGGGGCGAATACTTCATCTTTGCTCTCTCGGTCGGTGGGGTTCGGTGAGACGCGGCCGGCATCTTTTCAAGGTTCGGCAGAATCGATACATAACCGATATATCGGTTGCATGGCAACAGGCGGCCGGGAATATTTTGCGCTGCCCCGCGTCCTGCGCTATGACGGCGCGCAGGGTGGCTGCAGGGAAAAGCAGGTGATCAACCAGTCGGATCGCGCCGTGGCGGTGCTTCAGCAATTGATCGAGCGCGGCGAACTCAGGCCGGGATCGATGGTGTCCGAACGCAGCCTGATGGAGCTGACGGGATTTGGCCGCACGCCGATCCGCGAGGCCATCCAGCGGCTTGCGCTAAGCCGGATGCTGCGCATCCACCCCAGCCGCGGCATCGAGATCCCCGCCATTTCCGTCGAGGACCAGCTGAGCGCCCTGGAGGTCCGCCGCGCCACCGAGGTGCTGGCGATCGCCCTGGCCTGCGAGCGCGCGACCCAGGCCGAACGGCAGCAGATGCGGGATCTTGCCGCGTCGCTCGAGGGCGAGTTCTCGCTCGAGGATTATGCCGAAACGGTGCGGCAAACGCATGCGCTGGTGATCCAGGCGGCCCATAACCCCTACCTCGAGGCGCTGATGACCCCGCTCCAGGCGCTGTCGCGGCGCTTCTGGGTGATGCATATCCAGGACGAGGCGGCGGACATCGGCATCGGCAAGGCGTTTCACCGCCGCATCCTGACGGCGATTGCCGAAGGCGATGCCGGGGCCGCGACCTCTGCCTCGATGGAGCTGAACGACTACCTGGTGCGATTCGCCCTGGATGTCGTCTCCATGCGGGCGCGGCCAAGGGGCATCGCCGTCTCGGCCCCCTAGCGGTTTGATCCCACGGTTCGATGGCGCGATCCTTTCCATGGGCTGGAAGCCGGCCCCATGGGACCGATTTGTTACGGCCACGGCCATGCAAGCGGTCAGACCTGCATCGGGCGACCGTGGAGCGTCAGGGTCAGCGCGATGCCGACGTCCTGCTGCTCGACCCCCGCGAGGGCGTCCTGGACCAGCGGCTCGGGCAGCCGGCAAGTGCCTCGCATCGCATCCGCGCGGCGCGGCGCGGAGATGGTCGAGGCATGGCCGCCCCAGATCCTGCCCGGCAAGCGCAGCCAGGCATCCCGCAGGATGCGCTCGGCATCGGCCACGGCCGGCCATGCGATAGGCCCCGCGCCCTGCCCGGCCGGCTATGCCTCGTCGCGGGTGGCCTCGACCAGGAACGCGACGAAGGCGCGCACCTTCGGCAGGATGTATCGGCGCGAAGGATAGACCGCATAGATCGCGGTCTGCACCGGCGTCCAGTCGTCGAGCGCAGTAGCAAGGCGGCCGGCCCTGATGTCATCGGCGACATATTGGCGCGGAATGAGATTCAGCCCGAAACCGGCAAGCAGGGCATCGCGGATCGCCAGGCCGCTCGTTACCTTGTAGCGGCCGTCGATCGGCACCCTGATCCGCTCGGCCCCGCGGGTAAACTCCCATTCGCTGACATGGCCCGACAGGGTGAACTGGATGCAGTCATGCGCCCCAAGATCCTGCGGCGCGCCGTGACGGGCGAAATGATCCGGCGAGGCGCAGACGACGTGGCGCAGCGTCATCAGCCGGCGGGCGACCAGGCTTGAATCCTCTAGCCGGTCGCTGCCGCGGATGGCCGGGTCGAAGCCCTCCTTGACGATATCGACCCGCCTGTCGTCAAGCTGAAGGTCGAGCGACAGGTCGGGATAGCGCCGCAGAAAGCCGGGTGAGCGTGAAGGTCATCGGCGCGCTGACACGCAACAGCCCGCTCGGCTGGCGCTACAAGGGCCGAGCGAACGGTCGGCCTCGTCAAGGTCATCCAGGATCCGGGCGATCTGCTCGAAATAGCGCCCTCCCGCCTCGGTCAGGCTCAGCAGCCGGACGTTCAGGTGGCCCTCCAGCGCGCCGATATTCTTGCTGACGGCGGCCGGCGAGAGTTTCAGCAGGGGCGTGCCGCCCCGGTGAAGGAGCCCTGCTCCACCGTCCTGAATACGCGCAGGGCGACCATCTGCTCCATGATTGTTCACCATCAGTTGCGAGCGACCGCGACCCGGTGCTGCTGCGTGCCGATTTCCGCAGCTTGCGCCACGCGCTGCCCTTTGCGCTGATGATCCCGCAGGACGAAACCGAGGCCATCCTGACCCAACGGCTGGCCGGTCTGGGCCATTGCGTGCTGCGCCCCGCCGCGGCAGAGCGGATCGAGACCGCGGCGGACGGGGCGGTCGTGACCCTGGTCGATGGCCGCAGGATCGCGACCCGTTACGCCGTCGGCGCGGACGGGCAGAACAGCACGGTTCGCGACCAGGCCGGCATCGCCTTTCCGGGCAAGACCCATGGCTCGTTCATGCTGGCCGACGTGCGGATGGGCTGGCCGATTCCGAAAGACGAGGTGACGCTGTTCTTCTCGGCCGGCGGCACGCTGGTGGTCGCGCCGATGTCGCAGGACCGCTATCGCGTCGTCGCGCAATGCCCCGAAGCGCCGCCCGCCTGCCGGCCGGGGCAAGCTGAGGATGGGCGGATGCGCGACGACAGGATGGGCGACTTCACCCCGCGCGACATCACGCTCGCCGACGAAACCCGCCGGGTCCATGTCGGCGGGCAAGGGCCCGCGGTGACCGTGATGCAGGAAATGCCCGGCCTCAGCCCACAGGTCGTCCGCTTTGCCCGCTGGCTGCACGATGCGGGTTTCACCGTCTGGCTGCCCTCGCTGTTCGGCGTCGACGGCGCCAAACGCACCGCTGAGGCCGGCGCAAGCATCTTCAGGCGCGCCTGCACCGCGGTTGCGTTCCGCACCCTGGCCGGACAGGGGGCAAGCCCGGTCACGGCATGGCTGCGATCGCTGGCGCGGCTGGCGCAGGCGGAATGCGGCGGGCCTGGCGTGGGCGCGGTGGGCATGTGCTTTACCGGCAATTTCGCCCTGTCGATGATGCTGGAGCCCGCGATGCTGGCGCCGGTGCTGTGCCAGCCCGCCCTGCCGCTCGACCCGGCCGCCCTTGAAAGCCCGCCACGGGAACTGGCGCGGGTTCGCCACCGGCTCGGACGTGATCAGCGCTCATCACGCCCTCCCAACAGCATAGCCTGCCGCAGGCCCGCCGTCAGGTTCCCGCAGAAGCGTCCTGCTTCCGCCCGAAAGCTAGCCACAGCGCAGCTACGGCCGAGGGCTGTCACCGAAACGCAGATCCCCCTGCAAGCCCTTGCGGCGCGGGGCGCGCTTTGCCGGGAACAATGTCGTCTTGGCGAGGAACCTTCGCGAAAGACCTCCCGGCCCTGCGCGACAGCGCGGTGGGGCGGCCGGTTGCGGGGTGGTGGAAATCGGGCGGGCGAACAGTCACCCGGCCAGGCGCCGCAGCGGAACCTCCAGCGTGATGGCAAGGCCATCGGCCCTCCACTCGCGCCGCAGTTCGCCTTCGACCCCGGCGACCGCCGCGCTTTCCAGGGTCGAGCCGAAGCCTGCGACCCGATCCTCGGCCGGGGTCGCGGGACCGTTCGTTTCCGTCCAGGCCATGAGCAGCCTGTCGGCATGGGTCGTGAAATCGACGGCGAGATGCCCCTCGGGAACGGACAATGCCCCGTATTTCGCTGCGTTGGTCGTCAACTCGTGCAGAAGCAGCGCCATCGAGGTCAGGGCATTTCCCGCCAGCGGTGCGTCGCAGCCGGTGATCAAGATGCGCATGTCCGACCGGGAAGCGTGTGGCGTGAGGATCGCGTCAAGCAGGGCACGCACGGTCGTCGCGTTTGCCGCAATCGCAGCATCGCCGAGGTCCGGCATCGTCAATTCATGCGCCCGCGCCAAGGCGCGCAGCCGGGCATGCAGGTCGGACGCAAATGCCTCGCCCCCCGTCGTCGCGCGGGCGCTCAGCGAAACCAGCCCCGCCGTCAGGGTGAAAAGGTTCTTGATCCGGTGATGCATCTCGCGCAGCAGCAGCGACTGCCGGATGAAGGCGCGCTTTTGTGCGCCGATGTCGCGCGCGATCTTCGAGGCACCCAGGATCGTTCCGGCCTCGTCCGTGACGGGCGAAACCGTGACGGATATCTCGATCAACGCGCCATCCTTGCGGCGGCGGACGGTTTCGAAATGATCGATCTTCTGGCCTGTCCGCAGGCGGGAAAGGATCTCCTCTTCCTCCGAAAGGCGCTCGTCGGGGATCAGCATGGTGATCGGTTGCCCGACGGCCTCCTCGGCCTGGTATCCGAACAGTTGTTCCGCCCCCCGGTTCCAGGTCGTGATCACCCCGTCCAGCGTCTTGGAGATGATGGCGTCGTTCGAGTTCTCGACAATGGCCGCAAGCCAGGCATTCGCCTGGGAGGCCATGCGCCGTCTTTCCTCGGCCTGACGGGAAAACGCTTCGCCGGCTTGCGGTGGTCGCTGGTGAGGCATCGCCTGTTCCTTCCGGTCGCACCGTCGTCCCGGAGGGTCCGGGCCGTATCGACCCCATCAATACCCGTGCCAATCTAGGGCCTGTCCCGGCGAGTTGCCAGAGCGCCGGGGCTGCGGCGCCGGGAATGGCCCGCCCGATCCGCCCCTGCGGGCCGCGAAAAAGCGGCCCGCCCCGCGGCAGGGCTGCGCAGAGCTTCGTTAACCGATTGGCATGACAGGAATTTTTCTGGCACGCATGACGCCGGATTAAACAAAGTCAAGACCGCGCAATTCCGGTCGGATCATGCCCGTCAAGCCGCATGATTGCGGCATGCCGACTGCGGGGGACGAGGCATATTGCGGGCGTGCCGTCGCGTGCAGGACGGCCGCGGCCTTGCCGGCCGATACGGCAAAACTGTCGCGCCCGCCCTTGGACTGGGGTAAGCTGAAGAGGCCATAAGGGGATATGCCGATGAACCGCGTCGCCCTTGCCATCACCTGCGCCGCCCTGTTCGGGCTGGCCTCCTGCGGCACGCCGGCCGAGCAGTGCGAGGCGCGCGTCGCAGCCGAGCAAAGGAACGTCTTGCGGCTTTTGCAAGAAGTCGAGGCGAATATCGCGCGCGGCTATGCCTGGGAAACCACGGTGAGCGGCACCGGCTTCCGCCTCTGCACGGGCGGCTTCCGCGGCGGTTACGGCCGGTTGGGCCTGGGCTATTCCAGCTGCCACGGTGGCCCCGATACGATGCGCAAAAGGGTGCCGATCGACCCCGCCGCCGAGATGCGCAAGCGCGAGGCCCTGCAAAAGCGCCTGGCCGTGCTTTCCGCGCAAGGGGTGTCGCAATGCCTCGCGCGTCACGATGCGGCGAGGTGAGCCGGCCATCGCAAGCACGTTCCCCGATCAAGCGCCCCAGGTCATATGCCCAGCCCCTCCAAACGCCGAAGACATGGCACCGGCAGACGCCGCGCGCGAAAGACGGCATCGACGCTGACCAGCGGGCTGAAGCTTGCCATGCGCCTTGCCTCGATGGCCACGACGGCGCTGAACGCGCTGACGCCCAAGGCCGCGAAACCGGCGAAGGCCCCGCCCAAGCGCGCGAAACGCACCGCCAAGGTCCAGGGCAAGGCCCGGCAGGGTGCAAGCTTTCGGGCGGGCACGCATGACAGCGAACATGGCGCCAGGCACTACAAGCTGTTCACGCCCGGCCTTGCGGCGGACGCAAGGCCCCCGCCCTTGCTGGTGATGCTGCATGGCTGCGGCCAGACGCCCGACGATTTTGCCAAGGGCACGCGCATGAACGCGCTGGCGGCGGAGTTCGGCTTCATGGTGGTTTATCCGGCGCAGCCGCGCGAGGCGCATCCGAACCGCTGCTGGAACTGGTTCAGCCGCGACGATCAGGCCCGCGGTTCCGGCGAGCCGGCCCTGCTGGCCAGCCTGACCCGCCGCATCACCCATCGGCATGGCGCCGATCCCGCCCGCGTCTATGTCGCGGGCCTTTCGGCAGGGGCCTCGGCGGCGCTGATCCTGGCGGCGACCTATCCCGAGATCTTCGCGGCGGTCGGTGCGCATTCCGGGCTGCCCGCGGGCGCGGCGCAGGACCAGGCTTCCGCCTTGCTGGCGATGCAGCGAGGCAATCCCGGCTGGCGGCTGCAACATCCCAAGCCGACCATCATCTTCCATGGCAGCCGCGATCACGTGGTCCACCCCCGGAACGGGCGGCTGGCCGCAATTCGGGCGCGCGAACCCTACGCATCCCTGCGCGCGACCGAGCTTGCGGGCCAGGTTCCCAACGGCCACCGCTATGTCAAAACCGTGCATCGGGTCGGATCCGGGCGCCCGCTGGTCGAGCATTGGAGCATCGCGGGATCGGGCCATGCCTGGTCGGGCGGTTCGTCGGCCGGCCGCTTCACCGATCCGAAGGGCCCCGATGCATCGCGCGAGATGGTCCGCTTCTTCTTGCGCCACAGCCTGTCCGCGCGGCAGAGGGCGGCTCTGGCTGCGCTTCTCGTCACCGCGCAGGACGGCCGCTGATCGGCTGGGGCAAGGGCCTGCGCGTTTCGATTGGATGGATGCCCAAGGGAGCGGTATTCAGGCCCGGAATTGGTGGGACGTCCTTGCGGAGATGGCTCGGGTTGGCCCTGGAGAGGTATGCGGGCGCAACTCGCTTTGCGGGCTGATGGGACGGCCGGCATCGAGCAGCCCGCCAGTCAGCCAGTCAGCCAGTCAGCCAGGCGGGTTCAGAATACGCATCTTCCCCGACAACCCCGCACAGGGCTTCTGGTGCGAGACGGCGATCCGGCTGCGGGCCGCATCGCGTCACGCTGCGGGCGTGCCCTGTGTCAGGTGGCGAAACAGGCTCTGCGCCGGGGCCGAGAGCTCGGTGCCGGCCCTGATGCAGACCGACAGGCGCCGCAGCGCCCAACCGTCGGCCAGCCGGATAATCGCGATGCCCGAGGTCCGCTTCATCCGCCGGGCAGCGGTCCGGGGCACGATGCCGATACCGGCACCCGCGCCGGCCATCCGGCAAATTCCATCGAATGTGCGCAGCCGGACGCGATAGCGCAACTGCATCCCCATCGCCGCCGCCTGCGCCGCGATGTGATCCTGAAGCGCGCTGCCGGACAGGCCGATGAAATGACGCCCGGCAAGGTCGGCAAGGCGGACCTGCCGCATCCGGGCCAGGGCGTCGTCCTGCGCGGCGACGACGACCAGCAGGTCCTCGGCAAAGGGGCGCAGCTCCAGCCCCTCCTGCGCCGCCGCCGCCGAAAGGATGCCGATATCGGCAAAGCCCGCCATGACGCTGCGAGCGATCTCGATGCTCTGGCGTTCCTTCAGGTCGAGGTCGATGCGCGGGTTCGCCGCCATCCACGCCGCAAGCCGCTGCGGCAGCAGCTCGGCGATGGCGGCCGTGTTCGACAGAAGCCGCACGGTCGAGCGCAGGCCCGTGGCATATTCGCCAAGCTCCCCGCGCATCATGGCCATCTGGCGGGAGATCAGGCGCGCGTGATGGGCCAACGCCTCGCCCGCCTCGGTCAGCGTCACGCCGCGCCGCCCGCGCTCCAGCAGCCTGACGCCGCCGGCCAGTTCCATGTCCCGCAGCCGCTCGCTGGCGGCGGGCAGCGAAAGCCCGGCATCGGCGGCGCCATGGGTGATGCTGCCGGCATCGGCCACGGCAAGGAACAGGCGAAGATCGGTCAGGTCGAAGCGCATTCCGGCAGCATAGGTCAGAATCAGCCTTCGGAACAGCCGAAGCCTGGCTGCGGAGGTTCCGCATTGTCCGGCGCTCCCCCTCGATTATGGACAGACCATGACCGATTTCACTGTCCCGCTGATCGCCCTCACCTTCCTTGCCGCCGGGATCGTCAAGGGCGTGACCGGCATGGGGCTGCCCACCCTCGCCATGGGCGTCCTTGGCGCGCTGCTGTCCCCCCTGGCCGCCGCGAGCCTGCTGATCGTCCCGTCGATGGTCACCAATCTCTGGCAGCTTCTGGCCGGTCCGCGCATCGGCGCATTGGCGCGGCGGCTTTGGCCGATGATGGCAGCGAGCATGGCGAGCACACTGATTGCCGCGCCGCTGCTGGCCGGCGAAAATGCCGGAGTAACGACCGCAGGCCTCGGCGCGACCCTGATCGCCTATGCGCTCTATACCCTTCTCGCGCCGCCGTTCCGTGTCTCGCCTGTCCAGGAGCGCTGGCTGTCGCCGCTGGTCGGGCTTGTCACCGGGCTGATTGCCGGCGGCACCGGGGTCTTCGTGATCCCGGCGGTGCCCTGGCTGCAGGCGCTTGGGCTGGAGAAGGACGAGTTGGTCCAGGCGCTTGGCATGTCCTTCACCACGTCGACCATCGCCCTGGCACTTGGCCTGGCCTCGCGCCAGGTCTGGCAGGTCGATCAGCTTGCGCTTTCCGTGCTGGCCGTCGTTCCGGCGCTGATCGGCATGGGGGCGGGACAGATCCTGCGCCGCGCCGTCAGCCCCGCCACCTTCCGGCGCTGGTTCCTGATCATGCTCGCCCTGCTGGGCGGGGAAATGCTGTTGCGCGGCATGGCGTGAGGCGGCGCAAACCGGCTTTGCAGTCCAAAGCGTCCCCAGTTGCGAAGCGCTTTGGCGGCCGGGACGGGCATCGTTGGGCTCTGCGGTCTCGTTACCCGTCTTGCCGACCGGGAACCTGCCTGGGCGCAATCCATGCGAGATCGGGCGGAACGGGCTTCTGCGCCAGCCCCTGCCCTGGATGCATCCTCTGCGCATTCTTCATCCCCAGCTTCACCGCGCATTGCGCGTGCCGTAGCGGTCGGTCAGCCCCCCGCTGAAAATAGCATGGAAAACCCCCGGCCTCAGCAGAGCAGGATGGCTTGGTGATCGAGACCAGCTCGGATGCAAAGCCCTTTTGCACCGCCCAGACTGCATGGTCTGGCACTCCATCGCGCGCACCGGATTGTTGCCGATGCCCGCGGCGCCCCGCATGCAGTCATCCTCGATCTGCGAGATCGTCGCGTTCACCGCGCGCACGTGGTCCAGCGCGAAGCGGGCGATATCCTCGGGTCGGTTCGTCCGGGCCGGGATCGCGGCTGTTGTCGGTGATGGTGATCGCGTGCAACTCCGCCTCTTCCAAAGCCGCTTCGTAGACCGCGGCATAGTCCGGCAGGCACTGCATCGCCGCCTCATCGAGATATTGCGACGCGGCGGCTCGCACCGCCCCTTTCGCGCCGCGACCGGAGGGGACATCCGCCAGGAGCTGACGGAATGCCCCCAGCACTGCCGGATCACCTACGATCATGGCGCGGCGAAGATGCAGCGGCTGGCCGCGGGGCAGAAGATCGACACCGAAGCGGGCGCGCATTGCATCGACGATCAGGGCAAGCGACGCACCGATGCGCCGGGCATCCGCAAGGCCCTGCAACGAGACCGGCAAAGCGTCGACTTCCGCGATCAGCGCGGTCACGTATTCATCGCTTGTCCTCAGGGCGGGCGGCGCGATGCGATCCTGCTGCCCTTGCCGTGCGTCAGGCAGGATATCCTCATCGGCGATGCGTTCGGCCAGCCGCAAAAGCTGATCGAGCGCACCGTTCTCCTTGCTGCCGGCGGAAAGTCCGGGCAGGTCGCGGTCGATCTCGGCACGCAGGATATCGGTTCGGATCTCGCGCGCGCGAAGCGCCAGCCCCGCGTCAGGCCCGGCAATTTGCTGTCGAAAGCTCTGCCGCGCGATCCCGGACCCCGGCCTTCATCTGCTCGATCCGGTCAAGGGGACCGGCCGTGCTGGAAGGCACCCGCGCCTCGTCCAGCGCGACCTCGGCCCGATGCGGGGTTTCCGCCATATCGGTCAGGCGCTTGCCCATTTCCCGATAGCCCGCTGGTGTCCGATGACATGGGCACCGGCAAGCCCCACATCGTCCATGCCCTGTCCCTGTTCGCAATCCTGCCGGATGAAACGGGCCAGCGCATGGCGTTCCGCATCGCTCAGCAGGGCAAAGGGCAGGCCGAACACCGGCTCGAACGTCGCATCGGTGAACGCCTCGGCCAGTTCGCGCTGCAGGTTGGAGATCACCGTCCCGCGCATGTCCTTGCCTTCTCTTCATCCTGCACCGCTGCGGGGTTTTTGCTGCGCGGCGCCCCAACGGCAGATCCCGTGAGTGACACCATGCGGACCGGCGGCGCTTGCCTGGGCCGCCGCCCGGCTCGGGCACCGGGCGGCGCTTTTCGCGGCAGGGGCTTAGTTGGCGGATTGCAGATAGCCCTGCCAGCGCGCGAGGAAGGCGTCGCGGCCGGCGGCCGCCTCGGCCTCGTCGGTGGCAAAGACCTTGATCTCGTCGATCGCGGGCAGGTCGGCATGGTCGCCCACCACGATGTCGCTGCGGGTCGGACGGCGGAAGGTGCTTTCCAGCAGCGCGACCTGGGTTTCCCTGGACAGGATCGCGTCCATCGTCCGCCGCCCCAGTTCGGGATTGGGCGCGTCCTTCACCAGCGCCATGAACTCGGTCGAGGTGAAGGTGCCCTCCTCGGGATAGACCAGCGAAATCTCGGACTGGCCGCCGGCGACATAGGCATAGGCATTGGCCTCGAAGGTCAGCCCGGCCACGAATTCACCCTGCGCCACGCCGCGCAGGATCGACGAGGCCGAGCTGTTCACCGTCACGTTCTGCGCCAGCTTTTCCAGCGCCTCGGGGCCCATCAGCTGGTCGATCCCCCACAGGATGGTATAGGCGGTCGAACTGTTGTTCGGATCGGCGATGGCCAGCTTGCCCTTCCAAGCAGGGTCCAGGAAATCCTGCCATTTCGTCGGGGCGGGAATGTCGCCAAGCTGGTCGGTGTTCACCATCGCGACCACGACATGGCTGAAGGTCGCGGTCCACAGATCCTCGGGCTGGTGCAGCGCCGCGGGAATCGTGTCGAGCTGGGTCGAGCGATAGGGCTCGAACAGGTCGCGAAAACCGCCGAGGGTGTTTTCGCTCGAACTCCAGAACAGGTCGGCCTGCGGGGCGGAGGCCTCGGCCTCCAGCCGGCGCAGAAGCTGGCCGCTGCCGCCGGTGATGGTGCTGAGCGAGATCTGCGGCTCAAGCTGGCGCAGGCTGTCGGTCACCGCCTCGACCGCCTGGGCGGGCGCAGGCGTATAGACGACGACCGTGCCGCCGGCATCCTGCGCCAGGCCGATTGTCGGCAGCAAGGTGGCGGCCAGGCCGCACAGCACGACGCGGCGGGTAAATCCAGGGTTCATGTCTTTCCTCCTCTGCATTCCGGGGTGATGGCTCTGTGTGACGCTCGCCGACCTCTCCCGGCCGGGCCGGCGGCGCGGGGCCTAGCGGGACGAGAACAGCTCGACCCGGAACAGCTTGGTCGCGACGAAGATCGGCAGCAGGATCACCGCCAGCAGCAGCACCCCCATGGCCGAGGCCTGCGCCATCAGGTTGCTGTCGATCAGCTTGTAGATCTGGATCGGCATGGTCTCGCGCCCGCCGGAATAGACGATGATCGACGCGCTGAGT
Source organism: Paracoccus versutus (assembly GCF_000763885.1). Taxonomy (GTDB): domain Bacteria; phylum Pseudomonadota; class Alphaproteobacteria; order Rhodobacterales; family Rhodobacteraceae; genus Paracoccus; species Paracoccus versutus. Next base: position 85,427 of record NZ_JRKO01000015.1, on the reverse strand, counting down.
TCGGACACCGTCACCGCCCAGGTCAGCACCATGGCCGAGGCGATGGCGGGCACCATCAGCGGCAGCACCACCTTGAAGAAGCTGGGCACCGGGGCCACGCCAAGGCTGATCGACGCCTCCTCGATGGAATCGGGGATGTTGTAGAGCGTGGACGAGGCGCTGCGCATCGAGAAGGGCAGCCGCCGGATGACATAGGCCAGGACGACGATGGCCCCGGTTCCCGTCAGATGCAGCCAGCCGCTGTTGAAGGACATGGCGAGGCCGATCCCGATCGCCGTGCCCGAAAGCGCCAGCGGCAGGGTGCTGAGATAGTCCAGCGCCGGGGTGAACAGGTTCTTCTTCTTGACGATCATGTAGCTGACCAGCGTGCTGGCGGCGATGCCGATCAGCGTGGCGACGGCGGAATAGGCCAGCGTGTTGAGGATCGGCGTGGGATTGGTCAGCAGCAGCCGCTCGAAATTCGCCAGCGTCCATTCGCCCCAGCGCATCACCGGCCCGCGCGAGACGGTGAAGGCCCCCGCAACCAGCATGGCCAGCGGCATCAGCGACACGATCACCACCGCACCCGCCGCCCCGCCGATCAGCCAGCCCTGGCGGCCCGACAGCGGCACCGGCCGGGCATTGCGGCCCTGCACCACCTGGTAGCGCCCGCGCGACAGCACCCAGCGCTGCAGGAACAGCACGATCACGATCAGCCCGACCGCGACGCTGGCCAGCGTGCTTTGCATCACCGGGTCGGCGCCGCCCTCGGCCACGGCGGCCTGGTAGGTCATCACGGAAAGCAACCGCACCTTGCCGCCCAGGATCGACGAAGTGCCGAAATTGCCCATGACCATGGTAAAGACCAGCAGCGCGCCGGCCATGACCGAGGGCATGATCACCGGCACCAGCACCTTGAGCCGCGACCGGGCGGGCGAGGTGCCGAGGCTGCGGGCGGCCTCTTCCAGCTGCACGTCGAAGCCGCGGATCGCTGCCAGCGTGCTGATATAGACATAGGCGTAATAGGTAAAGGTCAGCGAGACGATCAGCCCCGGCCAGCCGTAGAAGCTGGGCAGGACGATGTCCACGCTGCGCAGCGCGCGGGTGACGACGCCGTTGTTGCCGACCAGCATCAGCCAGGTCTGCGCGGCGATGACCTCGGGGATCACCAGCGCGATCAGCGGCAAGAGCGCCAGCGCCGACTTGCCGGGAAACTCGTAGCGCGAGGCCAGATAGGCCAGCGGCACGCCCAGGCAGACCGAAAGCCCCGTCACCGCCGTCGCCAGGACCAGCGTGTTGCGCACGGCCTCGAGATAGCGCGGATCGGCCAGCAGTTGCGCCCAGCCGTTCCGTTCGCCGCCGCCGAAGCTGCCGGTCAGGATGGTCAGCAGCGGATAAAGCAGGAACACCACCATGACCACCATCGCGGCCAGCGAGATCCACCACCATACGGTGCGATTGCCGGACCCCCCGCTCATGACGCCAGCACCAGGGTCTTCGCCGGGTCGAAGGACAGCTCGACATCGGCGCCGGGCATGTAGCGGTCATGGCCGTCGCCATGGGTTTCCACCGCCAGCGCGACGTCTTGGCCGATTCCGATCAGGTAATGCGTCTTGCCGCCCAGATATTGCCGGCGGCTGACGGTGCCCTGCACGCTGTTGGCGCCGCCCGTGCCCTGCGGGGACAGCGCGATGTCCTCGGGCCGCGCGATCAGCACCGCCCTGGACCCGGCCAGGGGCGCCGGCACGCGCGCCGAAAGCGCATGCCCGCCCAGGCGGACCGTGACCATGCCCGGCGCCGCGCCGGGCGCGTCGATCTCGACCGTATTGGCCGCGCCGACGAAATCCGCGACATAGGACGAGACCGAGTCGCGATAGATCTCGGAGGGCGTGCCGACCTGTTCCAGCCGGCCGCTTTTCATCACCCCGATCCGGTCGGACATGGCCAGCGCCTCTTCCTGGTCGTGGGTCACGAAGACGGTGGTGATCCCGGCCTCGCGCTGCAATTCGGTGATGGTGTCGCGCACCTGCACCCGCAGCTTGGCGTCGAGGTTCGACAGCGGCTCGTCCATCAACAGCACCGTCGGCTGGATCACCAGCGCACGGGCCAGCGCGACCCGCTGGCGCTGGCCGCCCGACAGCGCCGCCGGATGCCGCCCGCCCAGGTGGCCCAGGCCGACGCGTTCCAGCGCCTCGCCGACCTTGCGCCGGATCGTGGCGCCGTCCTGGCCGCGCGCCCGCAGCCCGTAGGCCACGTTGTCGTTCACGGTCTTGTCGGGAAACAAGGCGTAATCCTGGAACACCATGCCGATGTCGCGCCGATGCGCCGGCAGGCCGGTCACGTCCTTGTCGCCGAACAGGATCCGCCCCGCCGCCGCGTCGATGAAGCCCGCGATGGTGCGCAGAAGCGTGGTCTTGCCGCAGCCCGACGGGCCCAGCAGCGTGAAGAACGATCCGGGCTCGATCCTCAGCGAAAGCCCGTCGATGACCAGGTGATCGCCATAGGCGACGCCCAGTTTCTGGATATCAATCCCCATTCCCTCTGTCTCCTCCCCAGAAGTCGCCTAGCGCATCGCGCGCTGGACCAGCTCCAGCGCGTCGCGATGCCGCGCCGGATCGCCCGCCGCCAGGATGCGCGGGCCGCTCGACAGGGTCAGCGGCTGGCCATCCCAGTCGGTGACGACCCCGCCCGCGCCTTCGATGATCGGCGCATAGGGGGCGAGGTCGTGGATCTTGAACTGCGTGTCGATATGGACATCCGTCCGCCCCGAGGCCAGCAGCCCGAAGCTGAGGCAGGCGCCGCCATAGATGCGCCAGGCCGTCGCCTCGCGCAGCGCGTCCAGCGCCGGATATTCCTCGGGGTGGAAGAAATCCGGGTTGCAGACCGACAGGATCGCGGCGCCGATATCGGCGCAGGCCCGCGTCCGGCACGGGCTGCCGTTCAGCAGCGTCGGCCGGCCCGCGACCCCCAGCCAGCGATTGCCGCCCGAGGGGTGGTCGATCACGCCGATCACCGGCTTGCCGCGATGCATCAGCGCGATCAGCGTGCCGAATACCGGCATCCCCGCGATGAAGGGTGCGGTGCCGTCGATGGGGTCCAGCACCCAGACGAATTCCGCATCCGGGTCCGAGGCGTCCTGTTCCTCGCCCACGACGCCATGGTCGGGATGGGCGTCCGAGATCAGTTCGCGCAGCCGCATCTCGATGGCCAGGTCCATGTCGGTGACGAAACTGCGGTCGGCCTTCATCTCGATCGCGCGATCCTGCGCGACCACGTCCAGAAGCATCCGGCGGCTTTCATCGGCGAGGATTGCGGCAAAGCCGGCCAGGCGATCCAGGACCGCGTCATTCGATTTGCTGCTGTTCGTCAACACCTTGGTTCTTCTCCTGATATCCTGCGCCGCTTGCGGGCAACGCGCCGCGCATGGGCAAGGCCGATGCGACCCCGGATGCCGGTGCCACCCTGCCCCGGCTGAAACCGGGGCACCCCTGCCCTTTTTTCCGATTTTGCGGACGCCCTGTCGCGCACGCGCCGTCAGATTCGCCCTTCGATACCGAAATGTTGCATTTTGTAGCAAATGCGTCAATCTGTAATTTGCATGCACCGGGTGGGGAAGGCTAAGTGAAAGCAGACGGCCCCTGCGCAGCGATTGGAGAAGCCATGTGGCAAGAAGAGCGCCATCAGAAAATACGGGCGATGCTGGCATCGTTCGGCCAGGTCTCCATCGACCGGATCGTCGAAAGCTTCGGCGTGTCGCGCCAAACCGTCCGGCGCGATCTGATCGAGATGGAACAATCTGGAATATTGCGCCGCGTCCGCGGCGGCGCCGTCCCGGTCGAAACCGAGGACATGGAGTTCAGCGTCCGCATCACCCAGCGCCTGCAGGAAAAGCGCGCGATCTGCGTGGCGGCGCTGCAACTGCTGAAAAGCCAGCAGACCATCTTCATGGATGCAGGCTCGACCACCACGATCATGGCCGAGGTGCTGGCCGGACCGACCGGCCTGACCGACCTGACCGTGATCACCAATTCGCTGGAAGTGGCCATGCGCCTTGCGCAGAACACGCCCGAGAACGGGGTCCGGGTGCAGCTTCTGCGGGGGCCGGTCAGGCGCGACCCGCTGGAAACCTGGGGCGGGGCCACGGTCGCCGACATCTACAGCTATCACGCCGACATCGCCCTTCTCTCGCCCCTCGGGGTGGATGCGGCGTTGGGCGCGACCTATCATCACCTCTACGGGGCCGAGATCGCAGAGGCGATGGCGCGCCAATCGACCAAGACCGCGATTCTTGCCGATCATGCGAAAATAGGCGTGACCAGCCGGAAATGCGTCTGCCCGACGGCCGAGATCGACTGCCTGGTCGTCGATGCCAAGGCGCGCGCGCGCAGCGGGTTCCCCGCGCTCGAGAACGCGGTCGCGCGGCTGATCGTGGCGGAAAACTGACCGGCGGCGATTGCCGAAAACCCACCGACCAACTGGAATCCCTTGCCGCAATGGTTTAGTTTCTGATCCATGAAACGGCTCGATCGCAAGAACGTCCTGATCACCGGCGGCGCCAAGGGGGCCGGCGCGGCCAGCGTCCGGCTGTTCGTTCGCGAGGGGGCACGGATCATGATCGCCGACCGCGACGGCGAGGCCGCGCGCCTGCTGTCCGAGGAACTGACCCAGGCCGGGCACGAGGTGCATTGGGTCCGCGCCGACGTCTCGCAGGTCGAGGACGCCCGCGCCGCCCATGACGCCGCCTGCCGGCAGCTGGGCGAGATCGACGTGCTGTTCAACCACGCGGGCATCATGCTGGTGAAGCCCTTTCTCGACTGCACGCTCGAGGAATGGGACGAGCTGATGGACAACAACGCCAAATCGGCCTTTTTGATGAGCCGCCTGGTGCTGCCGCAGATGCTGGAACGCGGCAAGGGCACCCTGGTCTTTACCTCGACCACCGGCGTGCGCGCCGCCACCCATCTCGAGGCGCTCTATTGCGCCTCCAAGGCGGCGATGCACCAGCTGGCGCGCGCGCTGGCCGTGGAATATCGCGACCAGGGCATCCGCTGCAACCTGATCTGCCCCAGCTTCGTGCGCACCCAGCATGGCGAGCATGAGATCGAGCAGCTGCGCAGCTATGGCGTGCTGGCCTCGGAAGGCGACGTGAACGCGATGCAGGGCCGCATCTGCGAGCCGGAAGAAGTGGCCGAGGTGGCGCTGTTCCTGGCCTCGGATGCGTCCAGCTTTGTCAACGGGGCCGAAGTCTTCGTCGACAACACCTTCACGGCGGTCTGACCCGTGCTTTGGGGCTTGCGACCGCTTGAGCCCAAGGCGGCCTATGGCCTGGCGGTGGACCTGCTGCAGCGCCAGATCCATTCCGGCCTGCTGCTGCCGCAGGAACGCCTGCCCGCCGAACGCCAGCTTTCCGACAAGTTCGGCATCAGCCGCGTGACCCTGCGCGAGGCGCTGCGGGTGCTGGAGACGAACCAGTATATCAGCGTCCGCCGCGGCGCGCAGGGCGGCGCCTTCGTCTCGGACCAGGACCGGCTGAGCCAGCTGGCCAGGCGGCGCATTTCCCGCGCCCCCGCCGCCTCGATGCGGGTGGTGGAATACCTGGTCGTGAACCAGACCGCCGCCGCGCGCTTTGCCGCAAGGCGCCGGGGCCCGGCCGAACTCAAGAAGATGCGCGAGGCCCTGGCCCTCATGCGCAATGCAGACGACGCGCCGCGGCGCAAGCAGGCCGAGACGCTGTTCCTGCTGGCCGTGGCCGACGGCGCCCAGAACGCGCTTTTGTCCCGCGGGGTCGAGGATGCCTTGGCCGAGCTGTTCCTGCCCTTCGAGACCGCGCCCGAGGCCCAATCGGTTGCCGAAACCGTCGCCGTCTATCAGCGGCTCCACGATGCGCTGGATGCTGAAAATCTGGACGATGTCGAGGGGGCAATGGACGTTCTGAATGCAAGGCTTTGGGGCGCCATTCGCCGAATCACCCGCTCGGCAGCCTGAATCGGCGGGCGGCGCAAGAAAGTCTTGACAGACCCGGAGCGGATCTAATGGTATGAAGGGCATACCAATGGTCCAATAGGGAATGGCATGAACATCGAGTCGAAAGCCCTGGCCCAGGCGCCGCTGGCGGGCCGCCTGGCGGGGCGCACCGCGATCATCACCGGCGGCGCGAACGGCATGGGCCTTGCCGCCGTGCGCATGTTCGCCGAGGCCGGCGCGCGTGTCGCGATCCTCGACATCGCCGCCGAGGCCGGCCGCGCCGCCGAAGCCGAGCTGGCTGCCGCGGGCCGAGAGGTCATGTTCATCGAAACCGACGTCACCCGCTCGGAGGCGGTGCGCGCCGCGCTGGCGCGGATCAACACGGAATGGGGGCCGGTGGACACGCTGTTCAGCCATGCCGGCACCATCATCGTCAAGCCGCTGCACGAATCCACCGACGAGGATTACGACCGCCTGATGGCGATCAACGTGCGGTCGTCCTTCATCGTCTGCCGCGAGGTCGTCAAGCAGATGCGGGAAAACGGCGGCGGTTCCATCGTCATCACCTCGTCCATCGGCGGCGAGAAGGGCTTCGCGCTGGAAAGCATCTATTGCATGAGCAAGGGCGCGGTGCTGCAACTGGCACGCTCGATCGCCATCGAATACCGCGACCAGGGCATCCGCGCCAACGCGGTCTGCCCCGCCTTCGTCAAGACCGCCCACGGGTTGCGCGAGATCGAGGAACTGGACGGCCTGGGCCAGAACTGGAACGAGGCCGACCTGCACGCCGTCCAGGGCCGGCTTTGCGAACCCGAAGAGGTCGCCGCCGCCGCCTTGTGGCTGGCCTCGGACGAGGCAAGCTTCGTCAACGGCACCGCGCTTTACGTCGATAACGGCTGGTATGCCAAGGGCTGACCCTTGCGCGTCGGAAAACAGGAAACAGGGAGAAACGACATGAAAACCATCCTGACCGCCACCGCCGCCGGTCTTTTGCTGACAGGCGCGGCCTCGGGTTTCGAGCCGGAATCGGACCGGACCATCAAGCTGATGCAGGCCGACTGGACCTCGATGCTGGTCAATACCGAGATCCTGAACATCATCCTGTCCACCTATGGCTATGACGTGGAAAAGGTCATTGCCGACGACAGCGCCCGCTATCCGGGCTTTGAATCCGGCGACCTGACCATGGCGGTCGAGACCTGGCAGACGACGCAGGACAAGGCCTTCAACGCCTCGGTCGCGACCGGCAAGGTCTTGGACATGGGCGAGCTTGGCCCCCATGCGCGCGAGGACTGGTGGTATCCCGCCTATATGGCCGAGCAATGCCCCGGCCTGCCCGACTGGCAGGCGCTGAAGAATTGCGCCGAGGCGTTTTCGTCGCCGGAGACCGCGCCCAAGGGCCGCTACCTGGGCGCGCCGGTCAGCTGGGGCGGCTTCGACGAGGAACGGATCGAGGCGCTGGACCTGCCCTTCGAGGTGGTCCATGCCGGCACCGACGCCGCCATGTTCGCCGAGCTGCAATCGGCCTATGAACGCAAGGCGCCGATCATCCTGTGGGTCTATACCCCGCATTGGGCGCCCTCGGTCTTCGAGGGCTCCTTCGTCGAGTTCCCGCCCTACGAAGATGCCTGCTACAACGATCCGTCCTGGGGCGTGAACCCCGACAAGGCCTATGACTGCGGCAAGCCGCAGGGCTGGATCAAGAAGATGGCCTGGGCCGAGGGCGAGCAGCTCTGGCCCTGCGCCTATGACATCCTGCGCAAGTTCACCATGGACGGCGACGAGGTCGGCCAGCTGGTCTACAAGGTCGATGTCGATGGCCGCAGCGTCGAGGAGGTGGCCATGGAATGGGCGACCGAGAACGAGCCCAAGTGGCGCGAATGGGCAACCTGCGCCGCCAATTGACGCAACTTGGACAGGGAGAGGCCGGGACGCGGCCTTTCCCGGACCGGAAGGCCCGTCATGGCTGACATTTCCCCCGATATCCTGCGCGGCAGGCGGCCTTCCCGTCGCTTGTGGACCGGCCTGCTGGTCGCCGCCGTGATCCTTGCCCTGCTGGCGGCCGCGCCGCTGATGCCGCCGTCATGGCGCGCGGTGCCCGATGCGCTGCGCTGGCCCCTGTCGGACTGGATCGCGGCGGGGATGAACTGGCTGGCGCGGGACGCCGCGATCGCCGGCGTCCATTTCGCCACCGTCACCCGCGCGCTGGCCACCGCCGCGCAATGGCCGATCGAGGCGTTGCAGGTGGTGCTGGCCAAGGGCTGGGTCCATGGCGCGGGGTTCAACAAGGTGCAGATCGCCCCGCCGCTCAGCTGGCTGGGGGTCACGCTGGCCACCGCGCTGCTGGCCTGGCGCATCTCGGGGCCGGGACTTGGCGCGATGACGCTGCTCGCCGGGCTTTACCTGGCGCTGTTCGGGCTGTGGACCTCGGCCATGACGACGCTGGCCTCGGTGCTGCTTTGCGTTCTGGCTGCGCTGGTGCTGGGCCTTGCCATCGGCATCCGCGCCCATCGCTCGCCGGGGATGGAGCCGGCGGTGCGGGCGGTGATGAACGTCATGCAGACGGTGCCGATCTTTTCCTACCTGCTGCCGACGCTTCTGCTGTTCGGCTATGGCCCCAGCGCCGCGCTGTTCGCCACCGTCGTCTATGCGCTGCCGCCGATGGTCCATGCGACCGTGCTGGCCCTGCGCTCGGTCCCGGCCGAGACGCTGGAGCTGGCGCGCATGACCGGCTGTTCGCGCCGCCAGACGCTGTGGCGGGTCGAGCTGCCGGTGGCCCTGCCCCGCCTTGCCATCGGGCTGAACCAGGTGGTGATGATGACGCTGAACATGGTCATCATCGCCTCGATGATCGGCGCCGGCGGGCTTGGCTATGACGTGCTGCGCGCGCTGCGCCGCCTCGACTTCGGTGCGGGTTTCGAGGCCGGGATGGGCATCGTCGCGCTGGCCGTGGTGCTGGACCGGCTGACGCAGGCCGCCGCGCGCAACCAGTCCGTCGGGCGCCGCAGGCTCTGGTCCCGCCGCGACGGCCTGATCCTGCTGGCCCTGCTGGCGGTGCCGACAGGGCTGAGCCTTGTGCTGCCCGCGCTGGCGGTCTGGCCCAAGGCGCTGAGCCTGACCTCGGCGCCATTCTGGAACGCGGCGGTCTCCTTCATCAACCAGCATTTCTACGACCCGCTGGAGGCAATCCGCACCTTCATGCTGCTGAAGGTGATGAACCCGTTCCGCGATGCGCTTGCGGCCCTGCCCTGGCCCATCGCGGTGGTCCTGCTGGCCCTGGCCGGATGGCGGTTGGGCGGCTGGCGCGTCGGCGCCGGCATCGCCGCGATGGCGATGTTCGTCGTCGTCACCGGCTATTGGCTGCCCGCGACGGGATCGGTCTATCTGACCGTGCTGGCGGTGCTGGTCGCGCTGGCGGTGGGGATGCCCTTCGGCATCTGGATCAGCGCCCGCAAGCGCTGGCACCAGGGTGTGCAACTGGCGCTGGACACGCTGCAGACCCTGCCGACGCTGGTCTATCTGCTGCCCGCCGTCATGCTGTTCCGCAACGGCGATTTCTCGGCGCTGATCGCCATCACCAGCTATGCGGTCGCGCCCGCCATCCGCTACGGCATGGACGCGATGGCGCATGTGCCCTCGGAACGGGTCGAGGCCGCCGCCATGTGCGGATGCAGCAAATGGCAGACCTTCCGCCATGTGCGCCTGCCCGCGGCCCTGCCCACGCTGCTGCTGGGCGTCAACCAGACGGTGATGATGGCGCTGTCGATGCTGGTCATCGCCGCGCTGGTCGGCACGCGCGAGCTGGGGCAGGTCGTGTTCACCGCCCTGTCCCAGGGCCAGCCGGGGCCGGGCATCACCGCCGGGCTTTGCGTCGCCTGCATCGCGCTGATCGCCGACGCGCTTCTGAAATCCGGCGCGGCCCGTGCCGCCCGACACCAGGGAGAGGCCCATGCCTGACACCCCCGCTTCCCGCCCCGTCGCCATCTCGGCCGAGGGCGTCTGGAAGGTCTTCGGCACCGATGCAAGCGCCTTCCGCAATCGGCCGCCCGAGGCTCGCACCCCCGAGGCCATGGCCCGCGACCGCCTGGTCGGCGCCGTCCGCGACGCCGGGTTCCAGATCGGCCGGGGCGAGGTCTTCGTCATCATGGGCCTGTCGGGCTCGGGCAAGTCCACGCTGCTGCGCTGCCTGACCCGACTGATCGAACCCAGCGAGGGACGCATCCTGTTCGACGGCCAGGACATCCTGTCCCTGGGGGAAAAGCCGCTGGCCGCGTTGCGCCGCAAGCGCATGGGGATGGTGTTCCAGCACTTCGCCCTGCTGCCCAACCGCACCGTGCTGGGCAATATCGCCTTCCCGCTGGAGATGCAGGGCATGGACCGCGACCGGGCCGAGGCGCGCGCCCGCGAACTGGCCGAGGTCGTGGGCCTGACCGGGCGCGAGCACCGCTTCCCGGCGGAACTGTCGGGCGGCCAGCAGCAGCGCGTGGGCATCGCCCGCTCGCTGGCCACCGACCCGGAATTCTGGTTCCTGGACGAGCCCTTCTCGGCGCTGGACCCGCTGATCCGCGCCGACCTGCAGGCCGAGGTGCAGCGGCTGCAGCGCGAACACACCCGCACCACGATCTTCGTCACCCACGACCTGGACGAGGCGATCCGGCTGGCCGACCGGGTGGCGATCATGGAAAGCGGCCGCATCGTCCAGATCGGCACGCCCGAGGAGCTGGTCACGCGTCCGGCGACCGATTACGTCCGCCGCTTCGTCGCCAAGGTGCCGCCCGCGCGCGTGATCCGGGTGGCGTCGCTGATGACGCCCGCGCACGAAGCGGCCGCGGGCGAGCAGGTCAGCGCCGATGCCACCATCGCCGAGATCGCCCCGAAAATCGTGGCGCAGGGCGGCCCGCTTTGCGTGCTGGACGCGCGCGGCCGCCCGGTCGGCTCGCTTGACCGGCAGGTCGCGCTGCAAACCCTTGCCGCGGTGTCCTGCATCCCGGTTCCCGTAGCAGAACATCGAGGTGATCAGGCCCGATGAACCGATGGCTCGATCCTTGCTCTATCGACCGCGGTCGTCGTTCGCGGGCGGACGGCCGGCCCGGTGGATTGCGCCGTTCTTTTGGGGGATCGTTTCCCAGGGCGTGATGCTGGCGCCCGAGGATACGCGCCGCCGATCCTTCGCCAGGAACGTCCCGGCCTCAGCCTCCGATCGCCTGCACATGGGCTCGATCCGCGTCGCGGCCGTTGATCGTGATGGCAAGGGCGGCCAGATCTGCCGGAATGGCAGGAACGCGGAAGATCGTCGTGAAGCTCATCGGCACGCCGCCGATGGAAGAACCGGGAACGCTGCCCAGGCGACCCATGCCCAGCATCCAGCTTGCCGCCGTTGCACGAATGGCCGTCGGATAGCCAGTCGGCGCAGAGACGTTCAGCCCGGTCTGTCCGCCGCCCATGCAGCAACCGACCAGCGCGACGAGCAACGGCAGCGCCGCCGGGTGGCGGTTTCGGCCGCCTCCCGCGCGACGGCCGGATCGGTGTCGAATATGGCGATATCCTCGTCTCGGACGACCATCAGCCTTGCGATCTGCCGCCCCGAAGTTCCCGCGCCGATGCTGGCGAGCCCGGCTTGCGGTCCGTCATTTCGACACCTCCCTGTCCCTCAATCGGCCCAGACGTCGCCCAGCAACCGCACCCAGTTCCCGCCCATGACCTTTTCGATCCGCGACCTCGTCCAGCCGCGCCTTTCCATCGCCGCGGTCAGGTTCGGGAAATCCTTGATCTCGCGCATCCCGTCGGGATTGATGATCTCGCCCAGATCGGTCAGCAGGCGCCCCACTCCCTTGTCGCGCGAGATCCATTCGAAGAAGCGCTGGTCATAGCCTTGGGTGAAATCGGTGCCGATCCCGACCGCATCCTCGCCGACCAGGTTGATGATGTATTCGATGGCCTCGAGATAATCCGCCAGGTCCGAGGCCGGGCCGTTCTTCAGGAAGGGCGGGAACATCGTCACCCCGACGAAGCCGTCATGCTCGGCGATGAAGCGAAGCTGCTCGTCCGTCTTGTTGCGCGGATGCGCCTTCAGCCCGGCGGGAAGGCAATGCGAATAGGCGACGCGCTGGCTTGATGCCCGGATGGCGTCCTCCGAGGTCTTGGGCCCCACATGGGACAGGTCGCACAGGACGCCCAGCCGGTTCATCTCGGCCAGCAGGTCGTGGCCGAAATCCGACAGCCCGCCGTCCCGGCCTTCATAGCAGCCCGAGCCGACGTAGTTTTGCGTGTTGTAGGTCAGCTGCACGATCCGCAGGCCGAGGCCGTGAAACAGCTCCAGCCGGTCCAGCCGGTCCTCGATCCCCGAGGTGTTCTGCCAGCCCAGCACGATGCCGGTCTTTCCGGCGGCCTTTGCCTCATGGATATGATCGACCGCGGTCACTTGCATGATCAGGTCGGAATGATCGGCGATGTCCTTGCGCAGCTTGGCGACATTGCGCATCGTGTCGCTGAAGTTTTCCCAGACGCAGCAGGTGCAATTGGCGGCGGTCACGCCCCCCTCGCGCATCGCCTCGTAGACGGAACGGTCGAAGTTCGAGACGTTCAGCCCGTCGAAGACAATGATATCGTCGTGCAGTGCGGTCATGTCGGATCCTTGGGTCTTGCTTGCATTGTTGGGAGGGGAGCGCCAATCGGTGCCGGCGCTCCATGGCACGGGGCTATCGAACCGCGCCCGCCGCTGTGGGTTGGAGGTTGTCCCTTTCATCCGCAACGCTGATTTCCTCGATCGGCTTGCCGGCGGTTTCCTTGATGAGATAGCCGCCCAAAGCGGAAACCAGGCCAAGCGCGACAAGGTAGACGTCATAGATCCAGCCGCTGTCATGGGCGTTCAGCCAGGCGTAGAGATAGGGCGCCGTGCCGCCGAAGATCGCCGCCGCGGTCGAGGTGATCCAGCCGACCGAAGTGGCGCGGGCATGGGTCGGAACCTGCTCCGAGACCAGTGCCGGATACATGCCGGCCAGCAGGCCCCAGACGAACAGGCAGATCAGCTGGGCAACGAACAGCGTCCAGGGCGCATCCGTCACCATCCACGAGACCGGGAAGGAGATGATGACCACGCCGAAGCCGAAGGCCATGACCATCGCGCGCCGCCCCATCTTGTCGGCCAACCAGCCGGAAACAGGCAGCCATGCCAGGCAGATGATCTGCGCGAACAGCGTGGCGCGATAGGCGCCGGCGGGGTCCATGCCCTGGCTGATGGCGTTCGAGGCGGCGAAGGTGACCCAGGTGTAGTAGGCCGCGTTGACCACGGCCGAGATCATCACGATGTTGCGGGCAATGATCCAGATCTGGCGTTGCGTCAGCCTGGGGCGCGTGGCCGACTTCTCATCCTCCAGCGCTTGTTGCTCGAAGGCATGGCTTTCCGAGGCGCCGCGGCGCAGGATCAGCGCATAGATCCCCAGACCCCCGCCCAGGGCGAAGCCGACGCGCCAGCCCCAGGCGTTCATCGCCTCGGCCGACAGGATCGAGGTCAGAAGCGCAGCGACCCCGGTGGCGGCGATCACGCCCACCAGCACGCTGATATAGACCGCGCTGGACCAGAAGGCCCGGCTTTTGGCCGGCGCGATTTCCGCGACATAGGTGAAGGACACGCCGGTCTCGCCGCCATGGGCCAGGCCCTGGAGCAGCCTCAGCATGAACAGCATGACCGAGGCCCATGCACCGACGCTCTCGAAGGTCGGCAGGACGGCGATGCCGAGACTGCCGAGCGCGACGAGGCACATCGTCGCGACCAGCGCGTTCTTGCGGCCATAGCTGTCGCCGAAGCGGCCGAACACCCAGCCGCCGATGGGCCGGGCGATGAACCCGCCGGCAAAGGCCAGCAAGGTGCTGAGCAGGGCCGAGGTCGGATCCTCCTTGTCGAACAGGTTCACCGACAGGTAGACCGAGAACATGCCGTAAAGCGTCCAGTCGAACCACTCCAGCACGTTGCCTATGGCCGCGACGCGAAGGGACTTCAGCTGTTTACGGTCGAAGGGTGGTGGTGTTGCAGACATGTAGCCTCCCCGTGGGCTGGTTGGGCCTGATCACGCTTCTTCTGGTTTCGGGCTCAGAGACCCGCCGTGATCGGGCTGGGATCAAGGATCGCCCTGCGCAGGCGGTCGGGCATCGGTGCCGATTTCGCCGTGGCATAGTCGATCCAGACGCAACGGGCCGAGCCGCGCGCATAGACGGTGCCGGGATCGCCGGCGTCCGTCAGTTCGTAATCGGTGTCGAAGCTGCTGCGTCCCGGATTGGACGCGGTCATGGTGACGATGACGCTGGCCGGATGATGCAGCTGGCGCAGGAAGGTCATCGAGGCGTTGACGATGACCGGCCCTTCGCCATGGCCCAGCCCGGCGCCGAAGCCCATCCGCTGAAACCATGTCAGGCGGATTTCTTCTGCAAAACGGAAATAGACCGTGTTGTTCACGTGACCCGCCGCATCCATGTCGCCCCAGCGGACCGGAATCGACATGCGGGCCAGCAGGCGGGGCGCGGCCTCGCCCTCCATCAGCCGGCGCGCCGCAGGCCAAGGGTGGCGCGCGCCTCGTAGGTGGTGGCGGGCCTGCGGCCCAGCAGGCCCATGATCGCGACCATCCTTTCGACCAGCGCGGCGTTCGACGGGGCCAGCACGCCGTCCTCGAGGTAAAGATTGTCCTCCAGCCCCAGCCGGACATGGCCGCCCATCAGCATCGCCTGCGTCGCCACCGGGAACTGGTGGCGCCCGATGCCGAAGATCGCCCAGGCGGCATCCTCGGGCAGCAGCCGCACCAGAGCGGACATGCTATGCGCATCCGCATCCGCGCCGCCCATGACGCCCAGGCCGATCTGCACCAAGGGCGGCGAGGACAGCACCCCCTTCTTCAGGAAATGCCGGATGATGCTGAGATGCCCCATGTCGAAGGCTTCCAGCTCGGGCTTGACCCCTGCCCCCTCGATCAGCCCGGCCATGACGCGCAGGTCGGGGATCGAGTTCAGGAACATCTGCTCGCCGAAATTCATCGCGGCGATGTCGAGGCTGCAGATTTCCGGCCTGAGCCGGACGATATGCTCGACCCGCGCCTCGGGGGTCAGCAGCGCCTCGGCCGCGGATCTGCCGTCGCGGATCTGGTCCGCCGTCACCATGGCGCCATAGCCGGAACTGAGATTGATGATCAGGCCGGGCCTGGCCTGCCGGATCAGGTCCACCGTCTCGGCGTAAAGCGCGAAATCGGTCGAGGCGAGCGTCGTTTCCGGGTCGCGGACATGGACATGGACGATGGCCGCGCCGGCATCGGCGGCCTCGACGGCAGACGCCGCGATCTGTGCGGGCGTGACCGGAACGGCCGGATTCTTGTGCGCGTGATCCGTGCCACCTGTGACGGCACAGGTGATGATGACGGGATTGGCCATGATATTCTCCTGATACGTCCCGGCCGGTCAGCCGGCATGGTAAAGCTGGCGCACCATCTGCATCAGCTTCTGGTCGCGCCACAGGCGCTTGGCTTCCAGCTGGTCGCGCGGCAGTTCGCGCTTGCGCTCATCGGCAAGGCCCTGGCGCAGCGCCTTGTTCCAGTCCACGCATTTGCCCAGCGAGGCGCCGATGGATTCGTAGACCCCGGCATAGCGTTCGCAATATTCCTCGATCCCCTGGGGCGAGTTCAGGTCGATGGTCTCGAACGGTCCGATGAAGGCCCAACGCAGGCCCAGCCCGTGCTTGATCGTGGCGTCGATATCCTCGCCCGAGGCGATGCCTTCGCTGAACAGCCGGAACGCTTCGTGCAGCACCGCGCCTTGCAGGCGGTTCATGACGAAGCCTTCGATCTCTTTCCTGACGACGATCGGACGCTGGCCGACGTCCAGCAGAATGTCCTTTGCGCGTTCGATATGGTCCGCAGCGGTCCAGGGCGCACCGGAAAGCTCGACCAGCGGAATCAGATAGGTCGGATTGACCGGATGGGCCACCATGCAGCGCGCCCGCCCGGCCAGATGCCCGGTAAACGCGCTGGCCGGGATGGTCGAGGTCGAGCTGCACAGCAGCGCATCCGGCGCGGCAAGCGCGTCCATCTCGGCAAATAGCGCCCGCTTCGCCTCCAGGTTCTCGGGCGCCGATTCCTGGATATATTCGGCCCCCGCCAGCGCGTCCGGCAGCGTCGGGGCAATGCGGATGCGGTTTGCAGCAGAGGTGTCGTCCGGCAGCAGTCCTTCCTGCTTCAACATCCCCAACAGCGAACCGATCATGGCCAGGCCCTTTTCGGCGGCCTGCGAATTCGGATCGTAAAGGTTCACGTTCCAACCGGCACGGGCAAAGACGATCGCCCAGCCTTGCCCGATAAGCCCCGCGCCGATGATTGCTGCGGTCTTCATCCAGAACTCCCCGTGATTTTCCTGCGCCCCATCGGACGTCTTTTCGTGCCTGCAAGGATGTTGCAGTCAGACCCCTAGGTCTATAGGTATATTTTACCTAGGTAATCGGTGATGGGATGGCGGATGAAACCAAGAAAACGCCTTGATTACAAAGCAATTTTCCTGGGTCTGCCGGTTGCTGCCATTATTGCCCAAGACCGAATCATCATGGATTGCAACGGCGCCGCACTGAGCCTTTTCCGGGCGCGGCGCAGGGATGTCGTCCTGCAACCCTTCTCGGTCCTCTACCCCGACCTGGACGAATTCGAGGCCGCCGGCCGCCGCATGGAACCCTCTCTGATCGGCGGCGTGCCCCAGGACGACAACCGGATCATGCGCCGCCTCGACGGCAGCCATTTCTGGGTGCGTGTTCGGGGCCATGCCTTCAATCCCGCGGTGCCGCATGAAATGACCGCCTGGCTGTTTTCCGAGATCACCGAGGATCGCGATGCGAAGAAGACCGCAATCTCGCTGACCCAGCGCGAGCGGGATGTCGCCGCCCTGCTGGTCGACAAGCTCACCAGCAAGCAGATCGCGATCGCCTTGGGCATCAGCCCCAAGACGGTGGATATCCATCGCGGAAGCCTGCTCAAGAAATACTCCGCAGCATCGACCACGGAGCTTATCGGCATGTTGCGGGCATGAGATCGAGCAATGCCGATTGCGAAACCGGCCTGCGCGATCTGATGGTCCCGTTTCAAATCTGCTTCATGCTGGATGTGGAGGCTGGAAAGCTTCACCAAGGGCAAGGCCTTCATACCGGCCGCCGGTCCGCTCCATGCGGCTGGTAATCTGGGCCTTTCCGCACCCCTGAACGCGCAGGCGAATACGAAGGAGACCATGCGCCCGAAGTGCCGCCGCGTCCAACGAGGCCGGCCACGGCAGCCGGTCGCGCAAGAGCCGCCCAGATCCTCGATGACGATGGCGACGATCCCGTGCCGCCCATTAGTCCGGGGATCCAGTTCCACAAGCTCAACGACGCGGTCAACATTCGATAACTCCACCCGGCCTGGCATATTCGAAGCGGGTTGGGCCTTGGGGGCCTGACGCCCTCACGCAACCAGTCGGACGAGCGCGGCATATCGGACGGAAATACAAAGGCCCGCGGCATCCATCTGTCGCGCGCCCTGTGCGAGGCAGGCTGCAACCGTCATTGCCATGGCTGAGAACCTGGCCGGCAAAGCAGGCGATGGCCGCATGATGCCCCCTCAACACCGGTCATCTGGCGGCATTTCCGATGCCGAGCAGGAGTAGCCAGCTTTGCGCGCCGATTGACCGTGAAGGAAGGATACATCATGAAACCGCGCGACAGCGGATCACGACAGTCGCTTTCGGCTGTTTCGGCACTTTAGTCGAGCTTCGGAAACCCCGGAACCCCTGGTGCCAGATAGTCGACACGGCGGATACTCCGTCATGGCAGCATCCCTATAGGACGGGCATCGGATCCCGAGAGCGGCGGCTCCATACCGCCGGGACAGGATCATATACAGGAAAACGGAATGATCATATCATGAGCCTCAGGGCCGATAAAGACATATGCCCAGTCAAAATAGCATCCGGCCCCGGCAGCGAGGTCCGAGCAGAACTGCTCCGCGTCCATTTTCTCCGTATCAACCAGGCTCATGGTTGAAGCAATCGTCACGGATCCCGAGAACCATTCCTCCCATTTCCCCATATTCGTCTGAATGCAGCTTTTGTAATTCTGGAACATCCTGGGGCATAGGATCAGTTCGGAGAGACGCACTTTCCGGTGGAAAGCCAAAAAACACCTCTAAGCTCGGACTCAAAACGGGATCGCTGGCTATTTTTCGTGATTACCCAACCGCTCCAGGTCGATGCGCGGCCGCGAATCCAGCGCGCCCTCGCGATAGTCGGGATGGTCCTTGTCACGCGGGGTCTTGACGGTCAAAAACGGGGTCCGGCCTTCCTCGCTGACCTCCAGCCTGTTCGGATGCGTCGGCAAGGGAATGCGCTGCTTGACCGCATAGGGCATCGGCCGCGAACAGGCGCTGGCCCTCGGCGTCGATCGTCAGGTTGACGAGAAAATGCTGCGAGGTCTCGGCGCCTTCCTCGGCGGTGTCGCCGGTTGGAAGCGCGCCAGCCGCGTCGATCGCCGCGATCTCCTCGATGCCGCCGCCGCTGGCGTAGAAGCGCCCGGCAGCCGCGCCATAGGCGGCGCCGGCGGTCCAGAGCCCGCCCTCGATCCGGTGCAAGAACTCGCCCGCCCCGCGCGTCGATCCCGGTCAGCGAGCCGTCCAGCGGATTGCCGGCGTAAAGCCGCCCCGCGCTGCGGTCGAGCGCCAGCGCGAATTAGCGGCGCAGCACCTGGATTTTTCGGATCGGGTGCAGGTCATTGGCGTCCAGCACATGGATGAAGCCCGGCGTGCCCTTGTCGAAACCGGGCACCGATCCGTGGTTGCGGACGGACTTACCGAATGCTGCATTCGTCTGGATAGCGCGAGGGACGGTATCTGGACCGCGATTCCAGGCCTGGACATCTGCGGATCGGTCAATCGACTGCGAGGTTCGGAAACCTCGTAGTCGGCCGGCTGCCACCCCCTGCCTGAGCTGGGGCTGATCGTTTATCAAGTCGCCCCTCGTCATCGTCGCGCCGCCGATCAGGCGATGCCGTCAAGAAACCGTGACCTGCAAAATCAGCAGGACGAGCAGCCCAGCCAATATCTGTAGCCAAAGCTTGATTTGTTTGAGGATGGCGATTGTTTCACCTTGATCCTTTCGCATATCGCTCTGATCGGTCGTCATCTCGCGCTCCTTCGCCGGTTATCTAACAGGCACCTGTTATATCATCTAATCCAGACCGGCTTGAGTTCCTCCCCGATCAGCTCCCGCTGGGTCAGTCTGGCCGGTGCTTACCCCTTGTCTCGCGGGGAGAACTGCAACGCCTTCCCCGAAGAGGAAACGCGGCCAGGTTGCTGCGGAGGATGCGCGGAGCCTACCGCCCGCTGTGCGGGACTTCATGGCACAGCAAGGATTGCGCGGGCTTTGCGGGTTGTTGCAAGATGACGAAAGCTTTTCTTGCCCCGCGGATCCGCCATGCCCAAATCCGAGTTCTCTCATATCCTTCAGAGTTTCGGACGGCAGATGGGGCTGCATTCGCAAGTCGTGATCGCGATCGCTCTGGTGATCTGCATGTCGATGGCCACGTTAGGATATTGGGTAAACGCCTATATTCGCAATGTCGAAGTGGAAAGCGCGGCCGATGCCAGCGCCGTCTACATGAACATCATCATCGAACCGCTGCTGCGCGATGTCGAACGAAATGGAATGCTGCCGTCCCGGATCGAATTGCAGCTGGACGAACTGCTGATGCGCCATACCCATGAAACCGCCATCGAGGCGGCGGTGATCTGGTGGCAGGACGGCACCGTGGCCTACAGCACCGACAAGCGGCTGACGGGGCGGCAGATGTCATCCGCCCAGCTGGATGCCGCCTTTGGCGGTCAGGTCGTGGCCGAGCTGATGGAGAACCTGACCGATCACGGAACTCGGCGGCAAGAGCGGCTGGGCCAGCCCTTGCTGGAGATCTATATGCCCCTGCGCGACCGCGAAAGCGGCCTCGTCACCGCCGTCGGCGAGTTCTATCAGAATGCCGCCGAGCTTCAGGCCCAGATGAACCGCGTCGCGTCGCGGATCTGGGGGGTGGTCGGGCTGACGACCGCGCTGATGCTGACGCTGCTGATCCTGACCGCGAGCCGGGCGCGCCGCATCGTGCGGGCGCAACAGGACGAGTTGCGCCATCGGCTGGACATGTCGCAGCAACTGGCCCGCCAGAACGCGGACCTGCGGCAAACCGCCGAAACGGCCAAGCTGGAGGCGATCAAGGTGAACGAGACCCTGCTGACCCGCATCGGCGCGGATCTGCATGATGGCCCGCTGCAACTGCTGGGGCTGATCGTGCTGCGTCTCAGCGGCCTGCCCTCGGGCCGCGCCGAGGACGCCGCCGCCGCGCGCGAGCGGCAAAAGACCGCAGAGCTGGCCACGCGCACGATGCAGGAATTGCGGAACCTGGCCTATGGGCTGAGCATCCCCGAACTGGACGGGCTGACGGTGTCCGAAACCCTGTCGCTGGCGATTGCGCGGCATGAAAGCCAGACCGGCACGACAGTCTCGCAAAGGCTGGGGGAATTGCCCGACCACCTGTCCGAGCCCGCAAAGATCTGCCTGTATCGCATCGTGCAGGAATCGCTGAACAACGCCTTTCGCCATGCCGGCGGCAGGGGCCAGCAGGTCTGGGCCGAGACGCGGAACGGCGAGATCAAGCTTGTCATCCGCGATGCCGGTCCGGGGCTGCAACCCGAGGCGGCGAAAGCGCCGCAGGGCGGAAACGGAATGCCCGGACTGGGGCTGCCTGGACTGTCGCGGCGATTGCAGACCCTGGGCGGCAATCTTGATGCGACCTCGGAACCGGGACGAGGCACGACGATCACCGCTCGCCTGCCGGTCGAAGCCGGATAGGAAACTACTGGAGGTAGAGGTTCGATCCCGGCGCCACCTCTGCCTGCAGCTTTTGTGCGGCCAACACCACCTCCAGCCGGTTGCGTGCATGCAGCTTCTGCATCAGGATCGACATGTAATGCTTGACGGTCTTTTCGCTGATCTGCAGCTGCTGGCCGATTTCCTTGTTGGTCCTGCCCCGCAACAGCAGCCGCACGATCTGTTCCTCGCGCATGTTCAGCCGGATCGCCTGCAGCGTGCGCTTGCGAAGCGAAGCGTTCTGCAATGCCGCGATGACCTTGGCCGCGAAGGTATGCGTCACAAAGGTCTCGCCTCGCATCACGGCGCGGATCGCCTCGGCCAGTTCGGCCGCCGTGCTGCCCTTGATGACATAGCCATGCGCCCCCGCTTCCAGCACCTGGACGGCATGTTCGACCGCCATCGAGGCGGTGAAGATCAGCACCCGCACATCGGGAGCTTCCTCGCGGATCTTCTGGATCGCCTGCAGGATGTTCCCCGGCATGTCCAGGTCCAGAAGGATGACATCGGGCCTGTTCTTCAGCGTCAGGTTGATTGCATCGCTGGCCGAGACGCCCTTTTCCACCACGGCGAATTCATCCGAGTCGGCGAATATTCCTGCCAGGCCTTCAAGAAAGATGGGGTGATCATCGAAAATCGCCAACTCGACCCTGGGCATGGGCGGAAACCTCCGTCGACATTCAACTGAACCGATATGTTTTGACGATAGCAGAACGGTCCGGGCCCAGAAACTGTCGTTAAGGGCATGTTTTTGCATCTTGACGCGGTCTTTCCCATACGGATTCCCGATGATTTCAATATGAATGCGATAATGGAAATGAACGGCCGTTGAATTGTCCCAAGGCCGGTTTTCAGACTTTCGGTCAATCAGCCTTCGGACATTGGTCCGATCCGCACCTGGACCTTCGACGCCTTATCCTTCGGACCTGGGCCGCATGAAAAGACCGGACTTTGTCAAGTTCATGCCCCGCGCCCAGACGGGCATGATTCCAGGCATATCGGCAGGCGTCCCGCATAGCGGCGCGGGCGGGGCTTTTCCGCCACCGCGGCGGAAAGCGTTCGACACAGGGGGATTACATCATGGTAACGCTGATCAGGCACGATCTCGAATTCATTCTCGAGCAGATCAAGATCGCCGAGGCCCATGCCGCCGGCACGCCGCTGACCGAGCTGGTAAGCAGCCCGCTGTTGCCCTATGGGCTGCGCACGGTCGATGGCAGCGACAACAACCTTGTTCCCGGCCGCGAAAGATGGGGCGCCTCGCACGAGGAATTCCTGCGGCTGACCGATCCCACCTGGCGCGACGAAAGCGACGACCAGATGATGTTCGGCACGCCGGAAAACCCGGTATGGCTGACCAACAACGACTATGCGCCCGGCAGTCCGACCAGCCCCGGCTTTCAGCCCGGAACCGTGGTCGATGCCGACCCGCGGCTGATTTCCAACCTGATCGTGGACCAGACGCTGGACAATCCGGCGGCCATCGCCGCCGCGCTGCGCCATGCCGGGGTCGAGGGCGCGGACATGACCGCGGCGGTGCAAGGTGTCATGACGGCCCATTCGCTGGTCAAGGGCACGGTGCCGGGCAGCGCGGCCCATGCCATCGCACAGGCCCAGCTGGCCGACTTGCTGGACCAGCACGGGATCGAGATGGACGGCCCGACCATCAGGCTGCCCAACCAGGCCCCGGACGAAGGGCTGTCGGCATCCTACAATGCCTGGTTCACGCTGTTCGGGCAGTTCTTCGACCACGGCCTGGACCTGGTGCAGAAGGGCGGGCACGGTACGGTCTATATCCCGCTGCAGCCGGACGACCCGCTGTATGACCCGGATTCGCCGCATACCAATTTCATGGCCATGTCCCGCGCCACCATCGGCGACGGCGCGGCCAATGTGACCACGCCGTGGGTGGACCAGAACCAGACCTATACCTCGCATCCCTCGCATCAGGTCTTTCTGCGCGAATATGCCGAAGGGCCGGACGGGCCGGTCTCGACCGGCAAGCTGCTGGAAGGGGCGCGGGGCATGGCCACATGGCGCGACGTCAAGGATCAGGCGCGCGAGTTGCTGGGCATCGACCTGACCGACCTGGACGTGGGCGCGGTTCCGGTCCTGCTGACCGACCCCTACGGCGAATTCATCCGCGGCCCGAATGGGCTGCCGCAGATCCTTGCCGCCTTCGACGTGGACGGCATGCCGATCTGGGTCGAGGGCAACCTGGCCGATCCGGTCGATCCCTCCGCCATCCAGCTGCCCCCCGGCACCGTGCTGTTCGGCGGCAACGTGATCGATCCGGGCGAGACCGTCTCGGCCGCGCGAACGGGCAATGCCTTCCTGGACGACATCGCCCATAACGCGGTGCCGGTGGCGGTGGACGGCGTGTTGCAGCCCGATGGCGACGACGCGCCGGGCTATTCCGGCGGCTTCGACGCACGCGGCAACCGCGATTCCTATGACGACGAGATGCTGGATGCGCATTACATCACCGGCGACGGGCGCGGGAACGAGAATATCGGCCTGACGGCGGTGCATTCGGTGTTCCACGCCGAGCACAACCGGCTGGTCGATCACATCAAGCAGGTGATCCTGGACACCGGCGACGCGGATTTCATCGCCGAATGGCGCGACGCCGACGGCAACTGGGACGGCGAGCGGCTGTTCCAGACCGCGCGCTTCACCACCGAGATGGAATATCAGCACCTGGTCTTCGAAGAATTCGCCCGCAAGGCGCAGCCCGACGTAGACATCTTCATGGTGCAGCCGGATGTCGAGATCAATCCGGCGATCTTTGCCGAATTCGCCCATGTGGTCTATCGCTTCGGCCATTCGATGCTGAACGAGACCGTGGACCAGATCCATGCGGACGGCTCGACCGACCACCTGACGCTCTTCGACGCCTTCCTCAACCCGCTGGCCTTCGGCTCCGACACCGTGGACCATCACCAGGCGGCGGGCGCCATCGTGCGCGGCATGACCGGGCAGGTCGGCAACGAGATCGACGAATTCGTCACCAACGTGCTGCGCAACCAACTGGTCGGCATCCCGCTGGACCTTGCCGCGATCAACATCGCGCGCGGCCGCGACACCGGCATGCCGACGCTGAACGAGGCGCGCCAGCAGTTCATGGACATGGCCGGCGGCGACAGCCAGCTGAAGCCCTATGACAGCTGGGTCGATTTCGCGGTGAACCTGAAGAACCCCGAATCCATCGTCAACTTCATCGCCGCCTATGGCACCCATGACCTGATCAGGGGCGAGGAAACCGTGGCGGGCAAGCGTGCCGCCGCCATGGCCATCGTCTTCGGCACCGACCAGACGGTCTTCGAGGACGGCGGCGCCCGCGTGATCTCGGCCCCCGCCGACCGGCTGGCCTTCCTGAGCGCAAGCGGCGAGTTCGCGGCGCGCAGGGGCGGGCTTGACGATGTCGACCTGTGGGTCGGCGGGCTGGCCGAGAAGAAGATGCCCTTCGGGGGCATGCTGGGCTCGACCTTCGCCTTCATCTTCGAATTGCAGATGGAGAACCTGCAGCATGCCGACCGCTTCTATTACCTGTCGCGCGCGCAGGGCCTGAACCTGCTGACCGAGCTGGAAAACAACTCGCTGGCCTCGATCGTCATGCGCAACACCGACCTGGGGGCGACGGGCTTCGCGCTGCCGGGCGACATCTTCTCGATCCCCGATCACGTCCTCTATGTCGATGCCGCCAAGCAGGCGCAGTTCGGGCACGCGGATCCGGTGCATGACAACCCGACGCTGGAGGCGATCTCCAGCCTGGTCGAGCGCGGCGCGAACTTCATCCGCTACAATGGCGCCGACCACACCGTCATCGCCGGGACCGAGGGCAACGACACCATCATCGCCGGCGGCGGCGACGATGCGATCCGGGGCTTCGGCGGCGACGACCGGATCGAGGCCGGATATGGGGTCGACATCGTCCATGGCGGCGACGGCAACGACATCATCACCAATGCCGGCACCGACATAGGCGAGACCGACATGCTGCATGGCGATGCCGGCAACGACGTCATCCACGGCGGCTCGGGCATGGCGCTGATCTTCGGCGGCTCGGGCCGGGATTTCCTGATGACCGGCCCGGACGGCTCCGAGATCCGGGGCGGCACTGGCGACGACTTCCTCATGGGCGGCAACGGCCCGGACATGCTGTTCGGCAACGAGGGCGACGACTGGGTCGAGGGCCACGGCCTGTTCGACTATATCGCCGGCGACAACGGCGACATCTTCTTCAACTCGTCGATCATCGGCCATGACGTGCTGAACGGCGGCAGCGGCGACACCGATTACGACGCCGATTCCGGCGACGACATCATGATCGCCGGCGAGGGGATCCAGAAGTTCATCGGCATGTGGGGCCATGACTGGGTGGCCTTCAAGGGCCAGCAGGTTCCGGGCGTGGCCGACATGAACTTCCCGGTCTTCGACAGCCTGCCCCTGGAGGTGCTGCGCGACCGCTTCAGCCAGGTCGAGGCGCTGTCGGGCTGGATCCATGACGACATCCTGCGCGGCGACGACCGCAGCGACGAGGAGGGCGACCAGGAGCTGGCCTTCGATCCGACGCCCGAGGGCAATTTCATCCATAACGAGCTGGACCAGGCCGGGATCGACCGCATCGCCGGGCTGGACCGGATCATCACCCCCGACATGATGCGGCTGGGCGAATACTGGGCCGACGGCTCGGGCGCCGAGAAGATGATCTTCACCGGCGGCAACATCCTGCTGGGCGGCGGCGGCGGCGATCTGATCGAGGGCCGGGGCGGCAATGACGTCATCGACGGCGACGCCTGGCTGAACCTTCGCATCAGCATCCTTGACGCGGGCGGGACCGAGATCGCCACGGCCGAAGGCATGTCCGCGGTCGTCACCGACCTGGCCGGCAACGTGCTGCATGGCGGCCGGACGCTGGACCTGCTGATGCTGGAGCGGGTCTATGACCCCGGCCAGTTGCAGATCACCCGCGAAATCCTGTGGGACGACAGCGGCACGGACACCGCGGTCTATTGGGATCTGTTCGAGAACTACGCGGTGACGCGCAACGCCGATGGCAGCATCCGCATCGAGCATCTCGACGAGACCGCTGGCGTGATCGACCCGATCACCAACCAGAACCGGGTCTCGGACGGGATCGACACGCTCTACAACATCGAGGTGCTGCAGTTCGGCGACGTCACCGTCAATGTCTCGGACCTGTTCAACGCCGAGCCGGTGGGCCAGCCGCTGATCAGCGACACCACGCCCACGCAGGGCCAGGCGCTGGCCGTGGACCTGAGCGGGATCAGCGATGCCGACGGGATCGACATGGCGACGATGAGCGTGCAGTGGCAAAGCTTCATCGGCGGCCTGTGGACGGATATCGCCGGGGCGACCGGCAGTTCCTTCACGCCGGGCCTGGCCCATGTGAACACCCAGCTGCGGGTGGTGGCGCGCTATACCGACGGCTTCGGCAAGGCCGAGGAGGTGATCTCTTCCGTGACCTCGCCGGTCGGCGTCCATCTGGTCGGCAACGGCACGGCAGAGACAATGTCGGGCACCGTTGGCGCCGACATCATCGAAGGCAGGGGCGGCAATGACACGATCAGCGGCCTGGACGGCGACGATCTTCTGAACGGCGAAGGCGGCAACGACCTGTTGCTGGGCGGCGGCGGCAACGACACGCTGAACGGCGCCGCCGGGGCCGATACGCTGGAGGGCGACCCGGGCGACGACCTGCTGAACGGCGGCGGCTACGATGCCCTGTCCGGCGGCGATGGCGACGACGAGCTGATCGGCGAGGCCGGCGTCGATCTGCTGGATGGCGGGGCCGGCAACGACGCGCTTGACGGCGGCATCGGCAACGACACGCTTGACGGCGGCCTGGGCAACGACACGCTGATCGGCGGGGTGGGCGCCGACGTCATCCGCGGCGGCGATGGCGACGACCTGGTCCAGTGGAACGTCGGCGACGGGCGCGACACGATCGACGGCGGCGCCGGCACCGATACCGTGCATGTCACCGGCGACGCGACCGCCGAAGCCTATCACATCTGGACGCTTGCCGAATGGCGGGCCGCCGCCGCGGCCAACAACAACCAGGTGCTGAACGGCAACGTGCCCGAGGATACCGAGATCATCATCACCCGCAACGGCACCAATTACGCCGCGGTGGTCGCGATCATGAAGGATGTCGAGGAGGTCGTAATCTCGGGCATGGGCGGCGGCGACACCTTCGCGGCGCATGGCGACTTTACCGGCACCAGCCTTTCCTACAGCACCATCACGCTGGAAGGCGGGGCCGGCGACGACGTGCTCGACATCTCGGGGCTGAACTCGGCCCACCGGGTTCTGTTCCGCTCGAACGGCGGGCAGGACACGATCATCGGGCAGCTGCGCGAGCAGGACGTGATCGAGATGCCCGGAAGCGATGCGGGCCATACGATCACCCATAATCCCGACGGCACCACCACGCTGACGGCCGGGGAGGGTTCCGTCACCTTCACCGGCCCGGCCGCGCCGCCGGCGGAAACCGAGCCGGACGATACCAGCCCTTTGGGCGACGGCCCGGACGACGTCGCGCCCCCGGATGGGGCCGGCTTGGTAGCTGACCTAACCCTGATCGGCACGGGCAAGGCGGACGTGCTGCAGGGCGGCGAGGGCGCCGACATCATCCGCGGGGGCGAGGGCGGCGACTTCCTCAGCGGCGGCGGCGGGCGCGACGTGATCCTCGGCGGCAGCGACGCCGATGACGTCTTCGGCGGTGCCGGGGCGGACATGCTCTATGGCGATGCGGGGCACGACCGGATCTTCGGCGGCGACGACGGTGACATGATCACCGGCGGCACCGGCAACGACACTGTCTTCGGCGGCAAGGGCGGGGATCTGATCGTGGCCACCAAGGGCGACGGCGACGACGTCTATTACGGCGACGAGGATGCCGACACGCTGGACATGTCCCAGATAACCGCCAACATCACCGCCGATCTGGGCACCGGCTTCATGGGCCGGGGCAGCGTGTCGAGCGAACAGACCGGCAGCGACACGATCTGGAGCATCGAGAACATCGTCACCGGATCGGGCAATGACGTCATCACCGCCAGCGCCGCGGTCAACGTGATGGATGGCGGCGGCGGCAAGGACGTCTTCCGCTTCCTGTCGGCGCAGGATGCCGATGGCGACACGATCGTCGACTTCGCGCCGGGTGATCGCATCGACCTTTCCGCCATCGATGCCGATGCCGGGGCGGACGGCAAGCAGTCCTTCACCCTGGTGACCGGAGAGGCCTTCACCGGACGCGGCCAGCTGATGGTCGTTCACGAGACAAGGGAGGATGGCGACTATACGGTCGTCATGGGGAACACGACCGGCGATGACGGGGCCGATTTCCGCATCAGCCTCAAGGGCGCGCATATCCTGACGGCGAACGACTTCAATCTGTGACGCCGTGGCCCGCCGGCCGGTCCCAGGGCGGCCGGCGGGTTCCTTTCCCGACAAGGTAGCGAGGTGGGTTCCGATGCGTGGCAGGGATGTGACGAAGGCGGCGAGACGCAAGGGCGCTGCAAACCTGATCCGGGGATATCGCGCCATCCTCGTCTTTCTGTTCGGCATATCGGGCATCATCAGCGTCCTGGCGCTGACCGGCGCCTTCTACATGCTGCAGATCTATGACCGGGCGCTGACCAGCGGCAGCGTGCCGACGCTGCTGGCGATCTCGATCCTGGCCATCGGGCTGTATTTCTCGCAGGGGCTGTTCGACATCATCCGCTCGCAGATCCTGGTGCGGATCGGCGCGCGGCTGGACCGCCGGCTGGCGCCGCTGGCCCATCAGGTGGCGATCGACATGCCGCGCTTTGGCTTTTCCACCTCGGAGGCGCTGGAGCGGGGCCGCGACGTCGATACGGTGCGCGGCTTCCTGGGCAGCCAGGGGCCGGTGGCGCTGTTCGACCTGCCTTGGGTTCCGCTGTTCGTGGCCTTCGTCTATGTCCTGCATCCCTGGCTGGGGGCGCTGACGCTGGGCGGCGCCTTCGTGCTGGCGGCGCTGACCATCGTCACCGAGCTGATGACCCGGCGCCTGAACGAGGCATCGCAGAAGGCGATGATCGCCCGCAACGCCATCGCCGATTCCAACGCCCGCAACGCCGAGATCGTCAAGGCGATGGGCTTCGGCGCCCGCGCCGTCATGCGCTTCACGCGCGCCAATGACGAGCATCTGGCCCTGCAGACCCGCGCCAACGATGTCGGCGGCACCTTCGGGGCGATCTCGCGCGTGTTCAGGATGATCCTGCAATCCGCGGTGCTGGGCCTCGGCGCCTTCCTGACCATAATCGGCGAGCTGTCGCCCGGCGCGATCATTGCCGCCTCGGTCGCCTCGGCCCGCGCGCTGGCGCCGATCGACATGGCCATCGCCAACTGGAAGGGCGTGGTTGCCGCCCGCGCGGCCTTCCGGCGGCTGAAGGAAACCGTCGTGGCGCTGGCCGAGGCCGAGGCACCGATGCCCCTGCCGCCCCCCCGCCAGTCGCTGAAGGTCGAGAACCTGACCATCGCCGCCCCCGACAGCGGCCGGGTGCTGCTGAGCGAGGTCGGCTTCACCCTGTCGCCGGGCCAGGCGCTTGGCGTCATCGGCCCCAGCGGCGGCGGCAAGACCACCCTGGCGCGTGCCCTGACCGGCATCTGGCCCGCCCTGCGCGGCAGCATCCGGCTGGACGATGCCGAGCTGGGGCAATGGGACGACGAAACCCTTGGCCGCCATATCGGCTATCTGCCGCAGGATGTCGCGCTGCTGGAGGGCGATATCCAGGAAAACATCTCGCGCCTGGAACCCGATCCCGATCCGCGCGGCATCGTCGATGCCGCCAAGGCGGCGGGCGTGCACGAGATGATCGTGCGCCTGCCCGACGGCTATCACACCGCGCTGGGGCCGATGGGGATCGCGCTGTCCGGCGGCCAGCGGCAGCGCATCGGCCTTGCCCGCGCGCTTTACGGCGATCCCTTCGTGGTGGTGCTGGACGAGCCGAACTCGAACCTGGATGGCGAGGGCGAGGCGGCGCTGACGGCGGCGATCAACGCGGTCAAGGCGCGGGGCGGCATCGTGGTGGTGATCGCCCATCGTCCCAGCGCCCTGGCGGCGGTGGACCTGGTCGCGGTGGTCCAGAACGGCCGGATGACCGCCTTCGGTCCCAAGGAGGACATCATCGCGCGGCCCGTGCGGGTCGATCTCGACGCAGCAGAAACCGACAGGAAGGAGCGTGCCCCGGCAACGGCGCGCGTCACGGCATGATCATCAAGGTCAAGGGCACCCGATCCGGCTCGGCCGAAACCGCCGCCGCGGAACGCTATGCGGCGAAAGCGTCCGAAGGGGAAGGCCGCGCGCCCTATGTCTTCGGCGCGGCGCTGGTTTGGCTGGGCCTATATCTGAAATCGATCTTTCCAACCTGGGGACAAGAGGAAACAGCCCTTCCGCCGCAGAAAGCGGCGCAGGGCGCGGCAGAGCCGGCCAGCACCGCATTCTCGGCCGCCGCCCCGCCCAGGGCGCCAGAAGGCGCCCCTTCGGCAACCGGGGCGCAGCCGGCGGCGCCGGTCGAGGACGGCCCCGCCGGCCTTGCCGCCGGATCCGTGGCACCGCCGAAAACCGTTCATGTCGAGACATTCGGCCTGCCGGTGCCGTGGCAGGGCGCACCGTTCGTCCCGCCGGGCGGCGCGGCCGCGAATGACAACCACATCGCCGCGCCCGGATTCGCGAACCCGGGCCCCAAGGGCCAGGTGCTTCCGCCGGCGGACGACGGGCCTGCGGACCCGAAACCGGACGAGGATGACGACGACGGCGCTCCCCCGCCCCAGGGCGGCAACCGCCCTCCGCGTGTTTCCGGGCCGGTCCATCTGGCCGACATGGCCTCTTGCGCGGTTCTGGCGATCGGGCTGGGCCAATTGCTGCGCCATGCCGAGGATCCCGACGGCGACATGCTGTCGGTGCATCATGTCACCGCCTCGGCCGGCACGGTGATCCGCATCGACGGCGGCTGGGAGTATCGCCCCGAACCCGGTTTCAGCGGCCCGGTCACGCTGAGCTACGAGATCGGCGACGGCCATGCCTCTGTCACCCAGACCGCGCATTTCTCGGTCTTCGAACGGCATTTCATCCAGGGGACCGACGGGGACGACAACCTGCTTGGCGGCGCCTGCGCCGAGGATATCGACGGCGGCGACGGCGACGACAATATCGATGCGGGCGGCGGCAACGACGTCGTGCAGGGCGGGCGGGGCCACGACCATATCGTCGCCGCTGACGGCAACGACACGGTTTTCGGCGGCGACGGCAATGACGTGATCTTCGGCGGCCGGGGCGACGATCACCTGTGGGGCGGTGCCGGCGACGACCGCATCTTCGGCCAGGAGGGCGACGACATCATCCAGGGCGAAGCCGGCCACGACCTGCTGGATGGCGGCACCGGCGACGACTATCTGGACGGCGGTGCGGGCAATGACAGCCTGCATGGCGGCGCGGGCGACGATCTGCTGATCGGGGGCGCGGGCGACGACCTGCTGGAAGGCGGTGCGGGCAATGATATTCTCAGCGACGGCCAGGGCGCGGATGTCCTCCGCGGCGGGCTGGGCGACGACCATGTCGTCGCGGCGCTGGACGCGGCCGACGACATCTATGACGGCGGCGCGGGCGTGGATACGCTGGACTATTCCGCCGCCGCCGACAGCCTGCTGATCGACCTTCATGACGAGCTTGCCAGCGGCGAGGAAATCGGCACGGACACGATCGCGGGATTCGAGCGCGTGCTCGCAGGCGCGGGCGACGATCACGTCATCGCGGCGCTCGATGGCGGGGACGGCAGCCTGGACGGCGGCGAGGGATGGGACCGGCTGGACTATTCCGCCGCCGAGGAATGCCTGCTGATCGACCTGAATGCCGGCGTCGCCAGCGGGGTCGAGATCGGCACGGATGCGATCGCCGGCTTCGAGGCCGTAAGCGGCGGCAAGGGTGACGACCATTTCATCCTGGGCGACGCGCCGTTCTGCCTTGAGGGCGGCGAGGGCGACAATGTCTTTGAATTTCTTGCCCCGTCGCCGCCGCCCGATCCCGGCGCCACGGTCGAGGCACGCAGTTTCGAGATCATGGACTTCAAGGTCGGGGATCGGTTGCGCATGTCGAAATATGACCTGTTCGAGCGAATAATCGACCGCCACGAGGACGACTTCGAAAAGATCTACGGCGACGATTTCGACGACGACGATATCCGCATCCGCTTTAGCCACGAGCGTGACGAAGACATCGACCGCACCGTGATCGAGGCCGATTTCAACCGCGACGACATTTACGAAACCACGATCACCCTCGAAGGCCGCCATCTTCTGGTGATCGTCGAGCAGGGGACGGCTTGACGCAAGAAAGGACAAGCCATGGGCAAAGACCGGACCAACGCCGCCTCGCCTGTCGATGACGGGCGGTTTCGCCTTCGCGCGCGCGTGGCGGCCGGGTTCCTGCTGGGCGCGGTTCTGGTGCTGGGGATCGGAGGCTGGGCCGCGACGGCGCAATTGACCGGCGCGGTGATCGCGCAGGGCGAGGTGGCGGTCGACCAGAACCTGAAGCTGATCCAGCACCGCGACGGCGGCATCGTCGGCAGCATCGAGATCCGCGAGGGCGACCGCGTGACGGCGGGCCAGGTCCTGTTCCGCCTCGACGATGCGCAGACATGGGCGGAGCTGTCGATCGTCCGCTCGCAGTTGATCGAGCTGGCGACGCGGCGGGCGCGGCTGGTCGCCGAACGCGACGACCAGCCCGTCATCGCCTTTCCGCCGGAACTGACCGAGGTCGGGGCGGAAACCGCCAGCCTTCTGGCCGGCGAGACGCGGCTTTTCGAGGGCAACCGCCTGAACCGCGAGAGCCGCAAGCAGCAGCTTGAGCTGGGCATCGTGCAGATCGGCGAGGAAATCGCCGGGCTGGAGGCGCAGCGCGCCGCCAAGCTGGAAGAGATCGAACTGGTCGAGGCCGAGCATCTCAGGATCTCGGCGCTGACCGAGGCGCGGCTGATCGAGGTTTCGCGCGTCTTCGCCACCGGGCGCGAACGCAGCCGGCTGCTTGGCGAACGCGGCGAGATCGACGCGGCCATTGCCCGCGCCAAGACCCGCACCAACGAGGTGCGCCTGCAGATCATCGCCATCGACGAAACCGCGCGCACCGAGGCGCAGCGCGAACTGAGCCTTGTCGAAACCCGCATCTCGGAATTGCAGGACCGCCGCGCGGCAATTGAGGACCGGCTGACCCGCACCGACATCCGTGCCCCGATCGCGGGGATCGTGAACGAGATGAAGATCCATACCATCGGCGGTGTCATATCCCCGGCCGAGGTGCTGGCCACCATCGTTCCCGAAGATGCACGGCTGAAGATCGGGGTGAAATTCGCCCCCGCCAGCATCGACCAGATCGCCGTGGGCCAGACCGCCCGGCTGCGCTTTTCCGCCTTCAACCAGCGCACCACCCCCGAACTCGAGGGCGTGATGACCTATGTGGCGGCGGCCACCTCGCGCGTCGGCACCACCGGCGACAGCTTCTATGCCGGGGATATCGAGGTCGGCCCCGAAGAATTGGCAAAGCTGGCCGGGCTGCAACTGGTGCCGGGCATGCCCGTCGAGGTTTTCGTCACGACCGAGGAACGCACAGCGTTCTCTTACCTTGCCAAGCCCTTGACCGACCAGTTCAATCGCGCCTTCCGCGAGCGATAGGGGTCTTCATGGAAACGCCCGTGAACACGCCGCTGGATTAGCCCTGCCTTGGCTAGTCTGCAGGGGCGGGGATTTGCGGCAGTGGGGACACCGGATTGGCTGCGCGAGCGCGGTGAGGATGGCTTGCCTGACGGCGGGAAAGCCCGGCTGGGGCGGCGGGCCGAGGATTCGTCCCCCGCTTGTTTGAGGCGGCATCGGGCATCCGCAGGTCCAGCAGCAGAATAGCGAAGGATTGCTTCATCGCGCAGCCGATCGCCGACCGGCCAGATCCCGCCGTCGCAACCTCGGCACCCAAGGCCGACAGCACCCATTGTGTCGGCAATATGGCGCAGCGCGGCGCAAGGCCACCACGACCGGCCGGATGCAATAGGCGCACCCGGCTAGAGCACGCCCCGGTATAGGCCGAAGGACAGGCCAGGCTTGCATATGCAGGAGAAGGCGTTTCCCTGGCCGCATTGCTCTTACCTTGCGGCGGAGACCCGCAGAGGAAGCACAGGCTCCATGGACAGTTCAGACCAGAATCCCGGTCCTCTCCATACCTTTCCGTCAGTGCTGCCGCGAGGAATTTTGGCTAGCCTTCACAGCGCGGTATCCATGCGGTGGCGCGAAAGCACAAAGGTCGCAGGACCCTGTTTCAGCAGATGCTCACGGGCGTTTCGGATCAACGCCATCCAATCGGGATTGCGTACGGTCGACCGGTTCAGCGGTGCGCTGCGGAAGGCCCGCTCCAGATACCAGTCCAGCCCGCGTTGGCGCATCACCCCGCGCCCGGATTTAGCGATCAGTTCGGCAACCCACGGCACGCTGTCTGCCCGTTGCAGCAAGATGCGCTGAATCTGCGGCGGGCGCCGGACTCCCGCAGGGTCGATCCCGCACAAGCAGCCGACCGCCGGTATTCCGTGGAAGCGCGCGATTTGCCACGGCCTCGACCACAAGAGGCAAGACGCAGCTGGCCAATCCGACGCCAAGGCAGGGGCGACCCATGACCTGGTCGAGAAAGACCCGCA
Source organism: Paracoccus versutus (assembly GCF_000763885.1). GTDB lineage: Bacteria > Pseudomonadota > Alphaproteobacteria > Rhodobacterales > Rhodobacteraceae > Paracoccus > Paracoccus versutus. The sequence continues at coordinate 50,859 of NZ_JRKO01000015.1, read as the reverse complement.
ATGCCACCAGGTTGTCGTTCATCACGTCAATGGACTGCGGCCGGCTTTGGGGTGGGGAGGACGTCGAGCCCGAGGAACATGCCGTCGCCTTCACCGTCGCCAAGGCCATGGCGTTCGACCTGCTCGATGCCATGAGGGGCGAGATGCAGAAGGCGCCGAGGGCTTGCCCTTCGATGCGTTCCAGAAAAGCTGGCGCGCGAATCCGAAGCAGACCGATTGATGGGGCAAGCGCGAGATGGTCGATCCGCTGACCGGCAAGACCGAGTTGGTGCAGCTCGGCGGCCCGCGCCGGTTGCGCACGATCTATAATGCGAACCTCTGCTCGGCCCGCGCGGCTGGGCAGTGGGAGCGCATTCTCCTTCCTGGAATATCGGACCGGCCCCGGCGAGAACCACCGGCCGGCCTGATCCTGCCGGTCGACAGCCCATTCTGGGACACGTGGATGCCGCCGAACGGCTGGGGCTGCAAATCCTGGGCGCGGCAGGTGACGAAGGCCGAGGCAGCCCGGCGCAGGGTTTCCGAGGAGCCGGAGGCGCCAGACCGCGTGGTCAGGAATGAACGCACCGGCGAGGTGCGGATCGTTCCGACCGGGATCGACCCCGGCTGGCAGGCCAATTCGGGCAAGCTGCGCCTGGACGGTGCCGAGGCTTTCATGGTCGGCAAGATCCGGCTTTGGCCGGACGAGGCGCAGGTCGCGGCCCTGCGCGACATCGCCACCCGCTGGCGGGTGCGGCGCATCATGAACGCCGCGCCTGATCGCGCGCCGGTCGGGCTGCTGCCGGCCGAGATCGCGACGCGCGCCGGGCTGTCGGACCGGCTGGTCTGGGTCAACAGCAACACGTTTCGGCATGCGGTGAATGCCGCCGAAATGGAGTCGGAGACGATGGGCAAATCTTCGCCGAATCCAGAATGAATTTCGCCACGACGCCCTGTCAGGGCCCTTTTTCCGCAGTCTGTTAGGCAATGAACCATGGCGGTGGGGACAAGCGTTTTACTCGGGCCCGGAGCAAGTGAATGATGGGTGCGTGCATCTATCAAACCTTGCGATTTACTCCAACAAGCCGCTCAATGGAAACTCTGCCCAGTCCGGCCAGCGCGAGCACCTTCTTTCGTGCTGGCGCCCGGTATTTCCCCATTCTTCCAATAATTCATGGTGATGATCGCCCACGCAAGCGGGCGATCACACCTCATGGATTTCCAGAGCGAACTCAGCGCTGATCCAATTCGTTTTCTGCCAGGAATTTGGAAAGCTGATCTGCGACTTGCAGGTTGTTCAAGTCCGAGAACATGAAATGGGAATTCCCGAACAACCCCACAGACGGCAACGGAAGAATGCTTGCATTCCCCCCAATTCCATTCAAGGAATCCGCAAATAGCTGGGATGCGACAACCTGGGCACGCCGACCGTCCGCGGGGATATCAGGGATTGGCTCGCTTGGGATATTGTCACCATAGACGATCTGGATGGGAATGTTTGCAAGCTTGGCAAACTCATCGTTCGAGACAACGCTGCCGGCAACCATTTCCCCTTCGAAAAGCGGTATGGGATCAGGCATGGAATCTTCCGGGAAGACAAATCCCGGCTCATACGAGACGATGCCCTTCACATTATCGGACAAGGTGGCGGTCTTCCATCCATAGATGCCGGACTCCGAATGCGTAACCAGAATGGCTGGCCCGATTTTTTCCAGAAGTGCGACGAGGGCCTGAACCACTGCATCGGGATCGCGATTCACATCCGGGACCAGGTGCTGGATGAAGCTTTCGATGCTCTCGACATCAAACTGCTGGACCGGAAAGACTTCCGGGTATTTTGGCCCGATTCTCCACCGGCTCCAAGCATATTGAATACCAGCGCGCTGCGTCCTGTTCGGGATGATTTCGTCGCCATCAAGCTGTCCAAACGGCCCATTGTAGCTTGGATATCCCGACCGACCACGGCGAGGTGCATCTACGATATAGACCGGGAAGCCGCGACGGAGGAAAATGGTCTGATAGCCCTCGCGGCCATCTGGCGTCGTTTCCCAGACGCGCCCGGTACCGCCTCCGCCATGCACAAGGACGATAGGCAGCTTTCGAGCGTCTGCCGGGATCTGGTATTGAACATACATCTGATCCTTCCAGAAGGTCTGTCCCTTGTCGGTATACCCGAGCGCCCCGGCATCAAACTCGCCAGCCGCCTGTAGAGAATGGCCGCCGACAAAAAAGCTTCCCTGTTCAACGATGGTCATGGGCTCGCCCTGGGCGAAAACCGCGCTGCTCGTCATTATCAAGCTGGCAAGACCAAAAACCGCCCCCTTAAACGACCCTGACAATCCAGTCATTTGTTTCATGGTGCTCCTCCCTTTGTGAAACTGCATTCTAAATGCTTGTCCTTGCAATATCCTCCCGCCAACAGGCATGCCGGTTCGGAAATTTGGCCCTGCCCTTTTCCGCCCTCATGCAGTCTGCAATATTCCGATCAGTGTCCCTGTTTGCGTGCGGAGGGCGCGCCGCCCTCCGACATATGGCAAAACCTCACCGAGCGAGCTTGGCGACGAAGCCGCCCGCATGCGGAACGGTCACGTCGACCAATTCAGCCGGGGAAGCCAGATCCGGCAGTTTCCAGGCCAGGTCCAGCGCCTTGCGGCTTTGCTCCTCGCCGATGACCAGGGCCGACTGGCGCAGGAATTTATCGTTCAACTCCTCGTTGGTCAGCGGGCGCTCGACGCTGCCGATCGCATGTTCGACGTGATGATCGATCCGCCGCCCGTCCTTCATGACCAGCGTGATGCGCACCTCGTCCTCGGCAATCTCGCCTGCCGTCGCAGTTACCCTGTCGCGCAAGGCGATGACCCGAGGATCCTGCGCGATCTCGTCGGTGAAGGCGGTGGGTGAGCCGTCGCCATGCAGCAGCGCGACCGCCGCGGCATGATAGACGCTGAACTTGGTCTCCAGCCCGGTCCGCGGCGTCCGTTTGCCGGTCAGCTCCAGCACCAGCGGATGGGTGGTCAGTTCGACCGAGGCGATTTCGGCCACTTCCGCGCCCAGCCGTTCGCGCAGCTGGCAGCAGCCGTCGATAGTGGGGTGGATCACGATGCCGCAGGCGAAGGGCTTGTAGCTGTTCAGCGCGGCTTCCCAGCGGCTGCCCAAGCCGCCGAGGATTTCCGAATAATCCTGCTTGTCCGAAAGCACGTTGGCAAAGCCGCGCGGCGCCTCGATGCCGCGCAGCGAGCTGTCGAAACCGGCCTCGGCCAGGAAGGCCGCGGCCGCGCCGTTCTGCGCTGCGCGTCCGGGATGCAGGCTCTTGCACATGGTCCCGAACATCTCGCGCAGCCCGGAGGACTGGGTGGCCGCGATCCCGAGCGCCCAGGTCGTCCGCTCCGCGTCCAGCCCCAGCAGCCTGGACATTGCCGCCGCGGCGCCAAAGACGCCGGCCGTGCCGGTGATGTGCCAGCCACGGTCGTAATGGTGCGGATAGACCGCGTTGCCGATGCGGCACTCCACCTCGACACCGACGATCAGCGCGTCCAGCAGGTCGGCGCCCGTGACGGCCCTGTATCCGGCCACCGCCATCAGCGCCGAAGCCACCGGCCCGGCCGGATGGATGATCGTCTTCAGATGGGTATCGTCATAGTCCAGCACATGCGAGGTGATGCCGTTGAACAGCGCGGCATGAAGCACATCGGTCCTTTCCCCGCGGCCGATCACCCCGGCCTGGGCCTGGCCGGCAAAGGGGGCAAGCGCCGCGATCGCGCGGTCTGCGGTGACATGGTTCGCCCCCCCGATGGCGCAGCCGAACCAGTTGACGAAGGTGCGCAGCCCCTCGGCCCGGACGGCGTCGGGAATATCCTGGGCGCGGAGTGCAACAATCCATTCCGCAAGATCGCGGGTTACCGAAACTTCGGTCATTTCATAGCCTTTCAGTTGTCAAATTCGCAGGAGCGGCCCGGCACGCACGCGGCACTGCCGGGCAGGTCCGTCATTCAGGAGGGGGGTTCTCGGCCGTCCCCCCGGCCTGGCCTTCCTCCATGGCGCGGCGCTGTTCGAGGATCCGGGCATAGCCGTTCATCACATGCCCGCGCGCCGCATCGAAGGCCGCCTGCGGGTCGCCCGCCGCGATGGCCTCGACGATCTGGCCATGTTCGCGGTTCGACAGGTGCAGGCTGGCCGGGGCCGAAAGGCCGCGGAAGCGCTGGACATGCAGTTCGCGCGCGAAACCCTGATAGGTGTTGGCCAGCCTGCGATTGCCGCACATCTCGCAAAGCGCGGTGTGGAACGCGACATTCAGCGGGTAATAGGCGCTGACGTCATCGGCGGCGACCGCCTCGTCCATCCCCAGGATATGCCCGCGCAGTTCATGCAGTTGCGCAGGCGTGGCGTTTTCCGCCAGGCTCCAGGCGACGGCGCCGAAGGCGAAGCCGCGCGCGATATCCACCTCGCGCAGCTCGGCCTCGTCCATCTGGCGCACGAAAAGGCCCCGGTTGGGGATATATTCCAGCAACCCCACCGCCGCGAGCGCCCGGCATGCCTCGCGCACCGGAGCACGGCTGACGCCGCACTGGGCGGCCAGGCTCATCTCGTTGATCCGCTCGTTGGGGGCGAAGTGACCGGCAACGATCATGGCCTCGATCTCGTGGCGGACCAGTTCGCTGAGGGAATTGCCCTTCAGGAACCGGATGCCGGACGTGCCCGGCTGACCGGATTCTTCGCTTTTCTGCCTGGTTGCGCCCGTCATTCCATCACCTGTGTCAACTCCAGATCCTTCCCCGGCGTTCTATCCGCGGAACCCTGCAAGCATAGCCATATTCTCTGCCATAAACAGCGATTGTGCCGACGAAAGCAGCGCTTCGGTCCGCGCATCGTCCCAACCGCCGAAACGGCAGTTGGCGCGAAACTTGGCGACAATCTCTTCTCGCGGAAGCCTCTCGCGGCGCCCGCCGCGTAGATGGGGCTGCCGCGCGGTGCGCGTGCTGCCATCCTTCAGTGTTGCGATGACGGTGCCGGTATAGTTGCGGGGGTATTCGTCATCGGGGTCGATCTCGTAGCCGATCCGCCCCGTCAGATCCAGCAGCGCGGCATCCCGGATCCGCTCTTCGGTGAACTGGCTGAGCCCCGCCTCCTGGTCGAGAAGCCCCACGGCCACCCCGTAGGGCACGCTGAACTTGGCGGAATAGGGGGTGGTGGGGCGGCGCTTTTCGGCCAACGGTTCCCAGAGCCGATGAACCGTGCCCTCGCCGACCTTGCACAGGATGCTGTCGATGTCGGGCACCGCCAGCCCCTCGCGCGCAAGGGCGATGGCGCAATCGATGAAGGGCTGCACCATGGTCCCGCAGGCATAGGGCTTGAAGGCGATGTCGGCGAAATGCCAGCGCCGGCCAAGATCGTCGGTGATGCGAGTGACATCGGGGGGGATGCTTTCGATGCCGAAAGCGTGGAAAAATCCATGCTCGCCCTCGAACACGGTGCGCGGCCCCCTGAACCCGCCGCGGGCGAAATGGGCGGCGCGGATTCCGCTTTGCGCCGCCCAGCCGGGATGGAGCCGCTTGGTCCAGGTGCCCTCGGCGAGATATTCGATGATCCCCGAGGCCATGCTGCCCGCGATGCCAAGCGCATCCGTCGTCCGCTTCGCATCCAGCCCCAACACCACCGAGACCGCCGCAGCCGCGCCCATCGCCCCGGCGACAGCCGTGGGGTGAAAGCCCGCCCGGTGCTGCGCCATCGGGGCGACGATCGCCATGCGGCACATCAGCTCGGCCCCGGCGACGATGCCGCAAAGGACCGCCTCGCCCCCCGCGCCGGAATGCTCTGCCGCCGCCAGGGCCGCCGGAATGACGGCGGCGCCGGGGTGCATGGGCGTGCCCTCGAAGGTATCGTCGTAATCCTCGCCATGGGCGGCGGTGCCGTTCACGAGCGCCGCCCCGGCCATGTCGAGGCCGCCCTCATGGCCAAAGGCGGTGCAGGTGCCGCGGCTGTCGAGCCCGGCGAGAACGGCCGCGACATAGGGTTCGTTCCGCGCCGAGACGACGAGGCCGAGATGGTCGATCAGCGCCTCTTGCGCGCGGACCCGGACCTCGGCGGGAAGATCTGCCGCCCGCAACCCCGCCGCCCAGGCGGCGAATTGTTCCGCGACTGCCGTCCCGGCCGAAACGCGCATGTGTTTTCCCATCGTTGTGCCTTTCCCCTGAACCGATGGACCGCCCGCCCCCAGGCGGTCCCTTGCGTTGTCAGCCATGGACCTCGACCCCCGAGCGGCGGAAGCGGCGGATTTCGCTCAGGATCGCCATTCCGATGATCAGCCCGGCGCAGATCAGCAGGCCCAGGCTGAGCGGGTTTTCGAAGAACACGCGATGCTCGCCATTGGTCAGCAGAAGCGAGCGGCGATAGTTGGATTCCACCATGTAGCCCAGCACGATGCCCAGGATCAGCGGCAGGACCGGGAATTTCAGCAGCCGCATCCCGTAGCCGATGATCCCGGCCGCCAGCACGATCCAGAAGTCGAACAGGCTCTGGTTGATCACATAGATCCCCGACAGCACGACCATGAAGATCCCGGCGGTCAGGTAGGGCTTGGGCCGGTTCACCAGCCAGATCGCCGGACCAAGGACCAGAAGGCCAAAGATCAGCATGAAGATGTTCGACATGAACAGGCCGCCGAACAGCCCATAGACCAGATCCGGGCGCGAACTCAGCAGCATCGGCCCCGGCTGGATGCCGTGGATCAGCAGCCCGCCCAGCAGGATCGCCATGGAGTTCGAGCCGGGGATGCCGAATGAAAGCGTCGGGATCAGCGCACTGGACGTCACGGCGTTGTTCGCAGCTTCGGGCGCGACGACGCCCTCCTCAGAGCCCTTGCCGAATTTCTCGGGCGTCTTCGACCAGCGCTTCGTCTCGTTATAAGAGAGGAAGGCCGCGACCGTGCCGCCCGCACCGGGGATCGGTCCCTCGATGATGCCCACTGCCGTGCCGATGGCCTGGGCGCGCCGCAACTCCCACAGCTTCTGCAGGCTCGGCAGCTTCACCCGCGCCACGGTCTTGGTGATGCCGCCGTCGCCCCCGTCCTTTTCGGCCACTTTCGACATCAGCTCGGCCACCGCGAAGACGCCCAGCATGACGAAGATATAGTCGATGCCGCCCAGAAGATCCGGCTCGTCGAAGGTAAAGCGCGTCACCCCCGACAAGGGATCGGTCCCGACCGTCGACACCATCAGCCCGATCACCCCCATGATCAGCCCCTTGACCAGCGATCCCTCGGACAGGGCCGCAATGATGCTGAGGCCCAGGAACGCCAGGGCGAAATAGGCGGGCGGCTTGAAGTAAAGCGCCAGCGCGGAAAGCGGCGCGGTCAGCAGCACGAGGCAGATCAGCCCGACCAGCCCGGCGATGGTGCCGGCGACCAGCGAAAGGCCCAGCGCCTCGCCGCCCCGGCCCTGCTGATGCAGGGTATAGCCGTCGATCACCGTCGCGGCGGCGGCATTGGTGCCCGGCGTGCGGATCAGGATGGCGGGAATCGAGCCGCCGTATTCCGCCCCGATATAGACGCCGGTCAGCATGATGATCGCCGCCAGCGGCGACATGTCGAAGGTGAAGGGCAGCAAAAGCGCCATCGCGATCGATGGCGAAAGCCCCGGCAGGGCCCCTCCGAGAATTCCCCAGAGCACGCCCCCCGCCGCCGCCAGCACCGTCGAGGGCGTGGTCACGGCGGTCAATGCGTAAGTCAGTCCATCCATTATACGTTTCCGATCACACGGTGGAGAGGAGGGCTGCGTTCAGCGCAGCAGCCCAGGCCAGAATCCCGCCGGCAGCGGAATCTGCAGGATCTTCACGAAGATCAGATAGAAGAGGATGCCGCCGCCAGCCGCGAAAAGCAGGGTGGCCGGCGAAGGCTTCAACCCGGCATAGGTCGCAACCGCCGCCAACAGCAATCCGGCCGAGACCATGTAGCCCAGATGGGGCAGCACGAGAAGATAGCCCACCCCGATCCCGATCAGGCCGAGCGCGCGCAGATGCTCGCGCCACGAGCCCGGCAGCCGATCTTCGCCCTTGTCCTGGTCATCCCCCCCGCCTGCGGCGGCGGCGCGGCGCATCTCGAACAGGGTCTGCCCCGCCAGAAGCAGCGAGAGCACCCCGAGCGCGAGGCCGAGCAGCTTCGGCAGGCCATCGGCCCCCACCTGCCCCGCAAGACGGCTTGCGGGAATGGCATCGGCCGCAAGCCAATAGGCCACCGCCAGAACGAACAGGGCTGCCGATACGGCCAGCGTCGCCTTGCGCATGTCGTTCCCCTCCGCCGTCAGTTGATGTCGAATTTTTCGAAGAACGCCTGCAGCGAGGTCACGAACGCCTCGCGCGCGGCAACCGCCTCGGCCTGGGTCTGATAGGCGTTCTGCAGGCCCTCGGCCTCATACCAGGCGCGGAACTCGGGATCCTCCATCAGCTTTGCCACGCCTTCCTCCCAAGCGGCGATCACCTCGGGGGGCAGGTCTTTCGCCCCCGCGATGCCGCGGAACTTCGAGATCACCAGGTCATAGCCCTGCTCCTTGGCGGTGGGCACATCGCCGATTCCCGGCACGCGCTCGTCGGTATAGGTGGCGATGATGCGCACCTTTCCCGCCTCCATCTGGCCGCGCAGTTCCGCAATCTCGCTGACGCCGACCTGGGCGGTGCCGTTCAGCACGCTGAGGATCGCATCGCCGCCGCCGTCGTGGGTCAGCACGATCATCGAGCTATCGGTGAGGGTCTGGAATTCCTCCATCACCTGACGGTCGAGCGAACCGGGGGTGGAGACCGAGACCACGATGCTGGACGGGTTTTCCTTTGCGGCGGCCACGACATCACCCAGCGTCTGATAGGGGCTTTCGGTCAGCACGTAGACCGTCTGCGGATCGTTGAAGAGATTGACCACCGGCTCCATCTCTTCATAGGTCACAGACGGATTGCTGAGCAGCGACGTGATGATATGGGTCGGCGTCGAGCCATAGAAGACGCTGCCGTCCTTTGGCCCGTTCGCCACGGCGGCCATGGCCGCGGCGCCGCCGCTGCCGGTCACGCTCTCGACGACGAAATGAACGCCCATGATCGGGCCGAGATGCTGGCCGATCTTGCGCAGGAAAACATCCATTCCGCCGCCGGGGCTGGAATGGGTGATCAGGCGGACGGTCTGGACGGGATAGTCCGCCAGCACCGGCGGTGCAGCCACAAGAGATGCGGCGACGGCGGCCGCACCCAGCAGCCCCCGGATTCCATGATGCTTCATATTTCCTCCCTGGGCGTCTCCCTGCGCCCCGATAGTCGATTGTCGCCTGTCGACAATTTCAAGATTGCGAGAACGCTCGCTCATGTCAAGAACAAACCACCGTTCACGTGCAGAGACTGCCCGGTGATGAACCCTCCCGCGGGGCCGCAGAGCGTCAGGACCATGGCGGCGACATCCTCCGGCCGCCCCTCGCGGCCGACGATGGGGCGGGCTTCATGGCCATGCAGGCTGAACGATTCGCCCGAGGTGGCCGAACGCTTGCCGCCGATCTTGCCGGGCACCACGCAATTCGCGGTAACGCCGCAATTCGCGAATTCCACGGCAAGCGCACGGGTGAAGCCTTCGATCCCGGCCTTGGCCGCAGCGACATGGGCACGCCGGCTGGCGCCGGTATGGGAACTGACCCCGCCGATATTGATGATCCGGCCATAACCCTGCCCTGCCATCGCCGGAAGAAACGCCCGGCTGGTCAGGAAAGCCCCGTCCAGGATCACCGAAAGCACGCCGCGCCACTCGGCAAGGCTCATCTCGGTCAGCGCCGCCTCTTGCCGGATTGCCGCATTGTTGACCAGGATGTCCAGGCGGCCGAAGCGCTCCAGCACCTTCCGCCGCATTCGCGCGACCTGATCGTCATCCGTCACATCCGCCAGATGCACCATCGCGCGCACGCCCATGGCCTCGATCTCGCGGCAAACCGTCTCGGCCTCTTCGGCCGAACTGCGGGCATTGATCACCACATCCGCCCCCGCACCCGCAAGGGCGAGCGCGATCGAACGTCCGATGCGCCGCACCCCGCCAGTCACCAGCGCGACCTGCCCGGACAGCATCCGGCCCGCGGTGCCATTCGTCTCCATCCTTCTTCTCCTCCTCAGATGACCGGCGCCGATCAACGGCGCTTCTCCCCCGCCAACCTGCTCAGCAGCTGCTCCATATGTCCGAAGACCCCGAGCCGCAGGAACAGGCGATAGAAGTTCGACACATAGGCATTGACGATAAAGGACCGGGCGAAATGGAAGCCCGTGACCAGCATCACATTCAGATGCAAAGCGGTTGCAGTCAGCGCCATTTCGGCCATTCCCCCCGGCGAGGTCAGCAAGATCGTCGTGGAAAGCCCCTGTCCGCTGATCCGCGACAACAGCCAGGCATAGCCCGCCAGCACAAGCGACAGGACCAGCACCATTGCCATGGCAAGGCCCAGTATCCGCAGGATGCCTTTCATCCGTTCGCGTTCAAACCGGGCGCCGATGGAAATGCCGATCAGATACTGGCCAAGGGCAAAGGGCATCCAGGGCGTGCGCCCCGACACCAAGCCCGACCCGGCCAGAAGCGCCGCCGCCAGCAGCGCGCCGATCATCCAGGGATTGTTGGCCCCGATATAGCGCACCAGCCGGATCGAAAGAAGACAGGCCAGCAGCACCCCCGCATAGACGAATACCGGCAGATCCAGACGACCTTCCTGCGACAGAAGGCCGCCGTCCTCACCGAAACTGCGCAGAAGAAGCGGCAGAACCGTCACCAGAACGGCGACGCGCACCGCCTGGGCCAAGGCGACCACCTCGGTCCTTGCGCCTTCGGCTGCCCCGACATGGGCCATTTCCGAAAGCCCCCCCGGTGTCAGCGAGAAGAAGGCGGTAGCCGTATCCTGCCCCGACAGCCGGGCAAAGGGCACCGTCAGCAGCCCGGTGACGCCGATCGCGACAAAGGCGGTCAGCACCATGAGAGGCGACCATGCGACCAGCATCCCTGCCGCTTGCGGCGTCATGGTCAGGCCGATGGCCGAGCCGACGATCAGCTGTCCGATTTTCCGCCCCATGCGGATCTCTGGCATCCGCAGGCCCGCCATCGAGGCAAGCGCCACCACCAGCATCGGCGCAAGCACCCAGGCAAGCGGCAACTTCAGCGCCGAGGCAGTCCATCCCGCAAGTCCCGCGATGATGAGAACGCAAGGCGCAAGGACAGACGTGCGCATTCCTTACCCGTCGATGGTTGTGTTCTTGATCCAGCTAAGCCGAAAATACCCATGCGGCAACCAGAAATGGCGACTGTCGACAATTTTTCATGTCAAAGCTGCTCAACTGCTGTAATGCGATCTTGGTTTTTGCGCGCCCCAGGAGCGCTTGGCGCAGCCGATCCGGCAGAGGGGGCGACGGCGGAAGGATGTCCGCGGCAGCGCAAGATCCCGCCATGTGGCGGCGGCAGGCGGTGGGTTGATCCCCTCGCCTTTCCAGGGCGTCGCGGGACCAACCCGCATCACGGTCCTGGCCGGCAAGCAGCCCCTCGGCCTGCGGCAGGCTGGCCAAGGGGGAACGGACCCCTGCAAACTATCGAAGCAGCCTCGAAATCTTGGTTTCACGGCGTGTAGCGCGGACTTGTTCCCTCCGGCACGGCATGCCGCTTCCAGCTAAGCCATTGCCAAGAAAAGGATCTTTCTTGTTGGGATAATAGAAGGCTGCATATAGTATTAGCAACAGCTACTATTTCAAGCATGGAGGGAATCATGCGATCCTGGCTGCTCCTTGGCCGACCATCCCGCCGCGCCGGCCACCCGCAAGCCGGGGCCGGCCGATGACGCTCAGCCTTCCTCCGCGCGACATGGGCGGGCCGGGCGGCGGGCTGACCGCCGTGATCGATTTCGGCCCCGACAGCGCAGGCTGGACCGGGGTGCAGGGCGTCGAGGATCTGCTGGCGATCGCCGGACCCTATATCGACTTCGCCAAGATCTATGCGATGAACGCCCTGCTCATGCCGCAGGAGCCGCTGGCCCGGATCGTCGCGGCCTATGGCGCGGCCGGCGTCGCGACCTTCTCGGGCGGCATCCTCTTCGAATGGGCCCATCGCCAGGGCGAGGTGGAGGCGTTGGTCCCCCTGCTCCGCGGGCTCGGCATCCAGGGGCTCGAGATCTCGGAAAACTACATCCGGCTCGACCCGGCCGAGCGCGACCGCTGGATCGGCTGGTTCCGCGACCGCGGCTTTGACGTGATCTACGAATTCGGCCGCAAGACGCCCGACGAGTCGCTGGATATCGACCGCCTGGCCGGGATCATCGGCGCCGTGCGCGACAAGGGCGCGCATCACGTCATCGTCGAGCAGTCCGAGATCGAGCTGGCGACCAGGAGCGATGCGGGCATCCTCGACCGCCTTGCGCGCGAGCCGTGGTTCGCCGACATCCTGATCGAAGCCGATCCGCTGCGCTTTCCCGCGCAGCACGCCGACCTGATCCGCCGGTTCGGCGCCAATGTCAGCCTTGCCAATATCGCCCCTGGGCAGGCACTGCGGCTCGAGGGGCTGCGGCGCGGCATCGGGCGCGGTGTGGATTATTCGATGTTCTCTGAAGAGGAAGTCCCCGCATGACCTATGCCCCGCCCCTGCACGCGGCACCCGACGACGAAAAAGCGCCCGATTTCGACGTGATCGTGGTCGGAGCGGGCAATGCCGCGTCCTGTGCCGCGCTGGCCGCACGCGAGGCCGGCGCCCGGACCGTGCTGATGCTGGAAGCCGCCCCCGAGGCCGAGGCCGGCGGCAATTCCACCTATACGGCCGGCGCGATGCGCGTCGTCTATGACGGGATCGACGATCTGCGCCAGCTGGTTCCCGACGTGCCCGACGATCTGGTGGCGATCACCGATTTCGGCAGCTACGGCGCCAGCGCCTTTTTCGACGACATGTTTCGGATGACCCAGTTCCGCACGGACCCCGAACTGGTCGAGATCCTGGTGCTCAACAGCTTGCCCACGCTGCGCTGGATGCGCGAGCAGGGCGTCCGCTTCCAGCTCAGCTTCGGGCGTCAGGCGTTCAAGGTGGACGGAAGGTTCCGCTTCTGGGGCGGGCTGGCCTGCGAGGTCTGGGGCGGCGGTCCGGGACTGGTCGAGATGCTGCACGCGGCCTGCCGCAAGGGCGGGATCGAGATCCGCTATTCCACGCCGGCCGTCGACCTGGTGCGCGACGACGGCGGGGTGAAGGGTGTCGTGGTGCGCACGGCGACCGGGCGGCGGTCGATCCGGGCGCGCTCGGTCGTGCTGGCCTGCGGCGGCTTCGAAAGCAATGCCGAGATGCGCGCCCGCTACCTCGGGCCGGACTGGGATCTGGCCAAGGTCCGCGGCACCCGCTTCAACATGGGCGACGGCATCAGGATGGCGCTGGAGGCCGGGGCCATGCCCTGCGGCCACTGGTCGGGCGCCCATGCCGTGGGCTGGGACCGCGACGCGCCCCCCTACGGCGACCTGGCCGTCGGGGACAACTACCAGAAGCACAGCTATCCCTTCGGCATCATGGTGAACGCGAATGGCGAGCGGTTCGTGGACGAGGGGGCGGACTTCCGCAACTACACCTATGCGAAATACGGGCACGAGGTCTTGCGCCAGCCCGGCATGTTCGCCTGGCAGGTATTCGACGCGAAGGTGGTGCCGATGCTGCGCGACGAATACCGGATCCGCGAAGTGACCAAGGTGACTGCCAACTCGCTCGAGGAACTGGCCGGGAAGCTCGACGGTGTCGATCCGCGCCGCTTTCTCGAAACGGTGCGCGCCTACAATGCGGCGGTCCGCACCTCGGTCCCGTTCAATCCCACGGTCAAGGACGGGCGCGGGACGGACGGGCTGGCCGTGCCGAAATCCAACTGGGCCAACACCATCGACCAGGCCCCCTTCGAGGCCTATGCCGTCACATGCGGCGTGACCTTCACCTTCGGCGGTGTCAAGGTTTCCGAGCGGGGCGAGGTGATGGACCGGGCCGGAAGGCCGATCCCCGGCCTCTATTCCGCCGGCGAGATGGTGGGCGGCATCTTCTATCACAACTATCCGGGCGGCACCGGCCTCACCTCGGGGGCGGTCTTCGGCAAGCTGGCGGGAGAGCATGCCGGCCAACATGCGCTGAGCCTGCAGGCCGCCTGACGAGGGGCGGGCTGCGCGACATAAAAACGGGAGGAGAGATCATGGGAAATGCGAAAGACGGATTGCACCGCATCCGGCGGATGCTGGGCGGGCTTATGCTGGCCTGCCTCGCGGCGGGTGGCGCCGGAACGGCACAGGCCGAGACGCTGGAGGTCGGCGTCCAGCAGGTGCCGCCCGACGAGGTCTATATCGCCCGCGACTGGGGCCAGCCCTATGGGCTCGAGGTCAAGGCCACGCAGTTCTCCTCGGGCGGAGACATGCTGAAAGCCTTTCTCGCCGGTCGGGTCGCCGTGGCGAATGGCGGCTCGGGGCGGCTGGTGACGCTTGCGGCCCAGCAGCCCGAAAGCTTCTACATCATAGGCACCCAGCAATCGGGCGGCGACCGCTACAGCGTGGTGGTGCGGGCCGATTCCGACATCGGCAGCATCCAGGATCTCAAGGGCCGCAAGCTCGGCGTCGTCACGGGAACCGGAACCTACGGCACGTTCCTCGTCTATCTCCAGCAGCAGGGGATGAGCGAGGCCGACTTCCAGATCGTCAACATGAAGATCGACGACCTGCGCGCCGCGGTCGAGCAAAAGCTCGTGGACGGCGCGGTGATGTGGGAACCCTTCGTGGCCATCGCCGAGGAGATGGGCAACGTCAAACGGCTCGTCTCGCTCAAGGGCGTGAACGAAAGCCCGAACTTCCTGCTCGCCAGCCGCAGCTTCACCGACGCCAATCCCGAGACCATCGTCAAGTTCCTGGCCTCGACCATCGACGCGGCGCGCTTCATCGAGGCCGATCCGGCCGAGGCCGGGAAACTCGCCGCCGAACAGATCGCCAAGGGCGGGATCGCGGTGCCGGCCGCAGCGCTCGAGACGGCCTTTACCCGGATCAGCGTGGATCGCGCCGTGACCGACGAGATGGTGGCCGAACTCATTCCGGTCGCCGAGGCGATGAAGGCGGCGGGCAAGATCCCCGAGGTGCCCGACTTCGGCTCGTTCGTGCGGCAGGATCTTTACGAGCAGGCGGTCGAACTGACCCGCTCCGCCACCCACTGACCCGTCCCCGGAGAGGACAGACCCATGCCCATCGGCTTCCAAATCCTGGATCGCGCCCTGCGCGTGATACGGTTCCTGCTGCCAATCCTGGGCCTGCTGCTGGTCTGGGAACTGGCGGTGCGCACCGGCCTTGCCCAGGCGGGCATCCTGCCTGCGCCCAGCACCATCCTCGCCCGCGCGGTCGAACTGCTCGGCCTGACGGGAGAGCGCGCGGTCCTCTTCGGTCATATCCTGGCAAGCCTCAGGCGCGCGCTCGTCGCCTTCGCCCTGGCGGTGGCGGTGGGCGTGCCGCTGGGCTTCCTGCTCGGGCTGAGCGAGGAGGCCCAGCTCTGGGTCAGCCCGATCCTGAGCCTGATGCTGCCGCTGCCGGCCGTCGCCTGGACGCCGATCCTGCTGGTGCTGTTCGGGCCGGGCGATCTGACCATCGTGATCGTCTGCTTCCTCGGCGCGGTGTTTCCGGTGCTCTACAGCACCATGCAGGGCGTGCGCGCCTGCGGAAGGCAGCCCGTCTGGGTCGTCCGCTCGATGGGCGGCAGCGGTCTTGACGTCCTGCGCCGCGTGCTGATCCCCTCGTCCCTGCCCGCGCTCATCACCGGCTTCAAGCTGGGCATGGCCCATTCCTGGCGGACGCTGGTCGCGGCCGAGATGCTTGCCGCGCTGACCAGCGGGCTGGGCTACATGATCTTTGCCGCCCGCTCCTACATGGACGTCAGCACCATGTTCGTGGGCGTTGTCTGCCTGGCCGCGATCGGCATGTTGATCGAGCATGTCCTGTTCGGCACGCTGGAACACGTCACCATCCATCGCTGGTATGCCCGCGACGCCCAGACCGGAGGCCGCCAATGACCCTGGACACCGCCGAGATTCCGCGCCGGCGCCTGCCGCTGCCCCCCATGAAGCTGATCCGGCCGGTGGTGTCGCTGGGGGTTCTCTTCGGCCTGTGGGAGATTGCGGCCCGCACCGGCGCGATCAGCGCCTTCCTTTTCCCGCCGCCCAGCGCGATCTTCGCGGCGCTCTGGATCTCGGCGGGGCCGAACGGCGATCCGCCCTATGGCATCCTGCTCGACATCGCGCTGAGCCTCTACCGGCTGCTCGCCGGGGTGGGACTTGCGCTCGTGCTGGGCACGATCATCGGCCTTGCCATCGGCCTGACCGGCTGGGGCCGGGCGGTCTTCAAGCCGATCATCAGCGCGCTGATGCCGATCCCGACCCTGGCCTGGACGCCCGTGCTGCTGCTGGTCTTCGGCATCGACAACCGCACCACGATCACGGTGGTCTTCATCGCGGCCAGCTTCGAGATCATCTACAACGTCGTGACCGGCATCGAGATGATGACGCGCAAGGTCTACTGGGTCGCGGCCTCCATGGGCGCCTCGCGCCTCCAGACTTTGCGCTATGTCGTCCTGCCCGGCATCCTGCCCTATCTCATCACCGGGCTGAAGCTGGGTGTGGGCTATGCCTGGCGCGCCCTGATCGCGGCCGAGATGCTGGCTGCCAGCTCTCACGGGCTCGGCTTCATGATCTACGACGCGCAGGAATACATGGACATGAAAAGCATCTACGGCGGGATCCTGACGATCTCGGTCATGGGGCTTTTGATCGAGCGGGGCGTCATCGGCGCCCTGGAAAAGCGAACGATTGAAAAATGGGGCGTCAATGTCGAACGTTGAGAAAATCCTGTCCGATCCGGTGGGCGAAACCGCGACCTTGGCCCCAAAGCCGAAAATCACCGCCGAGGGCGCCGGCATCCGCTTTGGCAGCATCGTCGCCGTCGAGGATTTCACCACGGTGATCCGCGAGCGCGAATTCGTGTCGATCATCGGCCCCTCGGGCTGCGGCAAGTCCACGCTGCTCTATGCGATCGCGGGCTTTCTGAAGACCACCTCGGGCGTGCTGAAGGTGGACGGCAAGCCCATCGTGAAGCCGGGGCCCGACCGGGGCATCGTGTTCCAGGAATTCGTGCTGTTCCCCTGGCGCACGGTCCTGCGCAACATCACGCTGGGCCCCGAGATCGCCGGCCTGCCGCGGGCCGAGGCCGAGGAGCGGGCGCGGAAATGGATCCGCCTCACCGGCCTCGGCGGGTTCGAGAACGCCTATCCCGCCACGCTTTCGGGTGGCATGAAGCAACGGGTGGCGATCGCGCGCGCGCTGACCTGCGAGCCCGACATCCTGCTGCTCGACGAGCCTTTCGGGGCGCTGGACGTGCAGACGAAGAACTATGTCATGAAGGATCTGCAGGATCTGTGGATCGCGGCCAGCAAGACCATCCTGATGGTGACCCATTCGGTGCAGGAGGCGACGCTGATGGCCGACCGGGTGCTGATCCTTGGCGCGCGGCCCTCGCGGATCGTGGCCGATGTCAGGATCGACCTGCCCCATCCGCGCGACCCGCTGGACCAGCGGCTCGGGCGCTACCGGCAGGAGGTCACCGAGATCCTTTCGGCCGAGGTCGACCGCGCCATGAAGGGCGAACGCGGCCAGTAGGGCCGCGCCCCCTGCCCCGCCGGCGCGGCGGCGCGGTGCCGGGCCCCGTCAGACCCACCCCGCGCCGCCCAGCACCGCGGCTATCGCCAGGGGGACCAGCGGGCTGCGGCGGGTGGCCAGCAGGAAGACCGCCGTCAGCGCGGTCAACGCCAGCTTCGGCGGCGCGGCACCCGAAGCCGAGGCGGTCAGCAGGATCGCGGTGGCAAGGATCAGCCCGACGGCGATCGGAAGGATCGCCCGCTCCACCAGCAAGAACCAGCGGGCGCGGCCGTGATGGGCGCGCAAACGCATCGCCTGATAGGCGATCACCAGCGTCGGCAGGCAGGTCGCGGCCGTGGCCAGCACGGCGCCCGCAAAGCCCGCGACCTCCCATCCGACAAGGGTCGCGATGATCAGGTTGGGGCCGGGCGAGGCTTGGGACAGGGCAAAGAGCGTGGCGAATGTCCCGTCGCTCATCCAGCCCTGCACCTGCACGGCAAAGCGGTTCAGTTCCGGCACCGTCGCGATGAAGCCGCCGACCGCGATGCAGGAAAGGAAAAGGATCTTCAGCGTCAGCAGGGCTACGGGATTCTCCATCGGCCGTCACCTTGCGACCAGGCGGGCGGCAAGCAGGCTGGCCGGCAGGATCGTCAGGAGGATCCAGACCAGCGGCAGCCGCAGGAGCCCGGCCGCGACCACGACCACCAGGACGATGGCCAGGGCCCGCGGGCTGCGCCGCATCGGCCAGACCATGCGCAGCCCCATGGCCACGATCAGCCCCGCCGCCGCCGAGGCCAGCGCGCCGATCATGCCCTGCACCGCCTCAAGATGCTGGTGCCGGCGATAAAGTTCGGCCATGAGGCAGACAAGCACGGCCGGCGGCGCCACGAGCCCCAGCACCGCCGCAAGCGAGCCTCGCCGCCCGGCCAGCCGTCCGCCCACCATCACCGACACGCCCAGCACGTTGCCGCCCGGCAGGAAGCTCGCCAAGGCGAAGAGATTGTCGAACTCCTCGGCGCTGCACCAGCTCTTGCGGTCCACCACCAGCCATCGCACCCAGGGCATCACGCCCCCGAAGCCCACGAAGCCGATGGAGGCGAAGCCGAGGAACAGCTTGAGCGGCGTCACCCCCTCCGCCGAAGTCGCGGCCTCGCCCGGCATCTGATGTTGCATCTTGCGATATTCCCCAAGCCCGTGCCCCCGCGACCGCGCCATGGTCCGCCGGGACCAGCCCCCGGCAAGGGCCCGAGGATGGAACGGTCGCACATGGGGCCTCCTGATTCCCTTTAATGGTTGTAGTTACTACCACCTAAAAGCGCAAGAATGTTCGGCAACCCGGATACGGGCTGGAACTGGCCGCTTGGAAACCAAGTTTTTTCAAATCCTTGACCCATGATCGGCAAAACGGCTGCTCGTCGTTGACAGGTCGGTGCAAATGGTAGTAGCTATACATACCACCAATAGCCGCAGCGCTAGAAACTACCACATCCCTCACCTGCCAGACACTCAATCGAAGGAAGAGCCGATGAACGAACACATCCGCGATACAGCCGATCTCCAGGGCCTGACGCGCCGCTTTGCGAAGCTGGCCGCGAACCTGCGCTATCAAGACCTGCCGGCCCCGGTGCAGCAGAAGGCCAAGCTCATCATCCGCGATGGCGTCGGCAACCAGATCGCCGCCTCGGCCATCAGCGAGGCGGCGATCGCCATCACGCAGCTCGTGCAGGAATGGGGCGGCAAGCCCGAAAGCACGATCGTCGGCTATGGCGACAAGGTGCCGGCGCCGCTGGCCGCCTTTTGCAACGGCGCGATGGGGCACGGGGTGGAACTCGACGACGCGCATGGCTCGGGCCTGATCAAGGCCGGATCGGTGCTTATCCCCGCGGCCTTCGCCGCGGCCGAGGTCAGCCACGCGAAGGGCGAGGATCTGGTCGCCGCGGTCGTCGCGGGCTACGAGATCGCGATCCGGGTCGCCAAGGCGATCAACCCCGGCCACCGCCATCGCGGCTATCACACCACCTCGACCGTTTCGCTGATGGGCGCGGCCGTCATCACCGCCCGCCTCCTGGGCTGCGACGAGGAAGGCATCGCCAATGCCATCGGCCTGGCCGCGATGCAGTCGAGCGGCATCCAGTCCTATCTGGACGATCCCTGCATGGCCAAGCCCTTTGGTCCCGGCAAGGGCGCCTTCAATGGCGTGCTGGCCGGGGTCATGGCGCGTCGCGGCTTCACGGGGCCGAAAAAGGCGCTGGAATCGAAGGAGGGCTTCCTCAACGCCTTCACCGACAGCGTCCGCGCCTCGGACCTGCTCGACGGGTTCGGCACCGAGTTCGCGATCATGGAGGTGGGCTTCAAGCCCCATGCCGCCTGCCGCTATGCGCATGGCCCGATCGACCTCGCGCAGCTTTTCCATGACGAGGGGATCACGCTGGACGAGATCGACACGATCACGGTGAAGATGAGCGGCCTTGCCATCCGGCAGGCGTCGAAGTTCCCCTGCCCCAGCCTGAACGCGGCGATGGGCAGCACCCAGTTCGGCGTGGCGCTGGCGCTGGCGCGGGGCGGAAACGGGCTGCGCGACTATTGGGACGGCTATGCCGACCAATCGATCCACGACCTCGCGGCCAGGGTGGTGCTGGAGGCCGAGCCCGATTTCGGCGTGGGCGGCCGGCAGGCGGTGGTGACGCTGGGGCTGAAGGACGGGCGCAGCCTTGTCCACCGCAGCGACGAGCCGCGCGGCGAGCCCACCAACCCGCTGACCGCGGAAGAGCTGGAGCGCAAGTTCCTGACCACCGCCGGGCTGGTGCTGGACGAGGACAGGATCGCGGACATCAGCCGCCGCCTGATGGCGCTGGAGACCGAAAGCGATGCGGGCGTCATACCCGCGCTTACGGTCGCACCCGACCGCAAGCCCGCGCTCCGGGCAGCCTGAGGCGGCCATGCCCCAGGTTTCCGCACAAGAAGCGGCGGGCGCGATAAGCGATCCGCAACAGGTCTCGGTCCGCGCCCTTTTCATGCGGGGCGGATCGAGCCGGGGGGCCTTCTTCCTGCAAGAGGACCTTCCTGCAGACCGGCAGGAGCGCGACGCGCTCCTGCTGGCCTGCTACGGCTCACCCGACCGCCGGCAGATCGACGGAATCGGCGGCGCCGACCCGCTGACCAGCAAGGCGGCGGTCGTCGGCCGCTCGGCCCGCCCCGACGCGGACCTCGACTATACCTTCCTGCAGGTGGGCATCGACCGGCCGATGGTCAGCGCGGGCGGCAATTGCGGCAACATGCTGGCCGCGGTCGGCCCCTTCGCGGTATTGCGCGGCATGATCGCCCCGCGGGAGCCCGAGATGTCGGTGCGGATCCACACCACGAACACGGGCCAGGTCGTCACCGCGCGCTTTCGCGTCGAAAAGGGCCGCCCCTGCATCGAGGGAGAGGCGCGCATACCGGGCGTGCCCGGCACCGGCTCGGCCATCGCGCTTGATTTCGGCGATTGCGCGGGCGCGGTCAGCGGCAGGCTGCTGCCCACCGGATCGGTCCGCGACATGGTCCGGCTGGGCGAACGCGAGGTGCCGGTGTCCTTCGTGGATGCGGCGACGCCCTTCGTCTTCGTCCCGGCCAGGGCATTGGGGGCGACGGGTGCCGAAAGCCCCGCAGAGATCAGCGCCAATCCCGCCCTGATGGCCGAGCTGGAGGCGATCAGGGGCTGGGCGGCGACCGTCCTTGGCCTCGTGGACCGGCCCGAAGAGGCGACGCTTCGCTCGCCCAACATTCCGCGCGTCATCATGGTCGGCCCGCCGCAGGATTATGCCGCGCAGGATGGTCCGGTGAGCGCCGAAAGCATAGATGTCTGCGTCCGGCAACTGGCCATGCAGAAGCCGCACAACACGCTTGCCGTGACCGGGGCGGTCTGCTCGGCGGTGGCCAGCCGCCTGCCGGGAAGCATCGTCCAGGAACTGTGCCGCGCCGGGGACGACCGGACCCGGCTTGGCCATCCGGCGGGCGTGCTGACCGTCTCAGCCCAGGTGGCGCGGACCGCGAACGGCTGGCGCATCGAAAGCGCCGCAGTCGAGCGAACGGCGCGGCTGCTGATGGCGGGCGACCTGTTCGCCCCGCGCGCAAGGATCGAGGAACTGCGCGCAGGACTGGAGGTTTAGGCGCGACAACCAAGCGCCGGCGGGGAGGCCGGCCAAAGATCGGGGAGGAAAACGTGGTGATAACCGAAGCGGCGCGTGCAAGCGCCGACGTCGTGGTGGTGGGCTCGGGCCTTGCAGGGCTGCTTGCCGCCATTACCGCACGCGAAACCGGCGCGACCGTGACGCTGGTCGCCCAGGGCGAGATCGGCAAGTCCGCCAACAGCTGGCTTGCGAGCGGCGGCCTTGCGGCGGTGACGGGCGTGGACCCCGAGGATACGCCCGAACTGCATTTGCAGGACATCCGCCGGACGGCCCGCGGCCTTGCCTTTGACGATATCGCCCGGACCTTCGTGGCCGAGGCCGGGCCCGCGATCCGCAAGCTCGAGTCGCTCGGCGTGGCCTTCCACCAGAAGGACGGCGACCTTGCCCTTTACCCCGCCCCCGGGCATTCCCGCGCGCGCTCGGTCCGCTGCGAGGGCGGGGGGGCGGTCGGGCTGATGACGACGCTTATCGAACGCGCGGCCGAGGCGGGGATAAGGCTTGTCGGCCATACCACCGCCATCGAAGTGCTGAAGGACGCCGAGGAGGAGGCGGCGGGGCTGCTCTGCCATGGTCCCGACGGCTGGCTTGCGATCGAGGCGGGGGCGGTGCTGCTGGCCTGCGGCGGCATGGGACGGATCTTTCCAGTCACCAGCAACCACGACCTGGCGGACGGCAGCGGCTATTACCTGGCGCTGAAGGCCGGGGCGGTGCTGACCGACCTGGAATTCGTGCAGTTCACCCCCACCTCGCTTGCCTGGCCGCCGCAGGTGCGGGGCACCAGCACGGGCGGCGGGCTGATGGCCCAGCCCGGCGTCAAGCTGCTGAATGCCAGGGGCGAGCGGTTCATGCACCGCTACGACCCCGAGCGGATGGAAGCGGCGACCCGCGACGTGCTTTCGCGGGCGATTTTCCGCGAGGTGAGCGAGGGGCGCGGCACGGAACACGGCGCCGTCTGGGTGGATATTTCCGAAACCGACCGCGAGGCGGTGGCGCAGGTTTCCGGCCGCTTCCTGCGGGCGATCGCGAAGGTCGGCATCGACCCCTATCGCGAGCGCGTCGAGGTGGCGCCCGATGTGCATTTCGCCATGGGCGGCGTCGTGGCCGACATCGACGGGCGCACCGCCGTGCCGGGGCTTTTCGCGGCGGGCGAGATCACCGCCGGCCTTCACGGCGCGACGCGGCTGAACAGCAACGGGCTGACCGAGGCCGCGGTCTTTGGCATCCGCGCCGGCCGCAGCGCGGCGGACCATGCCCGCACGGCCGGCCCGCGGCCCTTGCGCTTCGACTTTCCGCCGCGGATGGTGCGTTGCCTGATCGCCGAGGATCCGCGGCGCCCGAACGGCCGGCCCCGGTCCGACACGATCGGCATCCGGCTGCCGGGCGGGGCTGCAGCCGCAAGGGACCACGCAGCACTGAAGGCCGAGATCCGGGCGATCCTCGTCGAAGGGGCGGGGATCGAGCGGACGGGCACCGCGGTCGAGCGGGCGCTGGCCCGCCATGCCGCCCTCGCCCCCTTGGTCGAGACGGCGCTGGCCGGGGCGGGGCCGGTCGAGGGCTTCTCGCTCGACGCCATGTATGTGCTTTCGCGCCTGATCCTCCAGGCAAGCGGCACGCGGACGGAATCCCGCGGCGCCCATTATCGCATCGATTGCCCCGACCAGGACAGCGGCTGGGATCGGCATATCGCCTTCCTGGCCGAGCCCCTGGCGGCGCAGGACGAAGGGAGAAGACCATGAGACATGTTCTTGGCATCGACAGGGTGGTTGCCCTGATCTGCATCGCCGTGGCCGGGCTCTATCTCTCGGCTTCCCTCGGCATTGCGCAGGGCAGTTTCGGCGACCCGCTGGGGCCGCGGGCCTTTCCGCAGATCCTCGGCGCGCTGCTGATCCTGTTCTCGATCATCACGCTGGTGCAGCCCTCGCCCCGGCAGGCGCCGGCCACGCCGCTTGCAACCCTTGTCGCCATCGCGATCTGCGCGGCGCTGGTCCTGGGCTTCATCCTGCTCTTGCCGGTCGTCGGCTATGCGGCGACAAGCTTCCTGCTGTTCCTGGGCTTCCTGCTGACGCTGCGCGAGCCGCTGCGCCTTGCGCTGCTATACGCGGCGGGCCTGACCCTGCTGTTCTATGTCGTCTTCACGGTGCTTCTGCAGACCTATTTCCCGCCGACCATGCTGGGGAGGATCTTCTGATGGACACCGTCGCCTTTCTTGCCACGGGCATCGCCACCGCTTTTTCCGGCTGGAACTTCGTCTATGTCCTGATCGGGGCGTTCGTGGGCACCTGGATCGGGATGCTGCCCGGCCTCGGCCCCTCGACCGGCATCGCGCTGCTGCTGCCGCTGACCTACGGGCTCGACCCAACGGGCGGCATGATCATGCTTTGCGGCATCTATTTCGGCTCGATGTACGGGGGCTCGATCTCGTCGATCCTGCTCAACACGCCGGGCGACGTCTCGTCGGTCATCACCATGCTCGACGGCAACCCGATGGCGCGGCGCGGGCGCGGGGGTGCCGCGCTTTTCTGCGCCGCCGTCGCCTCGTTCATCGGGGGAAGCGTCGGGCTTGTCGGGCTTACCTTCCTGGCCGAGCCCATCGCGCGCTTCGCCCTGCGCTTCGGACCTGCGGAATATTTCGCGCTGATGACCTTTGCGCTGATCGCGACCGCCACGCTGATGCAGGGCGCGGCCGTCAAGGGGCTCATGGCCATCGTGATCGGCCTGATGATCGCCACCGTCGGCATCGACCTGCAAAGCGGCGCGGCGCGCTTTACCATGAACTCGCCGAACCTTTTCGACGGGATCAGCCTCATCGCGGTGATCATCGGCCTTTTCGGCATCTCCGAGGTCTTTACCAACATCCAGGAGATCATGGCCCGGCGCTGGGGCAAGGTCGAGACGGTCGGACGGCTGTGGATGGAGCCCTCCGAATGGAAGCGCTGCCGCTTTTCCTTCCTGCGCGGCTCGGTCATCGGCTTCATGGTGGGGGTCGTGCCGGGCGCGGGCGGGGCGGTGGCGACGCTTCTTTCCTATGCCGCCGAGCGCCGGTCGAGCCGCCACCCCGAAGAATTCGGCAAGGGCGCGATCGAGGGCGTGGCCGGCCCCGAGGCCGCCAACAATGCCAGCGTCGGCGGCGCGCTGATCCCGCTTTTCACCCTGGGCCTGCCCGGATCGTCGGCGACGGCGATCCTGCTGGGGGCGCTGATGATCTTCGGCATCCAGCCGGGCCCGCATCTCTTCACCGAAAATCCCGACCTGGTCTGGGGCATCATCGGCAGCCTCTATGTCGCGAACGTGGTGCTCGTGATCCTCAACATTCCCTTCATCGGCATCTTCGTGCGGATGCTGATGATGCCCGGCGCGCCCCTCAACGCGATCATCCTGCTGCTGGCCGTCACCGGGGCCTATTCGCTGAACAACAACGTCTTCGACATCCAGGTGGCGCTGGTCTTCGGCGTCATCGGCTTCCTGCTGCGCAGCGCGCAGGTGCCGCTGGCCCCGCTGGTGCTGGCGGTCGCCCTGGGCGGCGGCCTGGAACAATCGCTGCGCCAGGCGCTTTCCCTGTCGGACGGCGATCCGGCCGGGCTGGTGCCCAGCGGCATCGCGGCGGTGTTCCTTGGCCTCAGCGCGCTTCTTGTGCTGCTGGCGGCGATCCTGCCCGCCACCCGGCTGATGAGCCCGCGGAACCGTGCGCTTCGGCGCGCGGCGAAAAAGGAAAAAAGACCGCAAACCCAATAGGAGGACACCATGGCTGCATTCAGCCGCATCGTTGCAATGGCCCTGGCCGTGGCCGCAGGCGCCGCCGCCGCACAGGCTGCCGAGCCGACCCGCGTGATCGAGATCATCGTGGGCGCCTCGCCCGGCGGCGGCTTCGACCGCACCGCCCGAGCGATCGAGCGCGTGCTGGAGGACGGCATCGTCGGCCAGCCGATCAACGTCATCAACCAGCCCGGCGCCGGCGGGGCGGTCGGCCTCGCCTCGATGAACCGGCATCCGGGCGACATGCACTATATCTCGATCACCTCGCCCAACATCCTGACCGACGAGCTGCGGGGCACCTCGCCCATGACCTTCGAGGCCCTGACCCCCATCGCGACGCTGGTTTCGGAATATCTCTGCTTTGCCGTCCATGCCGACAGCGACCTGGAAACCGCCGCGGATCTGGTCGCGGCGCTGAAGGAAAAACCCGAGGCGATCCGCTTCGGCTTCGCCACCACGCCGGGCAACCACAACCACGTGGCCTTCGCGCAGCTTGCCGGGGCGGTGGGCTTCGACGTGATGAAACCCAAGACCGTGATCTTCAAGGGCGCGTCCGAGGCGGTGACGGCGCTTCTTGGCCGGCATATCGACTTTTCCATCGCCCCCGCCGCGAGCTTTGCGGAATATGTCCGGTCGGGCGACGTGAAATGCCTGGCGGTCAGCGCGCCCGAGCGGCTGGGCGGGGCGCTGTCTGATGTGCCGACATGGACCGAACTCGGCTATGACGTGGTCTATGGCCCGTTCCGCGGCGTGATCGGCCCGCAAGGCATGGAGCCCGAGCAGATCGCCTTCTGGGAGGATGCCTTGCAGAAGATGGCCGCGACCGACGCCTGGAAAAAGGAAGTCGCGGAGAATTACTGGACCGAAAACGTCAAGGGCCACGACGAGACGATGACCTTCCTCGCGACCGAGCGCGACCGGCTCAGGGCCTCGCTCACCGATCTGGGCCTGCTGCAATAGCACCAGGGGCGGGACCGCTGGCCGCGGCCCCCGCCCTCCGCCGGCATGCCGGACAGCGGATCGGCCTGCAGAAAATCCGCCAGGACCGCCGCGCAACGGACAGGACGACCGCCGGTCATCCGCCATGCGCGGCGCTTGCGGGTAACGGCAGGGACCCGGCGTCGCGATCCAATGCGGCGCGGGCCTCAGGGGTTCGCGTCGTCCCCAACGCCGATCAGCTTGCGAAGCGTCTCGACCTGCGGAGGGGGAAGGTATTTCTGCCGCAGCTCGAACAGGGCCGGGCCGAAGCGGTTCTGGATCTCGTCGCCGAAGATGGCGAAGATCTCGCAAAAATAGATCTCGTGCCGGATCAGGCTGTCGAAGATGTTCACCAGGGGCTTGTTGCGCGTATAGGAACCGTGCGGCTGGCTGCCGAACTCGGCCACCAGCGCCTCCTCGAAATCGCGGGTGATGCTGATCAGATAGGGGGCCATCGCCACCGGAATGCCATTGCCCTCGTGCAGCATGACCGTGATGCGGCCCCCGCAGGAGAACTGCTCGACCTTGGTGCCGAACAGCACGATCAGCACGTCCACCCCGCGCCGCGCGGCCGCCTCGAGCTGGTCGAGATGCCCCTCGAGATTGTCCTCCGACCCCTTGATCCAGAGATGCGTGGTCGAGGCGTCGATCATCTGCGAGATACGCGAGTTGATGGCATGCGCCCCGGTCATCGACCAGACATATTCCTGCTGCGGCACATTGCCGAGCTTGCTGATCCCTTCCTTGATCCGGGCCGCGCGCCGCTCGGTCGTCTCGACGATGGCCGACAGCAGCACGTCCGGCGGCGTCGCGGTATAGCGGACCGGGCTTTCGGAAACCGGCTGCACCGCCTCCTTCCGAACCAGGCTTTCCAGCACCGAATAGGCATTCGCCTTGGGAAGCCCCGCTTCCTTGGCCACCTCATAGGCGGTCGCGGGCTGGATCTTCAGCAACCCCAGATAGGCACGGGATTCGTAGTCGCTGAAATGCAGGCCCTGCAGGTCAGCAATAAGGGTCTGAAGCGGGTTTGCGATATCCACGGGATCGTCCCTCCAATGCGGGCAATGGCGACTGGTAGTCATTGCAACTAACGCGCCCGGAGCAGGGATGCAATCGTCCGCGACCGATCCACCTCCCTTGAACGGGTCCATCCTGGAAGATGGTTCCGGCCATGAAGCACGGGGCGCAATGGCACGGAAGCGGCACAAGCCGAAGTTGCGGCGGGTTGAAGTGCTGCGCGGCCAGGGCAGGACGATGGCGCCAGATCGGCGTTTCCGCGCTGACCTATTGCAGCTCGGCGGCATGAGCCGGGACCGGCTGCGCCAGTGGAAGGACCTCCAGAAGAAGGACCGGCTGCGCAAGGCGGTTGCCGATCCGACGCTGGAAGCCGATCCTGACGGCGACAGCACGAGAAGGCTTTTCAGCCCCTCGCCCTGTCGGGCCTGCATCGACCAGGTTCGGCCCAGCCGCGTGCAACGGAGCGCAAGCCGTGCCGCGCGCTGGCACAGCACAGCCCCACGCAGCGTCGCATCCCCCGCGGCCAGAACGACGAAGACATCGTTGCGCGGACTCGCAACTACCGAGATCAACACTCCCTGTAAGTATCTGTATAAAAACAGAATATCCAGTTCCTGTCGGGCTTTCAAGTGTGGCTGGCACTTCCCGGTCCAGAGGCGTCCCGCAGCACGAAAAAGCTCCCGAAGCCGATTTCATTCAATGTCTTCGTAATAGACCAGCGCGGGAAGGTGCCGCCTCTGATGCAGTATCCGCAGCACGACGACCGCGCCTCCCGCGGCCTTGATCGGCGCGTAGAAGATGATGTGCTTTCCGTAACTGATCGAACGCATCCCCGGCAGGAACAGATCTCGCGGCCGGCCCGAGAGCGGCGCCTGCTCAATCCGCTCGAATGCGGAAGCGAGACCCCGATAATAGCGCAGCCATTGCTCCCTGCCCCACTGTTCGACCGTATATTGGCGGATCTCCTCCAGATCCTGCCGGGCAAGGTCGGATAGCCTGATCACCATTCGGAGGGTCAGCCTCGGAAGGCGTCCGGCTCGAAGGCACGGGCGTCGAACTCCGCAAAGCCCCCTGCCTCGGCTGCGGCGGCAGCTTCCTCAAGTTCCGCCTTCAGCGCATAGAACTGTCTTGCGCCGTCCTTCTCCATCAGCAGGCGGATCCCAGCGCGCACGACCTCGCTGAGGTTGGCATAGGCACCGGACCTGATCTGGCCCTCGACATAATCCCGCATCGGTTCCGTCAGATGGACGTTGGGCATGGCGACATCTCCTTCATGCTCGATCATATCAGATTCGAGCATAGTCTCAACCGTTCGAACGCCGCCCAGCACCAGCGCCGTCACCCCGCGCCTACGGGCGGGGCGACGCGGGGATCTCAGCCCTTCCGTGAGGCGAAGGCCGCGCGATATTGCGACTGGCGTTCCAGCATCCAGCCCGGATATTCGGCGGGGAGCCTCGTCACCCTGTCGAGCGCCGCCAGGTCCTCGGCGGTGAGGGCCACCTCCGTCGAGCGGATGTTGTCCTGCAGCTGATCTATCCGCTTGGCCCCGACGATCACGCTGGTCACCACCGGCTGGTGCAGAAGCCAGGCCAGCGCCACCTGCGCCACCGTGCAGCCCTCGGCCGATGCGATCCCGCGCATCACGGCGATGGCGGCATCGCCGCGCGCCAGATCGACCGGCGGGAAGTCGAAACTCGCCCGGCGACCGTCGTTCCCGGTGCTGCCATCGCTGTACTTGCCCGACAGGAACCCGCCCGCCAGCGGGCTCCAGACCATCAAGCCGATGCCTTCGGCTTGCAGCATCGGCACGATCTCGCGTTCCAGATCGCGGCCGACCAGCGTGTAATAGGCCTGCAGGGACAGGATCGGCGCCAGCTTGCGCGCCTCGGTGATGCCGACCGCCTTGACGATCTGCCAGGCCGCCCAGTTCGACAGGCCGATATAACGCACATGGCCCTGCCGCACGAGCGTGTCGAGCGCTTCCAGCGTCTCGGCAATCGGGGTCAGCGGATCGAAGCCGTGGATCTGGTAGAGGTCGATGTGATCCATCTGCAGCCGCTCCAGGCTGGCCTTGGCCTGCGCCATGATATGGCCGCGCGAGGCGCCGCGGGCGTTCGGGCCCTCGCCCATCGGCCCAAGAACCTTGGTCGCGATCACCACCTCGTCGCGCGGAATGCCGAGGTTGCGGATAGCCTGGCCGAGGATCCGCTCGCTTTCGCCGCCGGCATAGACATTGGCGGTGTCGATGAAGTTGATGCCGGCATCGAGGGCCGCCTTGACCAGCGTGTCGGCCTCGTCCTGGCGCAGCTGGCCGATCTGGCCCCACATGCCGTCCGAGCCGCCGAAGGTCATGGTGCCGAGGCAGAGTTCCGAGACCAGCAGGCCGCTGGGGCCGAGAGTGCGGTAGCGCATGGGATGTTCCTTCATGTCGGAGACGTCGGGGGCGGAATGCCGCCGGGTCAGGGCGAAAATAGGGCTGCCCTGCCCAGGATCGCGACGCCGATCCTCGCAAATCCTTGCACGATCCTCTCATGCGCGCCGATTTCGGGCTGTGAACCGCGCGCAGGAATCCTAGATTGTGCGGCATGGAAAACCAGCATCTTGCTCCGCTCAAGGAGTTGATCGCCCGCCAGTGGCAGGCGCATGGCCGGGAAACCCCGATCGAGGGGCTGTTCCTGACCTCGGTCACCGCGCCGACCGGGCCGATCCATGCCGTCTACCGCCCGTCGCTCTGCGTCGTGGCGCAGGGCGCCAAGACCAGCATGCTTGGCGAGCGCGCCTATCGCTATGACGCCGGGAAATGCCTGATCGCGTCGATGGAGGTGCCGATCCGGGCCGAGATCACCCGCGCGACGCCAGAGCGGCCCTATCTAGCTTTCAGCCTTGCGCTGGACCCCGCGACGATCTCCGACCTGCTGTTGGAACTGGATGGAATCGACGATGCCCCCGCCGGTGCGGCGCTGGCGGTCCATGCGCTCAGATCGGATCTGGCCGATCCTCTCTGCCGGTTGATGGCTCTGTGCGACCGGCCGCGCGACATCGCGATCCTGGCACCGCTGATCCGGCGGGAGATCACCTGGCTTTTGCTGAACGGGCCGATGGGTCCGGCGCTGCGCCAGATCGGCCTTGCGGGCAGCCACATGGCGCGGATCGGCCGGGCCATCGCTTGCATCCGCGAGGGCTTCGCGGATCAGCTGAATGTGCGCCAGCTTGCCGAGGTCGCCGGGATGAGCCCCGCGACCTTCCACCGCCACTTCAAGTCCGTCACGGCGATGACGCCGGTGCAGTACCAGAAGCAGCTTCGCCTGCAGGAGGCGCGCCGCCTGCTGCTCTCCGACAGTGCCGATGTCGCCCGGATCGGCTACGCCATCGGCTATGAGAGCCCGTCGCAGTTCAGCAGGGAATATCGCCGCCTGTTCGGATCGCCGCCGGGCCGGGATGGGCAGGAGATCCGCAGGAGCCTCACCCCGCAGGTCGATAGCTGAGGGGGCGGCGGCGACATGGGCGGAAAATGACCGTACGTCTGTTCAGCAACTCTAGGTTCCCATCCCCAGTCTATCTGTGTTTGAGACCCAAGCCGCTATGTTGCGTAAAAATTCCCACACATCATCCTGTGCGGGTCTTACATATGCGGCAAGGGACGGGTCCGATCCCAGTGCGGCGAACATTTCGCCCAGCCAGACCGATTTATTACGGTTACAGTTCAAATGGGGTAACCATGATTCAAGTTCTCCAGCGCGCACCGTGAACAGGCCATAGGTCTCCATCTGGTTGAAAAACGCTACCGCTGTAGCAAGCTCATCGCCAGTTAGCAGGGCGATCCCTCCCTGTCTTTTATAATCAGGGTTGGCAGCATGAAGATATGCTCTCACGGTTTGACGTGTGTTTCGTAGGCCCTGTCGCAGTCCTTCTGGTATGCCAGCGGCATTGAGGTACTTGGTGCAGACCTGCCCGTCTTCTTTGATCCAGTCGATGTCAACTACCAGCGCTGACGGCACGCCAACTTGGCGTAGCTCCGCCACGATTTCTGAGGCCGTTTGCTTGTTGTGAGCATTGAGAAATGTTGCATGGCGGACGCTTGGCGGAGAGTATAGATTTGGCCTATTGTTGATCTCCTCATAGAATGCGCGATCGGCATCCGCCTCAACGACTACAGCAGATTCATAAAATAAGGCCGAGACCACCCCCACAGATCGTAGCAGGGGATCGTTCATCATTTGTGACAGCCGCGCCGCAGGTAATAGCTGCGCCGTTCCTCTTCTTGCCCGATGCGTGAGTCGCACAACATCGATCGGTAAGCCCGCTGAAAGGCAACCCATTAGGAAATGCGGGCTGTGCGTCGCAGCGAAAAGCTGCTTGTCTGCACCGATTTGAGCCATATCTGCCTGCCAAGCGTGTAGGCGAGGCCGGGATGTAGAAATGCTTCCGGCTCATCAATGATTAGAACTTCCACATCGCCTGCAATGACCTCCGACAGAACGCCAACAAACGCTTTTGTCCCATCGCTCGATGCGGAAAGAGCGTGCGAATTTCGAAAAAACTCGATGGCCTCAGCCGTAAAAGCGCGCTCGATTTCAGCAGGCGGCCTCGTTTCTGACAATGCATATGCGAATGATCCCATGTCGGTGGCATCAATCACGAGATGCATCTGGAACGAATCATAGATGATATCCGATAGAGCATGTCGAAGAGCATCGTCTTGGAACAAGGCTGCGATCGTCGTCTGGGCCGGATCGATCAATCTTTGTGCCTGAGACTGATTTACAAGCCCCAGACGGCTCTCGCCCGTTAGATTGAGCGCGAACATACTTAATAGATGCTGAGAAATGTATTGCCAGTTGTAGTTTTGATCGCGCGGCCGCTGATTGAATTGATTCAATAGGTTATCAAGAAGATATTGCTCATTAACCTCCTGACGGCCCATATTCCTGCGCATGAATATCCGCCGCTCGGGTGTTTCTCCAACTTCTGGAACGCGGAATTTTGAAATCTTTTGCTCTGCTCGCTCCCTTGTAATATTCGCAACTCTCACCTCAGAAACCACATGCTGGTCGTGAGCCTGATTGAAGACGAATTCGTTGGTGATGTCGCGAAGAGCGGAACTTTTACCACCGTTGTTAGGGCCGACAAATATGGTCACGCGCCCCGGAGCGATCTCAAGCGGGGGTGCCTCGGGCTTAGGTCCGTTCTTGAATATCAGATGTTCCAGCAACATATCTGGCAGTGACCTTCCATGAATAGTTGCATCACTTGCCAGCTACTCGTAAAATCTTCGCTTTCGCAAGTGTTGTTTAGTGGCGGCCTCTATGCCGACTAAGGGGAGGCAGACCGCCTGCGCGAGGGGATCTCGAATGACCGCTTCGGGCCAGATCACCGGCCGGGGATGGTGCCGTCGCTCGCCATGTGCCGGCTGCGGTTCGCAATCGAGAGCCTGGCGTGGCTGCGGAAGTCGCTCATATGTATAGGCCGCAACGGGCCTATCTGCCCCCTTGGGCCGCCCTTTCTCGCGCCATCGCGAGGAAGGCGGTGAACCTCACCGGCGGATTCGGGCCGGGGGAATACAGGCAGAAGCCCGGGTGCGGCGGGGTCCATTCCTCCAGCAGGCGGACCATGCGGCCGGTGGCGATAGTACTGCGGCTTGCCAAGCGGCAGGGCGGCCGTCTCGCGAAGTCGGCCGAGGTGGCCAGCCTGATCGCCTTTCTCGCCTCAGATCGGGCAGCAGTCATCACCGGCACGGAACATGTGATCGACGGGGGAACCGTGCCCATAGCGTGAGGGCGGCGGCTCGGACACCTTTCGTCACGTTGCATGGCCGGGGCTCTGCGCACCGAGGCCAGACCAGTTCGGGCACCAGCTACCCTGGCTTGACTCGTCAACGGGCGTTGGGGTTTTCCTGCCCCCCGGCCTGCGTTCATGTTCCTGCGCCGACCCATTCGTAATAGGTCACCGGATGGCCGGACCGGGGATGCGGCTCCTCGCGCAGCGCGATCAGCCCCTCGCGTTCGTAGAAATGCCGGGCGCGGCTGTTTTCCGAGGTGGTGAACAGGGTGAAGCCGCCGGGCATGGCCGCCTTGGCATGATCCAGGAGCGCCTTGCCGATCCCGCCGCCGATGCACCTGGGAGAAAGAAACAGTTCCGCCAGGATGCCATCCCGGGGCCGGATCGCCACGAAGCCGAGGATCTCGTGCCCGCTGTCGGCCACCGTGACCTCCCAGCCACCGGCCATGTCCTCATCGACCCTTCGGCGAAGCTCGGCCCGGCTCGGCATCGATGGCGGGCCCACGCCGGGCAGGCTCGCACTGGCATGCCAGATCGCGGCGATCCGGTCGCGGTCCGCATCGGTGGCCGGGCGCAGGAGAAAGGGTGTCATGCCGGTTCCTTCCCGGAATGCGAATGCCGAAGGGTGGCCGTCCGAACCGGCAACGCCCTTCTACCAGTCTGCATCGCAATCGCACGCTTCCGGCGGCTGCCAGTCCGCCGAGAGCCGAACCCCGGCCAGGGGCTGCTCCAGCATCGCCCAGGTCGGTCGTCCCAGCAGGAAGGCCGGCATCACATCCTGACCGGCGATGCCGTTCTCAGTGCTCAGCTTCAGGTGCATCACCCCCTCGGGATGCGGCAGGGTGGCCACCATCGCCGCCATGGCCACGCGACTGTCCTGCGTCACCAGGTAATCGGGCATGGCGCCGATCTGTTCCGTGAGCCATGCCTTGACATTGTCGACCGCGGCCTCCGGCGTGTCGCCGAATTGCGGCTGGATCGCGCTCAGCCACAGCATCGCCATGCTCTCGAACAGGCCGGCATTGCGCAGCCTGAGGTCCAGATCCGTCAGCCGGAACTGCATCACCTTGTCCAGTTGCGGCGGCTGTGCCGTCAGGGCGGCCAGGTCAAAATTCTCGACCGTGCCGCTCAGGGCCAGGCGGTTGCCGCCGGTCTGCGCCACATCCAGGCTGCTCAGCACCAGCCGCTTTGCCGCCGGGTCGATCGCGTAGTCGAGATGCAGGTCGGTGCTGCTCAGTTCGGCGGTCAGCCGCATCTGATAGGCCATATCCGCCATGTCCCGCAGCTGCGGCACCATTCGCGCGCCGCTTACGTCCAGGACCAGGCTTTGCGGCACCCCGCCCGGCGCCTCGTCAGGCCAGGTCGCGCGCCAGGAAATCTCCTGCGCCTCCAGCATCCCCGGGGCGGCGCCGTCCGGCATCTGCACCGCCAGATCGCGCAGCACGCAGCGGCCGTCCTCGCTGACGGGCTCCAAAGCGGCGAAAGGGTTCGCGTCGTCGGGGGCGAACGCATCGCCAAGTGCCGCGCGCAGGAGATCCAGATCGGCTTGGCAGTCAGCCTGACTGCCAAGCACGGGTGCAGCCGTTGCGCAAAGCAGCAGTCCGGCAGCCAGCAGAGCTTTCATGATCGTCCCATCCCGTTGTGCTTTCGCGGCTTGGTAGCCGACGCGGTCCGGACCGGCAACGAGGCGTGATATCGATCCCTTGCGGGACATCCCGCTTCAGCCCTTCACGGCAAACAATGCGACCGAGGCATTGATCCTGGGCACGACCAGGTCATAGGGCGTCTCCCACATCCCCCGGAAGGTGATCGCCGCCATGGCGGCCTTGTAGCGCGCCACCTGGTCCGCACCGACCGGCACGCAGCGCGGCATCACGATGCCCTCCCAGCCGTCATAGGGAATGAACCAGTCGCCCGGCCGCATCTCGGCATGTTCCAGATAGGCTTGCAGCACGAACAGCATCTCGCCGTGCAGCGCATCCATCCGCGCCTCGTTTTCCGGGCCGATCTCGTCATAACCCTCGGGGCTCAGGAAGACCGGCAGGCCAAGCGCGCGGGCCATGTCGATCTCGAAATGCACGTAGTCGCCATAGGGCCGCTTGCAGTCGATCACGCTGCCCCGCCAACTGGTCGTTTGCAGCAGGCGGATGTGGTCCGGGGTCACGGTGAAGCTGGCCCTGCCCTCGACGGGCTGGCGGAAGGCGTAAGTGCCGGGCGTGAAGCGGGCATGCAGGAAGAAGGTGCAGACCAGCCGCTCCATACGCGCGATGATCGTGGAAGAGGGCTTGTCGAACTCGGCGGCGTAATCCTCCAGCGTCATGTCGCCGGGGACGATGCCGGGCGCGCCGGATTCGCAGTCGATCCAGACGGCGCGGCAGGCCCGGAACCAGGCGATGTCCTCGGCGGTGATGGCGACAGGATCGATATGGCGCCATTCCGGGGCCGCGCTTGCCGGCCGCAGGGCAAGGCAGGCCAGCCCG
Organism: Paracoccus versutus; assembly: GCF_000763885.1. Classification (GTDB taxonomy): domain Bacteria; phylum Pseudomonadota; class Alphaproteobacteria; order Rhodobacterales; family Rhodobacteraceae; genus Paracoccus; species Paracoccus versutus. The sequence continues at coordinate 15,057 of NZ_JRKO01000015.1, read as the reverse complement.
GCACCCAGCAGCGACCGCCGCGTCAGCCGTGCAAGGGTCGGGGTAGTCATGCTGTGCTTCCTGCTTTGGGGCCTCCGTCGAAGGCTACAAGCATCGGGAAGGGCGGGAAAGTGGCACCACCGAGCCGGAGCGGTGGCGTGTGCGATACGGGCTGCAAGCGGATTGGATCCCGCAGGAAACCACCCTATCACTGGGCGGCATCGGAAGCTGGGGGACGTTGCCCATGCCGGCCATACGCGGAACTGCCTCGATCCTGCTGGCGGGGCTTCTTGCCGGATGGTGCTGTATCGCACCCGTCCATGCGCGGCCCGTCAAACTGCCGACCATCGAGGCCGTCGAAGCTCATGTCGATGCCGGGCGCCATGCGGAGGCGCTCGAGGGTTATCGCCTGCTTCTGGACCAGGCGCAGGGGTCCGAGGCGCTGCAAATCGCGGTTCGGCTGGCCGAGATCGCCAATGCCACCGGCCAGCCGCACCTGGCGCTGGAGGCCCTTGGGCCGCGTCTGACGGAAGCGGCGATAGCCGCACCGGAGCTGTTCGACGCCGGGCAGGAATTGCTGGTCGAGGCCGCCAGCATGACCGGGCGGCTGGACATGGCCATCTCGGCCGCGCGCCGGCTGGTCGCGTTCCGCCGCGACACATGGGGGGAGGACGCCCCCGCCCTGCAGGCCGGCCGGCTGACGCTTTCCGGCCTGCTCGATCAGCAGGGCCGGCATGACGAGGCGCGGGCGCTGCGCGAGGAAGCCTTCGCGGTCCTGGCCAAAGGGGACCCCGAGCTTTACCTGCGGATGCTGAACAACACCGCCATCGTGCTCCAGGACGGCGGCGCGCTTGACGAGGCCGCACAGGTCTTCGCCCGCCTGATCGCCGCGCTGGAGGAGGACGGCGCCAGCCTCTCGCTTGGCATCACGCATTTCAACGCCGCCATCCTGGACCGCGACCGGCGGCGCCATGACGCGGCCATCGACCATCACCGGCGCGCCATCGAGATCCTCGAAGCCGTGGCGGGCCCCGACAGCGCCCATACCATCGCGGCCATCGGCGGGCTGGGCCAGACCTATGCCTTTGCCGGCCGGCCCGCCTCGGCCATGCCGCTGCTGCGGGATGCGCTGGAACGGGCGAGGCGTGCCCTGGGCGACAGCGACGACACCATGCTGCAGGCGAACAACCTTGCCGCGGTGCTGCGCACCCTTGGCCGCTTCGCCGAGGCTGAGCCGCTGGATCGCGAGGCCTACGGCTGGCGCGAGGCCAATCTCGGCCCCGCGCATCCCGCGACGCTGACCAGCCGCAAGAACCTCGCGCTCGACCTGGTTGGGCTGGACCGGCCCGACGAGGCCAAGGCGCATTACGACGCCATCACCGCCACGCTGGAAGGCACGCGTGGCCCCGATAACCCCCTGACGCGCGACATGCGGCTGGAACGCGACATGATCGCGGCCTTGACCGGCACCGCCCCGGCCGAGGGCTTCGATCTGGACGCCATCTCGGACCGGGCGGAGCCCAGCGGCGATAACGTCCTTTTGGCCAACCGGCTGGCGGGGATTGCCGGGCGACGGGGCGACGAACGGACCGAACTTGCGCTCAACCGCCTGTCGCTGCGCCTCGCCGATGCCTGGCATGGCCCGTATCATCCGACGACGCTGGCGATGCTGACCAACGTGGCCCGCAGCGAAAGCGCGCTGGACACCGAGGAAAGCCTCGCCACCTATGTCGAGCTGGAACGCCGTCTGCGCATCTGGTCGCGGCGGGAGTTCGCCTCGACCTCGGACCCCGCTACGCTGGAACAGGTGGCGACGACGACGCGCGAGAATATCGGCGATATCATGCGCTACAGCTTCCACGCGCTGCGGGACAAGCCGCAGGTCATGCAGCTTGTCGGCCGGCTTCTGGTCGAATGGAAGGCCCCCGGAAGCCTGGAACGCGCCTTGCTGGACGGCCTCCGCGACCGTCTGCCGCCCGAGGACCTGGCGCTGCTGGAACGGGTCCGCGCCTTGCGTGCGGAAAGCCTGTCGCGTCCGGATGCGACCGATGCCGATCTGGCCATGGCCGAGGCCAGGCTGGCCGAACGGATCGGCGGGCTCGCCCGGCTGGAGGGCGAAGGGCAGCGGTCCTATGAGGCCATCCTTGCGGGACTGGCCGAGGGCGAGGCGGTGCTGGATTTCCTCAGCGTCCCCCTGCGCTCGGCCAGCGGCAAGGTCGAGGAGCGGATCTTCGCGATGATGGCCTGGCACGGCGGCGACGCGATGCTGGCCGACCTGGGGCTTGCCGCCGATTTCGAGGCGCTGATCCCGCCGGACGGCAAGCTGATGACCGAGGCGGCGCGTCGCAAGCTTCATGACATGACGGTCGGCCGGTTCGGCGCCCGCGTCGCCAAGGTCGGGCGGCTGTTCGTGGTGCCGGACGGGGTGACGCATCTGATCCCCTTCGACGGCTTGCTGGACGGCCAGGGCCGCCCCCTGATCGAGACCCGCGATGTGCGCATCCTGCGCAATGCGCGCGCGATCCCGCCCGCGGATCGCGAGCAGGTTGCGCAGCCCGGCCCGATGCTGCTGGTCGGCGCTGTCGATTACGGGCCGGACGGCATGTCGGCGCTGCCCGCCTCGGGGCCGGAGGTGGAGGCCATTGCCGCGCGCATGACGGCCGCCGGCTATGAGCCCGAGATATTGCGCGGCACCGATGCCGGCGAGGCGGAGGTCCGCGCGACCTCCGGCGGCCGCCGCATCCTGCATTTCGCGACGCATGGCTTTTTCCGGCCGGTCGAGGCGGGCGAAACCGCGCCCTTGTGGCGGGCAGGCATCGCGCTGGCCGGGGCAGGGAATGGCGACGAGGCGCGGCAAGCCGCCGATGACGGGATTCTTTATGCCGCCGAGGTCGCCTCTTGGGATCTGTCGGGCGTGGACCTGGTCGTGCTGTCGGCCTGCGACACCGCACAGGGCGACCGCAGCTATGTCGAGGGGCTGAACGGTCTGCCTTCCGCACTGGCCATCGCCGGCGCCCGCCGCAGCCTGCTGGCCCGCTGGCCGGTCGGCGACCGCGGCGCGGCGATCTTCATGGACAGGTTCTATGCCCATCTGGCCGCAACCGGTTCCTATGACGAGGCGATGCGCCACACCAAGCTGGACGCGATAGAGGGGCGCCTGGACGTGGAGGACGACACATGGCTGGCCTTCGCGCTGATCGCGAACTGAGGGTGGCCGGTCGCTGCCTATTCACACCAGAGGTTTGTCGGGTTGTCTCTCGCCGGCCGTTTCATTTTGCCCCGGATGGGGCCGCGCAGCGTGATATGTCGATGAAGCGCCGCAGCAGGTTGCGCAACATTCCAAGCGGTCATTGGCTTTCGAACGCTTCCATGCTCTCCAGCGAAGTGTTGCGGCAAGGGATATGAAACGGGATGCAGTGGATTCTTCAGCGGTTCGAGGACACGCAGAAGCTGGCGGATGCGCTGGACCGGCTGGGCATTTCCTATTCATGGCACAAGGTGGTTCCCTTCGTCGGCGATCTGGTGCCCGAGCCGGAGGTGCGCGACCCGCAAGCCGTGGTAATGTTCGGCTCCTACACGCTGTGGCGATACGCCGAAGCAAAAGGCTTCCATCCGGGTGTTTTCCGAGTAGCGCCCTTCGTCCACGAGAAGCCGTGGCAACCCTTCATGCTCAACGGGCCGGATGCGACGTTTCTTCGCGTCGGCGAGATCGAGGCGGGACTGCCGGACGATGGCCGTCACTGGTTCATTCGTCCGGTCGCCGACAGCAAGGAACAGGCGGGAAACGTCAAGACCGCTGCGGAGATTCGCGAGACGGCCCGCAAGGTCATGTCGCTTGATCCGGGCGAAATACCCAATGGCTCCTTGCGCCCGGACACGCTGATGATGCTGACCCCGCCGGCCCGGATCCTGAAGGAGTGGCGCATCTGGATCGTGAACGGCGATGTCGTCACCTATTCGCTCTACAAGGAGGGTGCACGCGTCACCTATCGCCATGAGATCGATCAGGACGCGCTTGAATTCGCCCAGACCTTGGCCCGGCTGAACGGGGGGTATTCGCCCGCCTATGTCATGGACATCTGCCGCACCGAGGAAGGTCTGCGGCTGGTGGAGACGAACTGCATCAATGCCGCCGGGTTTTACGCGGCCGATCTCATGAAGCTCGCGGCGATGATAGACGGCATGGCTTGCACAGTTGGCAAGAGGTGATCTCAAGCATCTTGCTGCAGCATCGGCTGAATGGCAGCCTTGGAGACAGCCGAGTCGCAGCATTCGCGCGTGCCGATTATCCGCTAAGGGCCGCTATGCCCCCCTATCTGCAGATTGGCTTGGCACATCGCCAGTAGCTGCTGGCGCAGCGCATCACCTTCGACGTCAGTCACACCCAACTCGAACGCATCGTGGACCGTGCCGAAGATCACCGTAGCCAGGGTGAGGTTGACGCCGTGCAGACCCGGAAAGGTCGCGTCGGGTGGTGGGATGCCCTGGTGACGGGAAGCCGTGCGCATCTTGACGCTCGCCTCGAATCGTAACATATATAGTTACATGAAACGCGACAGCCGCCTTTCCTCGGTCCTTCATGCCCTGCTGCACATGGCCGAGCAGGACGGCCCGATGACCTCCGAGGCACTCGGGCTATGCCTCGGCACCAATCCGGTCGTGGTGCGACGGACCATGGGTCTCTTGCGCAAGGCTGGGCTGGTGACGGCGGAGCGCGGCCATTCGGGCGGCTGGCGCATTTCGGCCGATCTGGAAACGGTCAGCCTGCGCCGGTTGCACGAAGCCCTGGGCGAGCCGGCGATCTTCGCCATCGGCAACCGCAACGAGACGCCGGAATGCCTGGTCGAGCAATCGGTCAATGCCGCGCTCAAGGGCGCCTTCGCCGAGGCCGAGGTGCTGCTGATGGCGCGTTTCGCCGATGTGACGCTGGCCGATCTGGCCCGGGATTTCGCCCGCCGCCATGCGCAAAGGCGGGCCACGCAGGAGTAGGACATGCAGGACGTGATCGTGATCGGGGGCAGCTATGCCGGGATGGCCGCTGCCCTGCAACTGGCGCGTGCCCGCCGCAAGGTGGTGGTGATCGACGCCGGGCAGCGGCGCAACCGTTTCGCCAGCCATTCGCACGGCTTTCTGGGGCAGGACGGGGTCGACCCGGCAATCATCTGGGCCGAGGCCCGGCGCCAGTTGCTGGCCTATCCTGCCGTGAGATGGATCGAGGGCACGGCCAGCACCATCACCGGCCGCAAGGACGACTTCCGGGTTCCTACGGAAGCGGGCGACACATTCGCGGGCCGTCGCATCCTTCTGGCCACCGGCGTCAGCGATCAACTGCCCGAGATTCCCGGCCTTGCCGAACGCTGGGGCGGGACGGTGTTCCATTGCCCCTATTGCCACGGCTACGAACTGGATCAGGGCCGGATCGGGGTCATCGCCAGCAGTGCGATGTCGCTCCACCAGGCGCAGCTTTTGCCGGAATGGGGCGAGGTGACTTTCCTGACCAACAGCGCCCTGAGCCTCGATCCCGAACAGCGCGCCGACCTGCAGGCGCGCGGCGTCACGATCGAGGAGACGCCGATCTCGCGGTTGACCGGCGCGGCGGATATCGAGTTGCGCGACGGCCGGGTGCTGCCCTTCGCCGGGCTGTTCACCGCGACCCGGACCGAGCCGGCCAGTGCGCTGGCCGAGATGGCCGGCTGCACGCTGATCGAGACGCCGATGGGCCGCCAGATCATGACGGGCGACGGCAAGGAAACCAGCGTTCCGGGCATCTTCGCCTGCGGCGATGTCGCGCGGGCGCCGCATTCGGTGTCATTGGCGGTGGGGGACGGGGCATGGGCCGGGGCGCAGCTGCACCGCTCGCTGGTCTGGCCGGAATGAGCGGCGCGACCCATCCGGGCGCTGCCGCCAGCTATGCCGCGCGCATCGCCCACCATGTCCCGAGCCTGCACGACATGCATCGCATGGCAGGGATCCTACTGGCCGAACATGTGCCGGAAAATGGCCGGGTCCTGGTCCTCGGCGCCGGCGGCGGGCTGGAATTGCGAGCCTTTGCACAGGCGTATTCGGGCTGGCGCTTCGATGGCGTCGATCCTTCGCCCGCGATGATCGGGCAGGCCCGCGACACCCTGGGCCAGGACAGCGACCGGGTGACCTTTCACCAAGGCTATATCGACGATGCCCCCAAGGGTCCCTTCGACGGCGCGACCTGCCTGCTAACCCTACATTTCCTGTCGCAAGACGAACGCCTGCGCACCCTGCGCGAACTGCATCGCCGACTCCGCCCCGCGGCGCCCTTCGTCATGGCCCATCACAGCTTTCCGCTAACAGGCGGGCAGCAGGATCTCTGGTTGCGGCGCAATGCGGCTTGGCTGATCGCGGAAGGCACGCCCGAGGCGCAGGCCATGGCCGGGATCTCCAGCATAAAGGAACAGCTGCCCGTCCTGCCGCCCGAGGAAGACGAACTGCTGCTGACGACCGCCGGTTTCAGGGATATCCAGCTGTTCTACGCCGCCTTCACCTTCAAGGGATGGGTTGCCCGAGCGTGTCAGCCGGGGGATTTGCAGTCAAGCATGAGGCACGGACATGTTCCGCTGACCACGTAGATCGAGACGCTACTGCAGCGGTAATCCAATAGGCAACTTTCGGAAACACCGCCGCGCAGCATAGATCGGGTGACGGGCAACTACGGGCCAAGTTGCTGTCAGCGATGTGCCAGATAGTCCGCTGAAACGTAACCCGAGATAGCAGGCCGGTCGGTCAGCGAGACTCTGCACCAGACCTTGCCGTTATTTGTGACGCAGTTCTGGCGGGTGAGGCGCGTTCCGTCGGGCAGGCCGATGATGATGTTGTGATTGAGGCCAGGGCCTTCGCGAAGCTTCAGGAGATCGTCCGGCCCGACGCCCTTGACCACTGCACCAGAACCGACCGCGCATCCGGTGGCGACCATGAGAGCGAGAAGAGCAGCAATATGAGTGCGCATTGTCTGGCCTGAATCGTTTTGCCATCACTACGTCACCATTGCGCTAAATGATAGCAGGTGCCGGGCGCGGATATCCTTGCGGTCGCGGTTGCGGATGACGAGTTGGGGACCGTGTCTGCCATCCGCCGCACGCTCGGCTATTATGCCGGCGCGGACCGCACGGTGGTATTGCTGCATCCCGCCGATTACGGGCGGCGGGCCATCGGCCATTTCCACCTGTTCCACGACAGCCACGCGGAGGGCTTTTGGCGCGAGGCGCTGATCTGCTGCGGGACGGGCAAACCCCCCGGCCGCAACGCGTCACGCTGCGGGCGGATCCTGCGCCAGGTGGCGAAAGAGCCTGGAGCAGGTTATCCAGCGCCCCTTCCAGTTCATCGTTCTGACCGAGAAAATTCACCCGGGCCTCTCGAATTCCTCTGAGGTGCCGAGTAATGTGCCCCACCTCCTCCCCGCTGAGCGGGTCGAAACACGTCTTGGAAGGATGCATTGCAAGCCGCATCCCCTGTCTATAAATAAAATGATATGATTGCAGAATTTTAAATAGAGAAAGTGATCTGACAGCCTGGTGCGGCCAGCTCTTCAGGCTACCTTGTTCTGCAAGGAGGTTTCGATATAACGAAGCGCGCCCAGGGCCATGTCCGGGCTCACGCGGCTAGCGACAGCATCCTCTTGTCCGGAAGCGACCCGAGCCAAGTGCCTGCGCAGTATTTCCACGGAAAGCCCACCCTCTTCCCTTAGCGCGGTGATGGCAATCTGCCCGATGGTGAAGGCTGCCATGTCCGGGGTGGCCACGTATTCCGGTGCTTGGCGGCGTCGCCGCATGATCGTTGCGTCGCTCATCAATCCCTCGCGTTGCAAAACCACCAGTCCGAAGATCGGTCTGGCGCTCAATATCCAAGCTGAACAATTTATTGCGCACCAGCCGTGCACACTGCGTGGCCGCTCTAGAGGATGGCGATCCGCGTTGTCATACGCCGATTGGTGTATGCAGCTCAGTTTCGGTGTGCCAAGGCGATGATACGATCAAGGATGAGGTCATTGCGCTGGTAAAAAACCAACTCGGCCGCATCGGTGACCGGCTCGACGGTGATCAAGGGATTGATCCTTTCCAGCTGCCTGCACGAAGCAAGATCGATACCGGGATCTTCGGTGGGCGCCAGATATCGCATGGGTATGAGCAACTCGCGCAGCGCGGTGTCCATGCTGTGGCGCGAAAGCTGCAATTCCCGCACAAAGGTCGCGTGGCCCTGCTTCAGCAGATGTTCACAGGCGTTCCGGATCAATGCCGTCCAATCGGGGTTACGCACCGTTTGCTGGTTCAGCGGCGTATGGCGGAAGGCGCGTTCCAGATACCAGTCCAGGCCGTGCTGGCGCATCATCCGGTGTCCCGATTTGGCCATCAGTTCGGCAACCCATGGCGCGCTGTCTGCGAGTTGCAGCATGATGCGTTGAATCTGCGGCAGGCGCTGGACTCCCGAAGGATCGATCCCGCACGAGAAACCGACTGCCAGTATCCCGTGGAAACGCGCTGGATTTGCCACCGCTTCGACGACCAGAGGCAAGGTGCCGCTGGCCAATCCGACGCCAAGGCAAGGGCGGCCGATGACCTGGTCGAGAAAGACCCGCAATGCGACAAGATTGTCGCTCATCACATCAAGCGAGGAGTCCATGGTGCTGTTCCCGTGACCGGGTCGCGACGGAACATAGAGACAGATGCCAGCGTCGCGCAGCCGGGCTTCTCCGTCGCCAGGCAGCAGATAGGTCATCGGCAATCCCCGAAGCATGACCACGGGGATGCCCCGCTTCGCGCCCATCCAGGTCCAAGCGATCTTGCGGCCATCGGGCATCTCGATCAGCTTTTCGCGGCCCAGGGGATCGTGCCAGACAGGGGCTTCGCCCCGAAGCCCGACATGTTCACGGCTGGCGATCATGGCCAGCAGGCGCATCAGGTCGATATTCGAGGGGGCGCCCATCTTGGCCATGATCGTCTTGATCTGGGTGCGCACCGTCAGCAGCGACACGCCTCGCTCTGTCGCGATCGATTCGAGGTTGCGCAGGCGAAAGAACAGATGCGCGACCTCGGATTCGGCCTGCGTCAGGCCGAAGGCCTGTTGCAACCGCTCGGCGATCCGCGGCCCCCAGGCGATTTCCAGGGAACGGATGGCGATATGGGCGCCGCTCTGGCCCGGCACGCGGATCAGGTAGCTCTCGGCCAGGAAGGATTCGCCATAGCCCTCGGTGGCCGGCAGGATCGTCAGGATCGCTTGCGCCGCGTTGCCCTGACCGGTGGCGGCACGCAACAGGGCACGATAGTCCTCCAGAGAATTCGGCGCGATGACTGCAGCGTCCATGAACGCGCCCTGGCGCTTGCCGAACGCGCGTTCGCCCGCAATGTTGATGACCGCGACATTGCCGTTTGGAGACAGCACAGTCGCCGGTCCCGGCACTTCGGAAACCGCCAGTTTCAGCGGGTCGCTTTCCGTCGGGACATCCAGCTTTTCCAGGGTGTTGCGGAAGGTCAGCAACTGGCTGAACAGCCCCTTGGAGACTTTGGGATGCTCAGCATCTCCGCCGGACGATGCGAGCTTGGCTTCCCAACTCGCCACCATCTCATCGAAAGCATGCTCATCGATGATCGAGCGATAGGTGCTGGCGATGATGTTCAGATCGATATCGTCGTCCGAACTCTGGCCTTCGCTCAACTGAGGCGACAGAAAGAAATGCTGATCGGCCAATGGTGTCTTTGGTTTGGATTCGAGCACGATGGAACCTTTTCACTAAAGCCATCGCGGCGTTGCATCTTATCGGGTGGCCTTCAATCGTCAGGACCCGGCATCACGGGGACCTGCACAAGGCTGAACGCAGCGCCAGCGTAATCGCTGATCCGGGTATTAGCCACACGAATATCTGGTCGAATAACACCCCGCTGGCCTGTTTTGCATCTTCCTGCTCATCTCAGGGCGATCCGGCGGACGCTTCCGCCTTTCTTCCCCAAGGCACCCACGTTCCGACGACAGCAAAGTTCTGAGTCGAACATGATCGCTCCCGCGGACGGACTCGCTGCCTCCCCTTTCTCATCCCCACCGCGTCGCCCGCAGCCGGAGGTTTCACTCCTGTCGGGATGAACCGGCAGCGAGTTTATCCCTGACCTCCCTCAAGGCGGCAACGGCTCGTCTCGCACTTGACGCCAGGATGTCTCGGTCTTGCCGCAAGGACGCTGTCGGGCTGTCGCCCCTGTCGCTCGCGAGCCGCCTGCAATGGGTTGCCAGATCCAGCAGCCCCAGCGCGCCGGCCGCACCGGCAAGCGTATGGGCGGCATCGGCGCGCTCCCTTGCATCGGCGCCGGACCAGATACGAGACAGCCGACCGTCCAAGTTACCGAGGAAACCCGCAATCGCCTTCCCAACCGCATCCGGTCCGGCATAGGTGACCTGGGCGGCCAGAAAGCTCTCATCGAGCACGGGTGTCGCATCCGTCCTGATAGAATCGTCCGGCTCGGTATCACCTGCCGAATGACGCAGGTGGCCCTGCACTTTCGCGCGCAGTGCCGTAGGGGTGAAGGGCTTGGCGAGAAAGCCGTCGATCCCCGCCGCCTGCATCTGCGCCTTATCGGGGGCAATATTGGCCGACACCGCCACGATGGGAACGTCGGCCGCCCATCCGCCCAGGGCCCTGATCCGAACTGCCGTTTCATAGCCGCTGAGATCGGGCATCCTCAGGTCCAGCAGCAGGATGTCGAAGGATTGCCTCATCGCGCAGTCGATCGCCGAGCGGCCCGACTCCATCGTTATCACCTGGGCACCGGAGGCCGACAACACCCATTGCGCGACGAGCCGATTTTCCTCGCCGTCATCGGCGACGAGAACCCTGATCCCCGCCAGCGAAAGCTCTTTCTCCGGCGCCGGTCGCGGATCGGGCGCCGCCCTGCCCTGCAGGACCGCAAGCAGCCTCGGCGGAGCCAGGGGATAAGCCTCCACGCGAAGCCCGCTTTTCTCGGCCAGGGTGCGATAGGACGCATTTCCAAGCGGGGCCAACACCAAGACCCTGTCGCTCAGGGCCTTGGCTGCGGCGAACCAGTCCGAAAGGCTGGCGGTGCCATTCGCATCCAACCCCTCCGAAGCGATGGGCAGGATGATTAGCGCTGCGTCCATTTCCGAAGACGATGCGACCAACTCTGGCTCGGCGGTATCGAGGACGCAGGCACCCACCCCCTGCCTCTTCAGGATCGCTTCGAATGCCGCGCGAGTCCTGGTGGCCGGGCCGAGCAGGGCCACGCGGCCTTGCAAGGGTTGGCGCAAGGGGTCCTCGGCAAGCTCGCCGCATGTTACCAGCGGCAAGGTCACGCGGAAGGCACTGCCCCGGTCGACCTCGCTTTCGACCCTGATCGTGCCGCCCATGGCCCGGGCCAGCCCGGCCGAAATGTTCAGGCCAAGTCCTGCGCCGTGGATCTCGTGGTTGGCATCAGCGCCGATGCGGGAAAATCGTTCGAATATCCGCTCCAGATCGTTGGGACGGATGCCGATCCCGGTATCGGTCACCTCGACCAGCAACTGGGGTTCCGCGGTTTCGCCCGTGACATCGGCCCTGACCTCGATCCAGCCTTTCCGAGTATATTTGATGGCATTGCCAACAAGGTTGAACAGGATCTGGCGCAGCCGCAGCGGGTCCACCATCGCGGTTGCGGGCAGCCGCTGTCCGAAGGTCAGGACGATATCCAGCCCCTTCCGATGCGCCAGCGGCGCGACGCCGCGCACGGCTTCTTCGCAAAGCCGGCCGATATCCGTCGCGGCGGGGTAGATCTCCAGGTGGCCGGACTCGATGCGGGAAAAGTCCAGCACATCGTCCACGATGGCGGCCAGCGCGCGTGCGGAACTGGCGATGCCGGACAGATGGGCCGCGGCGGGCGCAGGGTTGCCGTCCTCGATCAGCAACTCGGCCATGTTGAGCAGTGCATTCAGCGGCGTGCGGATTTCATGGCTCATGACCGACAGGAATTGGCTCTTGGCCTCGTTCGCCGCCTGGGCGCGTTCGGCCGCCTCGGCAAGTTCGCGGTTCTTCCGCACGATCTCCGCGGTCCGCTCGGCGATCCGCTGTTCGAGTTGCCGGTTCAGCGCTTCGAGTTCCTCTTGCGCCTTCTTCACTTCGGTGATGTCGTGCGAAGCAAAGAAGGCCAGCTTCCGGCCCGCATGTTCGACAAGCTCGGCGCTGACCAGGATGTCTCGCAGCTTACCGGTCCGCGTCCGCATCCGGGCCTGGAAGTTCTCGATCTTTCCATCCTCGCGCAGCCTGCGAACGATTTCCGTCCGGCTCGTATCGCCCTGCTCCCACACCTGCATCTCGCTTGCGGTGCGGCCGATCACCTCATCGCGCCGATATTCCATGTTCCTGAGCCAGGCGTCGTTGACATCCAGATGCTCTCCGGTGTCCAGGACCGAAAGGGCGGACAGGCCGGGATTGAGCTGGAAGGCCCGCGCATAGATCGGGTCGAGGTTTCCGGTCCCGTGCATCAGATGCAGCACCGCACCGCCCCCGGCCATGGGATCGAGCCGGTAACGGAATTGCCCGACCCCACCTGTCCGCAAAAGATGTCCCTCTGACTGCCGGACGACAGCGAACCATCCGGACGCCGCCCCCTCGACGGGGCGAAGCCATGCACCGATAGGCGTGCCGACAACCACCCGTTCCTCGGAACTAAGCAGGTGTGCAAAGGGCGCGCTGCAATAGCTGATCAGCCCATCCGGCCGCAGAACGGCGAAGGTGGTCATGCTTTCAGCTTCATCGGCCATCGCGGCTCTCCGGGAGTCCGGCGGGACGCCGGCCATGCTAGAGGATCTCCGCGATGAAGCGATAGCCGAAGCCATGCACCGTCTCGATCAGGGGGGTGGCATGGCCCAGGACCGCATGCAGCTTGACCCGCAATCGATAGATGGCCTTGTCGACCGCCCGGTCCGTTGCCTCCTCGTCGCTGCCCAACGCGGTCAGCAGGCGTTCCCGATGCACCGGCTTCGCAGCGTTTCGGATCAGCACGTCCAGCAGGCGAAACTCGTTTTCCGTCAATTGCAGCGTGTCGCCGTCGTGAAGCCTGACGGTTCGCGCCGCCAGATCGACGCTCCAGCCCTGGAAGTGGTGGACCAACTCCATCTTCTCCTCGCGCTTCGCGACCGCGAGCCGCCCCGCAAGGTTGCGCACGCGCGCGACCAGCTCGCGCGGATGCACGGGCTTTTCCAGATATTCGTCCGCTCCCTGTTCCAGGCCGGTCAGCCGATCGTCGGGGTCGCGGTTCGAGGTTGCGACGATGATCCCGGCCGACGTGCCCCGGCGAATCTCGGATATCGCCTCCAGCGCATTGCCATCGGGCAAACACAGATCAAGCAGAACGATGTCATAACGCGAGCGGGCAATCCTGTCCCGGAAGCAGGCGAGAGTGGGCGCTTCGTCCACGACGCAACCCGCACCGACCAGCACGGCGCCATGAAGCTGCAGCACCGTCTCTTCATCTTCAACCAGAAGCACCCGGATACCCTTCTGCTCACCCGTCATGCGTTGCCCCTTCAGCCCGCGCGCCGCTGCAGTCGTTTCCCTGACGGACGCCACGTCACGAAACAGACTGCCAGATATCTCAGCCTTGGGACAAGCCAGAGAAACATCCGGGACAAGGGAGCGTTAGTGGCTCCCGGCGACAGGCACGTCAATCGGCGTGATAGTGAAAATTATTCAGGTTCTCAAATCGGTCATTGCATGAATAGAGCGAAACGCAAGCGTCCTGCCAGTAGCGCCAATCAAAGGGATTGCTCTCCCTTTTCGAGCTCGGATGATGATCAACCATCGGCCTATCTCGTCGTATTCCTCTTTCTGGTATCGGGATGGGCGATCATGATCATCGCTTTGACCGCGACTGCCTGTTGGATTCTCGACATGAGCCTTACGTCGATTATCTACGGATATCTGGGCGGCGGTGTGTTCGGAGCCATGGTCGCGATCATCGGTTCATTGCTTGTGCATGAAACACGGCATGATGCAGGCTGAAATTCATTTCATAAACGAAGCGGGGATATAGCGCACCATCCACCACGTGGTCTGAAGCTGTCAGTTTTTCGATCAATAAGGCGATACTTGAAAAAGGTCGATCTCCATGCAAATCGAATACGAAGAGTTTATTGGAAAAGCTCGCTATATCGCCCGCCCCTCCGGGCCTCATGTGGAGCTGGTCGTAACCGATCCGACTCCGCAGCTTCGCGTGGCCTATTATACTGCCATGTCCAAAGGCGCGAGAAGCCGGACCATGGCCCAGGCGCTGGTCAAGCGGATGGTGGAGGATGCCCGCGAAAGCGGTCGGCAGATCGTGCCGCTCTGCCCATTCGTCCGCGGCGAAGCCGAAAAGAACTCGGACTGGGCGGACGTCATCCGGGACCCGGCCTGATCACCATCTCGACCACCACGCTTCCTGAAAACAGTTGTGACAGCCTTTCTCAGCGGTCTGTTTCAACCAGCTCGAATCCCACCAAACAGCTGTAGAAAAGAGATTATGCCAGGAATCTATTCAAGAAAGGGACATTCCACGAAAATGGCGAACTATGCGGCATCTTTCTGCAGGGATGTCTCAATGTAGCAAAGTATTTCGACCGATCCGGCACAGACCTCAGCAACAAGGCGCTGGAACCCTGGCTTGGGCATCTGACCGGAACCGGATCTACCGAAGTCCTCTTCAATCACCTGGACGGCTGCGAAGGCTGCCTCGCGGGCGGTTTCCGCCATCTGATACTGCCGTTTATGGCTTTCCAGGTTGCCGAGAACCTGGCTCATCATCGACTGTCGAACATATCCCCGGCACCCCGCTTTGGGACACCCAAGGAGCGGCCAACATGAAAACTTCCCTCACGAGCGCCCCGCCGGGCATGTGAGATAGGCCATGATCATCCGCCGGCACTGGGCCGCGAGCCTTGCGGTCGGCAGGCCGGCGGGATGCTGTTCCAGCGCCCGGTGCGCGGCGGTCTCCAGCACGGCCTCCAGCATCGCCGCCGCCTCGGCCGGATCGAGATCGGCGGCCAACTCGTCCGCATGGCGCCGCAACCGCGCCTCGATCAGCGCGGCGATGCGGG
>NZ_JRKO01000014.1 GCF_000763885.1 Paracoccus versutus | reverse complement strand
CCTCTTCCACAGCTATTCCACCTATCACCGCGGCGTGGAACTGCTGATGGGCGCGTTCAACTGGCTGGACCTGACCCCCAAGGGCCGCAACGAAAACGGCGCCATGAGCTGGCTCAGGCTGCATGACGAATACTGAGCCGGGCGCAGAGGATCAGCGCGGGCGATCACTTCCCGGCGCTCTGGACGATATCAGGGCATCTGTCCTGACGATGGGCTGGGGTGCCTGCTGGCCGGGCAATGAATGCCCCTCGATAACCGCGAGCAGGGGAAACAGGTCGCAAGCGGCCAGGGGACACGGCTTGCCGCCCCCGGCTGCCCGCCCTAAATTCCGACCATGATGTTCATGTCCACATTCTTCCCGCTGATCTGACCGGCCCTGCCGCCGGCGCTTTCGCGCCATCAGATCGACACGGCGCCCGCGATTGGGGCGCCAAGCGGAGAATGCGTGATGACCAATCCCGAACCCACCGGCCTGACCAAGCATCAGGTTCAAAGCTTCATCGAGGACGGCTTCGTCAGGATCGACGGCGCCTTCCCCACCGACCTCGCCCAGCAATGCCGGGACGAGTTGTGGGCGGCGACGGGCCTCTCGCCCGACCGGCCCGAGGGCTGGACGCGACCCGTCATCCGGATCGCATCGATGCCCACGCCCGCCTTCGTCCAGGCCGCCAACACCCCGCTGCTGCATCGGGCCTATGACCAGCTTGCCGGGCCGGCGCGCTGGCTTGCGCCGCAAGGGCTGGGCAGTTTCCCGATCCGCTTCCCCTCGCCCATCGCCCCCGGCGACGATGGCTGGCATGTGGACATGAGCTTCGGCGACAGCCCGGATTTCATGGAGTGGCGGGTCAATGTCAAAAGCAGTGGCCGCGCGTTGCTGATGCTGTTCCTGTTCTCGGATGTCGGGCCCGGCGATGCACCGACCCGGATCAGGCAGGGCTCGCATATGGCCATTGCGCGCGAGTTACTGCCCTATGGCACGGCAGGCGCGACGCTGCGGCAATTGTCGGCGAACGGCTATGCCTCGACCGAGACCTGCCCCGAGGCACTGGCGACGGGCGCGGCGGGCACGGTCTATCTGTGCCATCCGTTTCTGGTCCATGCGGCGCAACCGCACCGGGGGACAAGACCCCGCTTCATGGCGCAGCCTCCCTTGCTGCCAAGAGCCGAGTTCGACCTGGCCTTGCCGCCCTCGCCGGTCCAACTCGCCATCCGCAGGGCTTGCGGGCTGGCGTTCTGAAGCCGGCAAGGTCCGGGGCTCCGTCAGATGAGCGACGCCCAGGCATCGGTGACGACACCCTGCGTCTTCCCGGTCCTCTCCATGCCACGGCCGTCGTTCACCTTGCGACCATGAAAAGACGGTTGCCGTCGCGGATCAGTTCCAGCGCCACGATGGCACGGCGGCCGGCAAGCATGTCACGCAAATCCGCGACCGATGAAACCGGCGTCCGGTTGACGGCGACGATCATGTCGCCGCGGCGCAGACCGACCCATGCCGCAAGGCTGTCCGGCTCGACGCTGTCGACCGTGATCCCGGCACTGCCCGCCCGGCGCGCCTCCTCCGCCGAGGCGTTGCGCAACCGGGCGCCATCCAGCGGCGTGCCAGCGAAATCACCGGAGGAGGTGGCTTCGGCGGTGATGGTCAGGTCGACTTCCCGCTCGTCCCCCTCGCGCCTGACCGTCAGGCGGATGGTGCTGCCGACGGGCGTCAGGCCCAATCGGTTGCGCAGATGCGTGGCGCCCTGCACCGGGGCGCCGTCGACAGCGGCCACCATGTCCCCCGCCTTCAGCCCCGCCTTCTCGGCAGGCGAGCCGGGCTCGACATTCGCGATGACCGCGCCGTGGATGCCGCCCAGCTCCAGCGCCTCGGCCAGATCGGGCGTCAGGTCGTGCATGCCGATCCCCAGCCTGCCGCGCCGCACCTCGCCATGCTTGATCAGCTGCTGCATCACGGCGACGGCCATGTTGCTGGGCACCGCGAAACCGATACCGATATTGCCCCCCGCCGGGGTCAGGATGGCGGTGTTGATACCGACCAGCCTGCCGTCCAGCGTAACCAGCGCGCCGCCAGAATTACCCGGGTTGATCGAGGCGTCGGTCTGGATGAAATCCTCATAGCCCTCGCGGCTGATGCCGCTGCGTCCCAACGCGCCGACGATGCCCGAGGTCACCGTCTGGCCCAGGCCGAAGGGGTTGCCGATGGCGGCGACGAAATCGCCGACCTGAAGGCGGTCGGAATCGCCGATCTCCAGCGCGACCAGATCCTCGGCCTCGATTCGCAGCAGGGCGATTTCCGCGGCCTGGTCGGCGCCGACGAGTCCGGCCCGGAACTGGCGCCCGTCCTTCAGCGTGACGCTGATCGCGCTGGCCTCGGCGACGACGTGATGGTTGGTCAGCACATAGCCGTTTTCGGCATCGACGATCACGCCGGAGCCGGCGCTCATCTGCCGCCGCATCGGCGGGTCGGGAAGATCGAAGAAACGGCGGAAATAGGGATCGTTGTAAAGCGGGTTCGATACCGCCGGCGTTTCCGAGACGACCGCGATATTGACCACCGCCGGTGTGACGCGCGACAGCATCGGGGCAATGGTGGGAATGCCGCCCGCCGCCTCGGGCATGGGTTGCCCGACAGCCGCCGGGGACGGCGCGACCAGCGCCAGGATCGTGCACAGCGTGATGACGGCCGCGCGCAGTCGGGGGATTTTCATCGACATCGGCAATCTCCGTTTGATCGGTGGTGGATTTCCTTTCTCGCCCGAGACCAGACGGAGAACGTGAAAACGGCCCGGCGGGTTGCCGGGCCGTTCGGGACGTCACGCTGTCGAATAGGGCCGGTCGTCGCCCGACCACAGGCTGACGCCTGCCAGGATCGCGACGACCAGACCGGCGATCACATGCACCCACATCGCCGCCGCGAGGGTCGCGAAGCCCAGAACCCAGGGCGCGATCACCGCCCAGAGGCCAAGGGCGGCATTGGCCCATTCCTCGAGCCTGTGGAACGCGAAGAGCGCGGCCAAGGCGATCAGCGTCATCGCGGCCCCGATGAGCCAGGCGTTCCCCGCCGCGGCGGTCTCGGCCGCGAAGCCGAGATACCAGGGCGACAGCAGAAGACCGAGACCGGCAACGACATTGGCGATGTCGAATGCCGTCCGGCGATCGAGAGACAGGGATTTCAGCATCGTTCACTCCTCCTTGTCGGTTGCTTGGTGATCCCGTCAATGGACCTTCCCTTGCGGGGGAAGGCTGGATGCGACGGCGGGCCCGGGCGGCGGCAGGGCTGCTCGGCCTGCTTCGGGCGGGATCGCTGCGATCTCATCCCGCGTCAGCAGCCCCGCCGCGATCTCGTGCAGCGCCAGTTCTGCAGGGCTGGCGCCCGGCATGTCGAGCATCGCCCCGGCGCCCTGAAGCAACGCCCTGCTGCGGCCAGCGTCAGGGCGAACCTGTCCGGCAGCACCTTCTGGCAATCAAGCACGACGAGCGGGTCCATGGCCGCACCTCATGCCGCCTTCCGCGCGCCGGAAGCGGCCCGCCCCGCCGCCTTGCGCTCCAGCGCCAGCAGCGCCTGCCGGGCCTCGGCCAGATACGAGGGCCGGCCGTTCTCGGGCATGCCCTCGTTGGTCGCCTGGTCGATCAGGTATTCGGTCCAGGCCCGGTTCGTCAGGATCCGGCGCCTGACCCCCGCGGATTCCCCGAGCAGCCGTCGTCGAGACACACCTGCTGGCTTGACAGCATCAGGTCTCACCTTCATTGTATCAACATATCTTGAGATGTTGATTCGATGGAAGAGCAACGCGCCCTTGCCGGCTTTGCGGCGCTGTCGCAGGAAACCCGGCTGCGCATCGTCCGGCTGCTGGTCAAGGCCGGGCCTGAGGGCATGGCGGCCGGGGCCATCGGCGAGGCCCTGGGGGACGCGACCACTTCGCGGCTATCCTTCCACCTGACCCACCTCGAACATGCCGGGCTGATCCGGTCCCGGCGCGAGGGGCGTTTCATCATCTACAGCGTTGTCTTCCCGACACTGGCGGGGCTGATCGAATTCCTGATGCGCGATTGCTGCGACGGCCACCCGGACATCTGCGCGCCGGTCGCGGCCGCGCTGGATTGTGCCTGTGACCCCACCTTGACCCGAGAGACCTGAGCATGGATGTCGTCATTTACCACAACCCCGACTGCGGCACCTCGCGCAACGTGCTGGCGCTGATCCGCAATGCCGGGATCGAGCCGCATGTGGTGGAATACCTCAAGACGCCGCCCTCGCGCGCGATGCTGGAACTGCTGATCGCCCGCATGGGCATCGCACCTCGCGCGCTGCTGCGCCAGAAGGGCACGCCCTATGCGGAGTTGGGCTTGGACGACCCGGCACTGCCCGACGCGGCGCTGATCGAGGCGATGATGGTGCATCCGATCCTGATCAACCGGCCCATCGTGGTCAGCCCCAGGGGGGTGCGGCTCTGCCGGCCCTCGGAGCAGGTGCTGGACCTGCTGCCGCCGCAGCGCGCTGCCTTCAGCAAGGAAGATGGTGAGCAGGTCGTCGATGCCCAGGGCAACCGCATCCGCCCGGCCTGAAAGGAATAGGTGATGACCCCCGACAGCCCGGCCCGCCGGCTTTCCTTTCTCGACCGCTACCTGACCTTGTGGATCTTCGCGGCCATGGCGTTCGGCATCCTGCTGGGCACCGTGTTCACCGGCCTGCCGGATGCGCTGAACGCCATGGCGGTCGGCTCGACCAACATCCCCATCGCCATCGGGCTGATCCTGATGATGTATCCGCCGCTGGCCAAGGTGCGTTACGAGGACCTGCCCCAGGTCTTTGCCGACAGGCGCGTGCTGGTGCTGTCGCTGGTGCAGAACTGGCTGATCGGGCCGGTGCTGATGTTCGCCTTAGCGGTGATCTTCCTGCGCGACAGCCCCGAATACATGACCGGGCTGATCCTGATCGGCCTGGCGCGCTGCATCGCCATGGTGCTGGTCTGGAACCAGCTGGCGCGGGGCGACGGGCAATATGTCGCCGGGCTGGTGGCCTTCAACGCGATCTTCCAGATCCTGTTCTTCTCGACCTACGCCTGGCTGTTCCTGACCGTGCTGCCGCCGCTGTTCGGGCTGGAGGGCAGCGTGATCGAGGTGGGCTTCTGGACGGTGACGGAGGCGGTGCTGATCTATCTCGGCATTCCCTTCGCCGCCGGCTTCCTGACCCGGCGTGTGCTGATCCGGCGCAGGGGCGAGAAGTGGTATCAAAACGTCTTCCTGCCGAGGATCAGCCCGATCACGCTGGCCGCGCTGCTGTTCACCATCGTCGCGATGTTCAGCCTGAAAGGTGGCGATGTCGTGCGCCTACCGCTCGACACCGTCAGGATCGCCGTGCCGCTGGTGCTGTATTTCGCCATCCAGTTCCTGGTCAGCTTTGCCATGGGCCGGCTGATCGCCAGGGATTATCCGCGCAGCACCGCCATCGCCTTCACCGCCGCCGGCAATAACTTCGAGCTGGCCATTGCCGTCGCCATCGCCGCCTACGGCCTCGCCTCGCCCGTGGCCTTCGCCACCGTGATCGGCCCGCTGGTCGAGGTGCCGGTGCTGATCCTTCTGGTCAACGCCGCCCTGTGGCTGGGCCGCCGCTGGTTTCCCGAAGCAACCCCGCAAGAGGCCCGCGCATGATCCCCGACCTGCCGAACCTGTCGCCCGACTGCCTGCGCGCACCCGCGATCCCGGACATCCCCCGCGCGACGCATCCGCCGCGCATCCTGCTGCTCTACGGCTCGCTGCGCGAACGCTCCTGCAGCCGCTTCGCCACGCTGGAGGCCGAGCGCCTGCTGCGGCATTTCGGCTGCGAGACGCGGGTGTTCCACGCCAACGGCCTGCCGCTGCCCGAGGATGCCGAACCGTCGCATCCCAAGGTGCAGGAGCTGCGCGACGCCTGTCTGTGGTCCGAGGGCCAGGTCTGGACCAGCCCGGAACGCCACGGCGCCATGACCGGGGTGATGAAGGCGCAGATCGACTGGATTCCGCTGTCGATGGGGGCGATCCGGCCGACGCAGGGCCGGACGCTGGCGGTGATGCAGGTCTCGGGCGGCTCGCAGAGCTTCAACGCGGTGAACCAGATGCGCGTGCTCGGCCGCTGGATGCGGATGCTGACGATCCCGAACCAGTCCTCGGTCGCCAGGGCATGGCAGGAATTCGACGAGGCCGGGCGCATGCGGCCGTCGAGCTATTACGACCGCATCGTCGACGTGATGGAGGAACTGGTGAAGTTCACCCTGCTGACCCGCGACCTCTCGGCCTTCCTGACCGACCGCTACAGCGAGCGCAAGGAAGCGACCGCAAAGCTGGAAGAGCGGGTGAACCTGAAGGCCGCGACGTGAGGCTGAGGATGCGCGATATCGGCTGGGGGCTGATCGCGAGATGCAACCGGATCGTGCCGTGAAGAGCTGCTGATCAGGTCTGAACCGGGTATGGAAGGCTCAAGGCCCGACCTGCTGCATTAGCAGGCTGGTGAAAAAGTCCTTGCGACAGGACAGCGCGGGCGGGGAACCGGGAAATCCGCCTCAAATTTGCCGAAAACACCCCATTTTCGGGCCGATATCAGCTGGATCCAGAACGATTTCCGCTGCGCCGCCCTCTCAAAATCCTTTTTCAGCAGCCTGTTAAATAATCAATCTTGCTGCCGAGCAGTTGATGGGTAAGGAGGCGGGCGCCAAGACCGCCGCCGATTACGATGAGAAGCCCACTGAGCGGCAACAACTCTCATGACTCGGACTGGCAGTCCTTGGGCCTGCAGCTAGGGTTGTACATCCCCCGCCTACATCCCGAATACTGTTTCCCTCGTCCCTCGAACCGCCGTCTCGTCCATCCGATATGGCGGATGTATCTTTTGTCGTCCATGCGGTTTCGTGCAATCATCATTACCTACGACAGTTTGTCGGGTTTGGACAAATCAGCTGCTAATCGAGATCGACTCCACGCAGATCGTGCCAGCATTGGTTTATGGAAACCAATCCCTTCACCCGGGCCGAAAGCGCGACCATGCCCCGCCGCGTGTTCAGAAGCGGCAAAACCGGCAGTTCTTCCATAACCCGCCGGCCGGCTTCCCGATAAAGCCGCAGGCGTTCGGCCCCCGCGAGCGTTCCTGCTGCGCGATCAAGCAATTCATCGAGAAGCGGATCGGACGCATAACCCGCATTGAATCCGACAGGCGAGGCGTTGCGGCTGTGCAATACCTGCCGCAGCCAAAGATCGCTGGACATCGCCCAGCTCATCTCGCTGAAAGAGATGCCGGATGCCGCGCCCTGCCGCCACTCGTTGCAATAGCCGACCCAGTCGGGACGAAGCGTAACCTTCAGCCGGATGCCGACCGCGGCGAGGTTCTGTTCCATCTGCCGGTAGATCGCGCCGGGATCGAGCTGGGCCGAGCCTGCGCGCGCGCCCAGGGCATGAAGCGTCAGCCCTTCTGCCGCGCCCGCCTCGGCAAGCAGAGCGCGGGCACGATCCGGATCGTAGGGATACAGATCCCCGGCCTGCGGATCATGGGACGGCGAGCCGGGAGGCAGCATGCCGAATGCCGGAACCGCGGCCCCCGGAAACAGTTTTTCGCACAAGGCTTCACGGTCAATCGCATGGGCAATCGCGCGGCGGACCCTGATGTCGGCCATCTGCGGATCGCGCAGATTGAAGACCAGATACCAGATGTATGGCGGATGGTATTCCGGAATGGTGAAGCCCTGCGCAGCCAGTTCTTCGAGATCGGCGCCCTCGAGGCTATAGGCCATATCCACCCGCCCCTCGGCCAGAGCCCGCAGCCGGTCGCCCAGATCGGGAAAGGGCAGAAAGCGTATCCCCGAGAGCCGTGGCCGACCGCCCCAGTAATCGTCGTTCCGCACCAGCTCGACCCCCGAACCATGGGGCGTGTCAAAGCGCCGATGAAAGCGGAACGCACCGGTTCCGGGCGCGCGGTCGGCGCATCCATCAGGACCGAAACGCTTCAGCGCCAGCGGGCTGACCAGCGACTGCGCGCCAGGCGCATCCTCTTGCGTCATGTAGCGCAGGAATTCCGGCGACGGCTCTCTGAGCGTGATTTCGACCGTCAGGGAATCGACTGCCCGGACCTTCGCGATCAGCTCTGCCGCCGCGCGGTTCAGATCGGCCGCTTCATGCGAAAACATGGGCGATTCCGGATCGCAGAACCGGGCGTAGTTCAGAACCACGGCTTCGGCATCGAGCAGCGCGCCATCGTGAAAGCGGATGCCGGGGCGCAGACGGAACAGGAACCGGCGGGCGTCGTCCGAGACGTCGCAGCTTTGGGCCAGGCGCGGGACGATTGCGGTCGGCTGGCCCGGACTTGCCGGAGCAGCGTCGAAATCGTCCTCCATCAGGCTTTCATGGGTCTGCTGGACCACGCGACCGGTATTCCAGCCGCCAAAGGACCGGGGCGGGTCGATCCCGTCCACCTCCCAGTCCAGCGCCACGCGCAGAACATCTCTCTCATCCATTCCCATCACTCCGTGCCGGCCCTTGCTTCGTTGCGGTATTCATGTGGCGAACAAGCGACCGTGGTCCCGCGCATGGCGCATGGCGGCCGTCTCGATCACGGCAGCCGCGCTGCATTCCATCTCGTCCAGCGCGGTCGCCAGGGCGATCCGGCTGGCCGCCAGGATCTCGGGCGCGAAACCGGCGAGCACCGCCTGCGACGCCGCCGCAGGCACGATGTCCAGGCGCACCGCCGCCGACAGGATCATCGTGGCGATGCCACGCAGTTCCATCAGAGCCGCAGCCGGGCGGGAAACGCCGCAGGCCGCCGAGGTTGCCGCCGAGATCACCGCCAGATGGCCGGGACTGCGGCCCGTGGCGATGGCACCCGCATAATCCGCCAGCACCGCGTCGCGCGACAACGAGGGTGCGAGCACCGCCAGCCTGCGACCGCATCGGCGAGAGGCCGCCTGTGCTGCATCGGTCAGCTTCAGGCAATCGAGCCGGGCGTCGATGGCCAACAACCGGGCCTCGTCCCCGGATGTCAGGGCCTGATGCGCAAGGGATGCCGCCGCCCCGTCGCAGCGGGCGCCCCCCTGCATCAGTGCCGAGACAACGATCTGCCGGAGGCGTCTTTCGTCGGGCACCCGGCCGTCGCGCAGCAGGCGCTCCAGTCCCAGGGCATGGGCGTACCGCCCGATGGGCAGGGCGGTGTCCGACAGCTGCATCAGGGCCAGCAGCGCCGGGCCATCCGCCAGCGCGCCAGACGTCGTGTCATGGGTCATTCTGCGTGATGGTGGTGGTGATGATGACGCGGACGGTCCGCCGGATGATCGTGCCCGGCCCCCGCGCAGACAGGCGGGGCATCCGCCGCAAAGGGTATGCGCGCGAAACGGATATGCGCGGGGTCGATATTGTGCGCCAGCAGCGGGCGTGCGGTCAGTTCGGGGGTCTCGGTCACGGGAACGATGACTTCGCGGCCCCGCAACTCACAGGGGGCGTGGCGATTTCCAAGGGCATGCCCGACCCGGAACGCCGCCAGAATATCGGTTTCGGACAGGGTGACGATCATCACCTCTTCCGGCAGGCGGGCCACGGTCAGGATACGGGTTCCGTCATCGTCCAGAACCGCGCCATCCGACAGCCAGCCTGGCTTTTGCAGGTCGATGCCGACATCGGCGCCCGCTTCGCTGGTCCTGCGAAGCCGGCGCCGGCCCGCATCGGCGGCGGCGATCCATATCCTGTCCCGCCGCCGGTGGCGAAAACGCGTTTCATCGGCATGACCCAGGATTTCACCAACGATCAGCATGATCTTTCCTTCATTTTCTAAGGACAGGCGCCGGACGGTTCCTCATCCGGCGCCTTGCCGCATCCCAGGCCCGGTGGCTGGCCGCGCGCAATGCTGGAGCATCCGCGGCAAGAAAGCGCGCGACGACGCCGTAACCCGATGCCAGCGGGGCCGCGCCGCCGAAGGCCCCCTGCGTGCCGTCAAGCGAAGCAGCGATGTCGGCGGCCAGAGCCACGGAATCCACCTGCGCACTCAGGGCAAAAAGCGTTCCGACATAGCCCTCTTCGCCCAAGGCGCCTGCCAGGGCGGGATCGGCCTCTGCGGGGCAGAAGCGCGCACCGTCGATCAGGATGTCGCGGCCCTCGCACGTCACGACCAGCCGCAGCAGGACAAGGGCATAGTCGTGCCGCTCGCCCCGCGCCACACGGCCCGGCGCCATGCTGTCCAGAAGGATCGCACTCGCATCCCTTTCCATCGCCAACCGGGTAATCTGGTGATGGCAGGCCCCTGCATGGGGGATGACCATGTCCGGCACGGATTCCAGAAAACCGTTCCGCGCCACGGAAATACGGGTCGTCTGCACCGAGAGGACGTCTCCCTGCAACCGCGTCGCGGCGGGTGTCGAGAGGCAGAGTTCCGCCCCCTCATCCAGCCGGATATCGACCGACAGCCTGTCGCCGCCGAAGACCGATCCCGCAGCATTCTGGACATAGATCAGCGCCGTGTCCTCTTCAGCAAGGGGCAGGACCGCCGTCGTCGTCAGGGGATAGCATTGCCGCCGGCGGGCAAGCCGGGTCCGGCCCCCGCCATCCCGGACCAGATGCAGCGACAGATGCCCCTCGTTCATTCGGCGATCCTGTGGAACAGCGCGGATCGGGCGATCTCGTCGAAAACCGGGCGCACGCCCCGATCCCGGCGCAGATCGGTGAACAGCGAGGGGCGACCCGGCCGCGCGGCGGCAACGTCCTGCCGGATCCGGTCCAGATCGGCATCGACATGCGGGGCCAGGTCGATCTTGTTCACGATCAGCAGGTCGGCACGCAGGACACCCAGGCCCCGCTTGCGCGGAATGTCGTCGCCAGCCGAGACGTCGATGACGAACGCCCACCAATCCACCAACTCGCTGGAAAAGGTCGCGGCCAGGTTGTCTCCACCGCTTTCGATCAGGATCAGGTCGGGGGAAAAGCGGCTTTCCAGATATTCCGCCGCCTCGATGTTCACCGAAGGATCCTCGCGGATCGCCGTGTGCGGGCATGCCCCGCTTTCGACGCCCAGCACCCGGTCGGGGTCGATCAGGCCGGAACGGCGGACCCGTTCGGCATCCTCGGCAGTCACCAGATCGTTCGTGATCACGGCGACCGATACGCCCTCGTCCTGGCAGATCGGCAGCAAGCGTTCGACCAACCGGGTCTTGCCGCATCCGACCGGGCCGCCGATTCCGATCCTCACCGCCGCCATGTCATCCTCCGTCTCATTTCAGCATGTATCCTTGGCCCAGCGAAACACGTTCTGCCGGGGGGCTGTCCGCCACCTCGCCGTTGATGCGGACCTGGAAGCTGTCGGGATCGACGGCGATGTCGGGCAGCGCGTCGTTCAGCACCATGTCGCGCTTGCGCAGCGCCCGCGTGTCCGAGACGGCTGAAAGCCTTGCGCGCAGGTCCAGCCGCTCGGCAAGGCCGTTCCCGACCGCCGCCGGCGCAACGAAACGCAGGCCAAGGCTTTGCGGAGCGCGCCCGAAACAGCCCCACATCGGGCGATAGCGGACCGGCTCGCATGCCATCAAGGAGGCGTTGGCCTCGCCCAGCGGCGCCCAAACCGGGAAGCCCGCCTTCAAGACCAGCTCCGGCTTGACCCCGAAGCTGTCCGGGCGCCAGAAAACCAGGTCGGCCAGCATGCCGACCGCGATCGAGCCGACCTCGTGGCCGATGCCGAACATCAGCGCCGGATTGACCGTGTATTTCGCCACATAGCGGCGGATACGGAAGTTGTCGGCGCCGGTGCCGCGATCCTCGTCCAGGCTGCCGCGCAGGTCGCGCATATGTTCCGCCAGTTGCCAGGTGCGCGCGATGGTCTCGCCGATCCGGCCCATGCCCTGGCTGTCCGAGCCGATGGCGCTGATCGCGCCCAGATCGTGCAGGACGTCCTCGGCCCCTATCGTCTCGCGCCGGATGCGGCTTTCGGCGAAGGCCACATCCTCGGGCAGGCGGGGATTGAGGTGATGGCTGGTCATTGCCATGTCGAAGTGTTCGTCGAACGTATTGATCGTGAACGGGTTCGTCGGGTTGGTCGAGGAAGGCAGGACATTGTCGCGCCCGCAGATGCGGATGATGTCGGGCGCATGACCGCCGCCCGCACCCTCGACATGATAGGCGTGGATGCCGCGGTCGCCGATGGCGCGGATCGTGTGTTCCACGAAACCCGATTCGTTCAACGTGTCGCTGTGCAGCTGGATCTGGCCGCCCCCGATCCCGGCCGCCTTCAGCGCCGCGTCGATCACCGCCGGACTTGCACCCCAGTCCTCATGAATCTTCAGCCCCGCCGCCCCGGCGGCAAGCTGTTCCAGCAGCGGTTCGACCCGATGCGAGGCGGCCTTGGCGATGAAGCCGAAATTCATCGGGAACGCCTCGGCCGCCTGCAGCATCAGCCCAAGGTTGGTGGTCCCGGTCGAGGCGATGGGCACCGTCGTCGGGCCCAACCCACCGCCCATCATTGTGGTGACGCCCGCGCAAAGCGCCTCGTCCACCTGGCCGGGGTCGATGAAATGCACATGGCAGTCGATGCCGCCCGCGGTGACGATCAACCCCTCGGCCGCGCGAACGTCCGTGTTCACGCCCACGGTCAGGCCCGGCGTCACGCCGCCCATGATGTTGGGATCGCCGGCCTTGCCGATCCCGATGATGCGACCCTTGCGGATGCCGATATCCGCCTTGAAGATCCCGGTCACGGCGTCGATGATCAGGGCATTCGTCACGATCAGGTCGGGCATGCCCTCAGCAGCGGTCAACGCCCCGTCGCAGCCGGTTCCGGCGCGCAGGGTCTTGCCGGCGCCGAACACCAGCTCATCGCCACCCACGCACAGATCCCGTTCGACCTTCGCCCACAGGCCCGTGTCGCCCAGCCGCACGCAATCGCCGGTCGTCGGTCCGTAGAGTTGCAGGTAGCGGCTTCTTTCGATGCTGCAAGCCACGCTCAGCCCTCCAGAAACGTGGCGAGACGCGCCATGGCGGCGCTGCGGATGCCGGGATCGTCCAGCGGACCATCGACCAACCCCGCAAGCCCATGCACGATGCGCGCGCCGCCGATGGCCACCAGATCCACGTCGCGGCTGTCGCCGGGCTCGAAGCGCAGCGTCGTCGCCGAGGGGATGTCCAGCCGAAAGCCATAGGCCGCCTGCCGGTCGAAATGCAGCGCGGGATTGACTTCGAAAAAGTGATAATGCGACCCGATCTGGATCGGCCGGTCGGCGGTGCTGACCACGCGCAGCCGCAGGATGGCGCGGCCGCTATTGACCTCTACCGGCTCGGTCCCCGTTCGCCAGCGCGGCGGCAGGGCATCCGAGGACCGCTTGCCCGGCGCGATGGGGTCATGCACGCAGACAAGCTTCTGGCCGTCGGGAAACAGGGCCTCGACCATGACGACCGGGACCATCTCGGCCACGCCGGGCATCACGTCGTCCTCGGTCAGGGCCGAGGAGCCGAGCGCAACCATATCCGCGACCGTGCCCCCCGCACGCGCGCCTTCGCAGATCGTATCCGCGATCAGGGCGCGCGCCTCGGGTTCGGTCAGGGACAGGCCGTTTGCTCGGCGCAGGCGGGCAAGCTGGGCCGCCTGGAACAAAAGCAGCCGGTCGGTCTCGCGCGGGGTCAGGCGCATGGCGTCACACCGCAAGATGGGCGGCAAGCCCGTCACTGGCGGCAAGCTCCTGCCGCGTGCCCTCCTCGACGATCTCGCCCAGCTTCATCATCGCCACCCGATCGGCAACCGACAGCGCGAAATCCAGATGCTGCTCGACCAGCAGGACGGCGATGCCCAGCTCGTCGCGGGCGCGAAGCAGCGCCTGGGCGATGCGGTCGACCATCGTGGGCTGCAAACCCTCGCTGATCTCATCGACCAGCATGATTTTCGGCCGGGCAATCAGCGCCCGCGACATCAGCAGCATCTTCTGTTCGCCGCCCGACAGGGTGCCCGCACGCTGGCCCAGCCGTTCGATCATCCGCGGAAAGACCGCCTCGACCTCGGGCAGGCATTGCCGGAACAGCCGATCCGTCGCCACCCCTAGGCGCAGGTTGTCCCCGACCGTCAGATCCTGGAACAGCGTATGTTCCTGCGGTGCGTGCGCCATCCCGGCACGGGCCATGAAGTTCGGTGCGGCACCGGTCACGTCCCTGCCGTCAAGGGTGATGCGGCCGCTGATGGGACGCACGAAACCCATGATGGTTTTCAGCAGCGTCGATTTGCCCATGCCGTTCTTGCCGAGGATCGCCACGATCCGGGCCCTGTCCACCTGCAAGGAAACATCGTGCAACACCGCTGCGGAATCGTAGCCGCTGGTCAGCGCATCGACAGTCAGAAGGGGCGTGCTCATTGCGCGGCCTCCACATGATGCCCGGCATAGACGGACCTGACCAGCTCCGAGGAAACGACCTCGTCCACGGTGCCCTCCATCAGGATCGAGCCCTGATGCAGCACGACCACGCGGTCGCTGATCTCGCGCACGAAATCCAGGTCATGTTCGATCAGGACGATGCACAGGCCGTAGTCGCGCGTCAGGCGGCCCAGCACCTTGCCGATCACCATGCGCTCGGGCCTGGTCAGCCCGGCGGTCGGCTCGTCCAGCAAAAGCACCGACGGCTCGGTCGCCAGCACCATCGCAAGCTCCAGCCCGCGCTTCATGCCGTGGGACAGGTTGCCCGTCTCATCCGCCAACCGCTGATCCAGCCCGGTGGCGCGCAGGATGTCCAGCGCGGGTTCCGGCAGGGCGATGCCGACGCTGCTGCGAAACAGCCGGGCGCCGTCGATCCGGTAGCGGGCAAGCAGCAGGCAATCGGCGACGGTCAGCGTATCGAAAAGATTGGTGTTCTGAAAGCTGCGGCCGACGCCCAACGCCACGATGTCCTGCGGCGCGCCGCGTCCGATCTCGGCACCGTTGATCTCGACCTTTCCGCCGCTACGTTCGCTGCCGTCGCTGATGCAGCGCATCAGCGTCGTCTTGCCCGCCCCGTTCGGCCCGATGATGCCCAGCAGGTGACTGGCCCGTCCGGTCATGGTCACGTCAGTCAGCACGCTGAGGCTGCCATAGCGGCGCGACAGATGCTCGATCCTCAGCGGAGGTTTCTGGTCGTCCGCCCCCTGCCCCAGGCGGCTGCGCGTGTCGGGGACAAGGACACGGGCCGGCGCGCCGGCCGTGCGGACCGGCAGGATCCGGCGAAACAGGCCGCCGACAAGAGGCGCGAAGCCACGCGGCAAAAGGACGATGACCGCCACGAAGACGACGCCGATCAGCAGCTTCCACAGAAAGGGCATCGTTCCCGACAGCCACGAAGACATGGTGTCGATGCCAAGCGCCGCGAATATCGGACCCAGCAGCGTTCCGCGCCCGCCCAGTGCCGTCCAGATCAGGAATTCGGTACCAAGCTGGAAACTTGCCAGTTCGGGCGCAACGACGTTCGAGAACGCGGCATAGCCGAAGCCCGCAGCCGAGGCGATCACCGCCGAAGCGATCATCAGCATGATCTTTATGCGCGACACCGGGATACCAAGATAGGCACAGCGTTCCTCGTTCTCGCGGATGGCGACCATCACGCGTCCAAAGTCGCTGCGGACCAGCAGCCAGGCGGCGGTGGTCGTCAGCACAAGGAATGTCCCCGCGGTCCAGAACCAGATCCTCAGATCCCAATAATAGGTGGGAAAGCCCGACAATCCGCTGGAAGAGCCGGTAAAGTTGCCGCCCGAAAAGATCACCTGCGTCAGGACGATCGGCAAGGCCAGCGTGATGATCGAGGCGTAAAGCGGCAACGAACCGTGAAAGAAGGCCAGCCAGCCGGTCGCGGCGGCGACGACCGCCCCAACGCCGATCCCCAGGGCAAGTCCGGCCAGCGCCCAGCCCGGACCGAAGCCGTAATGGGTAAAGATCAATCCGCAGGCATAGGCCCCGATGCCGAAGAAGGCGGACTGGCCGAAGGTCAGGATTCCGACCGAACCCCAGAGGATGTCCACAGTCATGACGACCGTGGCCAGAAACAGCGTTCGGATGAGGATATTGGTCAGGTAGGTGTCCAGCAGCCAGGGCGCGACGGCCACGACCAGCAGGCCGATGATGCAGCCGGTCGCCGCCACGCGGAACCGGGTTGTGATGGCGGCGGAAATGTCATGCACGGCTGAATCCTTTGGGGCTGATGCGCAGAACCAGCGCGGCTGCGACCACGATGGTCATGCCGCCCAGAATCGGGTTCGCATAAGTGCTGACGACGACCTGCGCCCCGCCCAGGATCAGCGAGGCGACGAGGAGACTGGGAAAGGATACGCCCGCGACCATCACCAGCATGAAGCTGTTGACCAGCCAGGGCAGCCCCATGTTCGGATCGACCGATATCAGCGGCGTGATCAGCGCGCCGGCGGCGCAGGCAAGGGCTGCGCCCAGCCCAAAGGTCAGCGCACGCACGCGGGTGCTGTCGATGCCAAGCCCGCGCGCCAGTCTTTCGTTCATGATGACCGCGCGGGCGTTCAGGCCGAAGCGGGTCAACTTCAGCAGCGCGCTCAATGCCACGACCAGAAGCACGGCGATGACCGCGACCGCAAGGCGATAAGCCGAATAGTCCACGCCGAACAGTTCCGTCGTGCCGCTGATCGGGTTCGGTGCAAACTGCACGCCGCGGCCGAAGCCCAGCGTGATCAGTTGCCCAATCACGATGCCAAGTCCCCAGGTGGCAAGGATCGCGTCCAGAGGACGATCATAGAGCGGGCGCACGATCACGCGCTCGATCACCAGCCCGCCGAGAAAGCCGACGCCAGCGGCCAGGGGGATCGAAAGCCACGGCGAAAGACCGGCAGCACCGTTGAGATAGGCCATGTATCCGCCAACGGTCAGAAAGGCGCCATGGGCGAAGTTGATCAGCTTCATCACCCCGAGGATGATCAGCAGGCCAGCCGATACCGCAAACAGGATCGCGGCGGTCGTCAGTATGTCGAGGACGAGAATAGCCATCTTGCGCTCTTGTCGGAAAGGGATGCGGGGCACGCCCCGCATCATTCAGGGGTCAACCGGCGAGCTGCGGGCACTGCTCGCCCGGATCCACGTCGGGGAAGGACTTGATCACCTCGACCGATCCGTCGGCCGCGACACGACCCAGATACATGGTCAGCGGCGAGTGGCGCTGCTTGTTCATGGTGATCGAGCCGCGCGGGCCGTCCACGGTCACTTCGCCCAACGCTTCGACCACCTTTTCGGCATCGGTCGAGCCGGCTTTCTCGACCGCGGCGGCATAGGCGAGGATGCCTTCGTATTGCGGGACGGACAATTCGCTCGGGGTTTCGGCCTTGGCTCCGAACTTGGCGTTCAGTGCCTCCAGGAACGCGTTGTTCGCGGCGGAATCGATGCCGGTGATGTAGGAGGCAGCGATATAGATGCCCTCGGCATCCGTCCCCATCGTGGCGGCGGTCCCTTCGTCGATGGCGTAGTTGCCATAGGGAATGTCCACGCCGGTGGCGCGAAGCTGCTTGGTCAGGGTGACATTGGGCGCACCGCCCGCGGTCGAGGTGATCAGCGCATCGGGGCTGGCGGACCGCATCTGCGAGATGATGGCCGTCCAGTCCGAGCCGTCCATCGGCAGATATTCCTCTCCGACGACCGTGCCGCCCTTGGATTCGACATATTCGCGGGTGAATTCCAGCATCCCCCGGCCAAAGGCGTAGTCGCTGCCGATCAGGAAGAACTTTTTGGCGCCCATCTCGTCCATGAACTGATCGACGATGGGGGCGACCTGCTGTTCGGGAACCCACGCGTTGATATGCATCCAGGGCGAGCAGGACCGGCCCTCGTAGAACGAGGTATAGATGAGAGGGACCTTGCCGCGGTTCACGATGGGCAGGCCGGCATTGCGCGCGGCGCTGGTCTCCATTGCGACAATGGCATCGACCTTCTGCTGGAAGACCAGGCTGTCATAGGCGCGTTGCGCGCCCTGCGCACCCGAGCCGTCATCCGCGATCACCAGTTCCAGCCGACGTCCAAGCACGCCGCCCTTCGCGTTGATCTGGTCCACGGCCAGTTCCGACGCCTGCACCACCGATGGCGCGACAACGCTGTTCGCGCCGCTGAGCCCGACCGGAATACCGATCCTGATGGTTTCCTCGGCCTGTGCGGAAACGGCACAGGCAAGGCCCATCCCGAGTCCAAGAAGAAGTTCACGGATTTTCATGTCGTTTTCCCCTGTTGCAGCGCATTACGGGCGCCGGTCCGATGGCTTTGCTCCCAGTCGTTCGGCATAGATGTCCGTTCGCCTGTCGCGGAGCGGGTGGTTGAAGCTGTTCCAGTTGCGCGCGCGCCGCGCGGCCGAAAGGTCGACCTCGGCCAGAACGATTTCCTCGCTGTCACCGCTGGCCGGACCCGCGACGGGCCAGCCGGTATGGCCGACGATCAGGCTGTGGCCGACAAAGGGCTGACCACGTTCGGTCCCGACCCGGTCGGCACAGGCGATCACCATGGAGTTGCTGTGCGCGGCGGCCATGTGAAGGATGTTGGCCATGGGCCCCCGGCCCTCGACCTGCCCCGGAATCGGCACCCAGTTGGTCGGCACGCAGACCAGATCCGCTCCTTCGACGGCGGCCAGCCGGAACACCTCGGGGAACCATCCGTCATAGCAGATCGCCACGCCGATGCGGCCATGGGGAGTAGAGAAAACCGGCAGGCCCAGATTGCCCGCCTCGAACCAGAGGTTCTCGTCCGCCCAGAGATGCAGCTTGCGATAGACCCCCAGCACCCCGTCCGGCCCAATGACGACCGCGCTGTTATAGAGCCGATCCCCCTCGCGCTCGGCAATTCCGGCCACCAGGAACAGCTTTCTGCGGGCGGCGACCTCGGCCCAGGCAATCGTGCTGGGACCGTCGGGGATCGGTTCGGCAAGGGCAAAGGCCTCGGCCCTGCTTTGAAACATATAGCCCGAGATCACCAGCTCGGGCAGGATCACGATCCTTGCCCCCGCATCCGCGGCCTGCTCGATCATCGCGATGCTGCGCGCCCGGTTGTCCGCGACCTCGCCAAAGCGCGGCTCGAATTGCAGGCAGGCGATCATGAGCTTTTCTTCGTGTTTTGCAGCCATTCTTCCACTGCCGCCCAGCGGCATCCAATACGCAAAAAGCCTCTGCCATCGCCCCCGGTGGGGTGCGCAATGGAACAGAGGCTTGCCAGCCAGATATGTCGAGAAGGCGGCCTGCCGGGCGCCGTGATCCAAATCACGCCCCCATGCGGCTCAAAGTCAATTTGGTGCTTCGGATAATCCTACCCGAGACGGAAACTGCCACGAATGCGAGCAGGCTAGATATCCTTTGACATGTCTTTCAGCACATCCTGCGCATTGATGATGCTTGCAGCGACATCGGCCATCGAGATACGCCGCCGCGTCGCTTGCGCGCGAATGGTTTCGAATGCATCCGATTCCGGCACGCCTTTCACCTCCGCAAGAATACGGGCGGCCTTCGATATGTCGCATTGCGCCTTTATGGTCTCTTCCAGCTTGCGGACCTTTGCCTCCAGCCGCCGATGGTATCCATGAAGCCAGCGCCCCAGCGTCAGCGTGGACAGGACGCCCGCGGGCCGCAGGGGCTTGACCAGCACGCCATGGACGCCGGTGTCCACAAGGGCTTTCAGGATCACCGGGTTCTCGTATTCCAGGATCGCGATGACAGCGGGGGCATCTTCATCCACGGCCCAGCTTTTCGTGGGCTGAAAGCGATGATCCAGGCTGAGAAAGATCAGGTCCACCCCCCGCGGCGGCATGTCGGGCAGGGGCCAGACCGGCAGAACCTGACAGCCGATGCGGCGCAACTGGCCGACCAGGGCATCGCGATCCTGATCGGGTGCGTGAATGACAGCCACCCGCAGGTCGCGCAGCATCTCGACCACATGGTTTCGGCCCCGGCTCACGCAACACCCTCATCGGTCCGAACCGGGGCAACCGGAGAATTGGCAAGATAGGGATCCGGCCGGACAAGCTCACTTGCCGACCAGACGATATCGAACGCGCCATTTGCATTGGCCCGCCCGATCCTCGGCGTCATCCAGGCATGGTTGTTGTCCGGGTCGATCAATACGGGCCCATCCGGTGCGTCAAACGCCATCCCGTGCAGAACCTGAAGCAAGTGATCCGTGTCGATCGATTGGGTCAGTTCCAGCGCATGACCAAACATCCGCGCCTGGCTGTATGAGGCAGCCGCCCAGCCGCTGACAGGACGATCATCGCCAAAGCTCTTGCGCAGACTCGCCAGGAAACGGTCATTCTGATCGCTCTTCAGAGAAGAGAAATAGGACGAGGCCGTGACGATCCCCTCGGCTCGCTCGGCTCCGATGCGCGCAAGCTCGCACTCGGTCAGGGAAATACCGCCAATCGGGCGTGTTCCGCCAAGATCCAGCCCAGCATCCTGATACAGCCGCGCGAATTCCTGGCCGGTTTCGCCCACCAGGGTCGAAAAGACGAATTCCGGTTGAAGTCTGCGGATCTCGATCAGAACCTTCTGGATCTCATTGCGCGAGGCCATTATCGGCAGATAGCTTTCCCCGACGACCTGTCCCCGCCGCGCCTCGATCAGATCCCGCATGACGCGATTGGTTTCACGCGGGAAAATATAGTCGCATCCGACCAGGAAACCCTTTCCGCCATGCTCGGCGACCAGGTAGTCGGCCAGAGGAAAGATGCATTGATTGGCAACGGGGCCTGTATAGAGAATGTTCGGCGAATATTCGAAGCCCTCATAGCTTGCCGGATACCACAACAATCCGTTGCGGCGCTCGACCGAGCGCGAGACGATCTTGCGCGTATCCGAGGTGTGGCAGCCGAAGATGACCGAGATGCCCTCGGCTGTCATCATCCTTTCGGCATGCTGCCTGAAGGCATTGGGATCACCTGCGGGATCATGTTCCGCAATCTCGACCAAGCGGCCGAGGATCCCTCCCTCGCGGTTGAGTTCGTTCACGGCCAGTCGAACGCCCAATGCATGTTCGCTTTCGGGCAGTCCGGTCGGGCCACTTCGAGAGAAGAGCAAACCGATCCGCCAAGAGTCGTTCATCGCATCATCCCTGCCTGATCGCCTCCGAACGAATTGGGTTCGATCCGGGCGAAGCCATCCGCAAGAAGTTCTTGCGACGTTGATACGGCAGGTGCGAAATGGTTAAAAGCCCTCGTCATCGTTGCCGTATAGACTCCGCCCGTAATCGGATCGAGCTCCCATCACACGCAATCTTGACGCATCAATGCCGATTGTGAACGGCCCTTCACCGCTTGCGACCTACCTGCAACCTCTTGGGCTTATAAGTCGACCATGGGCTTGGTCCGTCGAACCTGTTGACCATTGGACTGGCGGGTCGCTGCTGCAGCTCTCACCTGCGCGGCCCTGCGTTGCTCAGCCTGGTCCAACGGTCCAACGGCTTTCCAGGAGGGAGGTGTGCAGATTTTCTCCTTTTGTGAACCTTGCTCATCGCCTCAACCCGGAGCCCGTCCTTGTTTGGCCGTGCGAGTTATCCCCAAGATTCGCATGGGGCGCGCCTCTGTCCACAATATCCCGCCGCCCTGCCGCTGACGTGCACGCCGATCCGCCCCATCATGATGGGCATGGCGCATTCCCGCGCCCAGCCGGGAAAAACGATGCCGGACAACAGCCTTATCGACGCACAGGACCGCAAGCCGGTCGTTGAGAGGAAGGGTCATCGCAGTCTCCGTTCCGAGCCAGAATGTGGCCAATACCATGAAGGCTGAACAGGCATGGACGACAGGAAAACCAAGAAAACCGGAAGGCCGGACCTCTGGTCCTCCGCGCTGGCCTTCTACGCGCAGCCTGGCATCGCGCCGCTGTGTCTGCGCCGGCAGGCCGAGGGCGGGACGGATGTGATGCTACTGATCGCGCATTGCCATGCCCTTGCCCGGCAGGACGCGCCGCTGACCGCGACCGAACTGGACGCCCTGCGCGACCATATGGCCGAGTGGCGCGGCCGCACCGTCCTGCCGCTGCGGGCGCTGCGGGTCGATCTGCGCGAGCCCGTCGCCCATCTGCCGGAAGCCGAACGCGAAGCCCTCCGCGGCCGGCTGAAGCAGGTCGAACTGGCGGCGGAAAAAGTGCAAGCCGGGATGATCGCGGAATGGTTCGCCGCACGGATTCCGGCAAGGAACGGCGATTTCGCGCAGGGATTGCGCATCCTCGCCGGGACCGCCGCGCTACCGGACGCGGATATCGCCCTGCTGCATCGGGCCGCGACTGCCTGACTGGCTTTCCGGTGCGGGCCGGTTCGCTCAGGGGTGTGTCTCAGTGGCCTGCCATTGACAGGCTATGCGAAAAGCTATTCCTTCCAGCGCCTGACCAGGCCTTCGGTCTCGATATCGAACAGGTCCAGCACCCTGCCAAGCGTGTGGTCGATCATGCCCTCCAGCGTTCGGGGCCGGGCGTAGAAGGCCGGGACCGGCGGGACGATGATCGGCCCATCTCGGACAAGGCGGTCATGGTCCGCAGATGGCCGGTATGCAGCGGCGTCTCGCAGACCATCAGCACTAGGCGGCGGCGTTCCTTCAACACGACATCCGCCGCCCGGCTGAGCAGCCCCGAGGTCACGCCCCCTGCGATTTCCGCCATCGAGCGAATGGAACACGGCGCGACCACCATCCCCATGGTGCGAAACGACCCACTGGACACCGGGGCGGCAATGTCGGTCGCGGAATGGACGTGATCGGCCGACGCATGGACCTCGGCCAGCTTGCGCCGGGT
Source organism: Paracoccus versutus (assembly GCF_000763885.1). Classification (GTDB taxonomy): domain Bacteria; phylum Pseudomonadota; class Alphaproteobacteria; order Rhodobacterales; family Rhodobacteraceae; genus Paracoccus; species Paracoccus versutus. Next base: position 78,235 of record NZ_JRKO01000014.1, on the reverse strand, counting down.
CTCATGCGCCAGCGTGATCTCGGCGGCGCGGGTCATGACCAGATGCGTCTCGATCCCGCTGCCTTGCAGGATCTCCAGCAGGCGAATACCGTAGATTACACCGAGGCACCCGAAATGCCGACAACCAGACGCTTGGGAAACGGCCACCGCCTCAGCCCGCGCGCGAGGCGGTGATCTCGATCTCGACCTTGGCGCCCTGGGTGGGGATCTGGCAGATCAGCATCGTGTTGGTCGGGCGTATGTCGCGGAACACCTCGCCCAGCCAGGCGGCATCGGTGATATAGACCCGGCAGGCCACGGCATCGGTTAGTCCCGATTCGGCCTGTTTCAGCGCCTTGTCGATGCTGGCCAGCGCGTTGCGGGCCTTCTGGCCTGCGTCATCGGGCGGTTGCCCGTCCTCACCCTGCCCCAGCGTCCCTGAGACATGGATCGTCATCCCGTCGATTACCGCCTTGGCATAGCCTGCGAAATCCTCGGAAGGGGCGCCGTTTCTGATGCCCGATCCGGGCATGATGACATATTCTGCCCGAAAGCTATCCACGGGCGCGGGGCACGCCACTGGGCAATCCTTGCGCGATCGGACGCAAGGGTTTCGACGATGGTCTATGCACCCTGCGCCACAAGCCGCCCGGCCGCTGCCTTGCCGCTGGCTGCCGCCCCGGTGACCAGCGCCTGCGCCAGATAGTCGCAGCAGAAATGCAGCCGCCCTCGGCTCGCTGCCTGACGATCCAGGAAGCGACGGACCTCGGCCGCGCAGCCGGGATAGAACTCGGGCAGCATGCGGGCGACCCATTGGTTGTGATCGTCCACCCGATCGGCATCCAGCGTCGGATAGAGCCTGCGAAGATCCTTCGCCACGATCTCGTGGATGCGGTCCGTCATGCCTTCGTCGCGGGCGCGGCGGTTGGCCTCGGGTATCAGCTGCGCGTAAAGCTGCGGATGGCTGCCCTGCGCCTCGTTGCCGGGGATTTTCTGGTAGGTGGCAATGGCGCCGCCTGCCCGATCCGTGAAGAAATCCATCCGGGCCGCTACCTGCCGGTTCAGACGGACATGCACCATCCCCGGCGGGTTGTCGCGCACCCTCGCCATGAAATCACGGTCCTCGGGGGCGAGACCGGGAACCAGCGCATTCACATGCCCACCCTCGACCGCGCAGACGACCCGGTCGGCTTCCAGTGTCTCGCCCTGGCCGTCCCGCTCAACCTCCAACCGGCACGGGCCGCTGGCCGGGGCCTCGATCCGTAGGGGCGGGTGTTCAGCATCAGCACCAGGTCGCGCGAAAGCGCCGCAGCCAGGCTGTTCATGCCGCCTTTCAGCACATGCACCGTGCTGCGCCCGATCATATGGGGCTTGGTGGTGGCGAAGAAGGCGGCCGAAGTGGCGCCGGCATCCCAACTCCGCGTGCCGCGAAAGACTGGGTTCACCATCCGCTCCAGCACACGGCGGCTGAGGTGGCGGGTGACATGGGCAGCCAGCGTCTCGCCATCCGCTGCGGGGGCCGAGGTCGCGTCGTCCGGATTGGTGGCGAAGCGCGCTGCCAGCATCCGGGTCCCGCAGCCAGGAAGCGTAGCCGGTCCCCCATCGTCAGCCCCGGCTTCCTCAGCAAGCGCGGGCCGGGCATCAACTCGACCGTCCATGCCTCGTCCGGCCCGTGGCATTCGGCGGCAAGGTGGCGGACCGGCACCAGATCCGGGGGCAGCCCGATATCCAGCAGGCGGTTGAAATCCTTGCTGAAGACATAGAGAAGCCGCGCCCCGGTATTGTAGCGGATGCCCCGCGTCTCGCGCGCGCCGACGCGGCCGCCCGGCCGATCCGAGGCCTCGATCACCGTAGCTTCCCATCCCGCACGGCGCAGGTGCCAGGCGGCGATCAGTCCGGCAATCCCGGCGCCCACCACGATAACTGAAAGCTGCTGGGCATCGATCGCCTCCTTTTCTGGGTTTCAGCCCTCCTGGGTCAACCAGTCGGCCAGGTTGATATCGTCCTGACCGGGGATGGATTTGCGGGCGAACTCCGCCTCGCGCCCCCAGGGCATCGTCGCGTCGATGCAGAGCCTGCCCCAATGGTCCTTCTTCGGATCGCGGTAGAAGCCCGGAATATCGTTCAGGATCATCGCCCGCCTGCGCGTCAGGTAAGCCCACATCACGTCGTCCAGATCGTAGATGTCCACGTTCTCATCGACCACGATCACCACCTTGTTGTAGTCCAGATAGGATTCCAGCGCCGACAGGAACACATGCTGGACATGGCCCTCATAGGCCTTCCTGATCTTCACGATGGAAATCATCCTGTTCGGGCGGCAGCACACGTCGATGACGCCGGGCACCTGCGCCGCGACATGGCGATAGACGCGGGCGGCGGTCACGGCCTCCAGCGGGCGCAGGTCCTCGGGACTGCCGCAGACCAACCCATGCAGCACCGCATCGGGGCGATAGCTGACATGGGTGATCTCAAGGACGTGATTGTCACCGACCTCGACGTAATTGCCCATGAACTCGCCGAAGGGTCCCTCGGGGCGCTTGATATGGGGCAGGCAGCGGCCCTCGTCCACGATATCGGCGCTGGCGGGCACTTCGAGGTCGATGGTCTCGCAGCGCCGCATGGGGATCTTCTCGCCCTTGATCTGCTCCGCCATCACCAGTTCGGACGCCTCATAGGACAAGGAGGCGCAGGCCGACAGGAAGATTTCCGGCGGGCAGGACAGCAGCAGCGCGGCCTCCAGCGCCTCGCCGCGTTCCTCGGCCTTCTTCTGATAGCGCGTCAGGTCGTGGGTGCCGCCAAGACGCACCCGCAACTCGGTATCGCTGACCTGCATCGAGCGGCGGAAGGACAGGTTCGGAACGCCGCTGTCGGGCTCCTTCGCCAGGCAGATCGCCGAGGTGAAGTAAGGCCCGGCATCGCGACCGTGATAGGTCACCGCCGGCAGGTCCGACAGCTTGCCGGAGACGAAGCCGCCGGCCTGTTCGGCCGTGGCCGAGACCATCACATCGGTGTCGCGCGCGGCAAGGCGGGCATCGGTCAGTTCGATCCAGCGCTTGCAGAAGGTGGCCGCCGGCGCCGATCATCCGGCATAGCCGGTCATGGTTGCCGTAGAGGTTCGAGACCACTGGCATCGCCGACCCCGCCACGTCCTGGAACAGCACCACATGTTCGCCCGCGCGCTGCACGGCGGGGGTCACGGCGGCGAACTGGTGGCGCCGATCGACCTGCCGCGAGACGCGTGCCGACTCGCCACGGGATTCGAGATCACGAAGGAAATTCTGCATATGGGCCTCGCGGGTTACAGGGTTGCGGCCAGTAAACCCGGCCGCCGGGCCGGGATACAGCGCGGCGATTTTGCCCGCCCGGCCTTTTTCTTTGGATATCCGCCCCAAGCGCCGCCGGACCATTCCCCGAAAGCTCCGCCCCGGGCATGTTCAGGCAAAACCAGCCTTGACGAGACCCCGGAGTTCCCATGACCCACGGCATCGACTCCGCAATCCCCGCAGCGGCAAGGTGGATTACCAGATCACGCCGCTGGACCTGCCCGCCCTGACCACCCGCACCGAAGCCCTGCACGCCGGACAGGCCAAATGGCTGGAGATCGGCCTTGACGGCCGCATCCGCGCGATGGAGGCGCTGTGCGACGCGGTGGACCGCCATTACCGGCCAATCCTGGACCCGCTTTGCGCCGATACCGGGCGGCATGAATGGTCCGTGAACGAAATCGAGGGGCTGAAGGGCATCACCCGCATGCGTTGCGCCTCCGCCGCCGAGGCAATGGCCGAGGCGACCGGCAACTCCTCGGATCCGACCCTACGCTTCCAGCAGCAATATGTGCCCTATCAGCTGGTCGGCATCATCTCGCCCTGGAACTATCCGCTGATCCTGGCGATGATCGACGCGATCTGCGCGCTGCTGGCGGGCTCCGCCGTCGCGATCAAGCCCAGCGAGGGGACGCCGCGCTTCATCGCCCCCTTCCGCAAGGCCATCGCCGAGGTCGAACACCTGCGCGACGTGCTGGACGTGTTCGAGGGCGGGGCCGAGACCGGCGGCTGGCTCGTGGACCTGACCGACACGCTGGTCTTCACCGGCTCGGTCCCCACCGGGCGCAAGGTAAGGTGCAGGCACGCGCCGCCAGCCAGTTCAAGACCGCCTTCCTGGAACTGGGCGGCAGCGACCCGGTGGTTGTGCTGGACAGCGCCGATCCCGACATGGCGGCGGAAATCATCACCCGCGGCGCGACGGAAAACTCGGGCCGGCTTTGCTGCGCGATCGAGCGGGTCTACCACGGCATCCTCGACCAGGTGACCAAACGCACGGTCGCACGGATGCAGGCGCTTGGCATGAGCCTGCAGGACATCAAGCAGGGAGACTTGGCCCGGTGATCTTCGCCCGCCAGGCCGAGATCCTGCGCGCCCAGCTTGACAACGCCGTCGCCAAGGGCGCGCGCATCCCGACCGGGGGCCGCATCATCGACCACGAAAGCGGGCTGTGGTGCGAACCGACCGTGCTGGCCGACGTCACGCAGGACATGGCGGCGATGCGCGACGAGACCTTCGGCCCCATCGTGCCGATCATGAACTTCGATACCGTGGACGAGGCCGTGCAACTGGCCAACGACACCGAATTCGGCCTGCCGGCGGCGATCATCGGCGACGAGGATGCCGCCATCGCGGTCGGCCAGCGCATCAATGCCGGCGGCATGTGGATCAACGATTTCGACACGATGAGGGGCGTCGGCGCGCGTGCCGAAAAGACCGCCTTCGGCTCGTCGGGCCTTGGCGGCAGCCGTTACGGCCATGGCGGCTTCCTGCGCTTCCTGTGCAAGAAGGCCATCGTTGCGCGGCGCGGCGGCGTGACGGAAAGGGGCGCTTCTGGCCGCACTCGCCAGCCATTGGCCCATCCCCTAGACTGGCGGCCTGGAAGCACCGCCAGTCTAGAGACCCCCCGCCATGTCATCCCGCCCTCCGGGGATCAGCATCGTGATTCATCCCGATACCAAGGGGCTGTTCCGCGCCGCCCTTGTCGGGCCGGGCAGCACGATACGCACGGCCTTCGAGATCATCGCCCAAAGCCCCGGCAACCATCTGCGCCGGATCGACAGTCGCTGGAACATCGCCTTCACCCGTGTCGATCTGCCCCCCGACGAGGGCACCGGCTGCTGAAGCTGATCTCGATCGGCCAGGATATCTATATGATCGTCACCGATTGCGATTATGTCTCGACCCGCTTCGAGAAGGTCCCCTCGGAAGGGCTGGTCGAGTTCCATTTCCTGCTGGAAGGCCCGGTCGAACTGGCCATGCCCCGCCCCGAGGAACCCAGCCTGACCGCCTCGACCATCATGGCCTGCCACCAGGCGCCGGGGGTCAGCTACGACGTCTGCTGCCTGCCGGGGCGCTTCCGCATGATCAGCCTCTATGTCCGGCCCGAATTGTTGGCCGACAGCTTCGGCTTCGGCGCGCAGCCCGGCAGCCCGGCAGCCGGGCCGAGCGGCTGATGCGCCCGGCGGCGGGCGCGATGGCACTGGTCGAGGCCGCGACGACGGTCAAGATCGTCACCGCCCTGCGCGACGTCTTCGCGCTGGAATTCAACAGCCGGCGCGACCTGATGATGGTGGTGGCGCGCATCTTCTGCTGTCGCTGACCACGGCGGCGCTGGAGGCCGATCCCGTGGACAGCAACAGCGGGATCGCCTTCACCGAGCGCGGACTGGCCATGTTCGCCCGCGCGCAAGAGATCCTGTCCGACGATGCCGGCGGGCGGCTAACCATCACCGACCTGGCGCGCGAGCTTGGCACCAACTCGACCAAGATGCTGGCCGATCCCGACATCCCCATCGCCCCCATCGCGCATATGGTGGGCTACGACCACCAGGCCAGCTTCACCACCGCCTTCAAGACCCATTTCGGCCTGCCCCCCAAAGAGGCGCGCAAGCTGGCCGCGCCTTCCGGCATCGGCGCCGATACGCAGGCTTGAGATAGGGGCTGGCCCCGGCGCGAAAGCAGGCCGGGGCCGGGTTCACAGCTCGGTGCGCACGCGCCACAGTTCGGGAAACAGTTCCACCTCCAGCATCCGCTTGAGATAAGAGATTCCCGCCGTGCCCCCGGTGCCGCGCTTGAAGCCGATCACGCGCTCGACCGTAGTGACGTGGTTGAAGCGCCAGCGGCGGAAGTAATCCTCGAAATCGACCAATTTTTCGGCGACTTCATAGGCTTCCCAGTATTTTGACGGATTGCGATAGATGGCGGCCCAGACCGCCATGACACCTTCGTTGAATGTCCATGCCTGCCGCAGGTCCCGGTTTAGAACCTCTTCGGGGACCGGTAGCCCGGCACGCGCCAGACGCCGCAGCACCTCGTCATAAAGCGAGGGGCGGGCCAGTTCGGCCTTAAGCTTTTCCAGCAAGTCCGGTCGATGTTCATGCGGTTTCAGCATCGCGAGGTTGCGGTTGCCGACAGCATATTCGATCAGCCGGTATTGCCACGACTGGAAGCCCGAGGACTGCCCCAGATCGTCGCGGAACTCGGTATATTCCGAGGGGGTCATGGTGCGCAGTACGTCCCATGCGTTGTTCAACTGCTCGAAGATGCGCGAGACGCGCGACAGCATCTTCAGCGCCTCGGGCGTGCGGTCGGCGGCGATCATGTCCCGCGCGCCGTTCACCTCATACAGCGCCAGTTTCATCCACAATTCGGAGGTCTGGTGCTGGATGATGAACAGCATCTCGTCATGGGCGGTCGAAAGCGGCTTCTGCGCGGTCAGGATCTGGTCGATTTGCAGATAGTCGCCATAGGACATGCGCTGGCGGAAATCCATCTGCGCGCCGTCCCTGGAAGGATCGTAACTCATGTTCGCTCTCTCTTTTCGCTGAAGTGGATGGCTCAGGGAAAAGTGACTCGCTGGTCCAGAATGGCACATTGCCCGATCCGCCGCCACAGCGCGATCCAGCCCGAGGGGCGGCAGACGCAGGGAAGGATGCGCGCGCGGATCATGTCACCCGCGCCCGCGCCTCGAATTCGGGCCGGTCCCAGCGGCGTTCCTCCATGATCCGCGCCAGGATATCGACCGCGCGGGTGACATCGTCATGGCTGAGATACAGCGGCGTGAAGCCGACGGCAAAATCTGCGCCTTCGGCCGCGACGTGAAGCGGCAGTGCGCCCGCCGAATGGGACAGGTTCCAGATCGCCAGCGCGCCCTTTTCATGCGCGCGCGCCGTCAGCGCCTTCATGTCGTGGCGCCGCCCGGTGCGGCAATCGACCTCGGTGATCAGGATCGCGGCGACGGTTTCGCCGATGGCGTCCAGCACGGCCTCGGGATCGGCGATGCGCAGCTCGTAGCCCTGGCCCAGCGTCCTGACCAGCCCCTGCGCGATATAGAGGTCAGAGGGGAAGTTGCCGTTGTCCGAGAGAACCACGCGGCGGCAGGGGTTCATCTCGAAGGCCGAGGCCAGCGCCTGATAGACCTTGATCCACAGCGTGTCGCCCATCACCACGCTGCCGGGTTCAGCCCCAATCAGCCCGGCGATGCGGTCGCCCACGCGACGGGGCTGCTCCATCCAGCCGGCCTCGTTCCAGCCCCGGATCAGCATTCCGCCCCATTCCTCGCCGACGACGCGGCCCATCCGTTCCTTCACCGCAAGCGGCAGCGGCCCCAAAGAGTTGCCGTCCAGATAGATCACCCCTTCGGGCAGGTCGAACATCGCCCGTGTGAGGGAAAAATCGGTGGTCATGAGTCGCTATCCTGCTGCATGGGTCGATGCGTGACGCCTCCGGAGCGGTTGCCCGGAGGGCCCCCTGATCAGCCCGCGCTGTCCCTCGTTCCGGGTCGATCCTACGAAGAAACCGCGTGGCACGGCAACATCGCGGACACGCCCCGCGCTGGTTCTTTTAATGAATGTCGCCGGATCTTTTCAGATTTTAGGCAGCCCGCCGATACGGCTCGAACACGGCTTGGACGGCATCTCCCGTTTATTCTGCCCATGTCGGGCAGATTGTCACGGGACATTACTGCTGGCGCGCGCTTTTCGGCCGACGCTTGCAGGTTGAGCGTGCCGACCGATGCAAATCCGGACAGTTCGTCCATGTCGAGGGTCTCTCCGGGATCTTCTCGTTCGTAACCGCGTGGGTGGTTGATCCGACTGTCAGTTCCGGCATGGACCTCGACTCGCCGCGTGCATCGCTCGCAGCCCTGGCCGAGACGATCAACGGCCTGTTCAAGGCCGAGGCCATCCATCGGCGCGAACCATGGCGCGGCTTCGAAGCGGCGGAATACGCCACGCTCGAATGGGTTGACTGGTTCAACAACCGCCTTCTGCTGGAGCCGATCGGGAACATCCCGCCCGCCGAAGCCGAGGCCAACTTCTACGCCGCGCTGGAAATTGAACCCTTGGCCGCGCAATAAAGCAAGTCAGCCTCTGGCAAGCACGGGCCGTTTTAGGGTGAACTGGCCTCCATTTCGGCCGGACAGTTGGGCGCTGCGCCCCGCACAGCTGGATCCTGACCTGTGTCCAGAAGGATTCCGATGACCTGGCTTGCCCTGTGGAGGCTTATTGCGAACGGACCGGCCCGGACGACTGGTCCGAGCCGATCAACGCGATGACGAACCTCGCCTTCCTGATCGCCGCCCTTGTTCTCTGGCTGCGGCTGCGCGGGCCAGAGATGGCGATGGGTCGGGCGCTGGCGGCGGTGCTGTTCGTGATCGGCGTCGGATCGCGGCTGTTCCACACCCATGCGAACCGGCTGACCGGGTTGATGGACGTGCTGCCGATCCTTGGCTTCATCCTGCTCTATGTCTTCGCCGCCACCCGCGACTATTGGGCAGAGCCCCGGACAGCGCAGGAAGCGGACGGACTCGCGTCCTTGCTGAACTGCGAAAGCGGGAGCCCGCCGGTGTCGCATGGACAGTCGGCGACAATACCCACGCGATTGCTCCCCGAAGCCATGCCGTAACCTCGAGGCCCGCACATAGTCCCCGGGCTGGATGGGTTCGGTTGTGTGTTGGCTGCGGGGGCTGGCAGCACCTGCTGTCATAAGATCTGTTTTCCCCTGTTCCATCGCAACACCGAGGATGCCGATCGATACGCCGCTTAGCTCCGCATAAACCTCCCCGCATTTCTCGCCGGACGCGACGTCCACCTCACCGATGGGGGTGCATAGCGCCTTGGCGAAGCGCACGATATCATGGCTGCAGTTGCCCGCCGATATTCGGATGAACAGCCGGCACATCGGCGAGCGTCTCGGCCACGGCAGCAAGCGAACCGGCTTATCCTTTGATATAGACGGTATGGGTCACGGTAAACTCATACAATCCATGCTTGCCGTCCGCCCCGCCGATGCCGGATTTCCGACGGCCGGCGTGGAAGCCCTGCATTGCCTCGAAATTCTCACGATTGATATAAGTCTCGCCAAACTTCAACTCGCGCGCCGCTTTCATCGCGGCATTCAGATCGCAGGTATAGATGGACGAGGTCAGGCCATATTCGCTGTCATTGGCCAATGCGATGGCTTCGTCGAGACTGTCGACCGGTTGAACCGGCAGAACCGGACCAAAGGTCTCGCGGCGCATGATGTCCATTTCGGCATTCACCCCGGTAATCAACGTCGGCTCGTAATGGAACCCCTCGGGCAGGTCGGCGAGCTTGCCGCCTGTTACCACGGTCGCCCCCTGCTCGCATGCCCGGTCGACGGCGCCCGCCACCTTGTCCAGACCGGCCCGATTGATCAGAGGACCCATATCCAGATCATCCGTGACCGAAGGATCGCCATAGCGCGTTTCCTGAAACAAGGCCGCGAGCTTCTCGACCAGCGCATCGTGGACGGACCGTTCGACATAGACCCGCTCGGCACAATTGCAGACTTGCCCGGTGTTGATCACGCGCGAGGCATGAATCGCCTGCGCGGCCAGGTCGAGATCGGCGTCCTTCAGCACGATGGCCGGAGCCTTGCCGCCCAGTTCCAGATTGACCTTGGTCAGGTTTCGGCCCGCCGCCTGCATGATATGCGCACCCGTGCCGACGCTGCCGGTAAAGGTGATCAGGTCGATGCCGGGATGGGTCACCAATGCCTCGCCGGTTGTCGCGCCACGGCCGCCGATCAGGTTGAAAACCCCCTTCGGCAAGTCCGTTTCCGCCAGCAGCTCGGCGAATAGATAAGCGTTCAGAGGAGTTTCCTCGCTGGGTTTGATGACGATGGTATTGCCGGTCACCAGTGCCGGCGCCATCTTGCGCGCGATCAGGAAGAACGGAAAGTTCCAGGGCAGTATGCCCGCGACCACGCCGATGGGCTTGCGCAACAGCAACATGGTTTCATTCGGGCGATCGCTGGTCAGCACCTCACCCTCGATCCGGCGGGCCCATTCGGCCATGTAGTCGATGTAATCGGCGGTGAAATCGACCTCGACCTGGGCCAGGCCGCGCACTTTGCCCTGCTCCTTGACGATGACGTCGGCAAGCTCCAGGCGATGCTCGCGCAGCTTGGCCGAGACCTGGCGCAGATACCCCGCGCGCTCGATGGCGGGCAGCCTTTCCCAGCCGGCCTGCGCATGGCGGGCGGCCTTCACGGCAGCATCGACCTGGTCCGGCCCCGTGTCGGGGATTCGGCCCAGAAGCCTGCCGTTGGCGGGGTTCAGCACGTCAATCATTTCAGTGCCGCTCTCCACGAACGCGCCGTCGATATAGTTGCGGTAGTCCTGCGGCTCACCCTGGAAAGCCTTGGCGGGAATGCGGGTCATATCGGGTTCCTCCTCCGAAGTCATGAAACGGGTCAGGCAGCCGTCGCGCCATAGCGCGGGCGCAGGCGGCTGATGTCGAAAACCTTGGCATCGACGCGGGTAGGCTCGCCGGTGATCAGGTCGGCCATCAACTGGCCCGCACCGGGGCCGATGCCGAAGCCGTGTCCCGAAAAGCCCGAGGCGACGTGCAGGCCGGGGACGGTATGGACGGGGCTGATGACCGGGATCGCGTCCGGCGTCGCGTCCATGACGCCCGCCCATTCGCGGCGGACGCGGGCATTCGCGAAGCGCGGAAAGGCACGGCCGAGATTCTTCAGCGCCTTGCGGGTAAAGCCGGGCACGGCGGGCGGGTCCATGACCCGGCAGGCCTCGAACGGGGTAGCCTCATCCGCTCGCCAGGATCGCCGGATCATCGCTTCCTGCAGGAAGATCCCGTTCAGGCGCAGGCTCAACTCGCGCCAGGTGGTCAGGAAGGTCGGGAAGAACTCGGTCAGCAGCCGGAAATGATCCGGCGTCAGGGGGGCAAGGTTCTTGTTCCTGACCGCCACGGTAAACCCGCCATCCAGCCGCTTGCGATAGGCAAAGTCCCCTGCCCCGACCGGCATGTCCGTCAGCCCTTCGACCCCGTCTACGCAGGCCACCGGGCCGATCACCTTCAGTTGCGGAAAATCCAGCCCCATGTTGCCAAGAAACAGCCGCGACCAGATCCCCCCGGCGACGACCGCCGCCTGGCAACGGATCGTGCCGCGTTCGGTCACCACGGCGCTGACCCGCCCGGCCGCGGTCTCGACCGTCCGCACCGCGCAGCCGGTCAGGATATGGGCGCCCTTTTCGCGCGCGGCCTCGGCGATGGCGGGACCTGCGATCCACGGTTCGGCCCGCCCGTCCGAGGCAGTATGCAGCACGCCCAGGATACCGCCATTGTTGCCCGGCAGCTTTTCGGCGATCTCGGCCTGCGACAGCATCCGCGCGTCCAGCCCGTGGCGGCGGCCGATCTCTTCCCAGGCCAGCCAGCCTTTCAGGTCGCGGCGGTTATAGGACAGGTAGCTGATGCCGGTGCGGCGCCAGCCGGTGTCGCGCCCGATGCGTTCGTTCATCTGCGACCACATCTCGACCGAATGCATACACAGGGGCAATTCGCGTTCATCCCGGCCCATCTGCCGCGTCCAGCCCCAGTTGCGGCTGGACTGTTCACCCGCGATCACGCCCTTTTCGCAAAGCGCGACCGAGATCCCGCGTTCAGCCAGTTCCAACGCGGTGGTGACTCCGATGATGCCCCCGCCGACGATCACCACATCGACCGCAGCGGGAAGGGTATCGTCACCTGGAAAGGGGGCGACGGGAATGGAAAGCGTGGACATGGATGTTGGCTCGCATCGTCAGAATGGGGACTGGCGTCATTGCCAGTCTTCCCCGGAATCGAGGACAAAATGATCGTCCGAGATTTCAAGATAGCGCCGGACGGGGCGACGATAGTCCGGCGGGCGGACGGGGCTGCGCAGTTCGGTGACTACAGCTGCACCGCGCTGGTGACGCCGGGCCGGATCGGGCACCGGAACCGCGCCCAGCAACCGCCGCGTATAGGGATGGCGCGGATTCTCGAAAATGGCCGCGCGCGGGCCGATCTCGACGATCTCGCCCAGATACATCACCGCGATCCGGTGGCTGATGCGTTCGACCACCGCCATGTCATGGCTGATGAACACGAAGCCCAGCCCCATTTCCTGTTGCAGGTCCATCATCAGGTTGACGACCTGCGTCTTCATCGTCACGTCCAGCGCCGAAACCGCCTCATCGGCCACGATGACCTTGGGCTTCATCACCAGGGCCCGCGCGACGCAGATGCGCTGACGCTGGCCGCCCGAGAACTCATGCGGATAGCGCCCGGCCATTTCCGGCTGCAACCCGACGCGGGTCAGCAGCGATGCGGCAATCTCGCGTTGCTCGGTCGCGCTCGCCTTGCCGTGGATGCGCAACGGCTCGGTTATCGCCTCTCCGATGCGCAGGCGGGGGTTCAGGCTGGCATAAGGATCCTGGAAGATCATCTGGATGTCATGGGCGCGTTCGACCGCCGGGATGGCGCCCAACTCGCGCCCGGCCAGCACGACCCGGCCTTCGTCGCGGTCGTGCAGCCCGGTGATCAGCTTGCCGGTGGTCGATTTCCCGCAACCGGATTCGCCGACGATGGACAGCGTCTCTCCCTGTCGCAGGGTAAAGCTGACGCCTTCGACCGCATGAACGCGGGCGATGGTGCGCTTCAGAAGCTTGCTCTGGATGGCAAAGCGCTTGGAAAGGTCGCTGACCTGCAACAGATAGGGCGGCCCCTCGCGCAGCGTGTTGGGACGGGGCCCGGGCTCACGCAGCTTGCCGCTGGCGATGTCGAAGACCGGATAGGGCGTCGGCACCGCATTGCCGGTCATCGAGCCCAGACGGGGCACGGCAGAAAGCAGCGCACTGGTATAAGCCTTGGCAGGTCGGCGGAAAATCTGCTCGGTCGTGCCGGATTCGATTACGTCGCCGTGATACATGACCAACGTGCGGTCCGAGACCTCGGCCACGACGCCCATGTCATGGGTGATGAAGATCACTCCCATGCCGCTTTCGGCCTGCAGCTCCTTGATCAGGTCCAGGACCTGCGCCTGGATCGTCACGTCCAGTGCCGTCGTCGGTTCATCGGCGATCAGCAGATCGGGCTGGCAAGCCAGGGCGGCCGCGATCATGACCCGCTGCCTCATGCCGCCGGAAAACTGGTGCGGGAAATCGTCGTAGCGGCTTTTGGCCGAGGGAATGCGCACGCGATCCATCATCGCCAGCGCCTCGGCGCGGGCCTCGGCCTTGCCGATACGACGATGCGTCAGGATCGATTCCGCGATCTGCGCGCCGATGGTCATCACCGGGTTCAACGAGGTCATCGGCTCCTGGAAGATCATCGAGATCCGGTCGCCCCGGATGCGCTCCATCTGGCGTTCGTCCAATTGCAGCAGGTCGATGCCCCGGAACAGCGCCTGCCCCGAGATGCGCGAATTGTCGCGCGGCAGCAGCTGCATCAGCGCCATCGAGGTCACGCTTTTGCCCGAGCCGGATTCACCGACGATGGCCAGCGTCTCGCCCCCGCTGACCGAGAAGCCGACATCGCGGACAACATCGTTCCATTGGCCGCCGCGGCGAAAGCCCACGGTCAGGCCCTGGACCTGCAGCAACGGATGTTCTGCGGATTGCGTCACCGTCATGTTCTCCCGATTGCGGCTCATGCGCCCGATTCCCGTCTGGGATCGAAGAGCTGCCGCAGGTGGTCGCAAAAGGCGTTCAGGACCAGCACCAGCACGATCAGCGACAGGCAGGGCGCCAGCAGCAGCCATGGTTCCTGCGCGAAGGTCGAGCGTGCGGTGCCGATCATCATGCCCAGGGACGGCTGTGGCGGCAGCACGCCAAGGCCCAGGAACGACAGGCCGGATTCCAGGATCACCGACATCACCACGACGAAGCTGAACTGCACGAACAGAGGTCCGACGATATTGGGCAGGATCGTGCGAAAGATGATGCGGGTCGCCGATGCACCCATCAGGCGCGTGGCGTCGACGTAATCCTGCCCGCGCACGGTCATCACGCTGGCATGGGCCACGCGGGTGAAGCTGGGCACGAAGACCAGGGCCAGCACCGGCACCAGCGTGGACGGGCCGGCACCGTAAAGCGTCGCGGCCAGCATCGCCAGCAGCAGCGGCGGAAAGCACAAGATCACATCCATGACGCGCATCGACAGCGCCTCGGAAAAGCCGCGGACATACCCCGCGACCACGCCGACCGAGACACCGATCACCGCCGAGATCATCGCCGCGCCTCCCGATATCAGGATGGCCGAGCGCAGCGCGTGGACCAGCCGCGACAGCAGGTCGCGCCCGTACTCGTCCTGTCCCAGCGGATGCGCTGCCGACGGTCCGCCAAACCGCGCCGCCACATCCATGGCCAGAGGATCGGCCAGAGGCAGCAGCGGCCCGATAAAGGCTATGGCCAGGATCAGCGCCAGCAGGATGCCCGATGGACTTTGGAAAGCCTGTTTCATTTGCGCACCCTCGGGTCGGTGATGCCGTAGATGATGTCGACCAGCAGGTTCAGCCCGATATAGAAGGCCGAGACGACGACCAGCACGCCAGTGACCACCGGGTAGTCGCGCGCGTTCACGCCCGCGACCAGCATTCCCGACAGGCCGGGCCAGTTGAACACGGTCTCGACCAGCACCGTGCCGGCCAGGAGGCCGCCCAGTTGCAGCGCGAACACGGTGATGACCGGCATCAGCGCATTGCGCAGGGCATGGCGGATGATCACCCGGCGGGCGGGAACCCCCTTGGCCCGCGCCGTGCGGATGAAATCCAGCGGCAGCACGTCCAGCATCGATGCCCTGGTGATGCGAAAGACGATGGCGGACAGGCCGATGGCGATGGTCGCGGCCGGCAGGACCAGCAGTTGCAGATGCTTGCCCGGATCGCGCGAAAACGGCACGAAGCCTCCCGCCGGCAGCCAACCCAGGACCTGGGCGAACAGGACCACGAGCAGCGTGCCCAGCACGAAGACCGGCACCGACTGCGCCGTCCCTGCCACCACCGCGGCACCCCGCGAGAAGCGGCCCCTGGGGCGCAGCGCCGACAGCACCCCCGCCGGAATGCCGATCAGGAGGCTGAGGATGCCCGCCGCCGCGATCAGTTCCAGCGTGCGCGGCAGGCGGCGCATCACCTCCTGGCCGACCGAGCTGCCATCGACCATCGAGGCGCCCAGATCGCCTCTCAGAATCCCCATGACGTTGTGGGAATACTGCTCGGGCAGCGGGCGATCGAGGCCGAGCTGCTCGCGCAGCATCTGCACCATCAGGGGATCGGGCGAACCGCCGTCCTGCGCCAGCAGCAGTTCGGCCGGATCGCCCGGCACGAAATGGATGGACAGGAAGACCAAGGAAACAACCACCCAAAGCATGACGAGGCTTTGGGCCAATCGTCGGACAAACCACCCCATCAGGTCGCCTTTCGTCTGGTTATCGGACGCTGGACCGTTCAGCCCAGCTTCAGCTTGTCGAACAGCACCGAGGAGAACGGAGACAGTTGGTCGGGCAACATGGCGAGATCCTGCACGCTCGCCTTGGCTGCGAAACCCGTCGCGCGATAGCACAGGCCGCAGAAGGTGGTCGCCTCCAGCACCATCTGGTCGGCCCGGCGATAGATATCCACGCGCTTGGCTTCATCCATCTCGCTGCGCCCCTGCGCCAATGCCTCGCTGAGACCCTCGACCTCGAAATTGCGGCTGCGCAGGTAAGTGGGCGACAGCGAGGGATCGACCAGCGTCGTGACCGCATCGGGGTCGAGGTTGTCCAGCCCGATGCCCTGCACCGCGAAATCGCCCGCGCCCTGGTTGCCAAGGTTCACCCGCGTCGCCCAATCGGGCATTGTCAGGTTGACGGTGATGCCGATCTCGGCCAGTTGCGCCTGCACCAGCACCGCCGTGTCGCGATGCATCGAATATTGCGACGTCGAAAGCAGCGAGACGGTCAAGCCGTTCTCGTGGCCGGCCTCTTTCAGCAACGCCTTGGCGCGTTCGGGGTCATAGCCCCAGAAGGCGGCCTGGTCGTCATGGCGGTAGGGGCTGCCGGCGGCGCGCGGCAGGCCCGTCATCTCGGCGCCGAAGCCGAAGAAGATCGACTTGACGAACTCGTCGCGGCGCAGGCCGAAGGCCACCGCCTGCCGCAGGCGCGGATCGGCAAAGACGCCGCCGCCGTTGAAGCTGAGATACATGAAGGCGCCCGCATCGACCTTGTGCAAAGCCAGCGCCGGATCGGCCTCGATCGCGGCCATGGCCGACCAGGGCACATAGTCGATCATGTCCACATCGCCCGCGTTCAGCGCCGCTACCCGGGCGCTTTCATCGACATAGGGCGTGATGGTGATGCCGGCCAGGGTGGGCAGGCCGGGCTTGAAGTAATGCTCGTTCGGCTCCAACTCGATCGAGACGCCCTTTTCCGCATAGGCGATGCGATAGGGACCGGCGCCGATCCCCTGATCCTCGGCATCGGTCGAACCGGCCTTGAGGATCGAGAGGAACGGAAACGTCATCAGCGCCGGCAGCGTGGCCAGCGGTTCATCCGTGGTCAGGCGGAAATTGCGCTCGTCTATGACCTCGAAGCCGGTGATGGGGCGCAGGGCGTCGAACATATAGGCGCCCGAACCGTCTGCCTGGATCTGCTGGAAGGTCCATTCCACATCCTGCGCCGTAACCGGGCTGCCGTCGTGGAAATGCGATTCGCGCAGGGTAAAGCGCCATGTCTCGGGCGTCTCGTTTTCCCAGCTTTCGGCCAGTTCGCCCACAAGCTGCCCCTGCTCGTTGTAGTTGATCAGGGTGCGATTGATCAGCGAACACAGCAGATGCCCCGAATAGCCGACATTCACCCAAGGACGCAGATGTGGCGGATAGGTCGAAAGCCCGACCCGCAGGGTCTGCCCCCCTTGCGCCTGGGCGAAACGCCCGCCAAGCGCCAGCACCGCGCCCGACATCGTGGCGATCTTCAACAAGTTCCGTCTGTTCAATTGCATGACCTTGCTTCCCTGCTGTCGCCCCTGTGCCAGGGCGGTTTTCCAAGGCCCCTTCGACAGGTCCGCATGGGAGGTGCCGCCGGGCTTTCACTGATGGAAGGGTAGCGATTCATTTTTTCCTCGGTCAAGTATATTCCATTTATCAGATGACAATTTATAATGTATTCCTATTAAAGGAATAATATACATAGCGCTGCTCATCTTTTGGGCAGACTCCTGGACTTCATACCCATTTAATTCTTGTAATCAGAATATATTATAGTTTTTATACCTGATTCAAGAATATGATTGACCATGCGAGCGCTCTGTCCTGATATGGCTCCATGTCAAACCAGGGCAGACGGGCCGGCACCGAGGGGCTGCCGCGCCTGAACGCCTAGCAACGAATGCAGGAAAAAACCCATGACTTGGCGTATCGGCGTGGATTCGGGCGGCACCTTCACGGATGTCTGCCTCTTCGATGACACCTCGGGCGAGGTAACGATCTGGAAAGTCTCATCGACCCCCGACGATCCGTCGCGCGGCATTACGCAAGGGGTAGCCGAAGGGCTGGAACAGGTTTCTGCCAGCGCCGAGACCATCAGCTTCCTGGGACATGGCACGACCGTTGCCACCAATGCGCTGATCCAGGGCCGCGGGGTCAAGACCGGCCTCATCACCACCGACGGCTTCCGCGACTTGCTGGAAATCGGCCGCCAGAAACGGCCCGACCTTTATGACCTGCAAGCCGACAAGCCCGAAACCCTGGTCACGCGCGACCTGAGGCTGGGCGTGGCCGAGCGCGTGCGCGCCGACGGCTCGGTCGAAGAGGCGCTGGACGAAGGCGCCTTCCGCGAAGCGGTGCGGGAACTGAAGGCACAGGGGGTCAAATCGGTCGCGGTCAGTTTCCTCTACAGCTTTCTCAACGACGCGCATGAGCGCCGTGCGGCCAAGATCATCGCCGAGGAGTTCCCTGACGCCTTCACCGCGATCTCCTCCGATATCGCGCCCGAGTTCCGCGAATACGAGCGCCTGTCCACCACGGTCGTCAACGCCTATCTGGGCCCGGTGATGCAGGGCTATGTCCGCGCGCTGAAGAAGAAGCTGACCGATCTGGGCCTGAAGGTCGCGCCGCAACTGACGCAGTCGAACGGCGGCGTGATCGCCTTCGACACGGCGGCGGAAATGCCGGTGCGCACAGTGCTTTCCGGTCCCTCGACCGGCGTGGTCGCCGCGCAGGCCATCGGGCGGATGACCGGCATCGACAACCTGATCACCTTCGACATGGGCGGCACCAGTTCCGACGTCGCGCTGCTGTCGGGCGGAGAATGCCGCGTGGTCAACGAGGCCGTGGTCCATGGCTATCCCCTGAAGGTGCCGATGCTGGACATCCATACGGTGGGCGCAGGCGGCGGCTCGATCGCCTATGTCGACAACGGCGGGCTTCTGAAGGTCGGACCGAGAAGCGCGGGCGCCAATCCCGGCCCGGCCTGCTATGGGCTAGGCAATGACGAACCCACCGTCACCGACGCCAATGTGGTCTTGCAGACGCAGAACCCCGAATATCTGCTGAACGGGCGGATGAAGATCGACCGCACCCTGTCCGTGGCCGCGATCCAGAAGCTGGCCGACAGGCTGGGCATGGAGATGCTGGAGACCGCAAACGGCATCCTCGACATCGTCGTCGCCAACATGGCCAAGGCGATCCGGGTGATCTCGGTCCAGCGGGGACATGATCCGCGCGACTATACGCTGGTCGCTTTCGGCGGGGCGGGGCCGGTCCAGGCCGCGCGCCTGGCGCGCGAACTGGGCATGAGCCGGGTGCTGATCCCGCGCACGCCGGGCGTGCTATGCGCGCTGGGGCTGCTGATGACCGACCTGCGCAGCGACTTCTCGGCAACCAGCCTGATGCGACTGGACCAGGCGACGCCCGAACAGGTCCAGGCGATCTTCGACGACCTGCGCGCCCGCGCCGGCGCCTGGTTCGAGGCCGAAGGCATCGCGCATCCCGCCCGTGTCCTGAATCTTGCCGTCGACGTGCGCTATGCCGGACAGAACTATGAAATCGCCGTGGCTCTTCCCGACGGCCCCGTCGACGCCGCAACCTTCGACGCCATCCGCGAGGGTTTCCTGGCCGCGCATCGCCAGCTCTACGGCTTCGTGGCCGAGGGCGAGCCGATGCAGCTTGTCACTTTCCGCGCCGCCGCCAGCGGGCTGGTGCAAAAGGCCGATTTCGTGCCCCAGCCGCTGGAAGGCGACGATGCCCGCGCGGCCGTCACCGGCTCGCGGCCCGTCTGGATGCTCGAGGCGCGCGATTTCGTCGAGACCACTCTTTACGACCGCGCATTGCTGAAGCCGGGCAATGTCGTCCGCGGCCCGGCGATCATCGACCAGATGGATTCCACCAGCGTCGTTCCCCCCGGCATGGCCGCGACGGTCGATCCCTATCTGAACCTCATCCTGGAGGCAGCCAAGTGAACATGATCCCCCAAGTGAAACTGAACCCGATCACCGTCGAGGTCATCGGTTCGGCCTTCGCCTCGACGGTCGAGGAAATGGGCGAGGCGCTGGTGCGCGCCTCTTATTCCACCAATATCAAGGAGCGTCGAGACTGTTCGACAGCACTGTTCGACGCCGAGGGTCGGATGCTGTGCCAGGCCGAGCATATCCCCATGCATCTGGGCAGCTTCATCGGCTTCGTCCCCTATGTCCTGCGCCATTTCGGGCAAGACGGGATCCAGCCGGGCGACGTGTTCATGGGCAACGACGCCTATGAAGGAGGAGGCACCCACCTGCCCGACATCGTCCTGGCCGAGCCGGTCTTCGTCGAGGGCAAGCTGGTCGCCTGGGCGATCAACACCGCGCATCATTCGGATTTCGCGGATCGCGGCCATGCACATATCTATCAGGAAGGGCTACGCATTCCGCCCGTGAAACTGTACCGGCGGGGCGAGCTGCAAGAGGACATACAGCGCCTGTTCCTGCTGAACTGCCAGGTTCCGGCAGAGCGCATCTCGGACCTGCGGGCACAGTTGGCCGCAAACCGGCTGGGCAATATTCGCATGACCGAGCTTTGCGGCAAATACGGGCTGGACACCGTGCTGGCCGCAGGTTCCGAATTGATGGACTACGCCGAGCGCAAGATGCGCGCCGGCATCAGCGCGATCCCCGACGGGCGCTATGCCTTCTCGGACGTCTTCGACAGCGAATCGCTGGAGACGCCATTGGAAATGTCTGTGACCATCGAGGTCAGGGGCGACGAGATCGCACTGGATTTCACCAGCCCGCCGCAGGTCCGCGCCGGCCTGAACGTCGTCTATACCGCACTGCTGGCGACGGTCTATTACGCGGTCAAGACCGTCGTGGACCCGACGGTCCTGCCGAATGCGGGCCTGGCCCGGCCGATCACCGTCACGGCCCGCGAAGGCACGCTGCTGCGCTGCGCCCATCCGGCGGCTGTCGATGGCCGCATCACCGCCTGCCAGCGGGTCGTGGACCTGATCCACGGCGCACTGGCCCCGGTCGTGCCCCACCGTGTCACCGCAGCCTCGAACGGCTCGGTCGCGGTCGCCAGCTTCGACGGGCGGCGCGAGGATGGCTCGCTGTGGGTCTATCTGGAAACGATCGGCGGCGGGTTCGGCGCGCGCCACAACAAGGACGGACTGGACGGCGTGCATGTGCACATGACCAACACCTCGAACCTGCCGGTCGAGGCGCTCGAGAACGAATATCCCATCACGCTCCGGCGCTATGAACTGGTGGACGGCTCGGGCGGGAACGGGCAATTCGTCGGCGGCATGGGCCTGCGCCGCGTCTATCGCGCCGAAAAGCCCTGCCGCGTGCAGGTGATGGGCGCACGCCTGACCTCGCAGCCCTGGGGGCTGGACGGCGGCAATCCGGGCGCCAGCGGCTATTTCACCCTGAACGGCGCGCGCAGCGGGTTCGAGCGCGCGTCCGTGGACCTGGCGCCGGGCGACATTCTCGAGATCGTGACCCCCGGCGCGGGCGGCTATGGCGACCCGGCCCTGCGTGATGCGACATCCCGCGTGCGGGACTTGCGGGAAAAACGCTTTGCATAGAGGCGCAATGCTTGACTTGCCCGCCGTTCCGGCCAAACCCGGATGGCGGGCAGACCTCAGCTGGAGCGACATTTGGCCAGACAATCCTCTTCGAATGCCGGGCGGGCGGCGGAAATCCTGATCCTGCTGGGACAGGCCGACCGCAAGGGCATGGCGCTGGCGGCCCTGGCAGCCGCCACGGGCGAGGCGAAATCCTCGGTCCACCGGACACTGGTGGCATTGGCCGAATACGGGCTGGTCGTGCAAAACGGCAATCGCGGCAATTACATGCTGGGTCCGGCCACCTATGCGCTGGCTCATCGCAGCCTGGGCGTGAACGAGATCGTCGCCACATATCGCCCGGCCCTCATCGACATCACCGGGCGCACCCAATTCTCGACCTATCTCATGGTGCGTTCAGGGCTGGATACGATCTGCCTGGATTACCAGATGGGTCAGATCGTCGCGCAACCCTATGTCTCGGGCATCGGCGGACGGATCCCGATGGGCGTCGGCATCTCGGGTGTCTGCATTCTCGGCATGATGGACGCACGCAGCCGCGACCGCTGCCTGGACCTGCTGGAGGATCGCCTGGCCCAATGGGATCTGACCCGGCCGCAAATCGAAGCGGAAATAGCCGAGTTTCAGCGCCTGGGCTTCATGCGGGGCATCCGCCGCAGCGCGGGCATCGAAAGCCTGACGCTGACCGTGCCGATCAACAATGACCACCTGCGCGGGATGGAGACCGCGATTTCGCTTCTGGCACCGCTGAACGTCCTTGACGCCGCTGGCGAGCGGGCGGCTATCGCCGTCATGCGCGACGCCATCTCGACGGCCGAGCGGCACGCCAGTTCCCCGACCCGCAGCGACGATATGTCTGGCAGATGACCCGAATGGAAGAAAGCATGACGCGAACCGTGATGATTTCCGGCGCCTCGCGCGGGATTGGCGCCGCGATTGCGCAACGGATGCAGGCGGCGGGCTGGAATGTCAGCCTCGGCCTGCGCCGTCCCGAGACGGCAGGCCCTGACACGCCGCAGCGCCTTGCCTGCCGCTATGACGCGCTGGAGCCGGATTCGGAGCGCGCCTGGATCCGCGCAACCATCGCCCGGTTCGGCCGGCTGGATGGGCTGGTGCTGAGCGCCGGCATCCACAGCCGCGCCACCGTGCTGGAGGCCGCCGACGAGGAATTCGATCAGTTGATCGCAGTGAACGTGAAATCGCCGATGCGGCTGGCCCGGCTTGCATGGCCGCATCTTGAAGCCCTGCCGGACGGCAAGCCGCATCCTGGCCGGATCGTGCTGATGTCCTCGCTGTCGGGCAAGCGGGTGAAATCGGCAGGTTCGGGCCTTTACGGCATTTCCAAGTTCGCGCTGATGGGGCTGGCGCAGGGCCTGCGACAATGCGGGCGCGACAATCGCGTGCGCACCACCGCGATCTGTCCCAGCTTTGTCGCGACGGACATGGCGGCAGGCGTCGTCCAGGACATGTCCGAACTGACCCGGCCCGAAGACATAGCCGCCATCGTGGAAACCGTCCTGGGCCTGCCTCCCACCGCCTCGGTCGCCGACATTCCCGTCCACTGGTCGGTCGAGGATTGCTATTGAGGAACATGGCCATGCGATCATCACCGCTGATCTTTGCCGCCGAGGCGCTGGCGGCGCCGGAAGGAGCCGTCTTCGTCGACACCCGCCCCAGGGAGGATTGGGCAAAGGCGACGATTCCCGGCGCCACCTGCCTGAACGTCTACGACTATTTCATCGCCCACAGCGACGAGAGGGGCATTGCCGCGATGGTGGCCGGCGCCCGCGCGGCGTTCCGGCAGCTTGGCCTCGACCGGGCGCCGCTGGTCGTTTTCTTCGAAGAGCAAACGGGGATGCGGTCGCCGCGCGGGCTGTGGTTCCATGAGCTTTGCGGCTTCGACGGCGGCCGCATTCTCGACGGCGGGCTGGCTGCCTGGCGCGCGACGGGCGGTGGGACCGCCGCCGGAGCCGGTGCGACCGGCAGGATCGGCGACGGCGATCCAGCACAGGCAGGCGCCTTTCGCAGCGAACTGGTCGCAGCCACCGCGGAATTGCTGGAGCCGGGTGCGCCGGAGTTGCATGTCCTGGACGCACGCCGCCCAGCCGAATGGGACGGAAGCTATGTCCACGCCTGCTGCGCCCGCGCGGGCCGCATCCCCGGCGCGGACCTGCTGTTCTATGAAGACCTGTTGCAGGACGGCCGCTATCGCAGCCCCGACGAGATCCGCCGCATCGCCGCGGCGGCGGGCTTTGGGCCGGGCCAGCGCATCGTCACCTATTGCCACCGGGGCGCACGGGCGGCGACCACGCTTTACGGGCTGCGCTCGGCCGGCTTCGACAATGTCGCCATCCATCCCGGCAGTTGGCACGAATGGGCGGGCGAGCCCGACCTGCCCGCCGTCGAAGGAACCGGCGCCTTCGTCCACCGCTGAGGCGTGGAAGCACGAGGGGCGCCGGAAATGCGGCGCCCCCTCCCCGTCACGATGGCCGGGTCACAGCTTCGCAAGCTGCTCGGCATGGGGATAAAGCGCCGGCGAGCCGCCCGTGTGCAGGAACAGCACCCGCGCTCCCTTCGGAATCGTGCCGTCCTCGACCAGCCCCAGAAGGCCCGCCATGCCCTTGCCGGTATAGACCGGGTCCAGCAGCAGCCCCTCTTGCATGGCCAGCCGCTTGATCGCGGCATTGCCCGCCTCGGAGGGCACGGCATAGGCCTCGCCGAAATAGCCGGTCTCGACATGGATCTCCTCGGGCCGCCACACCCGGTCCAGCCCAACCAGCCTGGCCCCCTCGGTCGCCATCGGCGCGATGCGGTCGGGAAAGGGGACGGCCGAGCCCGAAACAGCGATGCCGATTGCCTTGGTGCCGGGCCAGTATTGCGTCAGGCCGATCTCGATCCCGGCCAGCGTGCCGCCGGACCCGACGGCAGTGACGATGACATCCGGCGCAGGCAGGGCAAGGGCGGCGAATTGCTCGGCCAACTCGCGCACCGCGCTGGCATAACCCAGCGCGCCAAGCGGCGTCGCCCCGCCGACCGGCATGATATAGGGTTCCTGCCCCCGTTCGCGCGCACGGTCGGCATGGGCCTGCATCCGCGGCCCGATCAGGTCGAAATAGGCATCGGGGTCCAGAAACTCGATCTCGGCCCCGAACAGCCGGTCGAGCAACAGGTTCCCCTGAAAGCCGAACGGTTCATTGCCGCGCAGCACCAGGACCGGGTGCATGCCGAAATGCCGCGCCGCCGCCGCCGTCATGCGGGCGTGGTTCGACTGGTGCCCGCCCGTGGTGATCAGCACCTTCACCCCCCGCGCCACGGCATCGGCCATCAGGTATTCCAGCTTGCGCACCTTGTTCCCGCCGCCGCCGAAGCCGGTGTAATCGTCGCGCTTGACGAACAGCTCGATCCCCAGATCCGCGCCCAGCCGCATCAGCCGCTCCACAGGCGTCGGTGCGAATGCAAGCGGGATCTTCGGGACATCTCCAAGTTTCATCGTGCCATCTTCCTGTGCAGATTGCGTCCTCTTGCGAGGACATGGGCAAGGCAATGCCCCCTGGATGGGAAAAACCTTGCATTGCCTCGGTTATGAATAAAGATATATCATATATTGATATTGGCAAGCCGCTCCGGCCATCGCGTGCATCTCGGCGCGCATCGCCGCGGAGCACAGCCAGAAGACGCGAGGAGTGCCGATGACAGACCCCGTGCTTTCCGTCGCCGACCTGCGTGTGGCGTTTCGCGGCCGTCGCGGCTGGACAGAGGTCGTGCATGGCCTGGATTTCGACATCGCCCCCGGCGAAACGGTGGCGCTGGTCGGCGAAAGCGGCTCGGGCAAAAGCGTGACCTCGCTGGCGGTGATGCGGTTGCTGGACCCGGCCGCCAGCAGGATCACCGGCTCGGTCCGGCTGGAGGGGCGCGACCTGCTGTCCCTTTCCGAAGGCGCGATGCGCCGCATCCGGGGCGACCGGGTCGCGATGATCTTCCAGGAACCGATGACCTCGCTGAATCCGTCGATGAAGATCGGCGAGCAGATCGCCGAGGTTCTGACGACCCATCGCGGCATGGACCGGCAGAAGGCCATGGCGGAAACCGTTCGACTGCTGGAGCGGGTGCGCATCCCGGCGGCCAAGCGGCGAATGCTGGAATATCCGCACCAGTCCTCGGGTGGGATGCGGCAGCGCTTCATGATCGCCATGGCCCTGGCCTGCCGGCCGCGCCTGCTGATCGCGGACGAGCCGACCACCGCGCTGGACGTGACGGTGCAGGCGCAAATCCTGGAGCTGATCCGCGAATTGCAGGCCGAGGAGCAGATGGCGGTGCTGTTCATCACCCATGACATGGGCGTCGTGGCCGAGGTGGCGGATCGCACGCTGGTCATGCTGCGCGGCGATGCGGTAGAACAGGGGCTGACCGCCGCAATCTTTGCCCATCCGCAGCAGCCTTATACCCGCGCGCTTCTGGCGGCCGTGCCCCGGCTCGGCTCGATGGCCGGAACCGGCCGGCCGGCGCGATTCCCGCTGGTCGATGCGGCAACCGGCGCGGCCAGTCCCGGAACCGAATTGCCCGACACCCTGCGCGGCACGGCGCCGCTGCTCGAGGTGCGCGGGCTGACCACCCGCTATGATGCCGGCACGGACCTCCTGGGCCGGACGCAGGCGCGCGTTCATGCGGTCGAGAACGTCTCTTTCGACATCCGGCAGGGAGAGACGCTGGCCCTGGTGGGCGAATCCGGTTGCGGCAAATCCTCGACCGGGCGCTCGATCCTGCGGCTGACGCAGCCCTTCTCGGGCTCGGTAAGACTGGACGGGACCGAGCTACTGGAGCTTGGCCGCCCGGCCCTGCGCCGAATGCGGCGGCAGATGCAGATGATCTTCCAGGACCCCTTCGCCAGCCTCGATCCCCGTCGCCGGGTCGGCGATGCCATTGCCGAGCCGATGGTGACGCATGGCCTGGCGCGAGGATCGGAACTGAAGGACAGGGTCGCGGACTTGCTGGCGCAGGTCGGGCTTTCCCCCGACATGGCGCGGCGTTTCCCGAACGAGTTCTCGGGCGGGCAACGGCAGCGCATCTGCATCGCCCGCGCCCTTGGCATCGCGCCGAAGCTGATCGTCGCGGACGAGGCGGTGTCCGCGCTGGACGTGACCGTCAAGGCGCAGGTGGTGAACCTGATGCTGGATCTTCAAGCCGAGCTTGGCCTGTCCTATCTGTTCATCAGCCATGACATGGCGGTGGTCGAACGAATCAGCCACCGCGTCGGCGTGATGTATCTGGGCGAGATCGTCGAGATCGGCCCTCGCGAGGCGATCTTTGGAGCCCCCGCGCATCCCTATACCCAGCGACTGCTCCAGGCGATCCCGGTACCCGACCCCGCCCTTCGCGGCAACCGACCCGCCGGAGAGTTGCGCGAGTTGAAAAGCCCCTTGCATCCGGTGGGTTATCAGCCCCCGGCCCGCGAATGGCGCGAGGTCTCGCCCGGCCATCAGGTGCAGGTTGCCGGCCCGGAATGGCAGGCCGCCTGAGCGGGATCAGCCGGGCAGGCGCGTGCCGATCCCCTGCCCCGACGCGGCGCGCAGCAGCCGCGCCGCCAGCGCGATGTCGAAGATGTTCAGCCCGAAGCTCGAGAAATAAACCGACTCGCCCGGCGCGGGCCGCCAGCCGTCGCAAAGGATGGCCGGCAGGTCGGCCGCGACCTGTGCGGGATCGAAAAGCCCCGCCCGATACATCTGGAACAGGCTCTTGGCACTGGTCCGGGCGAACTCGCCCCACAGGTCGCAAGTCACCCGGTCGAAGGCGGCGATGCCCGCGAAGCTCATCTCGTGAAAGCCTATCTGAAGGACCAGCCGGCCGCCGGTCGCCGCTTCGGGACCAAGGAAGGGCTGAGGCGCGGCACTGCACATCAGCACCGCCTCGGCATTCGCGATGGCCTGCTCGGGACCTGGATGGACGGTGATCCCTGGCCCCAGCCGCTCGACCTCACGACCCGAGCGGCTCCAGACCGTGATCCGCTCAAGGTCCGGGAACAGGGCGCGCAGCATGGCGAGATGCGCCCGCGCCTGCGCACCCGCGCCCAGCAAGGCGATCCGCCGCAGACCGGGCCGCAATGCGCGCAGCACATGGGCCGAAACGGCGGCCGTCCGCACCCGCGTCAGCAGCGCCGCTTCCACCATGCCCAAGGGCCGGGCGGTGGCCAGATCCTCGATCAGCGTGGTCGACGTGATGGCCTCGCCGTCCTCGGGTGGCGCGGGCCGATGCACGGTCCATTTGATCCCGGCGGCGGCAAAGCGGCCCCCAAGCCGGGCCGGAAGCCCGTATGCCTTGGCGCGCGGATCATCGCCAAGCGGCAGCACGGATTCGGCAACCATCTCCGCATCGCCCCGACGCAACAGCCGCACAGCCTCGGCCACATCGTCCAGCGCGGCCTGCCAGTCCAGCGCGCCGGCGCGAAGCAGATCCTTGCGTCCCAGCCAGATCATGCCGCCATCCCTTGGATCCATGCCGAGACCGAGGCGATGAAACGGCCAAACCCCTCGATATGCAGGAACTCGTTGACGCCATGCGCATTGCCGCCCCGCCCCGAGCCACCGATCAGGAAGCTTTCGGTATGGCGGCCGAAGGCATAGGCCGGCGCGGCGCCGATCGCCCAGGGCCAGACCTGCGGCGCCGGACCACCGGCATAGGCATCGTGCAGGGCGCGGACGCCGGCAGCGGACTCTAGAACCCGCGCGCCCGGATAGCTGTCATCAACGCACAGCGCAGCCCCGGCAAAGGCAGGCTCGGCGGCCAGCAGGTCGCGGATGCCGGCGACAAGTGCATCCGGTGCAAGGCTGGGCGGGGCGCGCAGATCGAACGCGGCCGTAGCCGCCGCGGGGATGACTGCGTCGCCGGCTACGGGATCGGTCGCCAAGGTGGCGATGTTGAAGGAAGCCGTGGTCAGGACATGGCGCAACAAAGCCTCGGGATCGAAGCAGCCGTATCGGGGCCGGGCGAAACAGGCTGCATGCCGGAAGCGCAGTTCGGCCGCAGGATCGAAATCCCGCGCCAGCGCCGCGACCACACGCGCCGCATCGGCATCCAGATCTATCTGCGCAAGCTCTCCGGTCTCGGGTCCGCCGATCCTTGCCAGCACATCGACCAGAACCCGTGCGGGATTGGCGATCCATGGCGCATTCGAGGAATGGATGGCCCGCGCAGGGCCGCCCCAGCCCCCCGCAGCCACCTCCAGCCTGCCCTTGGCCATGCCGGAAAACCCCAGATACAGCCGGGGCGGCCCGCCGCCATATTCGCAGAAGGACGGGAACAACGCCCCCACCGAAGGTCGCAGCGGGCAGTCCGGCGCCGCCAGCCAGCGGCGCAACGCGGGCGAGGCGCGCTCTTCCTGCCCGTCCAGCAGGATTTCGACATTGACGCGCAGCCGGCCGGAGCGCTTCAGGTCGCGCAGCGCGATCAGCATGCCGGCCAGCGGCCCCTTGTTGTTCTCGGCCCCACGCGCGACGAAGGCACGGCCGATACCGGGCATATCCGCGATGCCGCCCGCCCAGGGGTCGCGCAGCCAGCCCTCGGGCGTGGCGGGCATGACGTCGTACATGTTGTAAAGCAGCACCGTGCGGGCCAAGCCGCTATCGATCCGCGCATGGATCACCGGTGCCGGCTCGGTTTCGGACGGGGAAGAGGACAGCAGCGCCGCGCCCAGTTCGCCGGACAGCCAGGATCGCAACTCGCGGGCCTGCCGCATCTGGCTGGCGGGATCGCCGGCGTGCGATGGGATCGCGCACCAGCGCGCCGTCAGGGCAAGGGCATCATCCAGCGCGCTCACAGCCGGATCCGGGGGTTGAGCCAGGTATAGGCGATATCGACCAGGAAATTGGCTATGACGAAAACGGCGGCGGTGAACAGCACCACCGCCTGCACGACGGGGAAATCGCGGTTCTGGATCGCCTCGACCGCCAGCCTTCCGATGCCCGGCCAGGCAAAGACGATCTCGGTCACCAGCGCCCCGCCCAGAAGCGCCGCGAAATACATGCCCTGCACGGTGATCACCGGGATCATGGCATTGCGCAACCCGTGCCGCACGACGATCCGCCACTGGCCAAGCCCCTTGGCGCGGGCGGTTCGGATATAGTTCTGGCCCAGCACCTCGATCAGCGAGGCGCGGACCAGCCGGGTCATGGCCGACACATAATAGGCTCCCAGCGCGATGGACGGCATGACCAGATGCTGCCAGCCCCCCATCCCCGACGAGGGCAGCCACCGCAGGCGCAGCGAGAAGAGCAGGATCATCAGCAGCGCAAGCCAGAAGACCGGCACCGCCTGCCCCAGCAGGGCGATGACGCGGATGACGAAATCCAGCCCCGAATTCTTGCGCACGGCCGAGACGACCCCCAGCACCATGCCGATGGCCGAGGACCAGATGAGCGCCGAAAGGGCCAAAAGCGCGGTCGCCGGCAGGCGCTCCCACAAGAGATCGGTCGCCGGCCGCTGATAGCGCAGCGACAGGCCCAGATCGCCTTGAAGCAGGTTGCCGAGAAAACGCAGATACTGCAGCCAGATCGGATCGTCGAAGCCCATGGCCCGGCGAAACGCTTCGATCTCGGCTTGGCTGGCGTCGGGCGACATCATCAGCGCGGCGGGATCGCCGGTCAGGAACAGCGCGAAAAAGACCAGCGCCGACACGCCCAGCATCACCACCAACCCCTGAAGCGCACGCGAAAGCAGAAAGCGCAGACCCTTCATGGCAGTTACGACATCTTCATATCGGCCCGGCGGACCAGCCAGTCGCCAAGCAGGTTGCAGCCGACCACCACCGCCCCGATCATCAGGCCAGGATACAGCACCAGCCAGTCGGCAATCAGGATGAAGGATCGCCCCTCGCCGATCAGGTTGCCAAGCGTCGGCCAGGGCGGCTGCACGCCGAGGCCCAGGAAGCCGACCGAGGCCTCAAGGATGATGAGGCGCGGCAGGTCCAGCGTCAGCAGCACGGTCAGCGGGGCAACGATATTGGGCAGGACATGGCGGAGGATGATCGTGCCGTCGCTCTGGCCGATGGCGCGGGCGGCCTCGACATATTCCAGTTCGCGCACCGCCAGGGTCTGCCCCCGCGCGACGCGCGCGAACACCGCCCAACCCGTCAGCCCCAGGATCGCCACCAGGTTGGCGATGCTTGGCCCAAGGATCGCCACGAACAGCAGGATCAGAAGGATGAAGGGAATCGCCAGCTGGATGTCCACCAGCCGCATGATCAGCACGTCCACCCAGCCGCCGAAATAACCCGCAACCATGCCCAGGATCGTGCCCAGAACGACCGAGATCGCGGCCGAGGCCAGCACGATCCCCAGCGAGATCAGCGTGCCCAAGCCCAGCCGGGCCAACAGATCCCGGCCAAGCTGGTCGGTGCCAAGCGGATGCAGCCCCGCCTCGGTCATCGTCATCGGAGGCTTGAACGTGGCGGTCAGGGTGCCGCGCAGCGGGTCCAGGGGCCAGAACAGCGGCACAAGGATGCTGACCGTCACGACCGCGACGATCAAAAGCACCGCGAACACGGCATCCTCGTTTCCCCGCAGCCTTGCCCCGGTCCACATCCCGTCAGTCCTTCGTGATGTCGAACAGGACGATGCGGGCATCCGGGCGGCCCTCGAAATGCACGTCCGACGCACGGCCCAGCAGTGCGTCCTCGCGGTAAAGCGAGATCAACGGCACTTCCCTCGCGGCAAGTTCCTGCACCTCATGCAGCACTTTTTCGCGCGCGGCAGGATCGACGACCTGCCGGCTTCCGTCCAAGAGCCGGTCCAGTTCAGGCAAGGCCGCGCCGGAATAGGGCTCGCCCGAGCGCATGATGGCATAGATCGCTGCATCGGCATCCAGCGTCTGCGTCGAGCCCCAGCCCAGCATGTAGATCGGGCCGTCGAAGGGCTGCTTCTGCGTATAGACCGACCATTCCAGCACCTGCTGGTTCACCTTGACGCCGACATCGCCAAGCTGTTGGGCAATGGCCTGCGCCACCTCGTTGTTCTTCATATAACGGGTTGAGGATTGCATGGTGATCTCGAAACCGTCGGGAAGGCCCGCTTCGGCCAGCAGCTTGCGCGAAAGCTCGGGGTCGTAGGCGGGGACCGGCAGGTCAAGATAGCCGAAATCGCTCTTGCCGACCTGACCTCCGACCGGAGTTGCCATGCCTTGCAGCAGGTTGTCGGTGATCCCCTGGCGGTCGATCGCGTGATTCAGCGCCTGACGCACCTTCACGTCATCCAGTGGCTCCTTGTCCATGCGCAAGCCAAGATAGATCGTCAGGCCGCCATCCTTGACCTGGACAAGCTCCACATCGGGAGAGGCGGTCAGCATCGGCGCCAGATCCACCGGCACGTCCTCGATCAGGTCCACCTCACCGGTGACGAGCGCGGTGATGCGGGCGGTGCTATCGGGAATCGGGCGCCAGGTCACTTCGTCCAGCGCCGGCTTGCCGCGCCAGTAGTTCTCGTTGGCCGCCAGCACCACCCGCTCATCGGGCACGAATTCCTCGAACCGGTAGGCGCCGGTTCCCACCGGCTGCGAGGCGAACTTGGCATCGCCCATCTCCGCTACGTATTTCGGCGGCACGATGTAGGCGGGATAGCGGCTCATCCGGGTCGGCAGCAGGGGATCGGGCGCCGACGTCGTGATGCGCACGGTCAGCGGATCCACCACCTCGACCGACGCGACGGTGCGGATATAGGATATCGCCGGCGAGTTCGCCGCAGGGTCCAGCACGCGGTCGAGGGTGAACTTGACCGCCTCGGCATCGAAGGGCTCGCCATTGTGGAAGGTGACGCCTTCCCGCAGCTTGAATTCCCAGGTCAGATCATCGACAGCGCGCCATTCGGTGGCCAGGCCGGGGACAAGGTTCATCTGCTTGTCGCGCATGACCAGCGTGTCGAAGATGTTGTCCACGATGGTCGCGGCCTCGCGCATGAAGCCTGGGTCCATCGCATTGGTCGAGACGGCGCGGCCGATGACCAGTTCCGTGTCCTGTGCAAGAGCGGGGATCGCAGGGATCGCAAGCGCGACCCCGAGTGTCAGAGCGGAAAGAAGACGCATCAGTTTTCTCCTGTTGGTGGGCCACCCCTTGCCTGGCCATCATTCCGGCGGAATCGCCTTTGCGCAAGTGAAAATATATCATATATTGTCATTCGGCATGCGACTTCTGCGCTTGTGCTGATAGGATGTGCATTGTGTCACGCGAGGAATGGCATTGGATTTTGAAGCATTTGAACAGGTGCCCCGCCGC
This sequence comes from Paracoccus versutus, assembly GCF_000763885.1. GTDB lineage: Bacteria > Pseudomonadota > Alphaproteobacteria > Rhodobacterales > Rhodobacteraceae > Paracoccus > Paracoccus versutus. Next base: position 45,642 of record NZ_JRKO01000014.1, on the reverse strand, counting down.
AGCCTGGTTTCGCATGTCGAGGCGCAGATCCGCGACGCATTGGTCGAAGGCAGGCTCGCACCCGGCACGCGGCTTGTGACGAAGGAACTGGCCGACAGGCTGGGAACATCGATCACCCCGGCGCGCGAAGCGCTTGTGCGTTTTGCGGCTTCGGGCATTCTTGCGGCCGAGCCGGCGTCCTCCTTCCGGGTTCCAGAACTGACCGAGGAGCGGCACGAAGAAATCAGGCTGATCCGCAAGCGTGTCGAGGGGCTGGCAGCCGAAATGGCAACGCAGCGAATCGCCGATGAGGGCATCGCCCGGCTCGAAGCACAGATCGCCGCCTATACCGACTTGCGTCACGCACCGGATCTGCATCTGGCCCTGAAAGCCAACAAGGAGTTGCGCTTCACCCTTTACGCGGCTGCCGGGATGCCAGTGCTGCTTCAACTCATCGAGACACTCTGGTTACGAGCCGGGCCTGGCTTTGCCTATCTGCCCCGCAGTATCGGCACCGCCGGCGAGGATCACCAGAATTACACCCATCTTGTCCAGGCCCTTCGCGCACGCGATTCCCTCGCGGCCAGCGCTGCCATCATGCGGGCGATCGACGATGGGGCCGATCAAGTGCTGTCTGCGTTGCGCCGCCGACAGGAAGCATAAGCATTGGCGAACGCGCTCCGCCTGTGCGGATGAATAGTGTGGCGCGCCATTGCGCAAGGCCGCGGGCTTGCAGGGCCATTTCTTCAGCTGTCCTCTTGACCTTCTTGGCTACCGAACAACAGGACGGTTTCGACGGGTCTGCGGCCCATGTTGCGGTAGCCGAGATGGGGCCGCTCGGCAGGCAGCAAGAATTGTATCGGCCAAATCGAGTCCGGCAAGCCGAAGTCGCAGTTCGCATGGGCCGCTGCCTCCTTGATCGCGGCCATCGCGACGATCAGGTCGGACGTGATCGAGAGCGTCTTACCGGCAATCGGCAAGTTCTCGACCCCGCGCAGGGTATGGACACCCGAGTATGCGGGTGCGGGAACTTCCCTGCTCCCGATCGAATCGTGCTTGACGCGTATGGGAGTGGAATCAGGAATGGCGATGGCTATGCCTCCTCTCATGTTGTAGAAGGTGCCCCCGCAACGGTGCTGCGAGGACGCTTGGCCAATCGGCCCAGATCCATCCCCTCACCCGGTCATACCGTATGGGGCAAGACCGCATTGCGCTCGCCCAGCTTGATGAAGGTCGACTTGACCTCGGTATATTCCAGAAGGCCGTCGATGCCATTCTCGCGACCGATGCCCGATTGCTTGAAGCCGCCGAAGGGCATCTGCACAGAAGTCTCGAGGAAGGTATTCACGAAGACCGTGCCCGAGCGCAGCCGGCGCGAGACCAGGATCGCCTTGTCCAGATCCTTGGTCCAAAGCCCGTTGCCGAGACCATAGACCGTGTCGTTGGCCAGCGCCACCGCCTCGTCCACCGTCCTGAAAGTGGTCACGGTCAGCACGGGTCCAAAGATTTCCTCGCGGAAGATACGCATGTCCGGGGTCACATTGGTGAAGATCGTCGGCATGACGAAATAGCCCTTAGCGAGCGCGCCCTGATCTGCACGGCTGCCGCCGACGGCAACGGTCGCCCCCTCGGCCTTGCCGATTTCCAGGTAGTTCATCACCTGGTCGAACTGCGCCTGATGGATCATCGCGGCCTGGTCGGCATCCTCGTCCAGCGGCAGGCCGGTGCGGATCTTGCGGGTGCGCTCGACAAGGCGCGAGACGAACGCATCGGCCACGGATTCCTCGATCAGCAGGCGGGCACCGCAGACGCATTCCTCGCCCTGGTTCAGGACATAGCCGAACAGCACGCCATCGACAGCCGCATCCAGATCGGCATCGGCAAAGACGACGTTCGCAGCCTTGCCGCCCAGTTCCAGCGCGACGCGCTTGACGCTGTCGGCACAGGTGCGGGCAATGGCCTTGCCCACCTTCGTCGAACCGGTGAAGGAGATCATGTCCACCTCGGGGTGGCGGGTCATCGCCTCGCCCACCACGCCGCCCGTTCCCGTCACGACGTTGTAGACACCCTTCGGCAACCCGGCGCGGATGGCCAGTTTCGCCACTTCGAGCGCGGTGCCCGAGGTCAGTTCCGAGGGCTTGACTACCGCCGAGCAGCCTGCCGCCAGCGCATAGGGCAGCTTCTGGAACAGCGTGACCATGGGAAAGTTCCAGGGCACGATCATGCCGACCACACCGCGCGGCTCGCGGCTGACCAGGCCCAGCGCCTGCGGGCCGACATTCTCGAACGCCTCGCCATGCAGCTGCAGACCCAGCGCGGCGGCATAGCGCAGCATGGATACGGAGTGCTCGATCTCACCGCGGGCGAAACGGATCGGCTTGCCGGATTCCTCGGCCTCGATGACCGCCAGCCGCTCCAGGTCGGCGGCGATCAGGTCGCCCCAGGCGTTCAGGATGGCCGATTTCTGCGTGGCGGCCATCTGCCGCCAGGGACCATGCTCGAAAGCCTCGCGCGCAGCGCGGACGGCGGCGTCCAGATCCTCGGCCGTGCCGGCGGCGAAATCGGCCAGCGCCGCGCCATGGGCGGGCGAATGGCGGCGGATCGTCTCGCCAGAGGCGCCGGGACGCTCGGCCCCGTCGATGAAATGGACATAGCTGCGAACGGTCATCGTGAATCCTTCCTTATGCGTTCAGCGATCAAGACCCACCGCGCGGACCTTGTCGCCCGGGGCGATGACCCCGATCGTGTCTCCGGCGCGGAGGCTAGTGCGGTCGGTCACCACGACATATTTCGTGTCGCCCGACAGCAGGTAGATGTTGGTGGTCTGGCCCAGCGGCTCGACCAGCTCGACGATGCCCTCGACCGAGCCGGGCGTGCCAGCGGCGACGCATTGCAGATGTTCGGGGCGGATGCCGACGGCGAAATGGCCGTGACGGTCGGCCATGGCGCGCGCGCGTTCACGCTCGGCATCGTCCAGCGCGTCGCCGAAGCCCTGGACCTGGCAGACGACGCGGCCGTTGTTGGCCAGCTCGGCCTTGAACAGGTTCATCGGCGGCGAGCCGATGAAATCCGCGACGAAACAGGTCGCCGGGCGGTCATAGACCTGAAGCGGCGGCGCCACCTGTACCATGTCGCCCTTGCGCATGACGGCGATGCGGTCGGCCATCGACATGGCCTCGATCTGGTCATGGGTGACATAGATGGTGGTAATGCCCAGGTCGGTGACCAGCTTCTTGATCTCGGTTCGCATCACGGCGCGCAGCTTGGCGTCGAGGTTCGACAGCGGCTCGTCCATCAGGAACACCTTGGGATTGCGCACCAGCGCGCGGGCCAGCGACACCCGCTGGCGCTGGCCACCCGACATCTGCGCCGGCTTGCGGCCAAGATAGTCGGAAATGCCCAGGCGGCCCGCCGTCTCCTCGACCTTCCTGCGCCGCTCGGCGGGGGCAAGCTTGCGGATCTTCAAGGGAAACTCGATGTTCTGGAACACCGTCATGTTGGGATAGAGGCCATAATCCTGAAAGGCCATGGCGATGTCGCGGTGGCGCGGCTCGGCATGGGTCATGTCGCGGCCGTTGATGAATATCTGGCCCTCGCTGGCGGTCTCAAGCCCCGCGACCATGCGCAGGGTGGTGGTCTTGCCGCAGCCCGAGGGGCCGAGCATGACGAAGAACTCGCCATCCGCGATATCCACCGACACGCCGTTGACGACGGTCAGGCTGCCGAAGCGCTTGTAGATGTTCTTGATCTCGATACCCATGGGATCAGCCTTTCACCGCGCCAAGCGTCAGGCCGCGGACAAGATAGCGTTGCATCATCAGGACCAGCACGACGACCGGCAGCGACATCACCACCCCCGCCGCCGAGGCCAGCCCCCAGGCGATGGCCTTGGGCTTGATCGCATTGGCGGCGATCACCGGCAGGGTCTTGGCGTTCTGCGAGGTCAGCATCGAGGCCAGCAGGAACTCGTTCCAGGCGAACATGAAGACGATGACCATCGTGGCGGCGAGCCCCGGCAGCAGCAGCGGCAGGGTGACCCGCCAGAAGGTCTGGAACCGCGAGCAGCCGTCGATCATCGCGGCCTCCTCGATGGATTGCGGGATGTCCTGGATGAAGACGCGCATCACCCAGACCACGAAGGGCAGGCCCGCGAGGCCATAGGCGGCGGCAAGCAGCCAATAGGTGTCGAAGATTCCCAGCGCGCGGGCGATGATGAACATCGGGATGACGCTGACAATAGGCGGCAGCATGCGGATCGAGAGCACCTCGAAGGCGATGATCTCCTTGCCCTTCACGTCGAAGCGCGCCAGCGCATAGGCGGCCATGGTGCCGCAGACCATGGCGAGCGTGGTGGCCAGCCCGACGATCACGGCGCTGTTGACGAAAGCGTCGAAGGCGTCGAGCTCGCTGGCCAGCTTGGCATAGTTCTCGAATGTCGGGGTGAAGCTCCAGACCGGCGGGTATTGCGAAATGTCGAGTTCGCTCTTGACGGAGGAGCCTGCCATCCAGAACACCGGGAAGGCGAAGAAGGCCGTGGCGACCAGCGCCAGCGCATAGGCAGCGGCCAGCTTGACCGCACGGGACAGCAGGGGTTTTTGCGATGCCATGTCCGCCCTCCTCAGCGGTTTTCCTTGTCGGCCACGAGCTTCATGAAGCCGGTCAGGCGGACGAAGATCAGGACGACAAGCAACACGATGATCAGCACCAGCCAGGACAGCGCCGAGCCGTAGCCGAGATCGAAGAAGCGGAAGTTCACCCGTTGCAGATAGACGCTGACCAGGTCGGTCGAGAAATCGGGACCGCCGCGGGTGATGATGTAGACCGTGTCATAGGTGCGGAACGCATCGACGATGCGCAGCAGCGTCGCGATCACGATCACCGGCTTCAGCATCGGCAGGGTGATCGAGAAGAAACTGCGCAGCGGCGAGGCGCCGTCGATGGCCGCCGCCTCGAACGGGCTTTTCGGCAGCGAGGAGATACCGGCAAAGACGATCAGGAACATGAAGGGCGTCCATTGCCAGATATCGACGAGGATCACCGACAGCAGCGCCGTCGAGGCATTGCTGGCCCAGAGCTGCGGCGGAATGCCGATCAGCCCCAGCAGATAGTTCAGCACGCCCAGGTCCGGCATCATCATCACGCGCCACGTGATGCCGACCGCGATGGGGGTGATCAGCATCGGCACCAGGATGATGGTGCGCAGCACGACGAAACCCGGATGGCGCTGGTTGAACAGCACCGACAGCGCCACCGCCAGCACCAGCGAAGCCGCCACGCTGATGGCGGTGAAGATCAGCGTCAACCCGACCGCGTTCCAGAACTGTGGGTCCGAAAAGGCGCGGGCGTAATTCTCGAACCAGACGAAGCTGGAGCCGCCGCCGAAGGTCGGGTTGTAGTTCGTCAGCGAGATATAGAGCGAATGCAGAAGCGGATAGAGCCCGACGACGGTCATGACGATCATCGTCGGCGCCAGCAGGAGCATCGCGATCCGACCCTCTCCCGCGCGCTGCGCCTTGTCGGCGGTCTTGGTGTCTGAACGAGCCATGGTTGGTCCCTTCGCGAAAAGCGGCGGGGCGCCGTGGTGGACGCGCCCCGCCCAGGCGGATCAGCGAATGACTCGCGCCAGGCGCGATTCGGCATCCGCCATCGCCTGTTCGGGGGTCTTGCGGCCGTTCACGCCCGCCAGGATCTCTTCGTAAAGCACGCGCTGCACCTCGACGGCGTTCTGCAACCGATAGGGCGGGATCGAGATCGGCGCGGTGCCGCGGGTCTCGAAATCGTGGAAGGCCTGCAACATCGGGATCGCCTCGACCGTCTGGGGGTTGTCGATGTCGCGCTGCAGGCAAAGCGAGGATTCGCCGGCCTCGCGGAACATTTCATAGGCCCTGCCCTCGCTCATCCAGGCGAGGAAGCGATAGGCATCCTCGAGCTGTTCGGAAGCGGCATTGGCCATGATCGACCAGCCACCAACCATCTGCTGTTCATATCGTTCGGTCGGGGCAACGGTATACCCGAAGCGGCCCTTCATCGGTCCGTCCTCGATGCCGACGATCACGTCCGACCAGGTGATCATCATGGCAGCGCGGCCCTGCTGCATCAGCGACGAGCCCTCGGCATAGTCCAGCCCCTCGACCCCGTTCGGGGTATAGGGCAGCACCTCGCGCAGCCGCTCGATGGCACGGGCGCCCTGCCCCTCGCTGTTGAACACCGGTTTGTTGGCCTCATCCAGCACGCCGTCGTCATGGGGAGCGATCTGGGTCATGCCCATCAGACGTGACCCCCAGTCGCCGCTCATGTGCGCGTCCTGGCCTCCCAGCAGCAACACGTTGCCGGCGACATCCGAGGAATGCAGCTTCGCCGCAGCCTCTCGATAATCGTCCCAATTCTTCGGCACCTCGATGCCGGCCGCTTCCAGCAGATCCTTGCGATAGACGAAGACCGGGGTAGTCATCACCAGCGGTAGGCCCCAGCGTTTCCCCTCGTATTCGGTATAGGTCAGCGAGGCGGGGGCGAAGTTCTGCAGTTGCAGCTCTGGCAGCTCGGCATTGCCCGCCCGGATCTCGTCCAGCGGCGCGGCCCAGCCGTTGCGCATGGGCTGGCGGATCCAGAGATTGTCGGTGGTGAACAGGTCGAAGGTGGAGGAGCCCTGGCTAAGCTCGATCAGCAGCTTTTCGTAATGCGCCTCATAGGGATTGGCCTCGCCGGTGATCCGGGCGCCGTCATAGGCATCGGCGACCGATGCGGTCAGTGCCTCCGCCCATGCGGTATTGCTGTTGAGAATGTTGAGCGCCGACCCGGATTGCGCAAAGACGCCGCGCGGCGCGGCGGCAAAGGCAGCCGTCAAGGCCGTCAGCGTCTTGAGCATGTGCCGGCGGGTAAAGTCGGAACGGGACTGAAATCGGGTCATGGTGCAACCTCCTGTGGGCGTAGCCGTGGGCGTTTCTTATCGTGATTTGTAAACGTTTACTGTCCTCAGCATGCATCCCGTGTCAAGAAAAACTTGCCAATCCGTGTCATTTCGGGTCCGAGATAGGGGCAGGTGATTCAGAAAACTTGCAGCAAACAGGAGAAAACCCCGTGGCTAAGCCCAAATCCCAGGCAATCCAGGCGCGCCGGATCCGCCCGACGATCCATGACGTCGCCAAGGCGGCAGGGGTTTCCATCGCCACGGTGTCGCGCGCGCTCAATTCCCCCGATTCGGTGCGAAAGGAGTTGCGCGAGCGTGTGGTGGCTGCTGCTGATTCAATGGATTACATGGCCGATTCGGTAGGCAAGGCGCTGCGCCGCCAGCGCACCCAGATCATCAGCACCATGCTGCCCCGGCTGGCAGACCCGCTGTTCTCGGCCGTGGCCAGCGCCATTCAGGAAACGCTGGAAGAAAACGGTTACCTGGGATTCGTGCAGACCTCGGGCTTCGACAACACGAACCTGTTCGACCGCGCGAAACGGCTGATCGAGCACGGCACCGAGGGGTTGATCATCTTTGGTCGAATCGACGATCAGCGCCTGCTGGACTATTGCCGCGCCCATCAACTGCCCTTGCTGTCTGCCTATTCCTATTTCGAAAAGTCCGAAGTGCCGACGATCGGCTTCGACAACTACTTGGCCACCCGGCAGCTGGTCGAAATGCTGCACACCTTGGGCCACAGCCGGATCGCCATGATCTCCGGCTCGGACAAGGGCAACGACCGGCAGCAATCCCGCATCCGCGCCTTTCGCGACATCAATGCCGAGCTGGGGCAGGAACCGGTGATCGAATTCACCCATATGGATTTCGACATGGCGGATGGCGGCGCCGCCCTGCGGCGAATCATGGAAAACCACCCCGAGACCACGGCGCTGGTCTGCAATCGTTGCGTGATCGCCTTCAGCGTCATGGTCGAGGCCCGCCGCCTGGGTATCGCCGTCCCCGAGCATCTGTCGCTGACGGGTTTCGACGATATCGACTATGCGGCGCTGTTCGACCCGTCCCTGACCACGGTCGCGGTTCCTTCGGAAAAGATCGGCCGCGCCGCCGCCAAGGCCATGATTGCGCATCTGGAAACCGGCGCTCCATTGGGCAGCCGGCGCTTTGAGACCGAGGTGATCTTGCGCCGATCCGTCGCTCGCCCTCGCGCCCCGGCATAATTCTGCTTGACAGAAGGGGGTTGCTCCGTCAGATAAAGAAAACGTTTACAAATCATCTGAACGGGAGGTTCGCCATGCGCTTCAGGCGAATGGTCAATGTCGTCAGCGCCCACGCCGCCGGAGAACCCAACGACGTCATCACCGGCGGCGTGCTGAACGTGCCCGGCCAGACCATGTTCGACAAGATGACCTGGCTGCGGGACAAGGGCGACGACCTGCGCCTGTTCCTGCTCAATGATCCGCGCGGCAAGGTCAGCCTATGCATGAACCTGATCCTGCCCTCGAATAATCCCGAGGCGGATTTCGGCTTCGTCATCATGGAATCGGACTACTATGTGCCGATGTCGGGCACGAACACGATCTGCACCGTGACCGTCGCGCTCGAAACCGGCATGGTGCCGATGACCGAGCCCGAGACCCGCATCGTCCTGGAAGCGCCCGCCGGGCTGGTCCCCGTCACCGCGAAATGCCGCGACGGCAAGGTCGAAAGCGTCACCTTCGACAACGTGCCCTCTTTCGTCTTCGGCCTCGACCAGACCGTCGAGGTGCCGAACCTCGGCAGGCTGACGGTGGATGTCGCCTATGGCGGCATGATCTACGTGCTGGTCGATGCCGCGGCGGTCGGCTTCGAGATCAAGCCCGAAGAGGCCCGGCATATGGTCGAGATCGGCGAGCGCATCAAGGCGGCCGCCGCCGAACAGCTTCCCGCCATCCATCCGGAAAACCCCGGTATCCACACCATCAACCAGACGCTCTTTGCCGGCCCGCTGCTGGAAACCGAACGCGGCAAGGTCTCGAAGAACGGTGTGATCGTCTCGCCCGGGCGGCTGGACCGCTCGCCCTGCGGCACCGGAACCAGCGCCCGACTGGCGGTCCTGCATGCCCGCGGCCAGATCGCCGAGGGCGAGACCTTCATCCATCAAAGCATCATCGGCACCGAGTTCACCGGCACCGTCATCGGCACCACCAAGGTCGGCGCGTTGCCCGCGATCCGCCCCGCCATCACGGGCACGGCCTGGATCACCGGATTTCACCAGCATGTGCTGGATCCTGGCGATCCCTTTCCCACCGGCTACCGCCTGAACGACACCTGGTAAAAGGACCGCCTCATGGCCACGCTGCTGCGCGCCCCGAAGCGCAAGAAATACGATTACGTCGTCATCGGTTCCGGCTCTGCGGGCAGCGTCATGGCCTCGCGCCTGGCCGAGGACGGCAAGAACAGCGTCCTGCTGCTCGAGGCCGGCCCCTCGGACCAGCATATCCACATCCGCATGCCCGCCGCCCTGGGGCTGCCCCTGGGCAGCGATCGTTTCAACTGGCGCTTCGAATCCGAGCCCGAGCCGGGCCTGAACGGCCGCACCATCCTTGAAGCGCGCGGCAAGGTCTTGGGCGGCTCGTCCTCGATCAACGGCATGAACTGGGTGCGCGGCAATCCCTGGGATTACGACAACTGGGCCGCGATGGGGCTGGAGGGCTGGTCCTATGCCGAAATCCTGCCCTATTTCCGCCGCGCCGAAAGCTTCGACAAGGGCGCTAACGACTATCGCGGCGACAAGGGCCCGATGCTGGTCGAGACCTGCAAGGCCGAAGGCCCGCTCTACGACGCCTTCATCCAATCCGCCAAGCAGGCCGGCATGCGGCATGTCGAGGATCACAACGCCTATCGTCAGGAGGGCGTGCATATCACCCAGCGCAATGTCGGCAAGGGCATCCGCTGGAGCAGTTCGCAAGGCTATATCCACGCCCGCGGCGACCGGCCCAACCTGGACGTGGTGGTGGGCGGCCGACTGCTGAAGATCAATTTCTCGAACAGGCGGGCGACCCGCGCCGACATCCTCGTCAATGGCGAGCGGCAGGCGGTCGAGATCGACGGCGAGATCGTCCTCTGCGCCGGCGCGCTGAACTCGCCGCAACTCTTGCAGCTTTCCGGCATCGGCCCGGCGGACATGTTGCGCAGCGTCGGCATCGACGTGCTGGCGGACATGCCGGGCGTGGGCGCAGGGCTCAAGGACCATGTCGCCGCGCCGGTGCAGTATCGCGCCACGCAGAACGTCTCGGCCGCCCGGCATCTGAACAATTTCGGCAAGCTCAAGCTGGGCCTGCAATGGCTGCTGGCCAAGAAGGGCCTCGGCGCCACGAATTTCTTCGAGGTCGGCGTCTTCATGCGCACCCGGCCGGAAATCGCCGTGCCGAACGTCCAGTTCGAATTCGTCCCCATGCTGGGCGAGATGCAGCACGGCAGCGTCAAGTTGGAGAACGGGTTCCAGTATTTCTTCAGCCTGATGCGGCCCAAAAGCGAGGGCAGGGTGTGGCTGCGCGACGCCAACCCGCTGTCCGCGCCGCGCTTCGTGTTCAACTATTTCGAGCATGAGGAGGACCGCCGCGACGCCATCGACGCCGTGCGCGCCATCCGGCATGTCGTCTCGCAGCCGGCCTGGGGCCCCTATCGCGGCGAAGAAGTCACGCCCGGCAAGCTGTTCCAGACCGACGAGCAGATCATGGAGTTCCTGCGCAAGGAGGCGGGGACGAACTATCACCCCTGCTGCTCGGCCCGCATGGGCAATGACGACAATTCCGTGGTCGATGCCCAGGCACGGGTGCATGGGTTTGACAACCTGCGCGTGGTCGATGCCTCGATCATGCCGGAAATTGTCAGCGGCAACCTGAATGCCCCCGTCATCATGATGGCCGAGAAACTGTCCGATATCGTGTTGGGCAAGCAGCCCCTGCCGCGCTCGGACGCCCCCTATTACCGCCCCGAAGGAGATGCAGCATGATCCCGTCGAAGAAACCCGAATGGGCCGCCGATCCTGAAAACGACCTGGGCCAGATTCTGGTTCTTGGCCCGCAGGAGGGCAAGAATTTCTATCAGCCCGTGCCCGCCAACGGCAATATCTCGGTCCGTATCGCGCCGGAATTCGTGGATATCCAAAGCCCGTTCAGCATCGGCACCCAGACCCTGCCGCCCGGCGGCTATGTGCGCGAGCATTCGCACCCCGAACATGACGAGGCGCTGCATTTCATCCGCGGCACCGGCAAGGCCGTGGTGGATGGCGTCGAATATCCGATCGAGCCGGGCGTGACGATCTTTGTCGGCAGGAACCGCCGGCACATGTTCATCAACGACTCCGATGCCGAGTTGCATTGGCTGTGGTTCATCCAACCCAACGGGCTGGAGGTGTTCTTCGAAGAGGTCGGCCGGCCGGTGATCCCCGGAGAGCCCGATCCGACGCCCTTCCCCCGCCCCGACAACGTGCTGGAGATCGAGCGCCGCACCGCCTTCGCCCCTCAGCCAGCCGACCAGCGCCGGCCGGAGTAAGGCCGATGCCGGTCCACGTCGCCGATGACGGCTGCCGCATCCATTACCAGTTGGACGGCAACGGCCCGCCTTGCCTGCTGATTCCGGGCCTGGGCGGCGAGGCCGGATTCTGGCAAGGGGTCGCATCCACGATTGAAAACGATTACCATCTGATCCGCATCGACCATCGCGGCGCCGGCGACAGTGATCGCCCCACAGGCGGTTATTCCATCCCCCGCATCATGCGGGACGTGCTGGGCGTGCTGGACGACCTGCATATCCGGCGCGCGCATGTCGTCGGACATTCGACCGGCGGCATGATCGCGCAGACCCTGGCGGTCGAGGCGCCGGAGCGCGTCGCCGGCCTCGTGCTCAGCGGCACATGGGAACGGGTGGATACCCGTTTCACCCGGCTGTTCCAGGCCCGGCTGGCGCTGCTGGAACAGGCCGGGCCGGTGGCCTATCACAAGCTGACCCAGGCACTCGGCTATGACGCCGGCTGGATCGAGGCCAATCGCGCCGCGCTGGACGCCGAGCTGGAGCAGGCCGAGGCGCGCCTGCAACCCATCGCGGTGCAGGCCGCCCGCATCCGCATGCTGATGGAACACGACGTCTTCGACCGGCTGGGCCGGATCACCGCGCCGACGCTGGTGATCGGCGGCAGCGACGATGCGCTGATCCCCTTCGCCTCGTCCGAGCGGCTGGCGGCGGCGATCTCCGGCGCGCGGCTTGCCTCGCTGCCGGGCGGGCATTTCTTTCCCAAGGCCTATCCGGCGCCCTATGCGGCGCTGCTGGCCGATTTTCTCAAGGAGATCGACATATGACCTCTCCGCTCATCGTCTCGATCGGATTCGGCGCCATGGCGCGCAGCCTTGCTGCATCGCTGGAAAAGGGCGACAGCGGCCTGCATCTGGGCGGCTTCCTGGTGCCCGAACACTTGCCGAACGACGCTCCCGCGGGGATGCAGCGCTGGAACAGCGTCGATGAACTGATCGCTGCCAAGCCCGATCTGGTCATCGAATGCGCCACGCATGAGGCGGTGCGCGAAACCGTGCCGCAACTTCTGGAAGCGGGTATCGACGTGGTGATCGTCTCGATCGGCGCGCTTGGCGATGCCGGAACCGTGGCGCGGATCGAAGCGGCGGCCAAGACGGGCCGTGCGCGCGCCATCGCGGTCTCGGGCGCCATTGGTGGGCTCGACGTGTTGCGCTCGGCCAAGCTCGCCGGGCTCGACAGCGTCGCCTATATCGGCAGGAAACCTCCAACAGCATGGAAGGGCACGCCGGCAGAACAGCTTCTGGACCTGCCGAACCTCAAGGAGGCGACCGTCTTCTACGAGGGCGATGCCGTCGAGGCCGCCCGCGACTATCCCAAGAATACCAACGTCACCGCCGCCGTGGCTCTGGCGGGGCTTGGCTTCAAGGACACCAGAGTGCGACTGATCGCCGATCCCGCCGCATCCGGCAACACGCATGAACTGGAAGCCAAAGGCGCGTTCGGCAGCTTCCACATCCTGCTGAACAACAAGCCGCTGCCCGAAAACCCGAAAACCTCCTGGCTTGCCGCGCTCAGCGTCGAACAGGCGGTGTTGCGTCATTTCAGCTCTCTGGAGGTTTGAACCATGGATATGCATCTCAAGGACAAGGTTGTCCTCGTCACCGGCGCGGGCGCCGGCATCGGCGCCGCCACGGCGAAGCTGTTCGTCGAGGAAGGCGCCAAGGTCGTGGTCGCCGACTATCTGGGCGATGCCGCCGGACAGGTCGCGGCCGAGCTGGGCGAAAACGCCCGTGCCTTCACCGTAGACGTTTCGAAGGCCGAGGATTGCAAGGCAATGGTCGATTTCGCCGTGGCCGAGTTCGGCGGGCTGGACGTGCTGGTGAACAATGCCGGGCGCGGCTCGCTGGGCACCGTCGAGACCCAGGACGAGGACGACTGGCGCAGCATCATCGACGTCAACCTGACAGGCGTCTACCTGTGCAGCAAATATGCCGTGCCGGCGCTGCGCAAGCGCGGCGGCGGCGCCATCGTCAACACCGCCTCGAACATCGCCATGGCGATGGCGATCAAGGATCGCGCCGCCTATGTCGCGGCCAAAGGCGGCGTCGCCTCGCTGACCCGCGCCATGGCGCTGGACTTCGCGGCGGACAACATCCGCGTGAACTCGGTGGCGCCGGGCGTGATCTGGTCGAACTATTACAACAAGATGCTGACGCAGGTTCCCGACCCCGAGGCGTTCAAGGCTGGGCTGCGCGCTCGCGCCCCCTCGAACAGCTGGGGGGAGCCCGACGACATCGCCTCGGCCATCGTCTGGCTGGCCTCTGACCGCGCCCGCTTCGCTGTCGGCACCATGCTGACCGTGGACGGCGGCGCCTCGATCTGGTGATGCGATGATCCTCGAGGAACGCGACTATCGCCTTGTGCAAGGCATGACAGGGCCTTTCCTGAAGGCCTATGAAACGCTCGGCCTGCCGGTGCAGCGCAAGCATCTGGGTGAGCCCGTGGGCTTCTTCACCACCGATATCGGCGAGTTGAACCATGTGGTCTCGATGTGGCGACATGACGACTATGCGCAGCGCAGCGCGCGGCGGGCAGCCATGCTGGCCGATCCAGACTGGCCGGCCTATCTGGACGCGATCAAGGGCATGATCGAGGTCCAGACCGTCCGCATCCTGGCACCGGCGCCGTTTTCACCGCTGCGCTGATGCCGACTGCAAGGTCCGATGACTGGCGCGGCGCCGGCTTCATGCTGCTGGCAATGGCCGGTTACGGGCTGAACGACCTGATGGTCAAGCTTGTCGCCGCGCACCTCCCCGCCGCGATGATCCTGGCCATCAGGTCGGCCATGGCCATGCTGCTTTTGTTGGGGCTATTGGCCCTGCGGCGCGAGATCTGGCAGATCCGTGCCAGCCTTACGGGCCGGGCGTTGCTGCGCGCCTTGCTGGATACCGGCGCCACCATCGGCTATGTCCACGCGCTCACCGGCCTGTCGCTGGCCAATGCGGCCGCGATCTACCAAATGACTCCCATCGTATTCATGCTGGCCAGCGCCGCCCTGCTGCGCGAGGCGATCCCGCGCAGCGGCTGGATCGGCACCGCCCTGGGCTTTGCCGGCGTGCTGCTGGTGATCCGGCCCGACGGCGCTATGCTCGACCCGCATGCGCTGGCGGTCGTCGTCGCAGTCCTGTGTTCGGTCGCGCGCGACCTGCTGATGCGGGACAGCCTGATGCCCTCGCCCATCTGCCTGGCGCTGCTGAGCGCGGCCTGCACCAGTCTTTTCGGGCTGGGTGCATTGACGACCAGCGGGATAGCCGCGCCGGAACCGACGCAGATCGCCCTGCTGGCGCTGGCGGCGACGGCCATCGCCGTGGGCTATGTCTTTCTGGCGCTGGCCACCGCGACGGGGGGAAGCGGCTTCGTCTCGCCCTTCCGCTACAGCATCCTGGTCTATGCGACTTTCCTGGGCATGGTGGTGCTGGGGCAATATCCCGATGCGCCGGCACTGCTGGGGATCGGGCTGATCCTGCTGGGCGGCGTCACCGTGGCGCTGCCCAGCAGCCGGCCGCGGCCCTAGCGGCCATTCACGCCGCCTCGCGATAGATGCGGCCGTCCTTCATGATCAGCGACAGGTTCTCGGGCGCCTGCAGCAGGCCCAGATCCTCCAGCGGATTGCCCCGCAGCGCGATCAGGTCGGCGCGCAGTCCCTCTTTCACCCGGCCGATCTGGTCCTGCATGTTGAACAGCGCCGCGGCGTTGCAGGTCGCCTGCCGGATCACCTCGGCGGCGGGCAGCACCTCGCCGCGAATGCGGAACTCCAGCGACTGGTGGCGGTGCAGCGGCCCGATCAGGTCGGTGCCGTAGACCATGGGCACGCCATGCCGGGCGGCGATTTCCAGCTGCCGCGGCCCGGCGTCCAGGACCGGCCTGATCTTGGCGTGAAGCTCGGCCGGCATGCCGACCTGCAGGCCTTCCTCCCACATGGTGGTATAGGCCGAGAGCGTCGGCACCAGATAGGCCCCGGACTCGCGCATCAGCGCCGCGGTCTCGTCGTCCAGGAAGTTGCCGTGCTCGATAGAGCGCACACCGCATTCCACCGCATGCCGGATGCAGCGGTTGGTATAGGCATGCGCCATGACATAGGTCGAGGCGTTCCCGGCCTCCTCAACCGCCGCGCGGATCTCCTCGCGCGAGAACTGCACGTAATGGATCGGATCGGTATAGGAGGCGATGCCGCCGCCGACCATCAGCTTGACCTGATGCGCGCCGCGCCGGATCTCGTCCCGCACCGCCGCCCGGACCTCGGCCACGCCGTTGCAGATGCGGCCGAGGCTGGGGACATAGTAATGGTCGTCATAAGCGGTCTCGCCCGGGCCGCGCATGTCGCCATGACCGCCAGATTGCGACAGCGCCTTGCCGGAATAGAGGATGCGCGGGCTGGGGATCAGGTCCTCCTCGACCGCGCGGGCCAGGCCGAAATCGGCTCCGCCCGCGTCGCGCACGGTGGTAAAGCCGCGCATCAGCATGTCCCGCAGGATCGGCATGGCCCGGATCGCGGTGTAGAAGGGCGACCATTTCGTCAGCAGCGCGAAGCTGTTCATCGGCACGATGACATGGACATGCGCGTCGCACAGCCCAGGCATCAGCGTGCGGCCCTTGAGGTCTATCACCCGCTCGGCCGTCATGGCTCGGCTGCCGATCTCGGCGATGCGCCCCTCGGCGATCAGCACGTCGCAGGTCGCGGACAGGCTGCCGGCATCGACATCAAGGATGCTGGCGTTTTTCAGAAGGGTGGTGGTCATGCCGTGAGGTTCCGTTCATGCAGGGGGGACAGGGCCGCGGGGCGATAGATCCGCGCCGCCGTGCCCGAAAGAATCGCCATGCGCTCGGCGGCCGAATAGCCGCCCGTCACGGTCAGGTAGCCGTCGAAGATCTCGCGATAGCCGCGAAACAGCCGGTCAACCGGGAAGTTAGAACCCAGCATGACCCGGTCCGCGCCGAAGGCTTCGACCGTCACCTCCATGACGTGCCGCAACTCGGCCAGCGTCCAGTCCGGCTTCAGCATCGCCAGACCCGAGACCTTGGCACTGACATTGGGCAGTTCTGCCAGCCGCGCCATGCCCGCGCGCCATGCCCGCAGGTCGCCGTCGATCAGCCCGTCGGGCATGCCCGCCTGGTTCAGGATGATCTGCGTGTCTGGGAAGTCGCGCGCCAGTCGGGCGGCATCGCGCATCTGGCCAGGAAAGACCTGCAGGTCGAAGGACAGGCCCGCCGGCCCCAGTCGAGCGAAACCGCGCCGCCAGGCGGGATCGTCCATCAGGTCGCGGCGCACGCCGTAGCTGAGACGCGGGTTCTGGTGCCAGGCCAGGATCTGCCGCACGCCGCGGAACAGGGACGAGGCCGCCTGATGCGCCTCGATCAGCGCCGGCGCCTCGGGCGCAGCCAGATCGACCGCGCCGACGATGGCGTTCGGAAAGCCATGCTCCCGATGCGCGGCATCGGCGAAGCGCGTCTCGCCCACCGGGTCGCGCGGATCGAATCCGCCATCCAGATGCACCGTGCCGACCAGGTTCAGCCCAACGCTGTCGGCCAGGAAATCCCCGGCCAGATAGTTGCGGCGGATCGCGCTGGTGTCGCCCACGATGCTGGGCCTGCCCGGCCGCAGCCAGGGATAGTCATGCGCATCGATATCCCAAAGATGGTGATGCGCATCGATGATTGGCGGAGTTTCTGCGGGATTCATGGGCTTTTCATGGTTCCTTCTCTGCGGCCAGACTGCGGCGCGACGGGATGGATTGACAATCGGGCGGCAGTTGTAATCCCATGACTGAAAATCATGAGGCCGGCATGAAGACCCCGAATCCCGCCCCCCGCGACGCGGTCGAGCGCGAGGGCGACCTGCCCTCGGTCAGCGCGTTGCGCGCCTTCGTCATGGCGGCACAGTTCCGCAGCTTCTCGCGCGCGGCGGATGAGCTGGACATCACGCAGAGCGGCATCAGCCGCGCCGTGCGCAGCATCGAGGACATGGCCGGCACCCAGCTTTTCGAGCGCACCGGCCACGGGCTGGTGCTGACCGAGCCGGGCAGCATCTATTACGACGAGATCACCTCGATCCTCAGCGAGTTGGGCGCCGCAACGCTGCGGCTGTCCACCTATGCCGAGGTGGCGGACCAATTGACCATCGCCACCCTGCCCAGCCTCGGCGGGCGCTGGCTGGCGCCGCGCATCGGCCGGTTCATCGCCCAGAACCCCGCCATCGAGGTCTCGATCACCGCGCAGATCGGGCATTTCGATTTCGAGGGCAGCTCCATCGACGCCGCGATCCATTACGGCAACGAGGTCTGGGCGGGTTGCCTCAGCGAGATGCTGATGGACGAGGTGCTGGTCCCGTTCTGCGCGCCGGCGCTGCTGCGGGGCACAGTGCCGCAAGCCCGGCTGCTGCTGGACCTGCCGCTGATCCAGCACCTGCATCGTCCCACCGCCTGGCGCGAGTGGTTCCGCGAGGTCGGCATCGAACATCCGAACCCGACGCGCGGCATGCGGTTCGAACAGTATCAGATGGGGATCGAGGCGGCCAAGACCGGCCTTGGCGCGATCCTGATGCCGCCCTTCATGGTATCCGAGGAAATCCGGAACGGGCAGCTCGTGGCCCTGCACAACCTGCCCGTCGCCTCGCCCTGGCGCTATTACCTGGTCTATCCCAAGGCCAAGCGGTCCAAGCCGGCCGTGCAGAAGTTCCGCAGCTGGATCCGGGCCGAGGCGCGGCGCAGCCTGCAACAGACCGCGCAGATGATCGGCTGACCGCGCCCTGCCCTCCGACGCTATCTCGCGCCGCCGCGGCGCGACAACAGCGCATCCAGCACCACCGCCAAGGTCAGGATCGCGCCCTGCACCTCGAGCCGGGTCTGGGTCGAGGCGTTGATCAGCAGCATGCCGTTCGAGACCGAGCCGATGACCAAGGCACCGATCAGCGCCGCCCAGACCGAGCCGCGCCCGCCGAACAGGCTGACCCCGCCGATCACCGCCGCCGCGATGGCTTCCAGCAGCAAGGTGGTATCGGCCGAGTCCGGCGAAACCCCCAGCACCCGCCCCGCCGCGATCATGCCGCCCAGCGCCGCGAACAGCCCGGTCAGGGTGAAGGCGGCGATGCGCACGAAGGGCACCGAGATCCCGGCCCGCCGCGCCGCCTCGGCATTGGCGCCGACGGCGTAAAGGTAAAGGCCGAAACGCGTCTGCGTGGTGACATAGGAAAACGCGGCCAGCAGCACCAGCAGGAAGGCGACCAGACCCGGCACGCCGCGATAGGCGTTGAACACCGCGACGGCGGCTGCCCCGGCGATGGCGATGGCGGCGGTGGGCAGCAAGACCTCGCGCAACAACGAGCCGCCAAGCGCCTGCTGATGGCTCGCCCGCCAGGACTGCCAGGACAGGAACCCATAAAGCGCCGTCATCGCCCCAAGCAGCGCGATGCCCATGCCGGGCGACAGATACAGCGTCGCGATCTTGCCCAAGGGCGTGCCGACCAGCGAGATCAGGTTGGTGCCCTCTGGCAGCAGGTCAAGCAGGATGCCTTGCAGGATCAGCGACATGCCCAGGGTCACGATGAAGGCAGGCGCCCGGAACCATGTGACGATCACCCCCTGCAAGGCGCCGATCCCCGCACCGACGCCCAGGCCGACCAGGATGGCGATGCCGATATCCACGCCGGCATTGACCGCAAGCCCGGCCGAGATCGCGGCCGAGACCGCCCCCGAGGCAGCGACCGACAGGTCGATCTCGCCGATGACCAGCACGAACATCAGCCCCAGCGCCACGATGGCGGTCACCACGATCTGCAGCGACAGGTTCGAAAGGTTGCGGGGGCTGATGAACAGCGGGTTCGCCCAGCTGAAATAGGTCCAGATCAGCGCCAGCGCGATCAGCACCGGCACCATGCGCCAGCGCGTGGCCAGCGCCGTCATCAGGTCGTGGCGGTTCATGGGGGGAAATCCTGTCCTGCCCGAGAGGGCCTTGGGGTCCGAACTCAGGTCAGCCATGGGCCAACTCCTTGCGCAGGGCGGCAAGTTCGGCCGCGTCGAGGGCACCAGTCATCGCGGCGATCAATTCGTCGCGGCTGTAGCCGCCGCGCGTCACCTCTGCCACCTTGCGGCCAAGGCGCAACACCACGACACGGTCGGCGATCTGCTGCACGTCGCCGATGTCATGCGAGATGATGACGACCGCCCTGCCCTGCGCCTTGAGCCGCTCGATCAGCGCCAGCACCTGCTTGCGCTGCGCCACGCCAAGCGCGGCGGTAGGCTCGTCCAGCAGAACCACCTGCGGGTTGGCCAGGATCGAGCGGCAGATCGCCACCGATTGCCGCTGCCCGCCCGAAAGCGAGCTGGATGGCACTCGCGTATCGCGGATCTTGACGTCCAGGTCGGACAGCACCTCTCGGGCGCGCTTTTCCATCCGCGCGCGGTCCATGCGGCGGCCCTTCCACCAGGGCAGGCAGATCTCGCGCCCCAGGAACAGGTTCTGCACGGTGTCGAGGTTGTCGCAGAGCGCAAGATCCTGATAGACGGTCTGGATGCCCGCAGCGGCCGCATCCTGCGGCCCCTTCATCGCATGGGCCCGACCGGCGACGAGGATCTCGCCCGAGTCCGGCTGCTGGATACCCGAGATGGTCTTGACCAGCGTGGACTTGCCGGCGCCGTTGTCGCCGACCAGCGCCACGACCTCGCCGGGCCAGACGACCATGGAGACATCGGTCAGCGCCGCGACCCCGCCGAAACGAACCGAGACATTGCGCACTTCAAGCACGGGGGGAGGAGTGTGGGTTGCCATTGCCATTCCCTGTCGATTGTGGCGCCCGGCCGTCATTGGCAAAACGCGGCCTGTTTTCCGATCCCGCGGCAAAGCTCGTCGCGGGTATAGAGCCCGGCGTCGATCACGGTTTCCTGCACGTTCTCGGGGGTGATGAAGATATTCGGTTCGATCCGGGCCGGCACGCCACCCTCGGCATAGCCGTTTTCCCAGGTGCCGTTGACCAGCCCCTCCGGCGCAGCTTCACCCTGGGCGGCGGCCACCACGAGTTGCACCGCCGCATCGGCCATCGCCTGGTAGGGTGGCGCCATATCGGCCCTTTGCCAGCCCAGCAATACGCGCTGGATCCCCTCCAGCGTGGCATCGTAGCCGCCATAGATCGGCACCTCCCCGACCAGATCCTGCGCCGCCAGCGCCGCGATCACCCCGCCGCCGGTATCGTCGTTCATGACCACGACCCCATCGACCTCGTTATTGGTCCGGGTCAGGCATTGCTCCATGTTCTTCTGCGCATTGGCGGCAAGGTAAAGCAGCGCATCGGCCCGGCAGACGATCTCGACTTCGCCCGAGGCAATCAGCGGCTCCAGATATTTGTCGAAACCCTTCATCTGCTCGGCATAAAAGGCGAATTTCGGATCGCCCAGCATCAGCGCCAGCTTGATCGGGCGCTTCTCGGGCAGGTTCTCGGCCAGATACTTGCCCTGCGCCTCGCCGATATCGGCGAAGGGCACCGAGACGTGATAGCTGACCGGGCCGGGACCGGGATCATGGGCATAGGTGACGACCGGCACCCCGTCGGCCTCGGCCTTGGCGAGGATGCTGGCCGAGCGCGGCGGATCGACCGAGATCAGGATGATGCCGCGGGTGCCGCTGGCCAGCGCCGCATCGGCCTGCGCCATCTGCGCCTGCATGTCGTCATTGGCGTTCAGCACCTTCAACTCGACCCCCGGCGCGTGCCGGGCGACCGCGGCGGTGATGTTCGGAATGTCGAACTTGGCGATCCGGCTGGTGGTGACGTTCGGCACCAGCAAGTAGATCGTGCCGGCCAGCGCGTCCGCCGCCGCGGCCGGCATGGCGCCCAGCCAGCTTGCGCCGAGCATGAGCGATGCGGTGAGGAGTTTCTTCATCTTCGTTCCCTGTCGATGTGGCATGCTGAGTGATCGGCGCGGCAGGCTCCGGCCATTGTTGCGGGTCTTTTCCGGCCGTGCCGGCGCCCGCTTGTCCTGTTGCCCGGAAAGGCTAGCGCCGGGCCCGGCGCGCGCTCAAGCGGCGCTCCGTCATTGCTGCATGAGCCAGGCTCATGACGCGGCCAGCATCATGTCGGCCGCCTTCTCGGCGATCATGATGGTGGCGGCATTGGTATTGCCGCTGACCATGGTCGGCATGATCGAGGCATCGGCGACCCGCAGCCCGCCGATGCCGTGGACCCGCAGCTGGTGATCGACCACGGCCATGGCGTCCTGTCCCATCCTGGCGGTGCCGCAGGTGTGGTGCCCGATGCCCGAGCTCTGGCGGATATACTGGTCCAGCTCGTCATCCGAGCGTATGTCTGCGCCCGGTGCCAGTTCTTCGCCGCGCACCGCGTCGAAGGCAGGCTGGGCAAAGATGCGGCGCGTCTCGCGGATCGCCGCGCGGGTCAGTGCCAGGTCGGATTCCTCCGACAGGAAGTTGGGATCGAATACCGGCGGCGCCTTTGGATCATTCGAGGCCAGCCACATTCGCCCTCGGCTCTCGGGCCGGTTCGGCCAGACATGGGCAACGAAACTGTGCCCCTCCATCCTGTCGGCCCAAGGCATCCACAAGCGCAGCCCGCTGCCCGGATACCAGGGAATGAACACCGCCTGAAACTCGGGCGCGTCCACGCCATCTCGCGAGGAAAAGAAGCCCCCTGCCTCCAGCGGGCTTTGTGTAATCTGGCCGCGTTTCAGCAGCACGCCCTGCAGCATCGCCGCCGCCAGCCGATGCACCCGCAGCGTACGCGCGAACGATATCGGCTGTGTGGCTGCGTGCGCCACCGACACGTTCACATGGTCCTGCATGTTCTTACCGACACCCCGCAGTGCATGGGCAATGGGGATACCATGCGGTGCCAGGTCCTGCGGATCACCGATCCCCGACAGCATCAGGATCTTGGGCGAATTGAACGAACCCGCCGCCAGCACGATCTCGTGCCGGACCATGGCGGTGTCGATCCTGTCACCGCGCTCGTATTCGACCCCGACCGCTTGTCCATCGTGCAGGATCACGCGGCGAACCAATGCTTCGGTCACGACATTCAAGTTCTCGCGCGACATTGCGGGGCGCAGGAAGGCGCGCGCCGTTGTCATGCGACGACCGTCTATGATGTTGAAATCATAGAGGCCGAAACCCTCCTGGGACGCGCCGTTGAAATCCTCGTTCAGCGGATGGCCGGCTTCAACGCAAGCCTTCAGATAGATGTCGGTCAGCGGGTTGCACATCCGGGGCTTGGCCACGGCTAGCCGTCCGCCGGTGCCGTGATAAGAGCCTGGAGAGCCACGGTAATCCTCGGACTTGCAAAAATAGG
The DNA here is from genome assembly GCF_000763885.1 of Paracoccus versutus. Classification (GTDB taxonomy): domain Bacteria; phylum Pseudomonadota; class Alphaproteobacteria; order Rhodobacterales; family Rhodobacteraceae; genus Paracoccus; species Paracoccus versutus. The sequence goes on along the minus strand of NZ_JRKO01000014.1, from coordinate 22,894 downwards.
GCAGCACGTCCTCGTAGCTCCAGCCCGGATTACCCAGCTGCGCCCAGTGGTTGAAGTCCGAGGGGTTGCCCCGAATATACTGCGCGCCATTGAAGATGAAGGAGCCGCCCAGCATCTTTCCGCGCGGAAAGAACTGAGTGCGCCCGTTCATGCCCTTCTGCGGCACGCATTCGAAGGCCCAGTTGTTGGCCTTGAACGAAAACAGCTTGGCCGCAAGGAAAGGCAGGTCGTAGGGCAGCGCATGCCTGTCCGCACCCGCTTCCAGCAGCAGGACGCGCGCGCCCCGCTCGCTCAACCGAGCGCCGAGGATCGAGCCGGCAGAACCGCCGCCCACCACGATGAAATCGTATTCCGTTGCGCCTACCCTGCTCACGCCAATTCTCCGATCGGGATCATTCATCGGGATGGTTGTCCCAATCGCGGGGCTTCGGCAAGATTGAGCTGCGCGTAGACCCATGACTATGAGTCATGATGGAGCCTCGTGCAGGGGACAATTTTTCGCATTTGCACATTCTGTCAGGGGAGGCCATCATTTCCGCGACGGATAGCAGCATAGAGCGAGCGGATGAGCGACAGCATTCTTTTTACCGGGGCCGACAAGAAGCTGCGCCGGCAGGAGTTGCTGCTCGAACAGGTGCTCAGGACCGGCTATGTCTCGGTTGAAGAAATCTCGCGCCGTTTCAACGTGACGCCCCAGACAGCTCGGCGTGACCTAGCCGATCTTTTGGCCACTGGTCGGGTGCGACGTTGTCATGGCGGCATGACCCCCGCCGTGCCCTTCGACGCGATGACGCGGCGAGTGCGGCGCAGCCAGAATACCGCCGCCAAGCGCCGTATCGCCGACATCGTGGCAGATTTGGTGCATGACGAATCCTCGGTTTACCTGGACTCTGGCTCAACCATGGAAATCATCGCCGAGGCACTTGCCAGCAAGCGGCGCGGGTTGACAGTTACCACGACTAGCGCCCGTATTGCCGTCGAGTTGAGCGAGCGCGAGGATTTCATCGTGCATGTCCCGACCGGCACGGTGCGCGGCGGCGACAACAGCATCGTCGGCGAGTCGGTGGCGCCATGGCTGCAAGAGCAGCGATTCGACATACTCGTGATGACCGCAGGTGGCGTATCCGAAGACGGGGGCATCTCGATCGATACCCCGATCGAAGTGCCGATCCTCACCGCCGCCGTCGCAGCAAGCAGTCGGGTGATCCTTGCCGTCGATGCCACCAAGCTGGAATTCATGGCACCTGAACGGCTGATGGATATAAGTAAAATCAACGATTTCGTTACCAATACACGACTCTCGCGCGGGTTGATGAACCGCGTCTCTGCCGCCGGCATCAACCTGCACTCATTTTGATCGAAAGCGAACAAACTGATTGACAAGCGGCAGGGGCCTACGCATCATCCAAAATGTTCGATTTAGAACATAATGGGATGCCCGGCCAAACCGGACACCGGGATCAGCAAAAACCTATCGCCGGGTCGCCCTGACCGGCTGCAACGACAGGGAAACCATCATGAACACTGCAATCCGTCGCGGGCTTTCCGCGACCGTTGTCGCACTGGCCGTCTATCTTTCTGCTGCGGGCGCTCAAGCGGGCACAATGACCGTCTATTCCGGCGCAGACGAGGCGCTTGTGACGGAATTGATCCCCGTCTTTCGGGCGAAACACCCAGACATCGACCTGCAGATGATCCGCGATTCCGGTGGTGCTATCGTTGCCCGGCTTCTTGCCGAGAAGGACAGAGGGCCGATGCAATCTTCACCCTTCCCGCCAACGCACTCGTGCTTTTGGACCAGCAGGGCATGCTGGAGCCCTATAGACCCGCCGACTTCGATGAGCTGAAACCGGGTATGCGGGACGAGGTCAACCCTGTTCCGACCTGGGTGGCGCAGGATGCATGGACCAACGCCATCTGCTTCAACACCGCTGAGGCCGGCGACCTGCCGCCGCCCCAAAGCTGGAAGGATCTCGCCGATCCGAAATATCGCGGCAAGATCGTCATGCCGGACCCCGGCTCTTCGGGCACGGCGCTGACCATGGTGGCTAACTGGTTGCAAGTCATGGGCGAAGAGGAGGGTTGGAGGTTCATGGCGGCCCTGGACCACAACGTCACGCAATACGTCCATTCCGGCTCGGCGCCCTGCCGGATGGCAGCGCGAGGGGAGACGCTGATCGGCCTTTCCTATCCCTATCCCGGCGTCAAGGAGATCAATCAGGGCGCGCCGTTGCAAGTCATCCTGCCGCCCGAAGGCAATGGCGCCGAGGTCGAAGGCAATGCCATCGTCAAAGGCTCCAAGAATGTGGCTGACGCGCAGAAGCTGATCGACTTCATGATGAGCGAGGAGGCCCAGCAGATCACCGCGAAATATCTGCCCGTGGTGGCGCGGAAGGGTGTGCATGCCGACATTCCGAACTATCCGGCCGAGGAAGAGGCCCGGATGCGGCTGATCGACTACACCTGGCTGGCCGATCACAAACAGGCCTTGCTGGACGAGTGGAAGAACCGTTTCGGCAGCAAGAGCGCACCGAAAAACTGATCCTCTTCTCCAGTTCGGGTGGCCGCTCAAGAGGCCGGCTACCCGCATCACACGGACCTTCCCATGATCAAGAAGACAGGCACCGCGCCCGACGAGGGCTATCTGACGATCTCAAATCTCGAAAAATACTATGGCCCCTATCACGCGCTGCGTGACGTATCGCTGTCCGTGCGGCGCGGAGAGTTCGTCTGCTTTCTCGGCCCCTCGGGCTGCGGCAAGACCACGCTCCTGCGCGCGATTGCGGGACTCGACCCGCAAAGCTCCGGCCAAATCTGGCAGGACGGGCGAGACATCTCGCTCCTGCCACCCGCGCGGCGCGACTTCGGCATCGTGTTTCAGTCCTACGCCTTGTTTCCAAACCTTTCGGTGATCGACAACGTGGCCTTTGGATTACGCAATACAGGTGTTTCGGCCAAGGACGCCCGCACACAGGCTCAGGAATTGCTCGCGATGGTCGGCATCGCGGAGCACGCGCAGAAATATCCTTCACAACTGTCCGGTGGCCAGCAACAGCGCGTCGCCATAGCCCGAGCGCTGGCCATGTCCCCCGGTCTGCTGTTGCTGGATGAGCCGTTGTCGGCGCTGGATGCCCGCGTCCGCGTCCGCCTGCGCGAAGAATTGCACGATCTGCAACGTCGCGTTGGCGTCACCTCGATCATGGTTACCCATGACCAAGAGGAAGCGCTTTCCCTGGCCGACCGCATCGTGGTGATGAACGCCGGCCGTGTCGAGCAATTCGATACGCCGCAGCGCATCTACAGCCATCCCGCGAACCGCTTCGTCGCCGAGTTCGTCGGCGACATGACGTTGATCGACGGGCAGTCGGACGGGCAGGACGCCGTGCGCATCCGCCAGCAGCGGCTGGAGCTTGGCCAACTGCGGAAAGGAGCGCCGACAGGTGCAACCGCCATCGGCATCCGCCCGGAGGATCTGGTGCTGACCCAGAGTGGAACCGGCCCGAACACCGTGACGGCGACGGTGGATGCCGTCGAATTCTCGGGGGCCTCGGCCGTCGTTCGCCTGCATGCGCCAACGCTATGCGACATACCGCTGCGTGCAAGGCTGTCGCTTGCCACGCTCACACAACTACAACTTGCAGAAGGCATCAGCATCGGCGCACATCTGCTACCCGACGCGCTGCATGTCTTTCCGGTTCACGGAGACGCGGCATGAGCGGAAAGACACCACAAGCGATCCGCATCCCCGCAACCGGGGACGACCGCGCCATGCGCACCATGCTGCTGTGTGTCGCGGCGGTGCTGTTCATCGCGCTGATCGCACCGCTTTACGCGCTCTTGTCCCGCAGCACCCGCGACAGCGACGGCGTCTTCATCGGCCTAACCAATTTCCAGCGTTTCCTTGGGGATTCGACTTTGGCGCTGGCGGCTTGGAACAGCTTCTTCATCGCCTTCCTCTCAACCGCGATCACCATTCTGCTTGCGCTGGGTTTTGCCTATGGCCTGACCCGCAGTCGAATGCCGGGTCGGCCGCTGTTTCGCAGCTTTGCCATGATCCCGCTGCTGGCCCCCTCGCTGCTGCCGGCCATCGCGCTTGTCTTTCTGCTTGGGGAAAAGGGACTGGCACGTGGCATCCTGATGGGTAACAGCGTCTATGGTCCCATCGGCATCGTCATCGGCGAGGTGATCTTTTCCTTTCCGCAGGCTGTACTGATCCTCTCTACCTCGCTCGCCATGGCAGACCAAAGGCTGTACGATGCGGCCCTGACCCTGCGCGCCGGACCCTTCAAGACCTTCACCACGGTCACGCTGCCGGGGATCCGCTACGGGCTGATCTCGACCCCATTGGCGATCTTCGTCAAGGTCTTTACTGATTTCGGCGTTCCGGCAGTGATCGGCGGCAGCTATCCTGTGCTCGCGACCGAGATCTACAAGCAGGTCGTGGCACAGTTCGATTTCGGCATGGGTGCGGTGGTGGGTATCTTCCTGTTGATCCCGGCCGTGCTAGCCTTTGCTCTCCAGCGCTTCCTGCAAAGGTTCGAAGTCGCCACGGTGACCGCGCAATCGGTGCCGCTGGACATCCGGCCGCGGAAAACCCGTGACTTGGCCTGCCTAGCCTTTTGCCTGCTGATCGCGGCCTGCCTGCTGGTCATCATCGGCTTCGCCGTCTTCGGCTCTCTGGTGACTTATTGGCCCTACAACCTTGGCCTGACGCTGAAGAATTATCGCTTCGGCGAGGCAAGCACGGCAGGCTGGAGCCTTTACGTCAACTCGCTGACCCTCGCATTTCTGACCGCGACCTTCGGCACGGCACTGACCTTCGTCGGGGCCTGGTTGATCGAACGGACACGCGGGTGGGACGGAGCGAAGGCATTGTTGCAACTGATGGCGACCCTGCCTGTCGCGGTGCCGGGATTGGTGCTGGGCCTGTCCTATATCTTCTTTTTCAACAGCCCAGCCAATCCGCTGCACTTCGCTTATGGCACCATGGCCATCCTGGTGCTGTCGAGCATCATTCACTTCTACACCGTGCCGCATATCATCGCGACCGCCGCGCTCAAGCAGTTGGACCGCGATTTGGACGTTGTGGCGACCTCGCTGAAGGTGCCTTTCCACGTCATGCTGCGCCGCGTCACCCTACCCTTCTGCATGCCCGCGATCGTCGACATCTGGGGCTACCTCTTTGTCAACACCATGACGACCGTCTCGGCTGTGATCTTTCTTTACTCCGCTAATACTCTGCTGGCTTCGATCGCCATCGTGCAGTGGAACGACAGCGGCCGGATGACCGAGGCCGCCGCCATGTCGGTGTCTATCTTCGCCACCTCGGCACTGGTGATGGGCGCCAAGACTCTGTTCATGCGCCGATATTTTTCCCGCAGCCAAGCCTGGCGTAGGCGCTGACCCCCGCAAACAAAGGACAAGACTGATGAAATGCCCCCAAGAGTTCGTCTTCGCGGCGAACTATCTGGCCGATATGGCGCGCTCGCGCTCGCTGGAGTTCTTCCGCGGCGAGATTGGCGCCGAAGTCAAGGCCGACACCTCCCTGGTGACCATCGCCGACCGCTCGGTCGAAACAATGATGCGCGATGCAATCCGTGAATGGTTCCCGGACCATGGCATCGTGGGTGAGGAGTTCCCGGTTCACAACCCGGATGCGGAATACCAATGGGTCCTCGACCCGATCGACGGAACCTATCGTTTTGCTGCGGGCCATCCGCAGTTCGGCACCCTGATCGCGCTGGCCTGGCACCGCAAGCCGATACTTGGCGTGATCGACATCCCCGCCATGGACGAGCGCTGGTCCGGCGCCCATGGCTGGCCCACCGTGCATATTCGGCAGGGTCGCCGAAGCGAGGTCCGCACCCGATCCTGCACCGCCGTCAAGGATGCGACGGTTTTCTTTTGTAGCGGCATCATGTGGCGCAACGACCCGATGGCAGTCTGGAATGGCATGCATGGGGTGAACCGGCTAATGGACGGGGATTCCTACAGTTATGGCCTGCTGTCGTCGGGCTTTGCCGATGTAATCGTGGATTCGGGCATGAAGCCTTGGGACTTCATGCCCATCGTCCCGATCATCGAAGGTGCTGGGGGGCGCGTTACCGACTGGCAAGGCATGCCGCTGACGCTGGATTCCGGCATCGAGGTGGTAGCGCTTGGCGATCCTGCGCTGCTTGACGACGTGCTACGCCGCGTTTCGGCAGCCTGACGAAAAGAAATGCCCCGGTCCGCTGGCCCGGGGCGTCTATACTGCTTGGATAGCAGGATCATCCAGCAGCAATCTCGGCTGAAGATTTCAGCGCCGTCACAAGGCGGCAGCCGAAGGCGATGACCATCATAGCGACCAGAACCAGCAAGAAGGCGGACTTCAATCCCCAGCTTTCCGACACTAGACCCAGCGCCAGCGGCCCACCGATATAACCCAGGTAGCCGATGGTATTGACCAACGCGATGCCAAGCGCCGGCGATGAAGGGAAGGCAGCAGCTGCACGGGTGAAGAACATCGGCGTGCAGTTTGCCAAGCCCAGGCCTATGGCTGCAAAGCCGATCAGCGCCGTAGGCTGCGAAACCACAGTGACTGCCAGCAGCACGCCGGCCGCAGCGATTAGTCCGCCGCCAATCACGACACGTTCGGCGCCGAAGCGGCGGATGGCGGGGCTACCGAGCAGCCTGCCGATCGCCAGTGCGAACTGGAAGGCGGCGAAGGCGGTGGCGGCGGTAGCCGGATCGGCCATGACCACATCCTTAAGATAAACGCCGCTCCAGCCGTTCATCGCGTTCTCAACGAACAGCGCCATAGCGACAAAAATGCCGAGGATCAGGACAGCTGGCGAGCGCAGGACTACGGCAGCGGTGTGACGACGATCCTCTGATTTCTCCGCGATCATGGGCTTGAGATTGCCCAAGATGATCCAGCCGACAACAATCACGGCAACCATGGCGATGCCGGCAAACGTCAGTGAGGAATAGGCGCCGCCGGTGGCGCGAATGAATTGTGCCGCAAGCGAGGCGCCCGCGAAACCACCGAAGTTGTAGGCGGCATGGAAGGAGGGCATGATTTCTGTCCGGTATTCACGCTCGACCAGCGAGGCGTGAGCATTCATTGACACGTCGATGAAGCTGTTCGAAGCGCCAAGCGCCAGGATCGCCAGTAGGAACCCGGTATACTGCGATGCAAAGCCCACGGCCTGGAGCGCCAGTGCCAGCAACACCGCGCCAAACAGCATGGTGGCGCGGGTGCCAAACTTGGTTGCGACAAGGCTACCAATGACCACGAAGATCACGGTCCCGAGTCCCTGCAACCCAAGCGCAGTGCCCAAACGTGCATCGCTGAGCGCGATCAGCTCCTTGAGCAATGCGATGTTGGAAAAGAACAACGCCAGCGCCATGCCATTGATGAAGAAGACGGCGGTCGTCGCTATCCGCGCCCGACGCATCGCCGGCGCAACCGGAAATCTGTCAATCATGTTAGTCCCCTCCTGCCAACTGGCCGATAGGGCTATGTAGGGATAAATCGGAAGCTTATAAACGTTTTCTTAATAAATTAGCAGTATCGATCTTACCCCATGAAATTTTAGGATTATCTAGCGATAAATCACCAAAACGATTACAGGAACTCCGTGCATCAGCAACAGATCAGTCCGCGACGCGCTTGGCCGGATCCCCCATCATGTGCAGCGCCTGGCTCAACCCACGAGTCAGGCCCCACAGTTTTGCGTAAAGCTTCTGCAGCTCTGCGTCGGACATGCCATCAAAAATCATGCATTGGCCGCGCGACGCAGCGCCTCCACCGCATCCAGCCGCACAACCCCTTCATCGGTCAAGAACAGCTCGGCCACGCGCCGATCACGACCGGAGGCCTGCTCATGCACCAGTCTCGCCCGGACAAGTTTGCCGACCTCGGTGGTGACGAAGGGACCCAAAACCAGCAGCGGGTTGGCCACCTCGCCCACGCTGGTGCCAGGGGATTCGCGGATTGCGGTCAGCACACTGAACTGCGGCGCGGTCACCCCTACGGCAGCGGCGTAATGCTCGCGTGTCTTCAGCATCAAGCTCGAAACATGCAGGAGCTGATAAATCACCGGGCGATAGCGCAGTTCGGGGTCAGGCTGGGCCTCTGCCATCGGATGGTTTCTCTCTATGATTTCGGATCGTGCGCGGCGCTTTGCCCAGCTATAGCTTCCCCCCGCACACCAGCCACAATCCACAAGGCTAGAAGGGCCGTGCAAGCGTCCGACCCCACAGATCCGGCCCATACTTACCGCTGCGCATCCGCCGCGCCGGCCTTGATCACGAAGCCATAGCGGTCATGCAGGATTTTGCCGGTCTCCGGGCTGCGTACGATATCGTCAGGCCAACTCTCGCCCTTGGTACGTAGACGCCCGGCAAGAGCCAGCGCCCCCTCGACGCCCGGCGGATCAATGACGGCAAAGTTCTGCGCATCTCCCTCCCCCGCATGGCCCCACCAGTGCCAGACGTTGCGGCCGATGACGATGACCGAGATCGCTTCGACGCCGTCCAACGCGGCTCTGGCGGTCCCCTTGGTGATGATGAAGAATTCGTTCAACTGGTTATGAGCATGTTCGCGCACGGCCGCCCCAGGATAGAGCGTCTGCATCAACAAACCGTAATGATGGACATTGTGGGTGAAAGGCGCGAGCTTCACCTCTACCCAACCAACACTGGGCTTCGCCTGCCAGAAGGACGGACCAGTGTCCGGCAGTTGATAGACCAGCTCGCCCTTCTGTCTTTCCGACAGATCCTTGGTTTCGGTCAGCGTCAACAGGCCGAAGACAGCACGCAGATCGATGTTGAATTCCAGCGTCGGCTCGTCGTCTTGGATGGGCATTAGATCGATACGCGCCTCCGGGCTGCTGCCGAAGACGATGCTGAACACTTGCTGCACATTGTCGCCGTTGTTTTCAAGCGCGACGTGATGACCCTCGCCGATATGGGCGAAATGCTCCTCGGCGAAGGGACTGCGTTCGCCATTCAGGATGATGGTGCCCGCGCCGTCGAGACAATAAATCATGCGCCCGGAAAAGCGGAAGGCATAAAGATCGAGCTTTGCACCCGGCTGCAAATCGAAGCGAACTGCGGTGAACTTGTAATGTGGGTATTCTCCGGGACCGAGCTTGATCTGCCCGATGACACCCTTGCCATTCATACGGAAGCGCGGCCCATCATCCGGCAAGATTATGGCCTTGGGGCCAAAGTGCTGCTCCATCTGACGATCGATATCCAGACTGTCTCCTTTCCCGATGATTTCTGCCGCGGTAGCTATATTTGATACATAAATAACATTTGTTACTTATGTAATAAAGATATATTTATACGCTGAAAAGGGCGCCCGCCGGAAATCCCACGGGCAAAGAGCTTGGCAAAGACTGCGCAGTTGCAGGCGATAATACCTGGCAAACGCATGGCCCTCCTGAACCACGTTCGGGCACATGATCGGGCCGCCTGGTAAATGTCGCAGCGCTCAGCCCGCGCGAGAAACAAAGGCCCGCAGCCTTTCGGACTTGGGGTTGCCGAATATCTGCTCGGGCGGGCCGGATTCTGCGATCACCCCTTCATGAAAAAAGACCACCCGATCTGCGACCTCGCGGGCGAACTGCATCTCATGGGTCACGAGGATCATCGTCATCCCCTCAGCGGAAAGCTGGCGGAGAGTTGCCAGAACCTCGGCCACCAGTTCGGGATCAAGCGCCGAAGTCACCTCGTCGAACAACATATATGACGGGCCCATGGCAAGCGCGCGGGCAATACCCAGGCGCTGCTGCTGTCCGCCCGACAGCGCGGTCGGATAGACATCGGCCTTGGCCAGAAGGCCGACCCGCTGCAATTGTGTCTCGGCGATGGCATTGGCCTGGTCGCGAGAGACGCCCAACACCTTGGTCAGAGCCAGCGTTACGTTCCGGCGCACGGTCATGTGCGGGAAGGCATTGTAGCTTTGGAAGACGATGCCCAGCTTACGGCGCAGATGGTTCAGGTTCGTCGCCTTGTCAAAGACGCTGACGCCATCCACGATGATCTCGCCCGAGGAAATGGTTTCCAGTCCGTTGATGCATTGCAGCAGCGTGGACTTGCCTGACCCCGAAGGCCCGATCATGGCGACGACCTCGCCTTTATCGATGGTCAGGTCGATCCCTTTCAGAACCTCCAGCGAGCCATAGCTCTTGCGCACCTGCTTGATCTCGATCATCGCACGGCACCTCCGTTCATCATGTGCTCAAGCCGCCGCCCCAGCATCGAGAGCGGAAAGCAGATCAAGAAGTAGAACACGGCGGCCAGCGACAGCAGCGGCAGCGGGTCCTGCGTCCGGGTAATGATGTTCTGCGTTGCACGCAGAAGCTCGACATAGCCGATCACCGCCACGACCGATGTGTCCTTGACGATGCCCAGGATGATCCCCAGCCAGGACGGAAAGCCCTGCCGGATGCCCAAGGGCAGGACCACATACCAATATTCCTGGAAACGCGTCATGCCCAGGCCACGCGCAGCGCGCCGCAGATTGCCGGGCACGGCTTGCGCGGCCTCGCGCACCACCTCGGAAATATAGCCCGCGGCAAAAAGACCAAGCGCGACCATCCCGGCGGTAAACGCACCGATGCGAAATCCCAGCACCGCCAGCCCGGAATAGATCAGCGTCACCTGCACCAGCAGGGGCACACAGCGCAGGCTGTCGGTCACCGTATCAAGCAAATGTCGCAGCCCGCGCCAAGGCATGAGTTTCAGCAGCCCCAGCGCCACACCCAGCAACGTTGCCAGCACTCCGGCCGATAGCGTCATCAGAATCGTGCGCCATGCGCCTTCGGCCATCAGCCAATAGTCCTGCGGGGCGATCCCCGATGCAAACATGTCAGGCGGCATGGCGTGCGCCTCCAGGCTTGAAACGGTTCGCCAGGAACAGCACCAATTTGGCCAGGATGAAATAGATCACCGCAATGGCCAGGAAGAACTCGAAAGTCTTGAAGGTCCGGGACTGGTAATCCATAGCAACGCCGCTGAGATCGTAAAGTCCGATCAACGCGCCCAGCGAGGTATTCAGAAGTGCCCAGATGAACTGGTTGCCGATCGAACTGAACGTATTGGTGAAAACCTGCGGAAAGACGACATAACGATAGGCGCCGACAGGACCGAAACCTAGCGAGCGAGCGCCCTTCATCTGGTTCGCGTTCACGCCTTTCAGGCCGCCGCGAAAGATCTCGGCCAGATAACCCGCGTTGTTGAAGCACAGCGCGATGCCGACAGCGAGCCAAGGCGAGAGGAAGATGCCAAAGGCACCAAGCCCGTAGAAGAAAAAATAGATCTGGGCGAGGCACGGCGTATTCCGCGCAAGCTCGATCCAGGATCGCGACAAGAAGGTGACTAGCCCCTTGCCATTCCATGATCCGACGGCAAGGGGCATTGCCAAGACGATGCCTACCGCCATCGTGACGATGGCAATCGACAGGCTCAAGGCGGCCCCTTGCATCAGATCGGGCAGAGCGTCAAGGACGATGCCGAACTGAAAGTTGTAGCTCATTGCCCGATCTCAGTTTCCCGGCTGCAGGCTGGGGGCTTCGGTGCCATAGTATTTCTGGTAGAGTTCGGCATAACGACCGCTGTCTACTTGCCAGAAGATGAACAGGTTCAACCAGTCGCGCAGACCATATTCACCTTTCGGCACCGCGATCGAGGTCCAGTCGGTAAAGCCGGGCACGTTGCAGCAGATCTCCAGGTCCACGCCTTGGGGCGAAGCCTTCAGCGCAGACATGAACGAGTTTGTCTCGATCATTGCATTTGCGCGGCCCTGCCGCACAGCGGTGATCTGTTCGGCATTGTTCGCCAGCGACAGGTTCTTGCAGCCTTCGGACCAACCGTTACAGGCCGCCAGGTAGGCGGTTTCAGGCAGAGTTCCGCGAACCAATGCGACGGATTTGCCCTTGAGTTCGTCAAAGCCAGAGATCCTGTTGGCGCTGCCTGTCACGACAACCAGCTTGCCGACGTTATAGGGGTCGGTGAAAGTCACGGTCTTGGCGCGCTCCAGGGTGGGGGTAGTGCCACCAACGACGATGTCCACCGTTCCCGAAACCAAGGCCGGCACCCGCTGCGGCGCCTGGGTCTCAACAATTTCGGGCTTGACGCCCAGCTGCGCGGCAATGTCATTGCAGGTCTCGACATCGAAGCCGGCCGGGTTGCCCGAGGCGTCACGATAGCCTAAAGGCGGGAAATCAAGCATCACACCACAGCGCAGCGCGCCGCTGGAAACGATATCATCCAGCTTGTCCGCCAATGCCGGGGTCCCCACTAGGAAAAGCGGAAGCGCCGCGATGCCAAGCACTGTGCAAACTTGACGAAACTGAAAAAATTTCTCTTTATTTTTCTTTATTTTGATCATTCTAGACTCCCTCTTGATCGCGACCACCACAGATGATTCTGAATCGCAATATCACGATAGAAAACGTTTTCTTAATTTAGGTCAATACTTCACAATTGGACGCATGCCATATGTTCCCAACCCACCAATCCCGGTCATGCCTTCGAGGGACAGGCCGTCGCGCTGGGTTCGGCGATCTGCATGACTGGCTGCGATCCGAACGCGCCCGGATGTCGAAGCACAACCCCGTCGCCAAGGCCATCACTACATGCTCGAGGAAGACGGCCGCTGGGACGCCTTCACATGCTTCCTCGACGATGATGGTCGCATCTGCCTTACCAACAATGCCGCCGAACGGGCCCTACGCGGTATCGCCCTCGGCAGGAAAGCCTGGCTCTTTGCCGGTTCGCCCCGCGGTAGCGACCGCGCCGCCTTCATGTATTCCCTGATCGGCACCGCCAAAATAAGCGACGTCGATCCCCAGGCTTGGCTCGCCGATGTGCTCGCGCGACTGCCCGACACACCCCTGTCCCGCCTGCCAGAATTACTGCCCTGGAACTGAAAGGGCGGCCCTGCTGCAAAAGCTGCGTAACAACGGCCTACGCCGGATGCATACGCTTGATCCAGTCGGCTCTACCATAAGCGACCGTATAGATGAGAACCTCCCGCGTCATCATCGACCTTGAAAACAACCACTCCGTTGCCAGCCGCAGAAACTTCCCGAAGCCCAAGCTGCAAGCCGGAACAGCGCATGTCGGGAAACTGACCCCCTAGAAAGGCAATCCTCGCAGACGGCCACGAGAGATCCGCGAGGCATAGGGCGCTGACCTCTCAAGAAGGGAGGAGTTGCCGCCCGGCAGGCCCAGCCGCCCTGCTACGCGGTTTCGGATCGCGGAAGCAGGAAACGCCGGACCCGTCTCACCCACAAGGCCATTCCAACAGGCATCCTGCCTGATGCCGGCCCTGACCGGCAAGCAGCGAGAAGACTCCCGTCCCCGCGACACGGCAGATGGGACGTGCCCGAAATTCCCGCAAGCGCAAGGGGGCAAAGCCGCCCGGCATAGAACAGCCCATAGGCCCCGGCATGGGAAAGGCGGCCAGGACCGCCGGCCAGGGGCGGCGGCGCGTCACGTCCCGGGCTATTCCGGCACGAGATGGCCGTCGGCGGGCGACCAGGACAGATGGAAGGATCGGCCCACGGCCAGCGGAAGATCAGCCAGTTCTTCATGCGATTTCTGCACCCGTATTTCCTGTCCCGCGCCGGTTTCGAAATAGATGGTGGCGGTGGCGCCGATGAATTCCTCGCCGATCATGCGCGCCTCGATCGTGTTCACGGCGTCCGGCGGCGGCTGGAAATGGATCTGCATCTTGGTATCCAGCACGATCAGGCTGGCCGCCTGCCCCGGCGTTGCCCCCTGCCCACCCCCGGCAAGGACGAAATCGCCGCTGGGGGTGGCGATGGCTGCGCGGCCGCCCGCGTCGCGTGTCAACTGGCCGGGGAAGATGTTGGACGAGCCCAGGAAATCGGCGACGAAGCGCGTGCGCGGCGTGCGATAGATCTCTTGCGGGGTGCCGATCTGCTCGATCTTGCCGCGGCTCATGATGACGACGCGGTCGGCCATCGAAAAGGCCTCGGACTGGCTGTGCGTGACATAGACGAAGGTGATGCCGGTCTCGCGCTGCAGGTTCTTCAGTACCGATTGCATCCTGACCTTCAGCGCCGCGTCCAGCGCCGACAAGGGCTCGTCCAGCAGCAGGATCTCGGGCTCGACCACCAGCGAGCGCGCCAGGGCGACACGCTGGCGCTGGCCGCCGGACAACTGGGCGATGTTGCGGTCGGCGAATTCGGCGATCTGCATGCGCTCCAACCATTGCTCGGCCCGCCGCCGGCGCTCGGCACGGCCTATGCCGCGCATCTTCAGCGCAAACTCGACATTCTCGATCACGTTCAGGAACGGAAACAGCGCCAGGCTCTGCCAGACCATCGGCGTGTCGCGGCTCCAGCTCGGCAGGTCGTTGATGGCTTGGCCCGCCAGGCGGATCACGCCCTCGCTGGGCGCCTCCAGCCCGGCCAGCATGCGCAACGTCGTGGTCTTGCCGCAGCCCGACGAGCCCATGATGGCCAGGAATTCGCCCTTGTGGATCTGCAGGTCCATCTTTTGCACGGCGACATAGCTGCCGAAACGCTTGGCGACGCCCTCGAAGGAAACCAGGGGTTCTTGCATCGGATTCATTCCTTGTCGGTTGCGGGGCCGCGCCCCGACAGCAGCAGCTGCGCCAGGATCACGAGGGTCATCGAAGTCACGAAGACGAAGGTGCCAATGGCATTGATGCGCGGGCTGACCTGGCCCTGCAGGAAACCCAGCACCTTGACCGGCAGCGTCTCGTTCAGGCCGGACACGAACCAGGCGATGGCGAATTCGTCGAAGGAGACTGCCATGGTGATGAACAGCGCCCCCAGGATCGCCGGCCGGGTGAAGGGGATGATGACATGGCGCATCGTCGCCCATTCCGAGGCGCCGAGGTTCCAGGCCGCCGGCTCCAGCGAGGGGTCCATCTGCGACAGCCGCAACCGGATCACCGCCATGGCGAAGGGGGCGCAGATCACCACATGGGCGATGATGACCGACAGCGCATTGCCCGACAGGTCGATGCGCGACAGGTAAGCCAGCATCGCCAGCCCCATGATCACCACCGGGATCGTGGGCGGCAGCAGCGCCAGCGCCAGGTAGACCTGCTTGCCGAAGAACCGATAGCGGTAATCCGTATAGGCCGCCCCGAACCCCAGCGCGGTCGAGATCATCCCCACCGCCGCGCCGACCCCCAGCGTGTTGCGCAGCCCCTCCCAGACCAGCGGGTCCGCGGCGACGGCGCGATACCATTCCGTCGAGAAATGCCCCAGCGGGATCGACGGGAAACGGTCCGAGTTGAAGGAAAACACGAAGCTGGCAAGGATCGGCGCGAAGACGAACAGATAGGCCAGGATCACGTAGAGCTTGAGCGCCGCGTCGATCAGCGGATTGCGGTTCAGTTCGTTCTGTTCGTTCATTTCGTGCAACCCCTCATTTCGTGCGCCCCTTGTAGGCGAAGCGGACGGCCAGGAAGGCCACGACCATCAGCGTCGCGATCATGGTCAGCGCGATCACCGCCGCGCGGGGCCATTGCTGGCCGGACTTGGTGGTGTCGGTGATCAGGATGGACAGCGTGGTCGGATCGCCCCCGCCCAGATAGATCGGGCTGACGAAATCGCCAAAGCACAGGATGAAGCTGAACAGCGCCGCGATCACCAGCCCAACCCGCGCCGAGGGGATGACCACCGCAAACACCGTGCGCAGCCTGCCGCAGCGCATGTTATGCGCCGCCTCGATCAGCGTGCGGTCGACAAAGACCAGGCTGAACAGCTGCAGCAGCACGACCAGCGGAAAGCCAAGCGTCATGTAGCCCAGCATGGTCGCGCCGATGGTGTTCAGCAGCCGGAAGGGGCCCAGCCCGATCCAGCCCAGCATGACGTTGATGATGCCGACATCCGACAGGAAGACCTGCCAAGAATAGACCCGCACCAGATAGCTGGTGAAGAAGGGGATCACCATCAGGAACACCGCCCAGCGGCGCGCGGCGGGCGACAGCTTGAAGGCGATGGCATAGGCGCAGGGAAAGGCCAGCGCGCTGGTCAGCGCCGCGGCGCCGGCCGCCATGGCCAGCGTGGTGGCGTAAGCCTGCCAGAAGACGGGGCGGCCGAACATCGTCACCCAGTTCACCGTGTCGAACCCCGCCTCCAGGCGGAAATTGCGCACGGTCCAGAAGCTGAGCGCGACCAGGAAGACCAGCGGGAAGACGAAGAACAGAAGCTGCCAGATCAGCAGCGGCAGAGAGAAAGTCAGTCCGTAAAGCGAGACGGGACGTCGCATCTAGCAAGCTCCGGCGGGGGACGGGCGGCGCGGCCGGCGCGCTGCACCGGCCACCTCGGGCTCAGGCGCTCTTGTAGTCCGACCAGAAGTCGTTCCACTCTTCCAGCGATTGCTGCACCGGAAGCTGGCGATACTTGATGCGCCCCGAGCGGATCAGGTCCATGACGTTGCTTTCCCCCGGCACCATGCCCTGGCGCCGGGCCTCGTCGGGATTTTCCGCGCTCAGCACCTCCCAGCCCTTCTGGCTGGGGATCAGGCAGGGATAGGCCGCCATCTGCGCCGATTTCGACTGCCCCTTGGCCGAGGTGATGTATTGGATCCATTTCTTCGCCAGCTCGGCCTTGGACGAGCCCTTGCCGATCGAGAAGCTTTCGGTGAACTGCAAGCCGCCCTGCTCGGGGATGATCGAGCGAACCTTGGCGCCGTTTCGCTCCAGCGTGCCGGTGATCCAGTCGCCGATCCCGGCGAAGGCCAGCATCTGGCCGTTGTTCAGTGACGAGAAGGTGCCGCCATAGTCGAAGAAACCGCCGATCTGCGGGCGCAGGGTCATGGTCTTTTCCTTGACCGCATCCCAGGCCGCCCCGTCGATGTCATAGGGGCTGGCATTGCCGTTGAGCAGGCTCATCTGGCCAAGGTTCGGCAGGTGCCAGTCGAAATGCCCGACCTTGCCCTTCAGCGCCGGATCCCAGAACACGTCATAGGTCGAAGCCTGCGCCTTGGTCAGCGCGTCGGTGTTGTAGGCCACGCCCAGGAAGCCGAAGCGGGTGATGACGGAATACAGCGTGTCGCCGTCCCAATGGCCGGGGAACTTCTGGAATTCCGGGAAGAACTCGTCGAAGGGATAGTCGGCCGGGTCCAGCGCCTCGATATAGCCGGCCGCGTTCAGCTGCTGGACATATTCCGCATCGGACAGGATCACGTCGAAGGTGCCGGGCGGGCTTTGCGAGATCAGCCCCAGCATGTTGTCGCCGCCGGTATAGTATTTCGGCACGAACTTGACGTTGTTCTCGGCCTCGAACTCGGCCACGATGTCGGGCTCGGCATGGCCGTACCAAGCCAGCATGGTCAGCTGCGTCGGCGCGGCGAATGCCCGGCGCGACAGCATCGGCGTGGCCAGCGCCGCCGCACCCATCGCCAGCACCCCTCGGCGCGACAGCGCGGGGCGCGCGCCCCGATCATCCTGTGTCATCTCATCACCCTGTCTGATTGTTCTGATTGTTTGCTATGGACAGGCTAGGAGAAGGCGGCATCCATGCAAAATCGGTTCTTCCAATCCTGACATTTGCAGGCGTTATGGCCCCGGTTTCACACGGAAACCGCATGGATGCCCGATCCCACGCTGTCCAGGTCGGCCACCAGATCGCTGACCAGCTGCAACCCCGCCGCCGACAGGCGCGGATGCTTGTAGAACAGCCCGACCCGCAAGGGTTCCAGCGCCGGGAATCCCTCGGCCTCGGTCAGGATGCGCATGCCGGGCAGCATGGTGGCGCGGGTCAGGGCGGTCACGCAAAGCCCGTTCCTAACCGCGTTCTGCAAGCCCGAGATGCCCGGCCCGGTATAGACGATGCGCCAGCGCCGCTCGACGGCGTCCAGCGCCTGGATCATGCGGGCGCGATAGTCGCAGCCCTCTGGATGGGCGCCCAGCGGCACCGGCGCATGGGCGGCCGGATGGAAGTCCTCGGCCGCGGCCCAGATCGGCTGCTCGGTCCACATGCGCGAAAGATAGGGCATGCGCGCCGTCGGCATCACCGCCACGATGATGTCCAGGTCGTCCGAGCGCAGGTGCTGGTGCAATTCGCGGGACAGGTCGCAATGCACCTCCAGCTCGACCTCGGCATGGTCGCGGATATAGCGGGTCAGCGTGCCTTGCAGGAACGCCACCGCATAATCGGTCGGCAGGCCGATGCGCAACACGCCGGTCTTGTCCGAGCGGTGGAAATAGCTGACCGCCTCGTCGTTGATGCGCAGCATCTCGCGGGCATAGCTCAGCAGCGCCTCGCCCGCCGGGGTGGGCAGGATGTTGCGGCCCTCCTGCGTCAAGAGCGGCGCGCGCACCAGCTCCTCCAGCCGGCGGATCTGCAGCGAGATCGCCGGCTGGCTGCGCCCCAGCGCCGCGCCTGCCCGCGAATGGCCGCCCAGTTCCACCACGGCGATGAAGCTGCGCAACAGATCGGTCGGAAGATTGGTGATCCCAGCCATGGATTTGCCCCCGCAATGCAAGGATTGCGACTATATATTTCATTTATATTCAAGGCGAAACTCTAATTCCGGCATCCCCCCTTTCCCAAGAAGGTGCATCATGCCGAAGAAGACAGCATTCGCGTCCGAGCTTGCCTGGCCCGACTACCACGCCGCGGTAAGGGACGGCGCCACGCCCATCCTGATCCCCATCGGCTCGATGGAGCAGCACGGCCATCACATGCCCTTGCATGTCGATGTGCTGTTGCCGACGGAATTCGCCCGCCGCGCCGCGCTGGACATCGGCGGGCTGGTGGCGCCCCCCTTTACCTATGGCTACAAGTCGCATCAGAAATCCGGCGGCGGCAACCACCTGCCCGGCACCACCAGCCTGGACGGCGCCACGCTGGTCGCGGCCTTGCGCGACGTGATCAAGGAATTCGCCCGCCATGGCGTGCGCCGGATCTGCATGGTGAACGGGCATTTCGAGAATTCCTGGTTCATCATCGAGGGCATCGACCTGGCCCTGCGCGAATTGCGCTGGGACGGTATCCGCGACATGAAGATCGTGGTGCTGTCCTATTGGGATTTCGTCGGCGAAGCGGACATCGCCCGGCTTTACCCCGAAGGCTTTCCCGGCTGGGATCTGGAGCATGGCGGCGTGCTGGAGACATCGCTGATGCTGGCGCTCTACCCGCAATTCGTGGACCTGTCGCGGGCGGTGGATGTCGCGCCGGCCAGCTTCCCGCCCTATGACGTCTACCCGGTCAAGCCGGAATGGACGCCCGCGCCGGGCACGCTTTCCTCGCCCAAGGACGCCTCGGCCGAAAAGGGCGAGTTCCTGCTCGAGGTCTGCACCAAAGGCATCGTCGACGCGCTGCGGGCCGAGTTCGGCACCTGACCAAGGCGGAAGGGGCCCGCAATCGCGGGCCCGCCCCTTTCCTGCCCGCAGCCGGGTCAATTGCGGATGATGTTATGCTCGGGACCAAAGGGGAATCCGGTGATGTTCTCGGCCCCGTCCTCGGTCACGATCAGGATGTCATGCTCGCGATAGCCGCCGGCGCCGGGCGTGCCCTCGGGCAGCATGACCATCGGCTCCATGCTGACCACCATGCCCGGCTTCAGCTCGGTCTCGATATCCTCGCGCAGCTCGACCCCCGCCTCGCGGCCGTAGTAATGGCAAAGCACGCCGAAGCTGTGGCCATAGCCGAAGCTGCGGTATTTCAGCAGATCCCATTGCCGATACATGTCGTTCAGCTCCAGCGCGATCTCGTTGCATTTCGCGCCGGGCTTGATCAGTTCCAGCCCGCGGCGATGCACGGCCACGTTCTTTTCCCAGATGTCCAGGCTCGCATCGTCCACGCTGTCGCAAAACAGCGTGCGTTCCAGCGCGGTGTAATAGCCGAAGATCATCGGGAAGCAGTTCAGCGACAGGATCTCGCCGGACTTGATCTTCTTGTTCGTCACCGGGTTATGCGCGCCGTCGGTGTTGATGCCCGACTGGAACCAGGTCCAGGTATCCATCAGCTCGACGGAGGGAAAGGAGGCGGCGATCTCGCGGATCATGGCATTGGTCGAGGCGATGGCAACCTCGTGCTCGGGCACGCCCGCCTTGACCGCCGCGGCCACCGCTGCGCCGCCCACGTCGCAGATGCGGGCGCCCTCGCGGATCAGCTTGTGTTCCTCTGCCGACTTGATCGAGCGCATCCACATCGAGGGCTGACCGACATCGACGAACTCCACCCCCGGCAGCGCCGCTTCCAGCTGGCGGCGGAAGTCCAGGTTGACGTGGTCGAACTCGATCCCCAGCCGCTTGACGCCGGGGGTCAACTGCCGCACCGCGCGATAGAAATTGTCGCGCCGCCAGTCTGTATAGGTGACGTTGTTGCCGAAGCTGCGCCGCCAGGGCTGGCCGCCGTCGATGCCGGCGCTGATCGTCGTCGCCGCATCCTGGGTAATGACCATGCCGTATTTGCGGCCGAAATAGCAGTAGAGCCAGCCCGAGTAATAGTTGATGCAATGATACGAGGTGAACAGCGTCGCATCGACGCCGTTCTCGGCCATCCAGCGGCGCATGTCGTCCTGGCGCCGCTGCATCTCGGCATCCGAGAAGGGGGAATAATCCTTCTCGCCATTGTGCCATTCCATGACATGAAGCATGTCGTCGGTCATCGGATCCGTCCTCCATCGGTTTGCTGGGGACGAGGCTATCCGCCGCTGCAGCGGGACTAAAATTTGTTTTGATAATCCCAGGATTTGGACGAATGAGGGGCTGCGCCAGTGAACCGCGCCGGATTTGCCGGAGGCGCCAACTCCTGAGTAGGAACTGTGTTTTAGGCGATTGCGTCTCGGCAGTCCGTTCCGGTTCTCATCATCGCGTTGAGCACAGTCAGGAATTTGCGCGCGCAAGCGACGATGACGAGCTTCCTGGCCTTTCCGGACGCAAGGAAGTGCTCTTTGAAGGCGTGGAACCCGCGGGTCGAACCTGCTGGCGGTGAGTGCTGCTAGATAGAGAGCCGGCCTGATCGCAGCACGTCCACCCCATATACTGCGTTTACCGCGGCGGTGTCCCAACTCATTGGCATGTGGTGCGAGTCCGACGAGGGCCGCGATCCGTCGTCGGTCGAGTTGACCAAGTTCAGGGATGGAGCATCATGAGCAAGACGACGAGCAAGTTTTCCCCTGAAGTGCGCGGACGTGCCGTGCGACTGGTTCTCGACAACGAGGCCCAGCATCCATCGCGCTGGCAGGCGATCATGTCGATTGCAGCGAAGATCGGCTGCTCGGCGCAGACGTTGAACGACTGGGTCAAGAAGGCAGAGGTGGACAGCGGAAGGCACAGGGATCCCGACCGAGATGGCCGCGAAGCTGACGGCCCTGGAGCGCGAGAACCGCGAGCTGCGGCAAGCCAACGAGATCCTGCGCAAGGCGAGCGCGTATTTTGCCATGGCGGAGCTCGACCGCCGATTGAAGTGATGGTGTCGTTCATTGATATGCTTCGGGAAACACACCGGGTCGAGCCGATCTGCAGCGTGCTGCCGATCGCCCTGTCCACCTATTACGATCATCTGGCGAAGCGGGCTGACCCGGCGCTGCAGTCGGACCGCGCACGCCGCGACGAGGCTTTGCGGCCGGCCGCGCGCACTCTTGCACCGCCATTGGCCGCGCTGGCTGGGTTGGCAGGAAGGCAGTCACCCCCGATCCTGCCGCAAGGATAGCGAGGCCGATGATCAGAAAGCCTGCGGTCAGATCCGTCTCACGGATTGGTTGGGCAAAGAGGCCCGACAAAACAACCCCGCTGATCGCAAAGGCAGCCATCGCCAGCCCGAGACCCAGGCTCCGAACTCTGGTGGGTAGCCGGGTCACCAATGCGAGCGCCAGCCCATAGCCGAGTCCCGCTCCCAGCCCGAACAGCATACCATAGCCAGTCAGCAGCGCCGCGTAGCCTCCGTCGAAGGCAAAGAGAAGATGCCCGCCGCCTGCGAAGCCGAAGGCAAGCAGCGAAAAGGCTCGGAATCTCAATGCCGCGAGCAGCCGATCATGCACCATCATGCCGAGAGTAAAGGTGACGAGTGCCAACGCCGGAATCAGGCTAAGCGCTGAACGCGGCGCCCCGAGCGCAGCCTCAAGCGGCAGGAGAAACAGGCTCCAGACATAGAGAAGCCCCATTACCGCATTGGTCAGACAGGCCAGGATAAGCAGGCGTAGCGTCATGCTGGACTGTCTTCTCACTTCGGGATTACCCATGACCTTGGTTCCGAATGCCTTGGAAGGAAGATGCTCCGGGTATCCATGCAGATCAAAGGGCTACTCAACCTGGCGGTGAATGGGACTCTTTCGACAGAGCTGCCCGCAGGGCCGCAGGGATCGGACAGCTCCGGCGGCTTTTTGGGTGTATAAAGACCCCGACCACCTCACAGATGGCCAGTTCATCACCGCCCGCTTCACGCATAGTAAAGGTCAGGCCAACAGATTTGTTGCCAACCTTGCTCACCTGCGCCTCAATGCGGACTACGCTGCCGGCGGGAATTTCCTGGCGGAAACTGATCTTCACCTCCAACGTGACCGGCATCGGACTGTCAGAGTCAGGCCGGAAGCCAAGGCCGCTCCAAAACACGAAGGTCGCGTCGTCGAAGGCGGCCGCGTAATGGCGGGCGTTCAGATGCCCGAAATGATCGCAATGCCAGCGATGCGCGACCACGGCATTGAGCGAAACGGGAAAGCGCATCTCCTCAGCCCGCCAGGCGTTTTTCGGCAAGCGCATCGAGTCCCAAGATCCCGCGCGCCTCGTCGGGGGTGGCGACCTCGCAGCCCAGATCGGCGATGATGCGGCTGGCGCGCTCGACCAGCTGGCCGTTGGTGGCGAAGACGCCGCGTTCCAGGTAGATGTTGTCCTCGAGCCCCACCCGGCAATGGCCGCCCAGGATCGTGGACAGCGCCACGA
>NZ_JRKO01000013.1 GCF_000763885.1 Paracoccus versutus | reverse complement strand
CGGTGGAACTGACGCCGAGGACGGGCCAGGTCGTGCCGGCGGGCAGCTGGCATCGGCTGCGGCTCAGGGAACCGTCGGTCCTGCTGGCGATCACCCATCGCAGCGGCACGCAGCGCCGCAAGGATCGTGAGGCATAGCCGGTGCAGCCTGCGCACCTGTGGTCTGGGGGCCGCAGCATCATGGCGCAGGAACTGCAGGCCAGGCCGATCAGGACGGATCGGCCGGATGCCGAGGGGATGGCGCGCCTGCTCCACCTTTCGAGGCATTGCAGGTCGGTCTCGGCGCGCGCCCTGCTAGCAGGCTGCTGAAAAAGTCCTTGCGACAGGACAGCGCGGGCGGGGAACCGGGAAATCCGCCTCAAATTTGCCGAAAACACCCCATTTCGGGCCGATATCAGCTGGATCCAGAACGATTTCCGCTGCGTCGCCCTCTCAAAATCCTTTTTCAGCAGCCTGCCAGGCGCGCGCAAGGCGGTGCAACTGGGCTTCATCGCCCTGGAAATGCTATTGCAGACCTTCGCACTCACGGTCGCGCCATATCCAGTGGCGGGCTCGGACATCGCATCCGCGCGCGGGTGGCAGGAAATCCGATGCTCGAAACCGCTTCGGGACCGCGGCTGCGGGCGCGGGTCTTCCTGCGACAGGAGATGGGCGGATTGAAGCATCGTGTCCGCTTTGTCGTCGGTTGCTGTCGATAGGTGCATCCGCAGCGCTGACCTGTCGGTCCGCACGCCGATCTGGGACTGGATCATCGCGGTCGGGACCACAAGCCGCGCATCGGCGGGCGGCGGTCCTGGATCAGGACGGATTTCCCTAACCCGCCTCGGCCCCAGCCCGTGATGCGTGCGCCCGATGACGTCGAGGCGGTCGCGGGTCAGCCGCGGGGTAGGGGCTTTGCGGCCGTGACCCGGAAGGGTGTTCCGGCGCGCAGATCGTCCTTGCGGGACTTGGCGCCCTGCGCGGGCATGGCATCTGCCGAAAGATGGAAAGGCCCACCCCTTGCGGGGCGGGCCGGGGGTCAGGCCAGGTCGCGGACCTTGGGCTCGCGGTCCCAATAGCGGCGGGCAGCCGCCTGGGGCAGGGCGGCAAGATCGGTGACGCCCTCGTCCGGCTCGATCCCCGCGCGGTCCAGCAGCGGTTGCGCGCCCGGCGTATGGCCGATGGCCTTGAGATGGGCAAAGGCGTCCATGACGAAGCCGACCGCCGCGCCGTCCCGCGCCAGCTTTTGCGCCGCCTCATCGGTCAGGACCAGCGCCACCGCGTCGAACAGCACCGAGGGCGAGCCGGCAAGCTGGCCGTCGGCCTTGGCCTCGCCGCCCGCCAGCGCGATGCCGCCGACCTTGGGGGCGATGGTGAAGGGCGTGCCGCCGGCCTTTCCGACCGCCGCCACCAGCGCGTCGAGCTCCGCCTTGTCCGAGCCTTCGGCGAACAGGATGCCGACCTTGCGCCCCTTGAGCGTCGGCTGCCAGTTCTTCTGGATCGACAGCGCGTCCGAAGGCGCGATATCGATCGGGTCGCGGAACGGCTTTGCCGCCTTGGGCAGCTCGATCGCGAGGCCCGCCGCCACGCGCTTGGCCAGATCCTCGTCGATATTGCGCAGATGACTGACGACGCGGCTGCGCACATGGCCGAGCCCCACCTTGGAGAGTTCAAAGACGAAGGCCGAGGCGATATGCGCCTGCTCGTTCGCGGTCTGCGAGCGCCAGAACAGGCGCGGCTGGCTGTAGTGATCGCCGAAGCTTTCGGCCCGGATGCGCAGCTTGGGGCCGAAAACCTCTTGCGGCGCGGTGGCGAAACCTTCGGCGCTGGCGCGGGGGCCGGGGTCTTCGCCCGCCTGGTCCAGGCTGTTCGGCTCGTAATTGGCGCGGCCCTTCGGCACCTGGGTCTGCATCATCCCGTCGCGCATCATGTTGGCAAAGGGGCATTTCGGCGCATTCACCGGGATCTGGTGGAAATTGGTCGTACCCAGCCGTGATTTCTGCGTGTCGAGATAGGAAAACAGCCGCCCCTGCAGCAGCGGGTCGTCGGAAAACTCGATCCCCGGCACGATGTTGGAGGGCAGGAAGGCGACCTGCTCGGTCTCGGCGAAGAAATTGTCGGGATTGCGGTCCAGCACCAGGCGGCCGACCACCCGCAGCGGCACGATCTCCTCGGGGATGATCTTGGTCGCGTCCAGCACGTCCCAGGGCAGGCTGTCGGCCAGTTCCTGGTCGAAGATCTGCAGGCCCAGGTCCCATTCGGGATAGTCGCCCGCCGCAATCGCCTCGTAGAGGTCGCGGCGGTGATAGTCGTTGTCCGCGCCCTGCATCTTGGCGCTTTCGTCCCAGACCAGCGATTGCATGCCCAGCCGCGGGCGCCAGTGGAACTTGACGAAACGGGTCTCGCCCTGGTCGTTCACCAGCTTGAAGCTATGGACGCCGAAACCCTGCATCATGCGATAGCTGCGCGGGATGGCGCGGTCGGACATGGCCCAGATCACCGTATGCAGGCTTTCGGGCATCAGCGAGACGAAATCCCAGAACGTGTCATGGGCCGAGGCGGCCTGGGGATAGCCCCGGTCGGCCTCCATCTTGACCGAATGCACGAGGTCGGGAAACTTGATCGCGTCCTGGATGAAGAAGACCGGGATGTTGTTGCCGACCAGATCCCAGTTCCCGTCGTCGGTATAGAACTTGACCGCGAAACCGCGCACGTCGCGGGGCGTATCGACCGAGCCCGCCCCGCCCGCGACGGTGGAAAAGCGCACGAAGACCGGGGTCTTCTTGCCCTTCTTGGCAAAGAGGCTGGCGCGCGTCAGCTCGGGGATCGGGTCGGTGCATTCGAAATGGCCATGCGCGGCCGAGCCGCGGGCATGGACGATGCGCTCGGGGATGCGCTCATGGTCGAAATGGAAGATCTTCTCGCGCAGAAGGAAATCTTCCAGCAGCGTCGGGCCGCGATGGCCCGCGCGCAGGCTGTTCTGGTTGTCGGAAAACGGGATGCCGTGGTTGGTGGTCAGGGTCTCGCCGCCGCGCTGCTGCGTTTCGCCGGCATTGCCTTGTTCAGTCCTGTCGGGATTCGGTGCCATCGTTCCTCGCCTGCCATGAAGGTGGGTGGGCACTGGCACGCCGACCAGCGCCGCCGGAGATGGTCCAACGTCAGGCAAGAGCAACGGTTCCCCGCAGGGTGCCGTCATGCGTCGAGGTGCGGCCGCTCGGCCCCGGCGACGCGGATCGGTTTCGGACAGGCGCAGCGATCCATACCAGCGTAGGGCTTTCCCCGCGAGACCGCAGCAACCGGCGGCCGGCGGTCGCAAGCTGGCTCTGGCGGGCTTCCTGCCGCAGCTTTGTCCTGGTCCTTCCCCATGGCCAGAGCCGTATTTCAAGAAAGGTGGATCGCCGGCGGGCCCCGCCTCTCGTTCGGCGAATAGCGCATTTCTCCGGCCGGTGCTGGACAGGCGTGCGTGGGTCACGCCCGCGATGGAGCTTTGTCCATGCCCGGCTTGCGGAGGCAGGCGGGTGCCATTAGCTAGACCCATCATGCCCCATGCCCCAGGAGGATCCGCCCGGTGGAGGCCCTTATCGAACAGTATCTGGGCAATCCGCTGATATTGGCCGTGCTGCTGTTTCTTGCGAATTTCGTCATGGAGGAAGGGGCGATCGTCGCCGGTGCGGCGCTGGCCGCCGCGGGAGAGATCGGCACCACGCTGGCTCTGGTGGCGCTGGTGACAGGGAATATCGTCAGCGACTGGGCGCTTTACGGGATCGGCGCGCTGGCCGGAAGCAGCCCGCTTGTCCGCCGCTGGATCGACGGGAAGATGCTGGAGCGGGGGCGGCACCTGCTGGATCGCGGGGTCTGGCCGGCGGCGCTGCTGGCACGGCTGCTGCCGCCGATCTTCATGGCCAGCGGCTTCCTGCGCGTGGATTTTCGCCGGTTCGCCATCGTGAACGGCGTGGTTGCGGCGGTCTACACGGTGGCGCTGTTTTTCGGGGCGTTCGGTCTCAACCTCGTCCTGTTCGACCTGCTGGGCAACTGGGCCTGGCTGGTCGTGGCGGCGCTGGTCATCGCTGCGGTCTGGCTGAGCCATCGGTTCACGGTCTATTATTTCGCCTCGAGCAAGGACGAGGGGGACGGCTCGGGCGGCTGAGGCGGCGCCTCTTCGTCGCCGATCACGCAATCCAGCGCAGCGCGCAGCAGCTCGGGATGGGTCCAGGGCAGGAAATGGTCGGCCTCTTCGACCAGGATCACCCGCGGACCGGGGCTCTCGGGCAGATGCGCTTGCAGGAAGGGCACGTTCTCCGGCGGCACCAGGGTATCGGCCAGGCCCTGAACGATGGTGACGGGTGCGGTGATGCGCCCCAGATCGGCGGCCAGATCCTGAAGCCCCGGCTGCAGGTTCATAAGCTCTGCATTGGCATTGGCCAGCTCGGCGGGCAAAAGCCGGGCGAAGAAATCCAGCGCGGCCAGCTGTTGCAGCGGGTGGGTTTCCTCCAGTTGCGGATCGGCGGCGGCACCGATCAACAAGACGCCCGCCACCCGGTCGGGATAATCTGCAGCAAGCCGCAAGGCGACCGGACCGCCATAGGAATAGCCGACAAGAACCGCAGGCCGCGTGCCGGCGGTCAGCAGCGGGGCTACGGCGGCGGCCTGACCGGCCAGCGCGGTCTCGGGCTCTTCGCCGCTTGCGCCGAAACCGGGGCGGTCGACGGCCATGTGATACTGCCCGGCGGGGACATCCAGCAGGAACCTGTCCCATTCCTCGGCGGTGCCGGGACTGCCATGCAGGAAGATCACCCGCCGCCCACCGGGCTGGCCGGCCGCCAGATAGCCCAGGTATGCCTGCCCGTCCTTGCGCGCCAGCCGCATTTGCCGGACCGTGCGGCCTTGTTCCTCGGGCCAGGCCTCGTCCGGCTCCAGCCCCAGGCCGGTGATGGCCGAGAACTGTTCGCGCAGCGGCTGGAACGGCTCAAGCACGAAGCCAAGCGCCTCTTCGGCCAGCGACTGTTCCGGCGCGGGAACCACGATGGTTTCGCCGGGGGGCTGGCAGAGGGGCAGGTCGGGGATCATGCAGGGCTCCTTTGCGCCGGGCCGGATTGGCCGCGCCGATCAATGGCACTGTCCCGCCCGGCGCGAAGCTGCGCAAGGGGCGTTCACGAGCTTGGGGGATAGATCCGCCGCAGCGCCTCCTGCTGGCGCTGCAGCCGGATCATGCCGCGCAGGCCCACCACCCGCGCCCCGCGCCGCCGCATGGCATCGCCGATGGCGAAAAGCCAGCGATACTGCTGCCATAACGCGCGGTATGCCTGTCGCAGCGTGCGGCCGCCGGCCCAGATGTGCAGCATCTCGGCGCCGGCGCCGTTCAGCTCCAGTATCCTGAAGCCGCGGGCCGCGGCCAGCTCCTCGGCGCTGCGAAAGCGGACGTCGAAGCGGCCGAAATGGAAATCCGGGATCTCGCGCGAGATCTCGTCGATCACCGCTTCCAGCTCCGGCGTGACGAAGGACTGCGCGTCGCGATAGACCGCGCCAAGCCGGGCGCTGCGCGCATTGGTCAGGATATGGGCGGCACCCGGCATGGGCACCGTCTCCCAGCTTTCGGGATGCCGGTCGCGATAGATGGCGCTGTTCGGGCGCAGGATCTTGTCGGCCTGGACCAGCCGGGCCACGCTGCGGCGTCCGTCGCCGACCACATGCGGCGGATAGACGAAGGCCATCGAGACGATGCGGCCCCGCGCCTGGCCGGGGTGGCGCAGGTAGAAGATCCCTGCCTCGCCGGGCAGATCGACCAGTTCCTGCAGCAGGATGGTGGTGCCCGGAGGATGCACCGCCAGGTAATCCGCCAGATCCTCGGCCTGCCGGATCAGCCTGACGCCCCAGCCCTGATAGCCGCGGTCGGGCTTGGCGACGACCGGAAAGT
Organism: Paracoccus versutus; assembly: GCF_000763885.1. GTDB lineage: Bacteria > Pseudomonadota > Alphaproteobacteria > Rhodobacterales > Rhodobacteraceae > Paracoccus > Paracoccus versutus. The sequence continues at coordinate 97,278 of NZ_JRKO01000013.1, read as the reverse complement.
CCAGCCCCGCCCCGGCCATGGCGGTCAGCGCGCGGTCGAGGGGGGCGATGTCCGCCGCCTCACGACGAAGGCGGACGAAACCCGCCAGCCGGGTCCGCCCCTGCGGCCCGAACAGGTCCAGTCCCTGCGACTTGCTTTCCCCCCACAGCCCGCCCGCCTCCATCGCCGGGTTGGCGGCGCTGGGAAGCGTCAGGCTGCGATACCGGATCGCCAGCGCCAGCCACATCAGCGCGGGCAGCACATAGAACAGCCGCTCGGGGATGTGGCGCTTGAAGGCGGGATAACGCTCTCCCTCCGGCGGACGGAACTGGAGAGAGGCGGCTTGAGGCGTGCAGGTCAATGGTCCGGGTCGTCCTTTGCTGGGTCGCGTGTGGCGCTGCGGGCATGGCCGAGCCACCTTGTGCCGGCGATGCATCCCGGCTTCCGACGCAGCGCCCGGAAGAAGGCGACCATGGCGCAATTCTGCCAAAAGGTCCAGATTTGCGGGCCGGCCGCCGATCTTCCCCATCGTTTCGCGCCAGAGACCATGTCGCCCCGTCCGCCGCTGCCCGGAAGCAAGCGTTCGACCCGGCTATGCGGGCTCTGCCGGCAGGTGCGGCCACTGTCCTATACGCGCGCTGGTCCAACGACCAGCACATCGCAACCCGCCTCCGAAAGCAGCCGCCTGGCGACGCTTCCCAACAAGACCTCCGCGGTCGCGTTTCGCCCTTGCGTTCCCATGGCGACAAGGTCCACGCGTCCGCCTTGGGACAATTCCACAAGTGCGGCACCGGGAGCCCCCTGTAGAACCAGGACGTTCTCTTCGCGGCCATGGGGTCGCGCCAGGTCCAGAAGCTGCCGGCGACAATCGTTCATCCTGGACCGCCGAAAATGTTCGGCATCGTCTGGCAGGGTGCCGGCCCGCAGCATCGCCTGCTCGAAGGGAAGAGGCGCTTCATAGGCGTGAACAAGGGTGATCCGTGCATCCGGCGCCAGCCCCCGGACCGCTTCCAGAGCTGCCTCCGACAAGGGCGAGAAATCCATGGCGGCGGCCACGGTGCCGTATCGCCGCGCATGCTCGCCGCGGACAACAAGCACCGGAACTGATGCCATACGCACAATGCGATCCGCGGTCGAGCCGAACACGCGCTGGAGCAGGGTCGAGGGCTGCCCTGGTCCGATCACGACGATGTCGGCCGACAGCTCATGCGCTGCCTTTGTCACGCAGCGATGCGGTATTCCGAACTCGACCCTCAGGGTCGGCGCCCTCGCAAAGCGCGGGGCGTCGATGAGCGTCTCGAGCGTCGCACGGGCATGCCGCCCTGCCGCGGCACGCATTTCGGGTTCCATGACGCCCATATCGTCGAGCACGTGCATGACGACCACGGCTGCCTTGTGCTGTTCGGACAGCTGGGCGGCGCGGGCAAGCACCCGGTCGGCATCGTGCTGAGGATCAACCGCAACAAGGATCGTCTTCATGGCCTGTCCCTTCGTTCATTGCGAGCTTCGGTTGGCGTCAGCCGCCGAAGCCTGCCTGTCTTTGTCTATGCGCAAACGATTTTAGGTGCTACCGGCGGCAGGCCGGGGCATTCGCAAAGGCGAAGAAATCGGCCATTGCGCTACCTTGCGATCTCGAAGGGCGAGGTCGGGATCGGCAGGCAGACCCTATCGACCGTTCGGCCGACACAAGGATGGACCAGGGGCCGGCCCGAAGGCAGGGGGCTTCGCGCCGCTAGCTTCCGCGGGACATGTGCAGCACGCCCACGGCCAGGGTGGCAAGCGTCAGAGAAACCGGCGCGAGGAACGCGACGCCGGCCAGATCGAGGACAATGCCGCCAAGGATGCCGCCGAGAGCCACACCGAGATAGGTGAAGCTGGTGTTCAGCGCCATCGCCTGCTGCGCGGCCCCACCGGCAAGGCCCATGATCCTTGCCGCGATGGCCGGCGCGTTCCAGAACGCCGATCCCGCCCACAGGGCGACTACAACAAGCATGCCGGGCAGCGGGACGGGTCGCAAGGCCCAGAAGATCGTCAGCCCGATCATGGCGATGGCAAAGGCCGTCATCCCTATGATCAGGGCGCGAAACGCGCCCCGGCGATCAATCGCGCGCCCGCCGAGCCAGACCCCCGCCATCCCGGCAAAGCCGGACAGGCCGAAGACCAGCCCCCTTTGCTGCGGGCCGATATCGCCCAGCGCCAGCAGCACCGGTGCGAGATAGGTCAGAAGCATCATGCTTGCCGCCATGTTCAGGAAATTCGCCAGAAAGCCGAGCAGCAAAGGCCGCGACATCAGCGGAACCAGCAGCGCCTTCAGGTCCGAAGCCGGCTGACGCTCCGACCTCGGCAGCAGTCGCCCTATCGCGATGGCGGCCAGCAGGCCGCCCATCGCCATGCAGCCGAAGGTCCATCGCCAGCCGAAGGCGGCCCCGATCCACGTTCCCAAAGGCACACCGAAGGCGATCGAGCCGGTGACGCCAAGGCTGATCACGGCGATGTAGCGCCCGGCCTTTCCCTCTGGCGCCATCGAGGCTGCGACGGCGAACAGCGATGGCGTGGTTGCCGCCGCGCAAAGCGCCGCGGCAACCCGCATTGCCATCAACAGGGCGAAGGACGAAGCGAATGCTGCCAGCAGATTGGCGCAGGCGAATAGCAGCAGGGCCGCCAGGATCAGGGGCTTGCGCCCGAGCCCTGCAAGAAGGATGGCGCATAGGGGCGCCGCGATTGCGACCGTCGCGGAAAAGACGGTGATCAACTGGCCCGCCAGGCCCTCGCTGACGGCCAGGTCTCGGGCCAGTTCGGGCAGGATGCCGGCGATGACATAGTCGTCGGTGAACAGCACCAGCGAGGCCAGAAACAGGGATGAAAGCCCGATGGCCGCATGGCCACTCCGGTTTGCAGGCATAACAAAACTCCGCGTTGATTGAAGGTCAAGCGGCGTCCTGCCAGCAGAGGAGGATCATGCCGGACGGCACGCCGCGACAGTTTTCCAGGCTGTCGCGGCTTACCTGTCTGCGTCGTTCGAAATTCCCATCGTCAACTCCCTTGCCTGCATCAGAAACTACCACAAGAGGCTGCCGGCCCTCAACCCGACCGCATCGGCAACGACCGCGACGGGGCCGGGACCAGGTTGGTCCCGCGGAGGCCCCGGAAGGAACCGGGAACGATCAGCCGCAACGGTATGGCCCAAGCCCGCGGGGCTTCCGCCCGTCCAGCATGATCCAGCGCATTCTTCGCGCCCGCCACCGCCGTGTAATCGCATTCGGCGGGGCGATGGCGTCCGGGGGGCACTTGTGTTCTCCGGCCCTGACCGGCCTGCACCGGGGGCGCCCTGAACGGCTCCAGCCTGTCGAAGCTATTGCATTGCCGCATAGGCGGCGAGGTTTTCGACCAGGTGGTCGAACAGCAGCCGCATCCGGCGCGTGTCGCGCAGGTCTTCGTGCATGGCGACCCACATCTCATAGCCGAACTCCACCACGTCCGGCAGCACGCGCACCAGGTCCGGCTCATCGGCCGCAAGCCCAAGGTGGCAGGCGCCGATGCCGAAGCCGGCCTTCACGGCCATCAGCTGGGCCACGGCGCTGTCGCAGCGAAAGGCGAAGCTCTCGCGCGTGAGCGGGTGGCCACCGAAGGATATCCCGGCGACAAGGCCCTCTTCCTGGTCGATGCCGATCAGCGGGTGAGAGAACAGCGCCTCGACCGTCTCGGGCAGGCCGTGGGCGGCGACATAGCGGCGATGGGCGAAGAGGCCGACCCGGACGAGCCCCACATGGCGCGCGACGATGGCCTGCTGTTCGGGGCGCACCATGCGCACCGCGATGTCGGCCTCGCGGCGCAGAAGGTTCTCGTTGCGGGTCGACAGCGCCAATTCGATGTCGATCCCCGGATGGCGATCGCGGAAGTCGGCCAGCATCGGCGGCAGCACCAGGGTTCCGACGATATCGATCGCCGCCAGCCGGACGGTGCCGCGCGCCTCGTCCCGCTCGCCCGAGGCGGTGCGGACCAGGTCATCCGCGATCACGGCCATGTCCCTTGCCTGCGGCACCAGCGACAGCGCCAGTTGGGTCGGATCAAGGCCGCCGCGCGACCGGGTGAAGAGCCTTGCCCCGATCCCATCCTCGAGCGCGTCGATGTGACGGCCCACCGTCGGCTGGGTCAGCCGCAGGGCCCTGGCCGCCCCCGACAGGCTGCCTTCCTCGACCACGGCAAGAAAGCTGCGCCAATGATCCCAGCTATCGACACGACCAGACATACGATTTTGTATATCTTCCCTACGCCATTCGTCAATTTTCGTTCTGCGCTGCGCGGCCTATGTCTTGTCCACGGACAGCGCCAATGCGGAGGACGCCATGACCATCCTGCTTGCCGTCGCCTTGGTGGCCGCCCTGCTGGCGGCGGCGTTCCTGTTCGCGCCGCGGCAGGAGGTGGTCACGAAGGTCGAGATCGACGCCACGCCCGCGCAGGTCTGGGCGCTGCTGGGCGATCCGGGCAGCTATCGCGACTGGAACCCCTTCATCCTGTCGATGGAAGGCGAGCTGGCCGAGGGCGCAACGCTCGTCAACAGGATGCGGCCCGAAACCGGCAGCGAGATGACCTTCAGGCCGGTCGTGCTGAAGGTCGCGCCGGCAAGGGAGCTGCGCTGGCTTGGCCGCCTGTTCCTGCCGCGCATCTTCGACGGCGAGCATTACTTCATCCTCGACGGGTGCCAGGGCGGCACCCGGCTGGTCCATGGCGAAAACTTCCACGGCGTGCTGCTGTGGTTCATCGACGTGAAGCGGTTTGCCGGCGATTTCGACAGGATGAACGCGGCACTGAAAGCCAGGGTAGAGGCCGGACCCATCGGCCTGGGAAAGGGACGGTGATGCGCAACAGGAAAATCGCTATCGGGATCGCGCTGGGCCTGGGGATTGGCGCCGGTGTGGGCAGCGCGATGGACAATATCGGGATTGGCGTCGGCATAGGGCTGGCGCTGGGCCTCGCCATCGGCTCGGCCTGGAAGGCCTGGACCGGGAAATCCGGCGGCAAATAGGTATCGGGTCCGGGCATTCCGCCCGTCCCCCATGAAGGCGGCGCAGACGACCGCCATCGTCCCGCCGGCGACGGGCCCGATCCTGTCGAGCGGTCGTTGGACCGTTCATCGGCCGGGCGGTGGTTGCCGGCTTTCCAGCCGGGCCGGGGTTTGGTGCGCCATGCCATCGGCCGGCACTCAACCGATCACATCGGAGAAGGAGATCTACTCATGACCAGCTACGCCGTTGCCCGTCTGCATCAGGTCGAGATGGGCCCCGATATCGTTGCCTATCTCGAAGCCATCGACGCCACGCTCGCGCCGTTCGGAGGCAGGTTCGTGATCCATGGCGGCGACAAGGAACAATTGGAGGGCGCCTGGCCGGGGGATCTGATCGTCATCGGCTTTCCCGACCGCGTGGCTGCCCGCGCCTGGTATGCCTCGCCGGCCTATCGGGCGATCCTGCCGCTGCGCACCCGCAATTCCCAAGGGGATGTGATCCTGATCGACGGGGTCGGGGACGATCATCGTGCCACGGACATCCTCTCGCAGCCGGGCGGGGCGGGGGCGCACCCCGTCGCCGGGGGGTAGCCGTGCCGGGACCGTCGACGCCCGGTCGCGGATTTGAAAGCAAGGGGCGGGAAGCGGCGGGATGCTGGCGGCGCCTATCATCGCGACATATGTGATGGAAGGAGCCGAGCGATGGAACTGGCGATGACGACTGAAACCGAAACCGAACGCGATCCGCGCTGGCAGGGCGTTCTTGCCCGCAATCCGGCCTGCGACGGCGCCTTCGTCTATGCGGTGCGGACCTCGGGCGTCTATTGCCGCCCCTCCTGCCCCTCGCGCAAGGCGAAGCCGCAGAACGTGTCCTTCTTCGACACGCCCGACCAGGCCGAGGCCGCGGGCTTCCGCGCCTGCCTGCGCTGCAATCCCCGCGGCCCGTCGTCTGCGCAGGCGAATGCCGCCATCGTCGCCGAGGCCTGCCGGATCATCGAACGGGCGGACGAGGTGCCGCGGCTGGACGATCTGGCCAAGAAGGTCGGGATGAGCCCGCATCATTTCCACCGCCAGTTCAAGGCGATCACCGGGCTGACGCCGCGGGCCTATGCGGCGGCGCATCGGGCGGGGCGCGTGCGCGCGGAACTGCCCGAGGCCGCCAGCGTCACCGATGCGATCTATGCCGCCGGGTTCAACGCCAGCAGCCGCTTTTACGAACAGTCGCCGCGGATGCTCGGCATGGCCCCCTCGGCCTACCGGCAGGGCGGCCGGGATGCCGATATCCGTTTCGCGGTGGGGCAATGCTCGCTTGGCGCGATCCTGGTGGCGCAAAGCGGCCGGGGCATCTGCGCGATCAGCTTGGGCGACGATCCCGATGCGCTGGTGCGCGAATTGCAGGACCGCTTTCCGCAGGCCCGGCTGACGGGCGACGACGCGGATTTCGCGGCGCTGGTCGCGAAGGTGGTCGGCTTCGTCGAGGCGCCGGGGATCGGCCTGGACCTGCCGCTGGACATTCGCGGGACGGCCTTCCAGACCCGCGTCTGGCAAGCGTTGCGCGATATACCGGCGGGCCGGACCGCCAGCTATGCCGAGATCGCCCGTCGCATCGGCGCGCCGCGGGCGGTGCGCGCGGTGGCCGGGGCCTGCGCCGCGAACCACATCGCCGTCGCCATCCCCTGCCACCGCGTGGTGCGGACCGACGGCGGCCTCTCGGGCTATCGCTGGGGCGTCCCGCGCAAGCGCGCGCTGCTGGAGAAAGAGGCGCAGGCATGAGCGCCCCCGCGACCTTGCAGGACCGGCTGGCCGCACGGGATTGGGCGAGTTTCGGGGCAGAGCTGGATCGGCATGGCAGCGCGGTCCTGCCCGGTCTGCTGACCGCAGCCGAATGCCGCGAGCTGGCGGCGCTCTATCCGCAGGAGGGCCATTTCCGCAGCCATATCCACATGGCCCGGCACGGTTTCGGCCAGGGCGAATACCGCTATTTCGGCTATCCGCTGCCGGATCTGGTGGCGGAGTTGCGCGCGGGGCTTTATCCGCATCTGGCGGCGGTGGCGAATGGCTGGAACGCGCGCATGGAGATCGGCACCCGCTATCCCGGCACGCTGGACACCTTCCTGCAGCAGTGCCATGCGGCCGGCCAGGCCCGTCCGACGCCGCTCTTGCTGCAATACGGGCCGGGCGATTTCAATTGCCTGCACCAGGATCTTTACGGCGAGCTGGCCTTTCCCCTGCAGGTGGCCTTCCTGCTGTCCGAGCCCGGGGGCGACTTCACCGGCGGCGAATTCGTGCTGACCGAACAGCGCCCCCGGATGCAAAGCCGGGCCGAGGTCGTGCCGCTGCGCCAGGGCGACGCCGTCGCCTTCGCGGTGCATCACCGCCCGGTGCGCGGCAACCGGGGCGATTACCGCGTGAACATGCGCCACGGCGTCAGCACCGTCCGAGGCGGCCGGCGCCACACGCTGGGGATCATCTTCCACGACGCGACATGATTGGGTAAAAGCGCGGGCTTTGGGAAGGGGTGAACGCGATGTCCTGCCTGCTCTGCCGGGTCGCCCGCAACCGGGAGCTGGCGCATGAGGTCTTCCGCGACGAACGGCTGGGCGCCTCGTGGATATCGGGCCGATCCGGCCGGGACATCTGCAGATCATCCCCATTGAGCACTATGAAACCTTCGATGAGCTGCCGCCGGACATTGCCACCGACATCATGAGGCTGGCGCAGAGGCTTGCCAGGATCCTGAAGGCGCTGTTCGATGTCGAGCGGTTCGCTTTCGCCTTCACCGGCGGCGATGTCGTTCATGCCCATGCCCATCTGGTGCCGCTGGTCGAGAAGGACGACATCACCTCCAGGCGATACATCCCGGAGGAGAAAGTGACCTATCGCGAGCTTCCGCATCCGGGTGATGCCGCGCTTCAGCGGATCGCGGCGGACATCGCCCGCAGGCTATGAGCCGCCGCCTTTCGAGGGCAAGGAACGGGAAGCCGCCAGGGCGGCCCCGCGGCTGGACACCCATGGGCCACTATTCAGGAGAACGGATCATGGAACTGACGAGCAAGACGATCATCGTCACCGGCGCCAGCAGCGGGATCGGCGCAGCCGCAGCCACGCTGTTTGCCGCCGAGGGCGCCAACCTGGCGCTGGCCGCGCGCCGGGCGGCGGAACTGGAGATCCTTGCGGCCTCGATCTACCGGGACGGCGGCCGAGCCCGCGTTCTGGCCGGCGACGTCAGGGACGAAGGCTATGGCGATGTGCTGGCCGGCCTTGCGCTGCAGGAATTCGGTGCGCTGGACGGCGCCTTCAACAATGCGGGCATCGTCGGCCAGATGGGGCTGGTCCCCGAGATGGCACCCGAGAACTGGCGGGATGTCATCGCGGTCAACCTGACGGCGGCCTAATCCTTAACCTGCTTTCCAAACGTCGCGTTGGTACACCGGCATGACCCTGCAAAGGCAAGCGTTTTCCCTGGCGTTGGCCATCACGGTTTCGGCGCTGTCCGCGGGCGTGCTGGCCTGGTTGTGCAACCGCCTCATCTTCGAGCGGCTGTTGCGGTTGGAGTCCGCGATCGCATTGACCGGGTCGCTCGCGTTGGCCATGTTCTGTCGGCGCAGCGCTTCGCGGTTCCCGTTGCGCCTGCCACCCGGATCCTGGGTGTGCGCGTGACCGAGATGCAGATGATCACCGGCGGCCTGACCCTGGTCGTGCTGTTGAGCTTTGCATTGCTCTTGTTCCGCACGCCGTTCGGGCGAGAGATGCGCGCGGTTTCGACCAACCCCGTCCTCGCCGCCGCCACCGGGGTGAACATCGGGCAGGTAACCGGCCTCGTCGTTTTCCTGTCTGGCGTTCTCGCCGCACTTGGCGGTGCGATGCTGGCGCTGAGGGGATCGGTCAGCATCGACATGGGGACCAACATGCTGCTGCCGGTCTTTGCGGCGGCAATCCTTGGCGGGTTGGGGAACGCCTTCGGTGCGGTGGTGGGAGCCGTCATTATCGCGGCGGCCGAAACGCTGATCACCAATCTCAATTATGGTCTGCTGATCGGGAGGGATTTCTTCTTCCTGCCGGCAAGCTATGCACCTGCGGCTTCCTTCGCGCTGCTGGTTGCCATCCTGCTGTTCCACCCCAAGGGCATTTTCGTCAGCGAGGCAAGCCGTGTCTGATTTCCTCATTCATGTCGTCTCGATCTCCTGCATCTACGGTATTCTCGCCCTCAGCCTGAATCTCTGGGCAGTATGGCCAACAATCGCGGTGACCGGCACTTCGCCCAAGGCCAGCGTCTGCGACACCCGCGTGGGGCAGTTGGCCTTCTTGCCGCGCGCCGAGGCATATTGCGGCGCGCCGCCGGCCGCCCGGCATCCCTTCCTGAGGAGCGCGGTGTCATCTATGATCAGCCACGCATCGTCCCCGCCGACTTGTCTGTTCGGCCTCGGCAGGCAGCGCCGCCTCCAACGGCGCGGCATCCCACAAGCCAGCGATGAAGTGGGTCATAGCTTGCGCCTGCGGCACGCGGCGTCATCGGTTGGATGCTCTTGCGATCCCCAGGACCAATCAGCCTGGCCATACAGGCCGGATAGATCCGCGCGCGTAAGGCCGTGATGAACGGCTCAAGCCACCGCTGCGGATCGACTTGCCAATCCATGTTCATGGCCGGTGCCTGCAACAATCGACCCCATGAATCCCGCAAAACCGAACAGGGAGACCCACAAAACGCTCGCAGGACTGCAATCTGCCAAAGTAGCTTAGGCCGACAGGCACATGCATTTGATCTCGAGGTAATCCTCTATCCCGTAATGGCTGCCCTCGCGGCGGCGGCCGGATTGCTTGACGCCGCCGAAGGGCGCCAGTTCGGTCGAGATCAGGCCGGTGTTCACCCCGACCATGCCGACCTCCAGTGCCTCGGCCACGCGCCAGACGCGAGACGGGTCGCGCGAGAAGAAATAGCCCACCAGCCCGAATTCGCGGTCATTGGCCAGCGCCATCGCCTCTTCCTCGGTCTCGAAGCGCCACATGGGGGCGACGGGACCGAAGGTTTCCTCGCGCGCGATCTTCATCGCCGCGGTCATGCCGGTCAGCACGGTCGGCTGGAAGAATGTGCCGTCAAGCGCATGCCGTGTGCCGCCGGTGGCAATGGTCGCGCCATGGCTGCGGGCGTCGGCGATATGGTCCTCCACCTTGGCCAGGGCCGCGTCGTTGATGAGCGGACCGATCGCGATGCCCTCGGCCCGACCGTCGCCGACCGCCAGGGCCGCGACCTTGGCAGCCAGCTTTTCGACAAAGGCATCATGCACGCCCGATTGCACATAGATGCGGTTGGCGCAGGCGCAGGTCTGGCCGGCATTGCGGAACTTGGCGGCCATGGCGCCCTCGACCGCCGCGTCCAGGTCAGCGTCGTCGAAGACGATGAAGGGCGCATTGCCGCCCAGTTCCAGCGACAGCTTCTTGATCGTATCCGCGCCCTGCCGCATCAGGATCTTGCCCACGCGGGTCGAGCCGGTGAAGGTGATCTTCGCGACCTTGGGATTGGCGCAAAGCTCGGTCCCCATGCCGGCGGCATCGAGGCCGGGCACGATGTTCAGCACCCCGGCCGGGATGCCCGTGCGCTCGGCCAGAACGCCAAGCGCCAGGGCCGAAAGCGGCGTCAGTTCCGAGGGCCGGGCGGCCATGGTGCAGCCTGTCGCCAAAGCCGGGGCGATCTTGCGCGCCAGCATGGCGTTGGGGAAATTCCAGGGCGTGATCGCGCCGACGACGCCCACCGGCTGCTTCAGCACGATGATGCGCTTGTCGGGCATATGGCCGGGAATGGTGTCGCCATAGACGCGCTTGGCCTCTTCGGCGAACCATTCGACATAGGATGCGCCATAGGCGATCTCGGCCCGCGCTTCGGGCAATGGCTTGCCCATCTCGGCGGTCAGGATGAGGGCGAGATCCTCCGGGTTGGCCATGATCAGGTCGTGCCAGCGGCGCAGGATCGTGGCGCGGTCCTTGCCGGTGCGCGCCGCCCAGGGCTTTTGCGCGGCATGGGCGGCGTCGACGGCCTGGCGAAGCGCGGCAACGCCCAGATCGGCCACCTGCGCCAGTTCCGTGCCGGTTGCGGGATTCGTCACGGTGAACACCCGGTCGCCCGGCACATATGAGCCGTTCATGAGGGCGCTGCCGGTCAACAGCGAGGGATCGTTCAGGTCAAGCATCGCGGTTTCCGCTGCGGGCCGGCGCGCGTTGCAAGCCGGCGGGTTGGAGGGAATTCCGATCTCGGGCGTCATTCTTTGCTGAAGGCATGGGCATCCTGCGGTTGCCAGCGCACATGCAGCTTGTCCCCACGCGAGACGCTGCCCATCATCGGATGGCCGAAGTTCAGCCGGATATAAAGCGGGTCGCCCCAGCCGGTGCGGGCGGTGACGGCGCTGTTGTTGCCCAGGAAAGTCACGTCCTCTACCGTGATGGGCAGCGAGGCGCCCGGCGGGCCCATCGTGTCAGACAGGTCGATCCGTTCGGGGCGCAGCATCAGTTCGGCCTTGCCGCCCCGCGCGCCCGCGCCGTGCATCGGCACATCGGCCAGCACCGTGCCATCGGTGAAACGCAGCGTGGCCCGGCCGTCCTTCACCTCGGCCAGCTCTCCGGCCAGGAAGGCGCTGTCGCCGATGAAATCGGCCACGAAATGCGTGGCGGGACTGGCATAAAGCTCGGGTCCGGTGCCGACCTGCTCGATCCTGCCGCGGTTGAAGACGGCGATCCGGTCGGACAGGCGCAGCGCCTCTTCCTAGTCGTGGGTGACGTAGGGGATGGTCACGCCGGTCTGCTGGTGGATGCGGCGGATCTCATACTGGATTTCCTCGCGCAGCTTCTTGTCCAGAGCGGACAAGGGCTCGTCCATCAACAGGACCGGCGGATCGTAGACCAGCGCACGGGCCAGGGCGACGCGCTGCTGCTGGCCGCCGGACATGTTGGCGGGCATCCGGTCCGCGAAACCGTCCAGGCGCACCAGGGACAGGGCGCGCTTCACCTTGGCGGCGATCTCGGCTTGCGGCGCGCGGCGCACGCGCAGGGGAGAGGCCACGTTCTCGCCCACCGAAAGATGCGGGAACAGCGTGTAGCGCTGAAAGACCATGCCGATGTTGCGCTTGTGCGAGGGCGTTCGCAGGATGGACTTGCCGCGCAGCCTGATGTCGCCCGCTGTCGGATCCTGGAAACCGGCCAGGATGTAAAGCGTCGTCGACTTGCCCGAGCCCGAGGGGCTGAGGAAGGTCATGAACTCGCCTTCGCCGATTTCCAGCTCGACATGGTCGGTGGCAACGACGTCTCCGAAGGTCTTGCGAATTCCGTTGATGTGCAGGTAGGGGCTGGTCATCGGGATTTGCCTTTGCGGATCAGGGCGGCCGCGATCATCAGGACCACGGTCAGAAGGACGAGGAGGGTCGAGGCGGCGGCGATCACCGGCGTTAGGTCCTGGCGCAGCGTGGTCCAGACCTTGACCGGCAGGGTCTGCAGCGTGGGCGAGGCCATGAAGATCGCCAGCACCACCTCGTCCCAGGAGATCAGGAACGAGAAGATCGCGGCCGAGAACAGGCCGTGGCTGATGGCCGGCAGGGTGACGCGGAAGCGCGCCTCCCAGGGGCTGGCGCCGCAGAGGATCGCGGCATCCTCGATGGAGGGGGCGAAGGTTTCCAGCGCGCCCGAGATGGTGATGATCGCGAAGGGCAGGGCGACGATCAGATGCGCGATGACAAAGCCCACCAGCGTGCCGTTCAGCCCCAGCCGCAGGAAGGCGGCGCAAAGCGCGCCGCGATGATGACCACCGGCAGCACCATCGGGGTCAGGAAGAAGCCGCGCAGCACCGCCCGCCCGCGGAACCGGCCGCGCACCAGCGCCAGCGAGGCCAGCAGGCCGATGGCGACGGACAGCACCTTGACGATGGCGGCGATCTTGGCCGAGGTGAAGGCGGCCTGCAGCCAGCGCGGATCGGCGCGCGATCTCGTCGGCGCGGGCCAGGACGGCGGCGCGAGCTTCGGGCGAGCGGCGATGGACCGCGTTGAGCAATGCCAGCCGCCGGACCAGGTTGGGACGCTCGACCGCCAGGCCCGCCGAAACCAGCGCGCCCATGGAGTGGCCGGCCAGATTGACCGGACCCAGGTCCAGCGCCTCGACCAGTCGCGCCGCCCAGGCGACGAAATCGGGCAGGCGCGCAGCCGCCGGCAGCAGGGACGAAGCGCCGTGCCCCGGCATGTCGACGGCAATGACATGGTGATGCGCCGACAAGGCGGCCATCTGCGGCTCCCAGGCCTCGGCCCGCATGTCGACGCCGTGGATCAGCAGCAGGGGCTCGCCGCGCCCGGCCTCGATCAGCCGGACGGAGGCGCCGTCAGACAGCGGCAGGGTTCAAGACATCATGGCCCAGATCCTTCAGGTCCTGATGGCGTCTCCGATACGGTGATGCGGGCGCCCGCCGACCGAGGCGCCGAGCACGACGACGATCTCGTCGGCGGCCGGGGCATCCGGGATCGCGAACTGGATCGCCAGATAGTGCGAGCGGCGGCCCTCGTCGTTCTTGTCCATCAGCGGGATCATGATCGGGGCGTGCGCCGGGCCGCGGGTGTTGGTGAAGGCCAGGTAGGACTTCGCACCCACCGCGCTGCGGTATTGGTTGCCGAAGCGCAGGGTATGGATCAGCGCGCTGGCATGCTCGACCTCGCCATCGAGGCCGACCACGGCGGCCTTGCCCTAGGCTTCGACCTTGTCGCCGCCGCCGGCGGCCTCGATCGCCATATTCGTCAGCAATTCGCCCAGGATCGGGGCGACGGCGTGGATTTCCGGCTTGAGGTCGTCGACATAGCCGCGCCCCGCCCAGGGATTCTTCAGCACGGCGGCGGCAGTGATCAGCTTCAAAGGCTGCGATGCCGTGCGGCCGCCTTCGCTCAGCGTGGTCTCGATATTCAGCAAGGTGATGTGGATTTCCGCTATCATGGCAGCCTTAGAGCGATTCAATGACCGGAAGATGGTATGCCAACATTCCGTATGTCAATAAGACATTGTCTTGGCATTCCAGCCGCGTTAATCTGGCACCATGACAAACGAACAACATGCCAGCCTGCGCATCGAGCACGTTCCCCAGACGCTTCGCGAACTTGCGGTGGAGCGCTTGCGGGCCGCGATCATGTCGGGGCGCTTCCCTTCCGGTTACCGGCTCGTCGAACGGACGCTGGTCGATCAACTGGGCGTGTCGCGATCCGTCATCCGCGAGGCGATCCGCTATCTGGAGGCCGAGGGCCTGGTCGAGATCCAGCCCCGGCAAGGGCCGATCGTCGCGACCCTCGACTGGGACAAGGCCCGGCAGATCTATGACATCCGTCTCCGGCTGGAGGCGGCGGCGGCGGCGGATTGCGCCAGGCTTCTCGACACGTCCGCCCGTGCCGATCTGCAGGCCGCGCTTCAGCGCCTCAAGGAGGCCTTTCTATCCGACGATCCCCAGGTGCTCTACGATGCGACGACGCGGTTCTACGAGGTCATTTTCGTCACCGCCGGGCATCACATCGCCTGGGAGATCGTCCAGCGCCTCAATGGGCGCATTTCGCGGCTTCGGGCGCTGACGCTGGCCTCGACCGACCGGCATGTATCGGGCCAGGCCCGGATGCAGCGCATTGCCGAGGCCATTTTCGCGCAAGACCCGGACCGGGCAGGCGAAGCCGTGCGCGAGCACCTGACCGAAGCCGCGGAAATCGCAAGCAAGCTGCTGCATGTGGCCAACAAGGATGACCAGAGGATGGGGCAATGAGCGCCTATCGGATCGCCCATGTCACCGTTCTCGATCCCGAGGCCTATGCCGGATACCAGGCGCTGGCGCCCGCGGCTTTCGCGAAGTTCGGCGCCGAGTTTCTGGTCCGGGGCGGGGCAGCCGAGACCCTGGAAGGCCCGGCCCTCCAGCGCCATGTGGTGATCCGGTTTCCCGATCTGGTCCGCGCCCGCGCCTGCTTTCATTCCCCGGAATATCGGGAAGCCCGTGCTCGCCGGAACGGCGCATGCGAGGTGCATGTCGTTATCGTGGAAGGCGTTTCGGAACCGTCGTCCTGATGCAGGTCGGCTAGGAGGCCGGCGAATGATCAAGCGAGAAGGGATATCGCGATGGCCGAAGACCAGGAATTGTTCGACAAGGGCCTGCCGATCCGGCGCGAGGTGCTCGGCGCGGACTATGTCGATGGCTCGATGCAGCGGGCGGACGACTTCATGATGTCGTTCCAGCGGGCGACCACGGCTTGGGCCTGGGGCTGGGCTTGGGGCGATCCAACCCTGGACCGCAAGACGCGCAGCCTGCTGAACCTTGCCATGCTGACCGCGCTTGGCCGCACCCCCGAGATCAAGCTGCATGTGCGGGGTGCGCTGAACAACGGCGTCACCGTGGACGAGATCCGCGCTACGTTGCTGCACGCCACCGCCTATTGCGGCATCCCGGCAGGCCTTGACGCTTTCAAGGCCGCGCATGAGATCCTGGTGGCCGAAGGAGCCGTCCCAAAACCGAATGAAGACAAATAGGGTGAAGTGCCACTTTATCATATCGGAGATTTGGGCGCGCGGATGCCTGCAATTGACATGAAGCCCGGCCGCTGTTTCGGTAACGATCTCAGGCGAATGTCATTGTGGATAATCGGCGCCTCTCGCTGGAATGTTCGGCGACCTGATTTGCGAAAGCCGCATTGACCTCTCCGCTGCTGAATCAAGTGGAATCCGCTCGACGGCCGCCGTGAACGGGTGCTGCGCTGGCTGATTCTCGGCGCATCCACTTTTTTATGTTGCAGCCATATCCTTCTTGCCGCAATCTGGGAAGGATCCCGGTCAAGCGCATCGCATCATCCTGTCGCGACCAGCCGTTCGACCAGAGCGCGCCGTAACGCCTTTATGATATCGCCGGGCGGCGGCGTATCTGTCACCAGGGGATCAATTCGGGAGTGGTGCAACCCGGCCAAGGCTGCCGGGCTGCAGATGAAGCGCAAGAACTAGGGGAGCGGCTCTGTGGGTAACTTAGCAGGCTGGTGAAAAAGTCCTTGCGACAGGACAGCGCGGGCGGGGAACCGGGAAATCCGCCTCAAATTTGCCGAAAACACCCTATTTTCGGGCCGATATCAGCTGGATCCAGAACGATTTCCGCTGCGTCGCCCTCTCAAAATCCTTTTTCAGCAGCCTGTTAGGGTCATTCCTATCCCGACATCCTGGGACCGGATCAGAGGATGACGCGCAGCAGATGTCGCATTGGTGCTGAAAGAAGATGCCGCGTGCTTTGGCGGCTTTGACCGGCTCGGCCAGCGGGAGGATCACTGGCGCGTCGACCTGCTGGGCGATCAGATCCTCGACGTTGTTGACCTGGGTCTGCACGTTGCCCGTCGTGGCCAGCACGAATTCGAGCTGCGGGAAGGCCGTTTCCATCGCCTTATTGCCTTCTTTGCCGCTGTCGGCGCGATGCTCGGAATCGAAACGACCTTCTGGATGGCTATTATCCCCCCAACCGAGCTTGGTCTGCGGTGAGCATCGCCGTGCTGGGATCTGATTTTCCGGTGAAACGAGGCGATGTTCGTCCAGGCATATGGTGATTCATAGAGTTTTTCGATAATCCTCCTCCTGCTTTCTTGCTGTGGAAGCTGATGGCTGTCCACGGGTTTCCGCTGTCCAGAGGTGTTTCCCCCTCGAATATAACTGGTAGGGAAAGTCCCAGCTAAAAGGTGGAAATGATCATCAGAGGTGATTTGGCAAAAACCACAGCTATCGCCGTCAGTCTTCCCGGCATCTCGATGGCGAATGAGGTGGCGCCCGGTGTTTTCAAGATTGCCAGCGGTGGAAGCGAGAAGATCGATTGCCATGGGGAATGCGGGGCCGTTAGCAACACCTTCTGCAGGCCGATCATGGTGCTTGCCAAGCCACCTCGGCACCGGAGCATGGGGGAAATGCATTCCTGAACAATATTTCCGGCATGCCCGGCGTAAGCGTAACCGGATGCATGGCCCCGAAAACCGTGGATGGGTGCCATGGAAATGGACCCGGCCATTATTATTGTCTTGGCAGTGCACATGACACTTCAAGCCCTGCAGTTCACGAGGCGATATTCTACGGTATAGCGGCGCACGGACCCCTGGGAGGCAGTAATTGTATCATTGATATGATCGGAACCTTGTCGGTCTGATATCGCTCGATGAGCGGTAGCATATCCGAGCCATAGACCGGATCCAGATTGCTGCGCCGCCCGCCGATCAGGCCCGGATGCGGACAGTGATGGGCGACGACGATGGTGAGGCCGGGAAGGGCGCCCTTCCAGCCATGTCCGGTGATCGGCATGGGCAAGCGCCGTGTCGGCGGTAGCCTTAGCTGATGCGATAGCGGCAATCGTCACGCTGCGCCGCCATCATCGCCCAGGCGCAGATCGCCGCGCAGGGCGAAATCCGTCCAGAGCGTGCAGCACAGGAAGCGCAGGTTGCCGAGGACGAGTTCCGCCTTCTGCAGGAATGCGCCCCGGCCCCGGCGCAGATCGCTGCCAGCGAGTCGTCGCCGTCCAGCGCATGGTTGTCATAGTCGCGGTTGCCGGGCCGGAGATGGATCCGGCCTGGCTCGACACAGCGACCCAGGTGCCGGAGCATATGCGGCCAGCGCACCTTGGGCTTGTTCGAAAGATCGCCTGCGACGATCAGCGCATCGAGCGAGGCGAGCAACTCCGCATCAAGGGCCGCGAGCGGATCGCGGCCGGCCTGCAGCCAGAAGTCGAGGTGAAGATCTGCGGCCACGAGAATGCGCATGTCACCACCCTCCCTTGTCGTTCCGGGCCGCCAGGTCGTCCGCGTTGGGAGAGCGGACCGCCGCCACCTGGGCGGCAAGCAGCTGCTTGAGCCGCACCAGACCGTCCGGCGGGGTGACGCCGGGGCAGGGCGCGCCGCGTCACGCTTGCGGCCCTCGAAGCAGGCCAGGTCGGCGCAGTTGGCTCCGGCAGCCGGACCGGCGGACAGTGGCCGGACAGCGGTCGGGCAGCCGGCACCCGTCGTTCGAGGTCGGCACCGAGATCACCCAACTCATGTCGAACGCTCGAAATAGGGCAGTTCCAGCTGCGTGCCGGCGCTTCTGGAGGAGATCAGTTCGCCCTCTCGCCCGAAATCTCGATCTGGCGTTGACCGGGCGATCGGCTTTCGAAAGCGGCGTGGCGATGGCTCCCGGCGCGGCCAAGCGCGATGGTGCTGGCCATGAATGCATGCGTCCGCCCGTCGTCGCGCATATCCGCCTGGAGAGGTCTGGAGGGTTTCACCATCTGATCGCGGAAGGGGCTGGGGCGATCCAGCCTCCGAATCTGGACAGGGCGAACAAGCCTTGCCCCGTTTAATCGCGGGTGAATTCAAGCTCGGGCAGGATGGTTTCCCATTCGTCCCGCTTGATCCATTCCCTGTAGGCTTCCTCGTTGTCGGTCTTCCGCCAGCGCACGACGGCACCGACGGAACCTTTCAGGAAGGTCATGCCCTCGGGTGGTTGCCAGGCTTTCGCCATGCGGCCAAGCGGACGGCCGCGACGGTCTCGCAGGCTCCAGCGACCATCATCGCGGATCAGGTGAAGCTCGTCGCCGGAGCGGGCGCTGGCAATGGCCGCATGGGCGGGATGTCCCGGCGCAAGACGACCGGCGAAGGACAGATCGACCGCCTCGAGGCTTGGCAGTTCGTAATGCCTTTCGGGCGGCAGGCCATTTCCGAGATCCACGCGCACCGGGCGGTGCAGGATGCCGTCGCCCCCTGGCTGCAGGAACGCATGCCGGCCGGTGGTGGTCATGGCAAGCGTCTGGCGCGCGCGGGTCATCGAGACATAGAACAGCCGGCGGGGGGCGTCCTGATCCTCGCCACGGTTGGCGTTTTCCCATCCGCCGTCCAGGATCACGACGTGATCGAACTCCAGCCCCTTGGCGCGATGCCCGGTCAGCAGAAGCAATCCGCGCTGTTCGCCCCGGCTGTCCCGCGACCATTCGGCCAGCCATTCGATGGCATCCAGCGCCGGCATCGCGCCTGTTCCCAACTCGCGGGCCAGGGCCGCGATGCCCTCGGCGATGCGGTCGATCCACCGGCTCGGCACCTGCGCGTTCAGCAGATCCAGGATATCAGCGATCGTCATCACCCTGCCGGGTTCGCGGCGCAGGTCCGCAACCAGGGCCTGCATTTCCCGCAGGCGCCAGAGGCCGGGGGGCTTTTCGCTGGCCAGCTCGACCTTGATCCCCAGCGTCTCGGCATAGGCCCGGACGGGGCCGAGCCGCTTCCATTGCCGCGCGATGATCGCGGCCCGGTCCCAACGGAATTCGGGATCGAGGCGGGACAGCCGGATCAATTCGTCCAGCGCGGCCATGGCGTGGGGGATTTCACCGGCAGGACAGTCCAGCAGCTGGACGCGACCCTGGGCGACGGGATCATGCCGGGCCATGACACCCCCCGCAGGCTCCATCACCCTGCCGCTGTCGATGGTGATGTCGTGATCGGCCTTCATGCGGTCCCGCGCCGGCCGGATGACGGCGTTCGCGGTCTCGACGATGTTCCGGGTCGAGCGGTAGTTCTCGACCAGGAATTCCGGGCGGGCGCGGTAGTCCTCCTCGAACTTGCGGATGTAGTCGATCGAGGCCCCCGCGAAGGCATAGATGTTCTGGTCGTCGTCCCCGACCGCAAACAGGCTGAGCTGAAGGTCCGGGTCGTCCAGCGACCGGCCCGCCACCGCCGCGATCAGCGCATATTCCTCGCGCCCGATGTCCTGGTATTCATCGACCAGGATCCAGCGATAGCCCTGGATCAGCGCATCGCGCTGCGCCTCGGCCTCGGCCCGGCCCAGGCCCTCGCCGTTCAGCTGGCGGACCGCCTCCATGACGATGCCGTCGAAATCGCGGTCGTCGGATTTCTGGCCGGTGAAGCTGGCGCCGACCAGGCGCATGGCCAGGGCATGGCAGGTCGAGACGGTGACGCCGTTTGCATCGTCGCCGACCAGATGGCGCAGGCGCGCCCTTATCTCGGTGGCGGCATGGCGGTTGTAGGTCAGCACCAGGATGCCGCGGGCATCTTCGCGCCGCATCCGCAGCAGGAAGGCGATGCGATGCACCAGCACCCGCGTCTTGCCCGAGCCGGGACCGGCCAGCACCAGGACATTGGTCTTTTCCCGCGTATCGGTGACGATCCGCTGCTGGACCGGGTTTCCCAGCGATTCGACGATGGCCTTCCAGGAGGTGCCGGTCGTCTGCCGGCGGATGTCCTGGCCCCGACCGGGCAGCCAGCGGTGCAGGAAGCTGTCCTGGTCCAGGGTGAAGTAGTCCGCGGACAGGCGTTCCGCCTCGTCCATGTCGACCAGGCCGCGTTCGGCATAGGCAGCCATCACATGGGTCTGCACGGTCTGCTCGGTGTAATGTTCCTCGAGCGGCAGGAAATGTTCCTTGGTGAAGGGTCCGCCCTTGGGGTTCAGGTGGACGGTCATCGCCGGGCGGAAGATCATGAGCCCCTTGCCCAATGTCACGATGCCCTGTTCGTGCAGCCACAGAAGCGCACGTTCCATGAGCTTGGTCATGTCCCTGACGCCGCTGGCTTTCAGCTCGATATCCGCGGCCATGGCGTTCAGGAGATCGCCGATCTTCGTTTCGACCTGGATGTCCTTGCCCCGGATCCCCTTGCCGACCTTGCCGGCCAGATGTCCAAGCAGAACCGCCGCCGCCTTCCAGCGCAGTTCCGCCGTCTGCTCGATGATCCGCCAGGACCGTTCGAGCGCGACGGCAAGCGTGTTGCGCGACGCCTTTCTCAGCCGGATATTGCCACGGCCGCCATCCTGGTCCCGTCCGTCGCGGGCCATGCCGCGCAGCAGCTTTTCGACGATGTCGGGGCGTGCCTCCTTATGCCCCCCGTCGCGCAGGGTCTGGCAGGTCTCCGACAGGTGCAGCGGGACGGGTTCGGACCGCCCGGCATCGGGGGCCGCCTCGCGCATCAGCGCGATCAGGGTTTTCTCCAGATCCGACGCCTCGGCAAGGCGGGCGGCGGAATGCCCTTCGATGCCGATATGGACGAAGACGGTGATCGCCAGATCGTTGCTGGCGATGCCCAGGGTCTCCAGATCGGCCATGGCCTTGTTCAGCTGGCCCGGCGTGAGGCCGCTCGCGCCGCAAAGCTCGTCACTGGAGATGCCCTGGTCCGGCGGCGCGTTCATCACATGCCGGACGATGGCGACAAGGGCCTTGCGCCGGGCCTCGGTGATCTGGGCCCCGCGCAAGCGGCTCTCGGCCTCGTCGAGCGTGCGGATCTTCAGCGAGGAGGGATAGATCTGGACGCGGTTCTCCTCGCGCCGCAGCAGCACCGCCTCTTCGAGCCAGGACACCGCCGTCTTGACCCGCGTGTCTTCGGTGGCGCTGTCGCGCTGGAATTCGCGGTCCTTTTCCTCGCGGACGATCTCGCCCGAGGTGGCGACGACCGTCCCGGTCTTGCGGGTGCGTTCGTCGATCCGGCGGATCGCCCGCAGGATCGCGCCGATCTCGTGCCGGGCCAGGCGCGAGCGTGCCGAAAGCTGGAATTGCCGCTCGATGTCGTCGGCGGCATAAAGCAGCACGCAATTGGCATCGGCCCGGTCCCGACCGGCCCGACCGGCTTCTTGCAGATAGTTCTCCAGCGAGCCGGGAATGTCGCAATGCACGACCAGGCGGATGTCGGGCTTGTCGATCCCCATGCCAAAGGCGTTGGTGGCTGCGATGACCCGCAATTCTCCGGTTCGGAAGCGTTCCTGGATGTCCTTCTTGTCGTCGGCGCCGAGGCCGGCGTGGAAATGCTCGGCCGCCATGCCCTGGTGCTTCAGAAACGCGGCGACCCGCTCGGTCGCGTTCCGGGTCGCGCAATAGACCACGGCGCCCGAGCGGCCTTCGGCGGGCAGCATGTCCGAGATCACTTCGAAGATGTCGGCCAGCTTCCTTTCTTTCCCCGTCGGACGGACCTCGAAACTCAGGTTGTCTCGCGTGGCACCGCCGTCCAGAAGCAACAGCTCGACGCCGACGCGGCTTTCGAAATGCTCGCGAATGTCGCGCACGACCTCGGGCTTTGCGGTGGCGGTCAGGCAAAGGATCGGCGGCGGCCCGTCCCCGGCGGTTTCGCGGATGAAGCGCGCGACATAACGGTAGTCCGGCCGGAAGTCGTGGCCCCATTTCGAGATGCAATGCGCCTCGTCCAGAACCCAGAGACCGATTTCCCGCTGTTGCAGCACCGAGCGGATCGAGGTGCTGCGCAGTTGCTCGGGCGAGATGATCAGGATTGCGGCATCGCCCATGCGGATCCTGTCGAGCGCGTCCTTGCGCTCGGGCATCGACAGCATCCCGTTGATCGTCACGGCCGAAGAGATCCCGGCCCGCTCCATCCCCTGGACCTGATCGGCCATCAGCGCCACCAGGGGCGAGATGACCACGGTAAGGGCGCCGGTTCTGTCGAACCGCGACAGGGCGGGGATCTGGTAGCAGACGGACTTGCCGGTGCCCGTGGGCAGGATGCCCAGCAGGTTCCGCCCGTCCATCGCCTCGCCGACGATGCGTTCCTGAAGCGAGCGCCCCCTCTCGTCGGCGGGTTGCGGCCGGAAGGCATCGAAGCCGAACCAGCGCCGGAGCGCCTTGACCGGGTCGTTCTGTTCCGCGCACCATCCGCATCCGGGATCCTGGCAGGAGCCGTCCCTCAGCTCTCGCACGATCAGCGAGGCCTCCCTGAACTGGGCCCGAACCCAGGGCGGCATGACCGAATCCCCGCCGGCGACCGAGATCCAGGACAGGGCATAGGCCATCGGCCAGCCGCGGTCGGGGCTGGCCAGCCGGTCCAGTTCCTGCTCGAGGCGCTGCTTGCAGGTCTTGCCTTCCGCAAGGCGGCGGATCGCGGCGAAGGCCTGTTCCCGAGAGGGTAGCCCGGCGCCCCGCACATGGCCAAACACCGCGTCGAATCCCCGGCTCAGATCCTTGCGCGTGGTCAGCCAGTGATAGGCGGTCAATGCATCGGGCGTTTGGGCATTCAGGTCGCTGAAGGCCTTGAGCTGGTTCTCCAGCACCTGGAAGACCAGCTTCGCATCGAGCTCGGGGTCGTTCACATGGCCAGCCTGCAGGCGCCCGTCCTGATAATGCTTGACAAGATGGTGATAGGGATTGCGCGGAAAGGCGAGGGGGTTCAGCCAGAGCGTGTCGATGGGCGCCTGCATGATCCGCGACAGGCGCGGCCGGGCAGCCACGAGATGCGCCAGATCGTGCCGCAGGAAATTATGCCCGATCGGGTGCGCGATGCCGTCGAGCGCCTCTTCCAGACGATCGAGCCCCTTCTCAAGCTGCCCCTCTTCGGCGCGGATCGCGCCGTCCATGCCGTGACGGACCGCGGCGAAGGCAAAGATCCGCGCCGTCCTGGGGTTGACCTCCAGGTCGATCGACAGGCATTGCCGCAGAAAGCGGTGGCGGTCCGATACGGCGGTCGTGGTGCATTGCTCATCCATCTTGAGCAAAGGGAATACAATTCCTGCGCTTCGTGCAATCGCAACATCGCCGCAGCTTTCGGGTCGCCCCGGCGGTGCCGGATGCCGCCGCATTCTTCTGGCGACAATGCCGGCGCCTGGCGAAGAGGGGCGGCTTGCATTCCGGCATGTTCGAATGCCCATGCCCAGGGACAGGCGCCCGGTGACGACCCGGCCTGCATGGCACGAGCTTCGCCGGCAGACGGATTTCCAGCCATTTGCCGCTCAGGCCCCGCGAAGGAATCCGGCGCGGGGGCTGAGCAGGGGCGCGCTCTGCTGCGGTTTCGATCTGGCGCGCGGTCATATTGCCCCCAAGGTCGTGGCTTATTTCGCCACCGTCACGGCGGTGCCCAGCCATGGGGCCAGGGCGCTGAGAGCCGGGACATATTGCGTGGCGACGATCGCGCGGCA
This sequence comes from Paracoccus versutus, assembly GCF_000763885.1. Classification (GTDB taxonomy): domain Bacteria; phylum Pseudomonadota; class Alphaproteobacteria; order Rhodobacterales; family Rhodobacteraceae; genus Paracoccus; species Paracoccus versutus. The sequence continues at coordinate 73,403 of NZ_JRKO01000013.1, read as the reverse complement.
GGTCTGGACCAGCAACGGTTTCAACGCCGTCAATTCGCCGCTGCGGGTCACCAGATAGATCCGCCGCGCGAAGGCCGGGCCGGGCAGGGGCAGGATCTGCAGGAACGGCACATGGTGCGCGCATTTGCGGATGCAGCTTGGCGTCAGGATGGTCCAGCCCAGCCCCGCCGCAACGAAGCTGATGATGGAATCGATGGTGTCGCAGGCGAAGGCATGCGGAACCTCCAGCCGGGTGCGGCGGAACTGCTGCTCGACCCGCCGCGCGATGCCGGTGGTGGCGCCCGAGCGGATCATCGGCGAGGTGGTGGCAAAACGGCGAAACGATTCCTCGTCGCGGAACGGCGGCACCTCCTTGGGCAGCAACGCGATGAACTGCTCGGAGAACAGCTCGTGCCGGTCGAAGCGGTCGAGATCGTCGAAAGGGTCCGCCGAGATGACGGCGTCCAGGTCGCCGCTGATCAGCTTTTGCCGCAGCGGCTCCATGAAGCCGCTGAAGATCGAGACCGCGTCGATGGTGTGGCGCATGGCCTTGATCAGCTGCGGCACCAGCGGATCGGACAGCGAATCGATGATCCCCAGCCGCAACTGGGTCAGGGTCGTCTGGTTGGCGTCGAGCAATTCGTTTCGCAACGATGCCGCCTGCGACAGCAGCCGCTCGGCGCTTTGCGCCAGCCGCCGGCCGGCGGGCGTCGGCACCATCGGCCGCGACGTGCGGTCGAACAGCGGCACGCCCAGCTCTGCCTCGAGCCGCAGGATCTGCCGGGAGACGGCCGATTGCGTCAGCTGCATGCGCTCGGCGGCGGCGGTCATGCTGCCGGAGCCGAAGACGGCGAGATACAGTTCAAGCGCATGCAGGTCTATCGCCAGGCGCGGCGGGGGGCTGAGGGGGTCGGCAGCGCACATGAAGGGTCAAACCATGATTCTAGGGAATGATGATCAGGAATTTTCGGGATGATGGCAAGCCGGAATCGTGCCGGATATGCGGGTGTTTCTGGGACACAATCCTGTAAATAATAGAATTAATGGAAACCCATCGGGGGAGGCGAGTTTTCCGGCGTGTGACCGGAGAATGATTTTTGTTTTTGATAAGGGGCGGATTCGCCTTATCCACGGCTCAGATCATCTGACAAGGGAGGAGCCTGACAATGATCACCCGCCGCACCTTTGCCGGCCTGTCGGTCAGCATCGCCATCGCCCTGGCGAGCGCAGTGCCGGCTCTGGCCGAGACCACTTTCGAGAAGATCAGGCGCACCGGCACCATGGTCGTGGGCACCGAGGCCGCCTATCCGCCCTTTGAATTCGTCAAGGACGGGCAGATCACCGGCTTCGGCCGCGACCTGCTGGACGAGATCGCCAAGGCCTGGGGCGTCGAGATCAAGCAGCTCGACCTGCCGTTCCAGGGCATCCTGCCGGGGCTGCTGGCGCAGAAGTTCGACTTCGTGGCGACCTCGGTCGGCATCAACCCGGAACGGGCGGCGCGCTATGCCTATACGCTGCCCATCGCCGACAGCACCGCCTATGCCATCAAGCGCGCCGGCAACGGCGACATCGGGGGCGTCGAGGATCTGGCCGGCAAGGTGGTGGCGACGCAGCTCGCCTCGGCCGTCGATCCGGTCGCCAAGGCGCTGGACGAAAGGCTGAAGGCCGAGGGCCAGGGTTTCGCCGAGCTGAAGCTGTTCCCCACCTTCAACGATTCCTTCCTGGCGGTGGCCAATGGCACGGCGGATGCCGCCATGGCCGGGCTGCCGGTGCTGCAGAACCTGATGAACGAACGGCCGGGCGTGTTCGAGCTGGTCGGGCAGGCGGCCGATACCCAAAGCCTGAACGCCTGGGTGGTGCGCCCCGAGGACAAGGACCTGCGCGACGCCATCAACGCCGTCATCCTGGAGCTGAAGGCCAGCGGCCGCTTTGCCGAGCTGCAGCAGAAATGGCTCGGCATGACCTACGAGCTGCCCGAAACGGGCTATCTGCCCGAAGGGGCGCTCTGACGGCCCCGCGGCCCTTGGCAAGGGGCCGCGGCACAGGCCGAGCAGAAGCAGGAGGAAGCCCGTGGATTTCGACCTTCTGGCGTTTGGTGACGCCTTCCCCCGGCTGCTGCCCGCAGCCCTCACCAACCTGACCATCGCCCTGGGCGCGATGCTGCTGGCGCTGATCGGCGGCACCGTGCTGACCGTGCTGCGCACCACCGGCATCGGCTTGCTGACCGGCGCCATCGGCGTGCTGATCAGCTTCATCCGCGGCACGCCGATCCTGGTGCAGATCTTCCTGTTCTATTACGGGCTGCCGGCGCTGGGGCTGGACCTGACGCCGATCCAGGCCGGGGTGCTGGCCATCGCGCTGAACAGCTCGATCTTCATCACCGAGATCATGCGCGGCGGCCTAGCCGGCATGGATCCCGGCCCGGTCGAGGCGGCCATCGCCCTGGGCGTGCGGGCGCGGACGATCTGGACGCGGGTGATCCTGCCGCAGCTTTACATCCGCATCCTGCCGCCGCTGGTCAACGAGCTGACCACCATCGTCAAGGGCACCGCGCTTTTGTCGGTCATCACCGTGGTCGAGGTGCTGCGCACCGCCCAGCAGATCGCCAACACCACCTTCCGCCCGCTCGAGGCGCTCCTGGCCGCCGCCATCGTGCTGTTTGCGCTGAACCTGGCGATCAGCCAGCTGGGCCGCCGCATCGAAACCCGCTTCGCCGCGCGCAGGGGATAGGTCATGACCCTCGATTTCTCCGTCATTCTCGACAATTGGCCGCTTTTCGCCGCGGGGCTGTGGATGACGCTGGTCGTCGCCCTGCTGTCCATCGCCGCGGGTTTCCTGCTGGCGATCCCGGTGGCGATCATGGCGCTGTCGCATCGCCGCTGGCTGCGCGCCATCGCCGGGGCCTATGTGGAATGGTTCCGCAACATCCCCTTCATCGTGGTGCTGTATATCTTCTTCTACGGCCTGCCCTTCATGGGGCTGCGCCTGCCCGAGCCGGTGGTCGGCGGCATCGCCCTGGCCTTCTATGCCAGCACCTATTTCTCGGAGGTGATCCGCGGCGCGGTGCTGGCGGTGCCCAAGGGCCAGCTGGAAGCCGCGCGCGCCGTCGGCATGTCCTATTTCATGGGCATGCGCGAGGTGGTGGCGCCGCAGACGCTGCGGCTGCTACTGCCGCCCTCGACCAACACCGCGATCTCGATGATCAAGGAAACCTCGGTGCTGTCCACCATCACCGTGGCCGAGATCACCTATCAGGGCCTGGTGGTCCAGGGCGCCACCTTCGCCCCGTTCGAGGTGTTCCTGACCACGGCGGCGCTTTACTGGCTGATCACCTCGGCCTTCGCCCATGGCATGCACCGGGTCGAGCGCGCCGCCGGCGCCGCGCAGGGCAGCCAGCAGGCCCGCCACAGCCTGGCCGACAAGTATCTCCAGCTCGGAATGCGGAGGAGCAAGTGACCCATCCCCTTCTGAAAGTCTCGAACCTCGCCAAGTCCTTCGGCACCATGACCGCGCTGCGCGACATCAGCTTCGAGGTCGCGGCGGGCGAGGTGGTCTGCATCATCGGCCCCTCGGGCTGCGGCAAGAGCACGCTCCTGCGCTGCATCAACTACCTGACCTTTCCCGACGGCGGCTTCGTCGAGGTGGACGGCACCCATATCGGCCGCGAGCCGGGCCGCGACGGCAAGGTGCGGATGCAGTCGCACAAGCGCATCGACCAGCTGCGGCCGATGATGGGCTTCGTGTTCCAGCAGTTCAACCTGTGGCCGCACATGACCGTGCTGGAGAACATCGCCCGCGGCCCCATCAAGGTGCAGCGCCGCCCGCGCGAGGAAGTCGAGCGCCAGGCCCGCGCGCTTCTGGCCCGCTTCGGCCTTGCCGGCAAGGAGGACGCCTATCCCTCGGCCCTGTCGGGCGGCCAGAAGCAGCGCGTCGCCATCGCCCGCGCCCTGGCCATGGAGCCGCGGCTGATGCTCTTCGACGAGCCGACCTCGGCCTTGGACCCCGAGATCGTCAAGGAGGTGCTGCTGTTCCTGCGCGAGTTGGCCGACAGCGGCATGACCATGGTGATCGTCACGCATGAGATCGGCTTTGCCCGCCATGTCGCCGACCGGGTGATCTTCCTCGACGGCGGCCTGGTCGCCGAACAGGGCCCGGCCCGGCAGGTGCTGGGTGACCCGCAGAACCCCAGGCTGAGGGAATTCCTCGCCCAGATCCACGAGGTGGCGGCGCCCGCCGACCTTTCCACCCCAAGCCATTGATTTACCCGGAGGACCATTCATGACCCGCAAGCTGACCTCGGCGCCCAAGCATGGCCATACCAGCATGCTCTATTCGACCGTGCAGACCGACCTGGACACGCTGGATGCCGACATCGCCTTTCTCGGCATCCCCTACGGCTCGGCCTATACCATGGACGAGGTGACGAACGACCAGAGCCGCGCGCCGACCGCGGTGCGGCAGGCGACGGACCGGGCGGTGCGGCTGCTCGACCGCTATGATTTCGACATCGGCGGCACGCTTTACGACGGCCGCGACGTGCGGGCGGTGGATTGCGGCGACGTGACCGGCGATCCGGCCGATCCCAAGGCGCATTCGCGCAATGCCGAAGCCGCGGTGCGCAGGATCCTGGCCGCCGGGGCGTTGCCGCTGATCATCGGCGGCGACCACGGCATCCCGATCCCGGTGCTGCGCGCCTATGACGACCAGGGGCCGATCACGCTGATCCAGATCGACGCGCATCTGGACTGGCGCGACCAGATCAACGGCGTGCATGATGGTCTGTCGAGCCCGATCCGCCGCGCCTCGGAAATGCCGCATGTGAAGGAGATCTTCCAGATCGGCATCCGCGCCCAGGGCACCGCCCGCCCCGAGGAATACGAGGCGGCGCAGGCTTACGGCTCGAACATCGTCACCGCCTACGAGCTGCACGAAAAGGGCATGCAGGCGATCCTGGACCGCATCCCGGACGGCGGGCGCTATTACCTGACCGTCGATGCGGACGGGGTCGATCCCTCGGTGATGCCGGGCGTGGCCGGGCCGGCCTTTGGCGGCGTGACCTATTGCCAGATGCGCGAGCTGCTGCACGGGCTGGTGCGCAAGGGCCGTGTGGTCGGCATGGACATCGTCGAGATCACCCCCTCGAAGGACGTGAACCAGCTGACCGCCATCGCCGCCGGGCGCTTCTTCGTGAACCTGGTCGGCGCCGCCGTCCGCGCCGGCTATTTCGACGAGCGGATCAGCCGGCGCGCCGCCCGGCCCGCCGCCTGATCGCACCCCGCCCGTTCCGGCAGTTCCGCCGGGACGGGCCGTCAATGATGCCAACCCAGGATTCAGGAGGTCCGCCATGTCCAATCCAGACGCCTCGCCCGCCGGGCCGATCATCTCCGTCGCCGGGGTGAACAAATGGTATGGTGCGTTCCAGGTGCTGACCGATGTCAGCCTGTCGGTCGCCAAGGGCGAGAAGGTGGTGATCTGCGGCCCCTCCGGCTCGGGCAAGTCGACGCTGATCCGCTGCCTGAACCAGCTGGAACAGCATCAGGAGGGCTCGATCGTCGTGGACGGGATCGAGTTGGGCAAAAGCGAAAGCGCCGCGCAGGCGGTGCGGCGCGAGGTCGGGATGGTGTTCCAGCATTTCAACCTGTTCCCGCATCTCGACCTGGTGCAGAACTGCGTCCTGGCGCCGATGTCGGTGCGCGGCATGTCCAGGCGCGCGGCCGAGGCGCTGGCGGTCAGGCTGCTGGAGCGGGTGCGGCTGGGCGAACACGCGCATAAATACCCCTCGCAGCTGTCGGGCGGCCAGCAGCAGCGCGCCGCCATCGCCCGCGCGCTCTGCATGGAGCCGCGCGTGATGCTGTTCGACGAGCCGACCTCGGCGCTCGACCCCGAGATGGTGGGCGAGGTGCTGGACACCATGCGCGGGCTGGCGGCCGAGGGCATGACCATGATGATCGTCACGCATGAGATGGGTTTCGCCCGGCAGGTCGCCGACCGGGTGGTGTTCATGGACCGGGGCCAGATCGTGGAACAGGCTCCCCCAGCGGCGTTCTTCGGCGCCCCGGTGCATGAGCGCACCCGGCGCTTCCTCAGCCAGGTTCTGCATTGAGCGGGGCGGGCATGGCGCCACGGACCATCGCGCTGGTCTCGACCGGCGGCACCATCGCCTCGCGCTTTTCGGCCGAACGCGGCGGCCTGCTCAGCATGGACGGACCCGAAGCGTTGCTGCCCTCGGGCCCGCCGGAACTGCGGGTCGATCCGTTCTGCAATCTCGGCAGCAACCGCATCGACCTGGCGCTGTCGCTGGAACTGGCGCGGCGGATCGCCGGGCATCTGGCCGATCCCGAGGTGGCCGGATGCGTGGTGACGCATGGCACCGACACGATGGAGGAAAGCGCCTTCCTGGCCAGCCTGGTGATCGGGTCCGAGAAGCCGGTGGCGTTCACCGGGGCGCAATTCGCCGCCGACAGCCCCGTGCCGGACGGGCCGGGCAATCTGGCGGCGGCGCTGCGCCTGGCGGGCTCGCGCAAGGCGCGGGGCCTGGGCGTGGTGGTGGTCTTTGACGGCAGCGCCTATGCCGCCGAGGATGTCACCAAGATCGACGCCCAGGCTCGCGCCGGCTTTGCCGGTCCGCATTTCGGCCCGGTGGCGCGCGTCGGCCGCGCCGGCATCCGCCTGCTGGCGCGGCCGCCCCGGCCCGCGCCCCGGCCGGCGACCGGCATCAGCCGGGACGTGGCGCTGTTGCCGGCGGTGATGGGCATGGACGGCCGCGGCATCGACGCATTGGTGGCCGCCGGCATGAGGGGCATCGTGATCGAGGGCTTCGGCTGCGGCAACGGCACGCCCGAACTGGCCTTGGCCGTGGCGCGCGCGCGGGAGCGGGGCGTGACCTGCGTCGTGACGACGCGCTGCCTGCGGGGCGAGACCCGGCCGCTTTACGCCGACGGCGGCGCGCTGGACTTGCAGCATGCGGGGGCGATCCTGGCGGGCCGGCTGCAGGGCAAGAAGGCCCGCATCCTGCTGGCCCTGCTGCTGGAAAGCCAGCCCGGTCCCGTCACGGCCAGGGATTTCGGGCATTATTGCCGCGATCTTGCTGGGGATGGCGGGGCGCAGATGGACTGATCGCCCGCGGCCGAGGTTGGCCCGGAGCGCGCCGCCCGTTCGATGCGGGCAGGTCAACGTGACGCGCCTGGAACGGTCGGGGGAGGCGGCATGACACGCAGGATCTTCACCACGCGCTTCGCCAGCCTCTCACCGCATTGCGTGGCGAAGGCGGAGAAGAAGGGCCGCACCAAGGCCGAGGTCGATGCGATCATCCCCTGGCTGGCGGGCTGCGGGCCAGAGGAACTGGCGGCCCGGCTGAAAGACCGGACTGATTTCGAGACTTTCCTTGCCGAGGCTGTGAACCCGGCGCGCGCGGATCAGGGGCGTGGTCTGCGGGGTCCGGGTCGAGAAGATCCGAGATCCGGTGATGCGCGAGATCCGCTATCTCGACAAGCTGGTCGACGCACTGGCCAAGGGGAAGCCGATGGAGAAGATCCTGCGGAAAGAGCGAGGCGCGCTGGCATTGCGGGTAACAGGCTACGACCTATGCTACCCCTGCCGCCGCCCGCGTGAGGCCCCTTGGCATCGTGGGCAAAAGGCCCGGTGGCGTGTTGCCGGAATCGGGCTTTTCCTCGCGGAACGGCATGCTTCCTGGTCTTCGCTCGATCCTTTGCCGGAGGCGATGCCGCTTTTCGTAGCGAGGCGCGCGGCAGCGTTCCCGCATGGCGTGCCCGGACATGGCACCCAGCCCGAGAATGCGGATGGTGGCAAGCAGCTTGCTCCTTATGATCGGCCTTTCTTCCCGAGCTTTCCTGGGCCGTGCCCCCGGCGACGATCCGCCGGGGGCAGCACGTCCTCAATACGACTTCGGCAGGCCGAGCTTCTTCTCGGCGATGTTGGACAGGATCAGCTGCGGGGTGATCGGGGCGATATAAAGGATCATGATCTCGCGCATGAAGCGCTCGACATGGTATTCCTTGGCATAGCCATAGCCGCCATGGGTCAGCATCGCGTTCTTGCAGGTCTCGACCGCCGCCTGCGAGGCCAGAAGCTTGGCCGCATTCGCCTCGGAACCGCAGGGCTTGCCTTCGTCCCACAGCCTTGCGGCATGCAGCATCATCAGGTTCGCCGCCTCCAGGTTCGCCCAGTTCTGCGCCAAGGGGTGCTGGATGCCCTGGTTCTGGCCGATGGGTCGGTCGAAGACCACGCGCTCCTTGGCATATTGCACCGCGCGCTCGTTCGCCGCCCGGCCGATGCCGATGCATTCGGCGGCCACGAAGATGCGCTCGGCGTTCATCCCGTGCAGGATGTAGCGGAAACCCTGGCCCTCTTCGCCGATCAGATCCTCGGCGGGGATTTCCAGGTTCTCGATGAACAGCTCGTTGGTGTCGATGCCCTTGCGGCCCATCTTGTCGATCTCGCGCACCTCGATGCGGCTGCGGTCGAGCTTGGTGTAGAAGATGCTGAGGCCATCGGTCGGGCGCTTGCATTCCTCGATCGGCGTGGTGCGGGCCAGCAGCATGATGTAATCGGCCACCTGCGCGGTCGAGATGAACACCTTCTTGCCGTTGACCACGTATTTGTCGCCCTGGCGCACGGCGCGGGTCTTGAGCTTGGTGGTGTTCAGCCCGGCATCTGGTTCGGTGATGCCGAAACAGGCCTTGACCTTGCCCTGGATCATCGGCGGCAGCATGCGCTGGCGCTGTTCCTCGGTGCCGAAGAGGACGATGGGCTGGAGGCCGAAGATATTGAGGTGGATGGCCGAGGCGGCCTGCACCGCGCCGCCCGATTCCGCCATGGCCTGCAGGAAGATCGCCGCCTCGGTGATGCCAAGGCCGGCGCCGCCATAGGCCTCGGGCATGGCGATGCCGAGCCAGCCGTCATGGGCGCAGGCGCGATAGAAGGCCTCGGGAAAGCCGCCCTCGCGGTCGCGTTCCAGCCAGTAGTCGGGGCCGAATTTCGACGCGATGCGCAGGGCCGCATCCCGGATCTCCTGCTGGTCGGGCGTCAGTACGTTGTCCATAGATTCCTCACTCCGGTCAAATGACAGCGGTTGTTGAACGCGCGGCTCACGCCCGGCAAAGCGACCGCGCAAAACGACCATGGTGGGCAATCCCTGCCTGACGGGATTGGGAACCACCGCGCGCTTTCCTGAGCCGTTCGTATTGGCGTTTATATTGCAGAAGTAAATTCTGCAATGCAGAACGATATCAATTATGATGAAAGAGCTCTGCTGCCGGACCGTTAGTCGACATTCTCCGGCGAGGCGCTCTGAAAGGCTTCAAGGATAGCCCTGCCAGGTTTGCGCTGCTCTTCCATCCGCTCTGCCCAAGCTTCGGCGACTGTCAGCAACTTTTCCTGCAATGCCGTAGTTTCCTCGTTCGAGACCTCCACCGCTGCATAGCCGAACTCATCAATCATGCGCTGGCGAGCCTTGTCCTCATCGGCGTCCATCCACCCGCAAAACTGCGGCTGGACTTGCATTGCAGCAGTCTCCAATGCTGTCCGCTGATCATCGGTCAACGATTCCCATTTTCGCTCGGTCATCGCAAATACTACCGAAGTCGAGCCGAGGCTTGGTCCCTTGATGCCGTGCTTGACGACCGCGTCGACACCATAGGGATGGGCCGAGTTATAGGAAAGGAAGGTTCCGTCCACCGTGCCTCGGCGCAAAGAATCACTGATTTCCGGCCCTTGAATTTGCACCGGCACTCCGCCCAAAGCGCGCACCGTCTGCTCCATCGCCGCTCCCGACGCTCGGATCTTCAATCCCTTTACTTCATCATAGCTCTTTAAAGCCTTGGTCGTCGTCATGATCTTGTAGGTGGGTAGTAGCGCAACGAAAAGCGGCCGCAGGCCTTGGGGCTTGTATTCTTCCTCATAGAGTGACCCGCCCGGCTTGATGATGGACCACAGCTTGCCGCTGGCCTCGCAGGCGCTGTCATACTTCACCGGAAGTTCCGAAACCGAGGTGAGCGGCAACTTGTCCGCCGTATAAGAGCCGACCAGCACCACGACATCGGCCAACCCGCTGTTGAGCTGGCTGATATAGTCTTTGCCCAGCTGGCCTGCGGGGTATTCTTGGAATTGCAGCTTGTTGCCGCTGAGCTCGGCCACCTTTTGCGTGAAAGGCGCACCGGCCTGGGTCCAGGCATAATGCGTCAACGAGAACATATGCGAAATCTTCAGCGTCGTCTCATCGTCCGCCTGAGCCGGCAGCGTCGTACCGGCAAGCATGACAGCCGTTGCGGCGGCGACGTATTTCATGGCTATGGTCATTTTTCTCCTCCCCAGTATTAGGTTCATGCCAATATCCGGACGGTGGTTTCCCGCCCGGATGCAGCAAGGACATCAGGCTGTTCCGGCGCCTCTGATCACTTCCGCGACGTCATCGACATCGGCCAAACCCAGCAGTCGCTCCGCAAGATGCCGGCTGCGTTCTTCCGACAATGCGGAACCGGCATTGATCGTGAACTTCTCGACCAGTTCGGCGGTGGTCATGTAGCTGTCGCTGCCCGGCGCGCCGCTGCCCTTGGGGTGGCTGCGCTCGGCGACGAAGACCTGGCCGCGCGCGCGGACCTCGACGCGGGTCGGGCGGCTGGCGCGGTCCTTGGTCAGCGAATCGGCATAATCCGGGTGGATCACATGCTCGACCTTCTCCATCAGCCGCATGACCGAGGGGTCATAGACCCTCTCGGGCTTTTGCCATTCCGGGCCGCGGAGGAATTGATGGGCGCCAAGCGCCAGGCCATGCGCGATGCTGAACTGCGCATCCGTCACGTCGGTGATGTCGCGGTTCATCCACAGCGGGCGTTCGAGGAAACCCTCGACCCAGGCCTTGATGCCTTCGATCTCGTCCGGCGTGATCCGGTTCTGGTCGATGATCTGGTTCAGCGCGTCCAGCGGCGCGTGCAGGACACGGCAATGCGGATAGGGCTTGAACGAGCTTTCGGACGGAAAGCGCCATTCGCTGCCAAGCTTGTCCAGGATATGCTCGGGCTCCCAGCGGCGGGTGCCGATGAAGCGCGGATAGCCGTATTCCGGCTCGAAGATCTGCCGGTCGCCGCGATGGCCGAAACCCGCCATATGCGCGGCGGTGATCGCGCCATGGGCCAGCCAGCCGCCCAGCATGTATTTGATCGTCGTCGGCGGCGCGTGCTGGCGCCAGGACGCCGCCGCGTTCACGGGCGAGATCATCGCCGCGATCGACAGCGCATTGCCGACGACCTCGGCGGGCTGGCCCTGAAGCTTGGAAATGGCGGCGGTCGCGCCGAAGATCGTGCTGGCGAAACCCCAGACGGGCGGCGGCTCGACCTTGCCGTCCCGGATGTCGCGCAGGTAATCCATCGCCTTGCCGATGCGCCAGGAAATCTCGTGCGCCAGCGCGGTCGCAAGGATCAGCTCGCGGCCGCTGGCATGCCGGGTTTCGGCCAGGGCAAGTGCGCCGGGCAGGACATAGGGGCAGACATGGCCGGGCGGCAGGACGGCGTCATGGTCCAGCGCATTGATCAGCTCGGCATTGGCGAAGGCGGCGCCAAGGATCGAGGCGCGATGGCCGGTCCCCAGGATCGTCGCCTCCGTCCCGGCCTGCATCCGCCCGTAATCGACGCCGATCTGGCCGCGCTTATGCGTCGTCCCGGCAATGCCGCAGCCGACCGAGTCGAGAATGATCCGAACCGTTTCATCCACGACCGCCGCAGAAAGATCCTCGAAGCGGGTATCGGCCACGAATGCCGACAAATTGGCAAGCACCTGCTCATTCATATCCATAATCCTCCTCCTGCCTTGCGATTGCCTGTCCTTGCCGCCCGGTTTCATGCGGAATGGGGCGCGGATATTGCCGAGGGATTTTCATGTTCCTGGGCATCCTCGCCTTGCGGATTGGCCGCGGTTTCGGAAAGCCGCCGCCAGCCCAATCTTCGTTGACAATCGCAGGGCCCGACCGATCTTTTCGTCGAGGTGGATCCATTCCTGGCAAGCTGGGGGATCATCCGCGTCTCCTTTGCTTACTTTCTAGTAAGTAAATCTAATCCCGATTCGCGTCAACATGTTTTGCGAAGCGAAACTGGATGCCGCAATGTATTCGACACAGCCTCCGCTCTGCGCCGCAACCGCGGCTTGCGTCACCCCACGGGCCCGTCCGCAAGGCGCAAAGGCGCGGGCCGATGCGCGGCCGCAGGTCAGGCGGCGTTGTCGGCGCGGATCATCTCTGCCGCCTTCTCGGCGATCATGATGGTGGGCGCGTTCGTGTTCCCCGAGATGATCGCCGGCATGATCGAGGCATCGACGACGCGCAGCCCCTCGAGCCCATGCACCCGCAGCCTTTCGTCCACCACCGCCATCGGGTCGCTGGCCGGCCCCATGCGGGCCGTGCCGCAATGGTGAAAGGCGGTGCCGCCGAACTGGCGGGCAAAGTCCAGGATCTCGTCGTCGGTCGAGACCTTGTCGCCCGGAAATTCCTCGCGGACGTAATAGGGTGCGAAGCTTTTCGCGCCCAGCAGTTGCCGCGCGTATTTCAGCACCTGGACGATGGCCATGCGGTCGCGTTCCGTCGCCAGGTAGTTGGGCTGGATCTCGGGCTGGACCGCCAGGTCGGTGGACACGGCCCGCACCCAGCCCCGGCTTTCCGGGCGCTGCATGTAGCCGCCGCAGGTCATGCCCGGATAGCGGTCCAGAAGCCCCGCCACCCCTTCGCGATAGCTGGCCGGGGTGAAGGAAAGCTGAAGGTCGGGCGCATCCAGCGCCGGGTCCGAGCGCATGAAGACCCGCATCGGCACCGGCCCCATGCCCAGGATGGTGTCGCGGCTGCCAAGGGCCCATTTCGCGACCTCCGAAACCAGCGCCAGGCCCCGGCCGCGTTCGTTGACGGTGCGGATGTCCTTCAGCCGCACCGCCGCGCGCACCTGGTAGTGGTCGGTCAGGTTCGCGCCCACGCCGGGCAGGGCGGCGACCGGGTCCACCCCCAGCCCGCGCAGATGCCGAGGATCGCCGATGCCCGAGATCTGCAGCAGCCGCGGACTGTTCAGCGCGCCCGCCGACAGGATGACCTCGCGCCGGGCGCGCACCTCGCTGGGCGTGCCATGCGGGCCGCCGGCATGATAGCGCAGGCCGATGGCGCGCTTGCCCTCGAACAGGATGCGCGCCGCATAGGCATGGGTCCGCACCGAGACCCGCCCGGTTCTTTCGGCCGGATGCAGGAAGGCGCGGGCCGTGCTCATGCGGACCGAGCGTCGGCCCGACAGGTCGATGGTGAACTGGAAGCCGCCGACGCCTTCCTGCGCGGCGGCGTTGTAATCCTCGACCTCGGGGATGCCCATTTCCCTGGCCGCCTCGACGAACATCCGGCACAGCGGGTTGTCGAAGGCCGGGTCGGTCACGGTCAGGGGGCCGTCGGTGCCGCGATAGTCCTGATCGGCAGCGCCGCCCCGCTTTTCCGAGCGGCGAAAGGCGGGCAGCACGTCGTCATAGCTCCAGCCCGGATTGCCGCGCTGCGCCCACCCGTCATAGTCGGCCCGCTGGCCGCGATTGTAGACCATGCCGTTGATGGCGCTGGAGCCGCCCAGCGTCTTGCCCTGCGGCAGCCCCACCGAGCGCCCGCCGATGCCGGGGACCGGCTGGCTGACGAAGCCCCAGGTCAGATCCTTGTTCATGACGTTCTTCACATATCCGGCGGGGATATGGATGAAGGGGTTGCGGTCCGGCGGGCCAGCCTCGATCACGCAGACGCTATGGTTGCCCGTCTCGGTCAGCCGATGCGCCAGGACGCAGCCCGCGCTGCCGGCGCCGATGATAACATAGTCGAATTCTTCCAATGCCCTGCCCTTGCGTTGATGCCCCGGCGACAAGAGATCCGTCCCGCCGCAACGGATGTCGCGGCGGGACCGGCCGCTGTCGCGTCAATCGGCTGCGGCTTCCTGATGCGCCCTCAGCACCTCGCTGCCCGGCAGGCCGGCCTTGTCCATGACCCCGGCCCAGTGGACCGCGCCCTGCTTCAGCCGTTCGACGAATTCCTCCTGGGCGGGGCCTTCCAGGGTGGTGACGGTATAGCCGTCCCGCGCCGCGACCTGGTCCCGAAGCTCGCTGTTGTTTTCATCGATATAGGCGCAGAACGACTGCTGCGCGGCCAGCGCCGCCTCGCTCATCACCGCGCGCTGTTCCTCGGTAAGGCGGTCCCAGCTGCGCTGGTTGACGGTTATGAAGAACACGCCCGAGCCGAAGTTGACCCCGTCGACCGCATATTTCAGCACCGGCTCAAGCTCGTATTGGACTAGGCCGGAATAGGGGAACACGGCGCCGTCGACGGTGCCGCGGGTAGCGGAATCGTAAAGCTCGGTCGAGGAGACCTTGATCGGCACGCCGCCCATCTCGGCGATGGCCTTTTCGGCCGCCGGGCCGCTGGACCAGATCTTCAGGCCGCGCACGTCGTCCAGCTTTTCGACCTTGCGGCTGCCGGTGAACAGCACATAGGGGGCCAGCATGTTGGCGTTCAGGACGCGCAGCCCCTTGGGCGCGAACTCCGCCTGGTCCAGGATGCCGCCGGGCTGGGTCAGCGCCCACATCTTGGCCGAGCCCTGGCAGGCACTTCCGGCGCCTTCCGGCAGTTCCCCGACCGAGGACAGCGGGAACTTGGCCGCATGATGCCCGGTGATGACGACGCCCAGGTCCAGCAAGCCGCTGCCCATGGTGGCGGGCACGTCCTTGCCAAGCTGCGCGGCGGGATAGCTTTCGAACTTGATCGCGCCGTTCGTCTTTTGCTCGACATCCGCCATGAAGACATCGACCAGGTGCTGGTGGATATAGTGCCCGGCGGGCAGGACGCTGCCCAGCTTGAGCGTCACCTCCTGCGCATATGCGGCCGAACCGGCCGCCATGCCAAGGAACGCCATCGCCGTTCCCGCATGCAATGCTGTCCTTGCCAGCGAGATGGTTTGTTTCATGTCTTTCTCCTCCCCAAGATGAAATGCAAGAAACCTGCCGGCGGGGCAGGGCGCGCCCTTCGCTTTGGCGCGGAAAGCGCGCGGCCGAGGCCCGGCAGGTCGCCTTCCTTGGGGAAATTACTTTTAGGAAATGTGTTTTGCAATACGAAATTTGATGCCGTTTTTATAAATTTGACAAAGCGCCGGCAAGGCAGGGTTTTTGGCAATGTTGGCGGGGATCAAGGATGCAGCACATCGCCCGCATGAAGCGGCGGCGATCGTCAGCAAGAAGGTGGGCAAGGTTCCCTGTCAATCCCAGGGAGGGGTTATCGAACAAGGCCATTCGGGCACTTGTCTTCGATATGCGAATACGGCGCGGCTTTCCGCGCCAATGACGCCATAGTTGTCGCGGGAAGCCATCTCGTATTTTTCGGTCTGCGCAACCGAAATGGTCGGGCGCGCATTCATTTTAAGGATACGCCTAGCTTTCCGAATTGCAGAGATCGCCTTCTTGCCGGAAGCGATTTTGCTCACCGTCGCAGAATCCGGCCGGTTTCCCGCCGGGCGCAGCCTATCCCTGCGGGCTCATCCACATCTCCCCCGTGCTTACTTTCTAGTAAGTAAATCTCGTTTCGATTCGTGTCAACATCATTTTGCAGGGCGGAATCTTTGGGCGTGTATAGGGGAGCCGCCCAGGTCTCATGTCGCGGCGCAGGGCTGAGCATCATGAAGATAGTTTACTGTTTTCGCTAGGTAGTATTCCGCAGGGGAACCTCTCTCCGTAGGGCCTCCGATGCTGGAATCCTCGGCGCGACCTTCCGCCCCGTGGCGGCTGGGCGCTTGCCAGTCGCGCCTCGGGCGGTTAGGTTCGGTCGGGTGATCCTTCCTTATAACGGCCCCCTGATCCTCGACGGTTATAAGGTGAACCGAACGAAACGACTCTGTTGCTGGCGGCTCAACCAGGACAGCCGTCGTCCGAAAAACGAGATTGAGAACCGATCTGTGCGCAGTTCAAGCGGGGTTGCATGGCTCGGCAGGGAAGCTGTCGCCCGAAAGATCAATGGGCGCTGCTCATGGGGCAAATGCCATCATGGCCGCGCGATGAACGAGCAACAATAATTCCTTGATGACGAGAAGCCACGACCATGACGCCGATCTCAAGAACTCCGAATGCGCGACCCAACCTGACCAGGGACGAAATTTTGCGGGTTTCGGCGGATCTGTTCCGAAAGAAGGGGTATCGCGGCACCAGTCTCCAGGAGGTTGCCGACCACTTCGGCGTGCGCAGGCCCGCGATATATTACTGGTTCAAGAGCAAGTCCGACATCCTTCTGGAAATACACCAGAGATTCATGGAGATGTCGACGGCGCAGCTCAATGAAATCCTGGAAATGGATATTGGCCCGCATGAAAAGCTTGTCAGGATCATGAGCGGCCGGATCGACATGTTTTCCTCGAACATGGCCGACCTTGCCGTATATATCGAAAACGAATCCGAGCTTCCGGAAAGCGCGCTGGTCCAGGTCCGGGAAGTCAAGAAATCATACCTGCGCACGGTCGAGCAGATATATCGGGAGGGCGTCGAAAAGGGGGTTTTCGTAGATGTCGATTCTCATATAGCTGCAAGCATAATTCTGGGGATGACGCTCTGGATGTATAAGTGGTATCGCCCCGGCGGGCGGCATTCGGTGGAAGATGTCACCTCGGCCATCATCAATTTTGCTTGCCATGGGTATCTGAAACCGGACAACCTGCCCGCCGGGCTTTCGCTGACACCCGCATCGGCAGAGGCCGGAGGTGAGGAAGGCATCGGGCACGGCTCCGGCCGGCCGCAAAGATAGCCGTTCGGCCCGAGCCCACCGGCCGGATGCGGTCGATACCGTCGGCATAGACCAGCCCGCTGCCCGCATGGGCTGAGAGACGCCGCCCCCGGTTCCTTCGCCATGGCATGCCGGCCCCCAGGGCCGGCTTTCAGCCCTTGTGCACCGGACGGTTCCTGCGTGTTCCGGTGCTGCGGCAGGCCTGCAGGACATGGTCGGCGACACCCAGCGCCGCCAGTTCCGCGCCCATCCGCGCCAAGGCCGCCCCGTCGATCAGGGTGGGATCGACCGTCGTGCGCACCTGGTGGGCCGTGCCGCTGGCCAGCAGCAGCCGCAGGCTTTCCCTGGCCCTGTCGCCGCTGCCGGCTGCGCCCGTCACCCGCCGATAGCCGGAAAACGGCGCCTTCACGTCGAAGCCGACCCAGTCGCAAAGCGGCAGCACCGCCGCAAGCCGGGCGGGGTAGGGGCCGGCCGTGTGCAGGCCGGTCCTGAACCCCAGGGCCCGGACCGCCCGCAACGCCTCGGGCAGGCCGCGCTGAAGCGTCGGCTCCCCGCCCGAGAACACCACGCCGTCGAGCAGGCCGCGCCGTCCCGCCAGAAAGTCCAGGATCTCTTGCCAATCCAGCGCGCCCTCGGCCTCGGGCGGGATGAGATGCGGGTTGTGGCAATAGGGGCAGTCCCAGGGACAGCCCTGCAGGAAAAGGGTGGCGACCAGCTCGCCCGGCCAGTCGCAGCTGGACAGGCGCTGCAGGCCGCCGATGCGGATCTCAGCCAAGATCGGCCCGCCGCTCGCTGAAATACAGCCGCTCGCGGAATTCGCCCTTCTTGCCGCGGTTGAACGAGGATACCGGGCGGTGATAGCCCATCACCCGCGTCCAGATCTCGCAGGGCTGGCGTTCCTCATCCGCCAGCAGGATCTCTTCCGGTCCGGTTTTCCAGTCGTCGAACATGGTCTTTTCCTTCCTCAATGCGCGGCCGATTGCCGCTTTTTCGCGATAAGCTCTTCGTCGCAGCGCGGGCAGAACGCGTGTTCGCCCGCGATATGGCCATGCCTGGGGCAGACCGAGAATGTCGGCGTGACGGTGATATAGGGCAGGCCGAAATTCTCCAGCGCCCGGCGCACCAGCTTGCGGCAGGCCTCGGCCGAGGACAGCTGCGTGCCCATGTAGAGATGCAGCACGGTGCCGCCGGTGTATTTGCGCTGCAGCGCCTCTTGCCGTTCCAGCGCCTCGAACGGGTCGTCGGTAAAGCCGACAGGCAGCTGGCTCGAATTGGTGTAATAGGGCTCGTGTTCGGTGCCGGCCTGGAGGATGCCGGGAAAACGCCTGCGGTCCTCCTTGGCGAAGCGATAGGTGGTGCCCTCTGCCGGCGTCGCCTCCAGGTTATAGAGATGTCCGGTCTGTTCCTGGAAGGCGGTGATGCGCGCCCGCAGATGGTCGAGCAGCCGCAGCGCGAAGCCATGTCCCCATTCGGTGGTGATGTCATGCGCATCGTCGGTGAAGTTGCGGATCATCTCGTTGATGCCGTTGACGCCCAGGGTCGAGAAATGGTTGCGCAGCGTGCCCAGGTAGCGCCGGCTATAGGGAAACAGCCCGTCGTCCATCAGCCGCTGGATCACCCGGCGCTTGATCTCCAGGCTGTCGCGGCCCAGGTCGAGCAATTCGTCCAGGCGTTGCAGCAGCCCGGCCTCGTCGCCCTTGTGCAGATGACCCAGCCGCGCGCAGTTGACGGTGACGACGCCCAGCGAGCCGGTCTGCTCGGCGCTGCCGAACAGCCCGTTGCCGCGTTTCAGCAGCTCGGTCAGGTCGAGTTGCAGCCGGCAGCACATGGACCGCACCATGTTCGGCTTGAGGTCCGAGTTCAGGAAGTTCTGGAAATAGGGCAGGCCGTATTTCGCCGTCATCGCGAACAGCAGCTTGGCGTTCTCGCTGGCCCAGGGAAAATCCGGCGTGATGTTGTAGGTCGGGATCGGAAAGGTGAAGACCCGGCCCTTTTCGTCGCCGCGCGCCATTACCTCGATATAGGCGCGGTTGATCATGTCCATCTCGGCCTGCAAGGCGCCATAGGTGAAACCCATCGGCTGACCGCCGATGACCGGCACCTGGTCGCGCAGATCCTCGGGGCAGACCCAGTCGAAGGTCAGGTTGGTGAACGGGGTCTGCGTGCCCCAGCGCGAGGGGACGTTGAGGTTGAAGATCAGCTCCTGCATGGCCTGCCGCACCTCGGCATAGCCCAGCCCATCCTTGCGGATGAAGGGGGCCATATAGGTGTCGAAGGAACTGAAGGCCTGCGCGCCGGCCCATTCGTTCTGCAGCGTGCCTAGGAAGTTCACGATCTGGCCGATGGCGCTGGACAGGCGCTTCGGCGGCCCGGCCTCGACCTTGCCGGGGACGCCGTTGAACCCCTCGGTCAGCAAGGTGCGCAGCGACCAGCCGGCGCAATAGCCGGCCAGCATGTCGAGGTCGTGGATATGCAGGTCGCCCCGGCGATGCGCCTCGCCCACGGCGGGCGGATAGACATGCGACAGCCAGTAATTGGCCACCACCTTGCCCGAGACGTTCAGGATCAGCCCGCCGAGCGAATAGTCCTGGTTGGCGTTGGCATTCACCCGCCAATCGGCGCGGTCCAGGTATTCGTTGACCGACGAGGCGACATCGACGGCGACATCCCTTGCCGGCGCGATGGGCGGGGGCGTAAGCGGCGCCGGCATCAACGCGCCCTCCCTTGCCTGCGGCTTGCTGCCGCCCTTGCGGTGCTGCGGACGGCGGCGCCGGCCTTGGCAGGTCTGGTGGTGAAGGATGGCCGCATCTGTTCCCCGTGCTGCTGGGGGCGGGGCAGGCCAGGACGCATGGAGCCCTGCGGCGACAAGGCCGCATTGCCAGGCGCACCGCCGGGACACCCCGCCCGTGGTTCATCGTCATCATCACGGCAGGTCTCCTGGCTCGCAGGTCGCTGCCCTTGCCGGCCTTCCCAATGCCGTGCGGCACCAGTGGCGTGATCCGGCGCAGGCTCGCTGCTTACAGTTGCGGGGGCAGCGCCGGCCTTGCCCCGAAAGGCGCACCGGCTTCCCTCTTCGCTTTCGGGCCGGATCGACCCGAAAGAACCGTGATGCCTACATATAGGGATGATGACGCCGTATTCGTCAAGATGTTGTGCTGGCCTGCGACATTTTGTGCAGGATAGTCCGGCCGCCTGGGCAGGGACCACGAAGCCCTATCCTGATCCGGGGCACGGCACTGGGCGGGCTGGTTGCGGGATTGCGCTTCGTGGACCTTCGGATCGTCCCCCCGGCCTTTGTGCCCATGGCCAGGCAGGGCCGGCACCGGAATGACCTTGGGCAGGAACGGCCAGCCATGGGCCTTTGCCAGCCTGGCTGACAGGGGCGCTAGATCGTCACCTTGACGAAGCTGTCGCGCAGCGCCGCGGACCAGGCGGCGGACATGGCCATGAAGGCCGGGTCGCCTTCCAGGATGCGGCGCTTGTGGCTGACCCGGCAGTCGTCCTTGCGGATCACCGCCAGGTCCAGCGGCATCCCCACCGACAGGTTCGAGCGCAGCGTCGAATCCATCGACAGCAGCACCGCCTTTTGCGCATCGGCCAGCGAGGTCTGGGGCGTCACCACCCGGTCGAGGATGGGCTTGCCGTATTTGTGCTCGCCGATCTGCAGGAAGGGGGTGTCCTCGGTCGCCTCGATGAAATTGCCCTCGGGATAGATCAGGAACAGCCGCATCTCGCCGCCGGCGCGCTGGCCGCCGACGATCATGCTGGCGCTGGCCTGCTGGTTCAGGTCGCGGCACTGGTCCACGATCTCGCGCCGGGTGCGGTTCAGCGTCCGGCCGATGATCGTCGCCACCTGCAGCATGGTGGACGCGCGCATGATCGAGGTCTCTTCATCGGCCTCGGGCAGTTCGATGGCCTCTTGCAGGCGGGCGATGGTGGTCTGGGTCAGCGACAGGCTGCCGGCGGTCATGATCGCGATCACCCGCTCGCCCGGCTGCTCGAAGAAGAACATCTTGCGATAGGTCGATATGTTGTCCAGCCCGGCATTGGTCCGGGTGTCCGAGAGCAGGACGAGCCCCTCGTTGAGCTTCAAGCCGACGCAATAGGTCATGACCGTTCCATGGCACAAAATCCCCCGAGGGATACGACCGCCCCGCGCCCGGCGCAACAGGCAGGGCTACTGCTCCATCTCCTCGACCTGCACCCGCACGTCCAGGCTTTCCTCGCCCGTGCCGAAGGTGGTGCCGCGCACCGGCGCCGCGTCATCCGCATCCAGACCCGAACCCAGCCGGACATAGCGGTCGTCGGGACAGCAGGCATTGGCCGCATCGAAGCCGACCCAGCCCAAGGCGCCGACATGGACCTCGGCCCAGGCATGGGCGGCGTCATGCGGCTCGCCCCCGGCGTTGGAATGCAGATAGCCCGAGACATAGCGCGCCGGCATACCGCGTTCGCGGGCGCAGGCGATCAGCGCATGGGCATGGTCCTGGCAGACGCCCTGGCCGAGCGCCAGCGCCTCGGCGGCGGTGGTGTGCGACTCGGTCACGCCGGGGACGTAGGCGATGGCGGCCGATACCGCCTCGGCCAGCCGGTGGGCCAGGTCCAGCGCATCCTCGCCCTGCACGGAACGGGCAAGCTCGCATAGCCCCGGATCGGTCCCTGTCACGGCGGTCGGACGCATGTAGACCAGCGGATGCACGGTCTCGCGATGGTCGCGCAGCACGCCGGCGGTGTCCCGCGTCTCGACCTGGCCGGCGATCGAGACCACGACCTCCTGCACCGGGCCGCGCACGGTCCAGCCCTCGATCCAGTCGCCGGCGCCGTCGCGGAAGCTCGCGCCGCGCTGGCCGCCCGAGACCGAGATGGTCCAGCCCGAGACCCGCTGCCCCTGGTGGACCGAGGGGGTCAGGCGCAGGCTCTGCACCAGCCCCTGCGCCGGCGGATCGTAGAAATAGCTGGTTTCATGGATGATCTTCAGCCGCATGGCATCTGCCCCCTACATCCGCCCGCTCAGGTAATCGTCATGCACGGCGTTCGAGATGCTGGCCAGCTCGTTGATGAACCAGGACAGGAACTCGTGCAGCCCTTCGTCGAAGATCGCCTCGATGTCGCGCGCCATCAGCTGCTCCAGCGTCTCATGCGCGCGGCCCGAGGCGCTGGCCGGCACCTCGGCGCCATAGCGGCGCACCAGGCCGTCCAGATGCCAGACCGCCTCGTAAAGCGAGGTCAGCAGCGACCGCGGGCTCTCGCCGTTCAGGATCAGGAAATCCGCCACCTTGCCGGCCGTCACCTCGCCGCCATAGGCCCAGTGGAAGGCCCGATGCGCCGAAAGCGCGCGCAGGATCACCTGCCATTGATAGTTGTCGAGGCCCGAGCCCACGAACTCCACCCGCGGCAGCAGCACGAAATACTTCACGTCCAGCAGCCGCGCGGTCGCGTCGGCGCGTTCCAGCGAATAGCCCAGGTTGACGAAATGCCAGCCGTCGTTGCGCAGCTGGGTCGCATTGATCGCGCCGCGCACGGTCGAGCCGTGCCGGGTGGTGAAATCGGTCAGCATGGCGGTATCAAGCCGGGCGCGCGGCTGCCGCTCCAGCGCCCGCAGCTCCTGATAGGCCATGTTCAGCGCATCCCAGACCTGGCTGGTCAGCGCCGTGCGCACGATCCGCCCGCCCTCGCGCGCCCGCTCGATGCAGGAGGCGACCGAGGCCGGGTTGGCATGGTCGAAGAACAGCCAGCTTTCGATGTTCTCCTGGGTGATCTCGTCGCCGTAGCGCTCGGCAAAGGCGGCCTGCGCCCCCGAGGCGCGCAGCAGCGATTCCCATTCGTTGCGATAGCCCTCGGCGGTATTGGGCAGCAGGGTGATGCGCGCGCCCACGTCCAGCAGGCGGGCGGCGGTTTCGGCGCGTTCCAGGTGGCGGCCCATCCAGAACAGGTTGGCGGCGGTGCGGCTGAGCATGGCTGACCCTCCCATTATTCCGACAGGATCCAGGTGTCCTTGACGCCCCCGCCCTGCGACGAGTTCACCACCAGCGAGCCCTCGCGCAGCGCCACGCGCGTCAGCCCGCCCGGCACCAGCTCGATCCGGTCGCCGCAGAGGCAGAAGGGCCGCAGGTCGACGTGGCGCGGCGCCACCCCCTCGTCGACAAAGGTCGGGCTGGTGGACAGTGCCAGCACCGGCTGGGCGATGTAATTGCCGGGGTCGGCCTGGATGCGCAGGGCAAAGGCCTCGATCTCGGCCTGGGTCGCGCAGGGGCCGATCAGCATGCCGTAGCCGCCCGAGCCATGCACCTCCTTGACCACCAGATCCTTGAGGTTGGCCATGACATAGCGGTAATCCTCGTCCTTCCACAGCGTCCAGGTCTGGACGTTGCGCAGGATCGGCTCTTCGCCCAGGTAGAAGCGGATCATCTCGGGGACGAAGGTATAGACCGCCTTGTCGTCGGCCACGCCCGCGCCCGGCGCCGAGGCGATCGAGACCCCGCCCGAGCGATAGACATCCATCAAGCCCGGCACGCCCAGCATGGAATCGCGCCGGAAGCACAAGGGATCGAGGAACTGGTCGTCGATGCGGCGATAGATCACGTCCACCCGCTTCGGCCCCTGGGTGGTGCGCATGTAGACGAAGCCGCCATCGACGAACAGGTCGCTGCCCTCGACCAGCTCGATGCCCATCAGGTTCGCAAGGAAGCTGTGTTCGTAATAGGCGCTGTTGTAATGGCCGGGCGTCAGGATCACCACGGTCGGCGGTCCGTCGCATTTCGCCGGCGCGACCGAGGCGAGCGTGCGGCGCAGCAGCTCGGGATACTGGTCCACCGGCTCGATGCAATTGTTGCGAAACAGCGCCGGGAACATGCGCATCATGATCTCGCGATTCTCCAGCATGTAGCTGACGCCCGAGGGGGTGCGGCAATTGTCCTCGAGCACGTAGAACTCGTCCCGGCCGGTGCGGACGATGTCGATGCCGACGATATGCGAAAACACCCCGCGCGGCGGCACGAAGCCGACCACCGCCTTTTCATAGGCCGCGTTCTGATAGACCAGCCGGGCGGGGATGCGGCCGGCGCGCACGATCTCGCCCCGGCCATAGACGTCGCGCAGAAAGGCGTTGAGCGCCCGCGCCCGCTGCTTGATGCCGCGTTCCAGCCGGCGCCATTCGCTTTGCAGGAACACCCTGGGCATCATGTCGAAGGGGATCAGCCGGTCCGGGTCGCCGCCCTCGCCATAGACCGCGAAGGTGATGCCGATGCGGCGGAACAGCGCCTCGGCCTCGGCTTGCTTCATCTGGCGGATCTCGGCAGGCATGGCCTCGATCCAGTCCGAGAGCATGGCATAGGGTTCGCGGACCCGGCCGCCATCGACCATTTCATTGTAATACATCGTCATCGCCGCCACCCTTGCCTCTGCCCATGATCTTCGCATCTGGGCGGGCACTGTCCACAGCCGGGCCGCCTGCGGCCAAAGCGAAATCAGGATTTGACGAGCGTCGGGCATTTTCTGGCGGAATAATAGGCAGAAAGCGAACCTCGCCCGCCGAAAGCGCCGGAAAGCCCCGCGATGGGGCCGCATCGTCCCTGCCGGATTTGCGGGCAGCGCGCCCAGGCGGCGCAAACGGCGTGGAAGCCGATGCCCCGCTCTCACCCCCCGGCCGCCCGCATCTGAGTCGGTCGGGCTATCTGGCTGTCAGCGGCAGCGCAAATCCTCGACGGGCGTGCAATCCTTTCACCCGCGGACATACGGCGGGTTCAAAAGGTAAGCCGTCGGCTGCGCCGTGAGCGAGAATGCAACGACGATGGAGGTTTCGGTCTGGCGCGGGTCTGGTGGACCGGGGCGTCGTGGCAAGCAGACCGTGCTCGACGTTGTCAGCGGGATCCAGCGGACCGTTGATCCGTCCCTGACCTGTCGCTCTGCCTGCCGCCTCGGCATGTGCGGGATGGTCGACGGCCGGCCGCACCGGACCTGCTGCCCGCATGCCAAGCGCGTGCTGGCGGATGGCGGGCTGCAGATCGGTCCACTGCGGAAGCTGCCGGTGATCGAGGATCTGGCGGCGGCCATCAGCCCAGCCGGACGGGCGGGGAACG
Source organism: Paracoccus versutus (assembly GCF_000763885.1). Taxonomy (GTDB): domain Bacteria; phylum Pseudomonadota; class Alphaproteobacteria; order Rhodobacterales; family Rhodobacteraceae; genus Paracoccus; species Paracoccus versutus. The sequence continues at coordinate 48,572 of NZ_JRKO01000013.1, read as the reverse complement.
GATGAGCCCGGCCCCGTTGCCGAGGGCGATCGAATGCGGCAGGCAAGGGGTTCCGGTCCGGGGCCTATGACTGCAAGATCCTCGGCGGGATATTTCGCTCCAGTTCGGCCTGGCGCGGGCGGCCAAGGATCTGGACCTTGCCTTGATCTATGCCGCCAGCCTGAACCTGCCCTTGGGCGTCGGCGCCGCGGCCTTCCCGGTCCATGCGATGTCGCGGGCGGATGGCTTTGGGCAGCGCGGCGGGTCGGCGGTGCTGGAGACGCTCAGGCGCAAGGCCGCCTTGCCGGGCGTGGCGTTCAGCGGGCAGGGAGCCAGCTGAAGCGCCCCCGGCCCGGCCGTCGCAACGTGCTGATGATCGCATGGCCCCTTGGCGGAGCCTTGCGCGGGGCCGTCATTCGATCCGGGACAGCAGCGCCTCGGGCAGGTCGATGCCTTTGGCGGCGGCGGCCTGGCGCAGGGCGATGCGCCTTGATCCGGGGATGCGGGCGTGCGGCTGCGCCTCGATGGCTGCGGCTAGGCGCTCGATATGGGGCAGGGCGTCCGTGCCGCCGATGATCCGGGATCAAGGGCGATGATGAAAGATCGGGCGGGACGACCGTCCGTCCGCGATGACATTTCCGGCGATGACCCAGCGGGTCGCGATGGTCCTGACAGTCGCCTGTTCGGTCGGGGTGATCCGGTTGTCGCAGCTGTCGGGCGGTCGCGGCGCCGGGGCGGCGCTGGCCGATTTCCGCGCGGTCTTGCTGCCCATGGGCCTGGCGGGGGGCTTGCCGCGCTGTCCTTCCTGCGCCTTGCCGCATTGACCGGAGCGGCGGCGCTGGCCCGCCCGCCGGCCTGCCGATAGGGTTCCCGCCAGCGGCTTCCGCAGCCGGCCGTCACGTCCCGAAGCGGCCGAACCTCAGGACGACGCCGCCGAGCCGGTCGGCCTGCGGCAGCACCAGCGCGTCGTCGATCCAATGCGCCTCCAGGCCGGCCGCTGCCGCCTTCTCTGCAACATCGGCAGGCCGGGCGGTCACCAGGTCGATGGCCGCGACGCTTGGCAGGGTCGCATCGGCCAGCATGTTCGGGATGGTGCCGTGCCGCGCGATGAACCCGGCGCGGTCGGTCACGGTCCAGCCGCCCCTGGCGGTGGCGATCCGCAAGGTCCGGGGGTCCAGCCTTTCCGCCTTTGCGGCATGGATGCGCTCGAACCAGTCGACGACCGCGGCGGTGTCTTCGGGATCGGCGACCACCGTCAGCCCGGCAATTCCGGTGACGCCGTTCGGGTGATCCATCCATTCGGGATATTCGATGAGATCGCGGCGGAACTGCTGGCATGCGAACAGCGAAAGCCGCGGATGCCGGTCGTTTGCCAGGATCTTCAGCTGCGTCCGCGTCCGGTCCGGGGTTCCGTCCGAGCGGGTGACGGCGCGGCCGAAGTCGATGGTGCCGGTGACGGTCACGCCCCGCCGCCCCAGCGCCTCCGCGTCGGCGGCGGCATCGGCGGAGTTGAGCGCGGTCAGGCAGACGCCCTCGCGTTGCGCCAGATGGGCCTCGACATGGCGGCCGAAGCGAAAGCCGCCGGCCTCATGGCCATCCAGCAGCGCGGGGTCGCCGATGCCGACGATCTCGAAAAGCTGGTCCCTGAAGATCAGCACCGTCGTGCTGGTGCCCCAGGGATGCTGGCTGAAGCCGCGGCTGAGAAAGCCAAGCCGCAGGTAGCTGTCGCGCACCGCGACGATGTCGTTCACGCAAACGAGCGCGTGATCGATGCCCAGCGAACGGATCATGCAGACTCCCGCAGGAAAATGCCCAGGGGCGGGCCGGAACGCAGCATAGTCGCGGGGAATGGGCGCGGTCAAACCGCGCCGCATGGGTCGGGCGACCACTGCGGGATGCGCGTGGGATCGGTGCGGGTTGCGACCGATCCCCCGGTCACGGACCGCTTCCCGCGATCAGCCGGGCGCGTAGCCGAAGCTTACCGGCGGTTCGGCCGCGGTCTCGACCCAGATGCTTTTCGTCTGGGTATAGGCCAGCAGCGCCTCTTGCCCCGACGAGCGGCCATAGCCCGAGCGCCCGAACCCGCCAAAGGGCGAGCAGACGTTGATCGTCTTGTAGCCGTTCACCCAGAAGGTGCCGGCGCGGACAGCCGCCGCCATGCGATGCGCCCGGCCCACGTCCGCGGTCCAGACCGCGCCCGCCAGGCCATAGGGGTTGTCGTTGGCCAGGGCGACGGCCTCTTCCTCGGTCTCGAAACCCAGGACCGAGACGACGGGGCCGAAGATTTCCTCGCGCGCCACGCTCATCTGCGGGGACACGTCGTCGAGGATCGTCGGGGCGAAGTAGAAGCCGCCGGTTGCCTCGAGCGATGCCGGCCGGCCGCCGCCGGCGGCGAGGCGGGCGCCCTCGGCCACGCCGGCGCCGACCATCTCGGCGATCTTCTGCCACTGCCGGCGGTTGTTGATCGGGCCGACATGCGTCGCCTCGTCGAGGGGATGGCCCAAGGCGATCCGTTCCGCCGCCTCGGCATAGGCCGCGACGAAACGGTCCTTGATGCTGCGATGCACCAGCAGGCGCGAGCCCGCGACACAGCTTTGCCCTGCGCCGGCAAAGATCGCCGCCTGGGCGCCGATGACCGCGCGCGGCAGGTCGGCATCGGGAAAGACGATATTGGCCGACTTGCCGCCCAGTTCCAGCACGCAGGGCACGGTGTTCCGCGCCGCCGCCGCGGCGATGGCCGAGCCCGCCTGCGCCGAGCCGACAAAGACCACCAGCCCCGTCCGGGGATGGGTGACGCCGGCCTGTCCCGCCGTCGGCCCGGCCCCGGCGATGACGTTGACCAGCCCGCGCGGCGCGCCGCCCAACTCGCACATCCGGCCCAGGATCAGCGTGGACAGCGGCGTCAGTTCCGAGGGCTTGATCACCACGCCGTTGCCGGCGCAGATGGCGGGCGCGATCTGCCAGCCGCCGGTGAACAGCGGTGCGTTCCAGGGGGTGATCTGCATGACCACGCCGATCGGCTCGTGCCGGGTATAGTTCAGGTGGCTGGAGGGCACCGGGATCACGTCGCCGTAAAGCTTGTCGCACCAGCCGGCGTAATATTCGAACATCTCGGCCACGCGCAGCGCCTCGCCGCGGATGTCGCGGATCGGGCGCCCGGCCGAGCGGCTTTCGATCTCGGCGATCAGCGGGGCGTGGGCGCGGATCCGGTCGGCGATGGCCCACATGATCCGGCCGCGCGCGGCGGCGGGCATCGCCATCCATTCGCGCTGCGCCTGGGCCGCCGCCGACATGGCGGCGTCGATCTCGGCCGCGCCGGCATCGGCATAGCGCGCGAAGACCTGGCCCGAGGCCGGGTCGGTCAGCTCCAGCTGCGCGCCCGAGCCGGGCAGGATCTTTCCGCCGACCAGGCTGCCGATGTCGGCGCCCGGAAAGATCTCGCGATAGAGCGCCAGGATCCGGTCGGCCTGTTCGGCGGCGTCGATTGTCGTCACGTTCATGTCCCTTACCTCATTTCGCCCGGAAATCGCCCATGCGGGTAAAATCGTCGCTGCCCTGGTAGGGCGCATCGGCCCAAAGCTGCGCGGCCTTTTCGGTCAGCGGCAGCCGGGCGCCGCATTCTTCGGCCAGCTGCCGCGCCAGCCGCACGTCCTTTTGCATCAGCGCCATGGTGAAGCCGCTGTCGAAGGCGCCGTTCATCACCCAGTTGGGGAAATGCACCTCGCTGAGCATGGACCTGCCGGACGCGGCGTTCAGCACCTCCAGCACCGATTGCGCGGGGATGCCCGCCGCCTCGGCCAGGCGCAGCCCCTCGGCCGTGGTCAGCATATGGGCGGCGCAAAGCAGGTTGTTGACCAGCTTGGCCACATTGCCCGCGCCGCTGTCGCCGACATGGATCGCCTTGGCCGACAATGCGTCGATGACGGGCCGGGCATCGGCCAGGTCGGCGGCGGAACCGCCGATCATCATGGTCAGCGCCCCCTTGGCCGCCCTCGCCGGCCCGCCCGAGACCGGGGCGTCCAGGAAGCCGTGCCCCATGGCGGCCAGTCGTGCCGCCAGCGCCCGCGACACCGCGGGTTCCGAGGTCGAGGTGTCGATGACGACGATCCGCGGCCGGCCCTGGAGCACCCCCGAGACCTGGTCGATGACCCCTTCGACATCGCGCGCCGTGGGCAGGGAAAAGACGACGTGATCGGCCGCAAAGACCTGGGCCAGATCGCCCGCCGGCTCCACGCCCGCGGCGCGGGCCTGTTCGGACCGCTCGGGGGACAGGTCGAACCCCAGGGTGCGGAAACCGGCCCGGACGGCCGAGGCCGCCATGCCAAGGCCCATCGCGCCCAGGCCCACGACGCCGACGGTGGATGTTTCTGTCATGTGATCCTCTCCTGTTGATGCCCGACAATTCCCGCAACCGGGGTGCCGGCGCTAGCGGTCGGATCACGAACGAGGTGTTGCCCCCTGCGCAACATCGGCAAAGCTGGCCATGCTGCGTTCCAGATGTCCGGCCAGTTGCGCGACCGAGGCCGGCAGCCGCCGCCGCGCCCGCACCATCAGATGCGCCGTCGCCCCCAGAAGCGCCAGGTCGGCCAGTTCGCGCACCACCGCCGCGCCCTCGGCCAGGTCCATGGCGACCGAGGCGCGGGGCAGGAAGGCAAGCCCCAGCCCCGCGGTCACGAAGCGGCGCAGCGCGTCGATCGAGGTGGTCATCAGCTGCGGCGCCAGCGCAAGCCCGCTGTCCGAGGCGACCCGCGCCAGCAGGTCGGTGGTGCCGTGCCCCCTGGGCAGCAGCGCCAGGGGAAAGGCCAGGCAATCGGCCAGCCGGACCTGCGGCAGGCCGGCCAGGGCATGGCCGGGCGGCATCACCACGCAAAGCGGGTGGCTGGCCGAAACGATGCTGCGCACCGATCCCGTCACCGGCGGGTTGTAGGCGATGCCGATGTCGCTTTCGCCATTGGCCAGCGCCGCGACCACCGTGTCCGTCGAGCCGATCAGCAGCTCATAGCGCACATGCGGGCTGTGCGACACGAATCCGGCCAGGCCGTTTCGGATGAAATCCGCCAGGAATCCCTCGCCGCAATGGATGCGGATGTTGCGCTGCTGGATGCCGCGCAGGTCGGCCAGCTGTTCCTGAAGGAAGCCCGCCTCCTCGACGACATGGCGGGCATGTTCCAGCACCAGGTTCCCGGCATCGGTCAGGCGCACGCCTTTCGAGCTGCGCTCGAACAGCGTAACGCCCAGCTGCGCCTCGAGGTCGGCGATCTGGCGCGACACGACCGAGGGCGCCAGCCCAAGCTGGTCGCTGGCGGCGCGGATCGAGCCATAGCGATGCACGGCCAGATAGATGCGGATGTCGCGGCGGTCGAGGGTCATCATCGCCTCACGATGATGACCGTCCGTCTCGCGAGTCAAGGCGCGCGCAGCTCTGCCAGCGCCAGGTCCAGCCAGAAGCCGACGGCAGGCGGGATCAGCGCATCGTTGAAATCGAAGCGCGGCGAATGCAGGCCCGGATTGTCGCCGGTCTCGCGGGCGGACCCCATCCAGAAATAGCAGCCCGGCACCTGGTTCAGCATGAAGGCGAAATCCTCGGCCGCCATGCTGGGCGGGGCATCGACGACCGAAAGCCCGCCCGCCGCCGCGACCTTCCGCACCAGGGCGGCGTTCTCGGGCGTGTTGAGGGTCGAGGGATAGCGCCTTTCATAGTCGATCCCGGCCGTGCAGCCGAAACCCTCGGCCACCGATGCGGCCAGCTTGCGCAGCCGCGCCTCGATCAGGTCGCCGACGGCCGGATCGAACCAGCGGGTGGTGCCGCGGATGACGGCCGTCTCGGGCAGCACGTTCCAGGCGTCGCCGCCATGGATCTGCGTCACCGACACGACCGCGCTGTCCAGCGGGCTGACGTTGCGCGCCGCGACGGATTGCAGCGCCACCACCAGATGCGCGGCGGCCAGCAGCGTATCCGCCCCCTCATGCGGCATGGCGCCATGCGCGCCCTGGCCCAGAAGGCGGATCTCGAAGGTGCCGAAGGCCGCCATCATCTCGCGGTCGCGCGCGACCAGCGTGCCGAGCGGCAGGCCGGGCCAGTTGTGCAGCGCATAGACCGCATCGACCGGGCAGTCGCTGAACAGCCCGTCCTCGACCATGGCCCGCCCGCCGCCCTCGTTCTCCTCGGCCGGCTGGAAGATGAAGCGGAGCGTGCCCTCGAACGGCATGCCGGCCAGCAGGCGGGCGGCGGCCAGCGCCACCGCCGTATGGCCGTCATGGCCGCAGGCATGCGCCCGGCCGGGATTGCCCGAGGCCCATTCGACGCCGCTGGCCTCGGCGATCGGCAGGGCGTCGATGTCGGCGCGGATGCCGATGGCGCGATTGCCGCTGCCTTTCGCCAAGCTGCCGACCACCCCGGTCCGGCCGATGCCGCGCCGGACCTCATAGCCGAATTCCGCCAGCTTCGCCGCGATGAAACCGGCGGTCTCATGCTCCTGGAACCCCAGCTCGGGGTTGCGATGCAGCTGCCTGCGCCATGCGACCGCATCGGCCACCACCTCTGCCGGCAGATCGCGCATCAGAAGAGCCTCAGCGTCAGGTCGGCGATCACCACCGAGCCCATATAGGTGCCCAGCATGACGCAAATGGCGACGATGACGATCTTCCAGCCCGAGCTTCTGGCGATGGCGAATTCCTTGGCCGACAGCGCCAGCCCGCCATAGGCCAGGGCGGGCGTGGCCAGCGACAGGAAGTTGATCTTGTCGGCCTGCCGCACCACCCAGTCCGAACCGGGAACGCCGGGGATCGTGGCGACGATGGCGATCAGCGACACCCAGGCGACGGCCGGCAGGTAGAAGGGCACGAAGCGGGCCAGCATCAGCCCGACGACCGAGCAGAGATACAGGAAGGCCATCCCCGGCAGCGCCTCGAACGCGCCGGTGCCGGTCGAGACATAGTTCGCAATCGTGCCGATGACGCAGGCGATCAGCAGCAGGATCGCGGTTTCGCCGATGCGAATCCGGCGCTCGTCCAGTTCCTCGTTGCCCAGGGGCAGGTTTTCAGCGGTCTTGCTCATGATCTCATCCCTGGTTGTAAAGCTCGGGCCGGGCCTTGCGGAACAGCCATTCGGTCAAGGGCAGGGCGACGAACATGCCGACATAAAGCCCGGTGGCATAGGTCAGCACGTTCGAGGCGCCCGCCAGGCCCAGGATCAGATCCTTCTGCTCGGGGATGACATTGACCAGCGCGCCGGTGCAGGCCGCCAGCATGGACCCCGAGCCGACGCCGCAGGACATGGCCAGCGCCCGGACGTCGAAGACGCCAAGCGCATGGATCAGGGGCGGCATGATGGCAAAGACGAAGGTGCCGATCAGCGTGCCGGTGGCATAGACGCCCATGACGCCCGCGCCCTCGGGGCTGTCGAGGCCGTATTTCTCGGCGATCAGGGCGAGGTTCGGCTCGCGGTCGATGGAATAGACCGCGCCGATGGTCTCGCGCCCCATCCGCAGCAGGAAGACGGCGACCGGGAAGGCGATGACGATGGTGCCGAGGTTGCCGATCTCTTGCAGGACCAGGGCGGGGCCGGCGTCGATGATGGCCTGGATCTGGGGGCCGACCGTCGTGCCGAACTTGGCGACGAAGGGGGTGATGGCGATGGTGATCATGCCGCCCGCGAACTTCTGCACGCCGGGGGTCAGCAGCCGTCCGGTCGCGCGCGTGATGTTCGGGTTCAGCACGATGCCCATGGCGAAGGCATAAAGCATCGGCAGCAGGATGATGGCGGCGATGCCGATGGGCAGCCTCAGCACGCCGATCGCCTCGGCGATGCAGACGATGACAAGCACGGTCGCGTGCAGCGCCCAGGTTCCGGGGCTGAAGGCAGGGGTGTCCCGCATGGGATTTCCTCTCTGTTGTGGCGGTTTTTCGACGGACTATGAAATCTTGGTGCGGGATCGACCAGTCCGGGAACTGGAACATCGCGTTGCCCGGACAGCAACGAAAGCCCCCCGGCCGGGACGGGCCAGCGCCGGCGGGCCTTGCCGTCTTGCGCCCTGCGCGGCCTTGGTGCGCGTCCTTCGCGACATTCGCTTGACGCATGGCAATATCTTTACATACGAATGTATGCATCTTCTGTCGTTCCCGAAGGGAGAGCGGGGGCCGCAGGGGCAAGCGGGGCGGGGAGGCCCCGGATCAGGGAGGAACGAATGAACGGAACAGAACCAGGCCGCCTTGCGGCACTGGCCGGAGGCGCGATGCTGACGGCAATCCTTGGCGCCACTGCGGCCGAGGCCACGAACGGCTATTTCGCCAATGGCTATGGCGGCACCTCGAAGGGGATGGCCGGGGCGGGGGTCGCGATACCCACCGGCATTCTGGGCCTGGCCCAGAACCCCGCCACGGGCACCGCGTTGCCGACCCAGGCGGGGATTTGCCTGACCGGCTTTGGGCCCGAGCGCGGCTTCAGCATCGCCCCCGGCGGGCCGCTGGCGCCCGGCAGCCAGACCAGCGGCAACAGCCTTTTCTGGATCCCCTGCGGCGGGTTCAACTACAAGCTGGACGAGCAGAGCTCGGTCGCCGTCTTCATGTTCGGCAATGGCGGCATGAACGTGGAATACGGCACCAACCCCTTTGCCGCCCTTGACCCGTCTGCGTCCACCGATCCGCTGGGGATCAATCTGGAGCAGGCCTTCATCAGCCTGAACTATTCCCGCAAGCTGACCCCGCGGCTCTCGGTAGGCCTGGGGCCGGTGCTTGCGGTGCAGCGGTTCAGCGCAACGGGGCTGGGGGCCTTTGCCGGCATGTCCGCCGCGCCCGGCGCCGTGACCCATGGCGGCGACGATTGGTCGACCGGCCTGGGGGTGTCGCTGGGCGTGCTTTACCAGGTGGACAGCCAATGGACCCTGGGCGCGTCCTGGCGCAGCCGCATCGACATGCAGCCCTTCGAGGATTATGCGGGCCTTTTCGCCGATGGCGGCGAATTCGACATCCCGGCGATGGCGACGCTGGGCGTCGCCTTCCGCCCGGCCGACCGCCCCGGCCTGACGCTGACCGCCGAATATCAGCGCATCTTCTATGGCTCGGTCCCCTCGCTGGCCAATAGCGGGGCGATGCTGGCCGCGCCCCTTGGCAGCGCCGGCGGCCCCGGTTTCGGCTGGAAGGACATGGACGTCGTCCGCGTCGCCGCCGCCCAAAGGGTGAACGACAGGCTGACGCTTCGCGGCGGCATCAGCCATGCCTCGAGCTTCATCGACCAGGGCGACGAGGTGCTGCTGAACATCATGGCCCCGGCGACGCCGCGCTGGCATGCCTCGATCGGGTATAGCTACAGGCTGGGCGAGCGGGCCACGCTGACCGGCAGCTACACCCATGCCTTCCGCGAATCGAAGTCCGGCGCCAACCGGACGCCGGGCCTGGGCCAGCAGACCACCCTGTTCATGGAGCAGGACGAGGTCTCCATGGGCATCAGCTGGGATTTCTAGCCGCCTTGGGGGGCGCCCCTGCCGGGGGCGCCCCTTGCCTGGTCCGCTTCGGAAAAACCCCATGGCGGCCGCATCGCGCGCGGCGGCGCCGATCCCCTCTCAGGGCTCGGCCGCCTGTATCATTTCGTTGAACACCTGGTATTCATCCGCAAAATGCCGCCGCAGCCGGTCGAGTTCGTCCGCCCCGTAGTGTTTCAGGATGTCCCTGGCCGGGACCGGGTTGACATGCGCATGCCCCAGCTCCACCGGGCCGCCAAGAAGCTTTTGCGCAAAGCCCTCCAGGCTCGCCAGGGTTCCGACGGAGCCGAGCCATTTCGATGCGGTGGCGGTGTTCGGGATGTGAAAGCGATAGCCGCGCCGGATATGGGCGATCGACCGGGTGGCGAAATCGACGGCGGACATTTCGTATTCCCCGCCCGACAATATGGCGTCGAGATAGGCGCGCGCGTCGCGGAAATGCAGGAAGGCGGTGGCTTCCTCGACGGTCCAGGGGCTCTGGTAGGTCGGGCGCCCCTGCCGCAGGCGCGACATGAACCCGCTGACGATGCGTTCCAGCGGGTCGCGCAGCACGAAGGATATCCTGATTCCGGGAAACGCCGCCCTGATCCTGGGGACGGTCCAGTCGTGATGAAAGATCAGCGGGACGCGGAACGGCTCGGCCGCAGCCACCCTTTCGGCGGCCGTCCGGAAGGTCGTCCCGCCGGTCTTGCCGATGTGCAGATAGGCCCTCGTGCGGTCGCGCCCTTCGGAAATCTGCCTGAGGATGAGGGGGTCGTCGGCCATGGCGTCCTGGAAAATCCTGCTTCGGGACCATTAATGCATCAGGCCCGGCGCTGCCAGTGCGGGCAAGATCTTGCGCATCCGCCCAGGCGGTTTGGGCAGGAACGGGCCGTGCGATTTGCCCGCGGCTGCCGCCGGCGGGGCCGGCGCGCTAAACTTGCCGGCATGGGAGCGACGCTTTTTCTGTCCATGACCGCGCTTGCCGCGTTCCTTGTCGGCCTCGACCGCAGGGGAGCCGCGCGTCTGCTGGCCTTTGGGTTCGGCGGCATGGCTGCGGCGGTGGCGCTTTGGGTGATGGCGGCGCTGATCGCGGTCTACCGGCCCTTCTGACCTTGCCCAGGCATCGCTGGCTCGGGGTGGCCGACCGGGAAATCCGTCCGGCGGGCGTATTCGCCCGAATCTGAAATTACCAAGCAATATCAAAGGGAAGTGGCGGAGAGGGTGCCCGCCACTAGTCAGGGCATCGCGGTAGCAATTGGAAGCCATTAAACCAAGGATTCATAGGAAATACCTGCCACCCTAGTAGTATGCAGTTGCATTTGGTAGTGGACGGCAGCAACAATGATGGCGGGTATGATGGAGGGCTTTGAGTGCCGCGTCTCGCCAAAGAGCTTTCGCCGCTTGAGGTGAAAAGATTGCAGCACCCCGGCAAAGGGGGCAATGCCACGTTCGCGGTCGGCGGCATCTCTGGGCTGCTGTTGCAGATCACGCCCGCAGGTGGCCGCACATGGCTGCTTCGGGCGATGGTCGGCGCCAGGCGCCGGGAAATCGGGCTGGGCGGCTTCCCGGAGGTGTCCCTTGCAATGGCCCGAGAGCGCGCGCGCGAAGCAAAGGACAAGATCCGAAACGGAATTGATCCGGTCGAAGAAAGGAAAGCGGCGAAGGCGGCCCTTGTGGCTGCGCAGCTTCGGGGCCTGACGTTTGCGGATGCCGTCGACCAGTATCTTGCAGCGAAACTGGACGCCTTCAAGAACGAGAAGCACAAGCAGCAATGGGGCAATACGCTCAAGAGCTACGCCATTCCTGGCCTGGGGGCGCTGTTGGTTCAGGATATCACCGTGCAGGACGTGCTGCGCGTGTTGCAGCCGATCTGGTCGACCAAAACCGAAACGGCATCGCGCCTGCGCGGGCGAATCGAGGCGGTTCTTTCGTGGGCGACGGTGGCCGGGCACCGTGTGGGCGACAATCCGGCACGCTGGGCCGGCAATCTGAAAGAGTTGCTGCCTGCGCCCTCCAAGGTCGCGAAGGAGGGAAATCACCCTGCGGTGCAGATCGCAGACGCGCCCCGCTGGTTCGCTGCACTTCGGAAGCGGGAAGGCATGGGAAGCCGTGCGCTCGAATTTGCCGCTCTGACCGCGGCCCGGTCGCAGGAGGTGCGGGGCGCGCGCTGGGACGAAATCGACTTGGCGGCGGCGATGTGGATCATCCCGGCCGAACGTATGAAGATGGATCGAGAGCATCGGGTGCCGCTGACCAAGGACGCCGTGGTTCTGCTCAAGGCGCTTCCCAGGTTCGCGGGTAACCCGCTGGTGTTCCCGGCTCCCCGTGGTGGGGAAATGTCCGACATGACGCTGAGCGCCACCATGAAGCGGCTACATGCTGCTGATCTGGCCGAGGACGGCCTCGGTTTCATCGACAGGGCCAGTAAGCGCCCTGCGGTGCCCCATGGCCTGCGCTCGACCTTCCGGGACTGGATTGCAGAGGAAACCCATTTCCCCGGCGATATGGCCGAGGTCGCGCTTGCCCATAAGGTCGGGAACGCGGTCGAGGCGTCGTATCGGCGCGGAGACATGGTAGGAAAGCGCCGCGCGATGATGGCGGCTTGGGCGGATTTCCTGACCGGCAATGACCGGGCCGGGGCTAAAGTTGTGAGGTTAGACCGCTGATGGCGAAAGGGAAGAAGCCCCCAAACCAATTCCTTCTATCGGATATAGACCCGCTATCCTTCCTTGAAGTTATCGAAGCATACGCAGCCGGTGCAACAGTCGAACCCGACTCCCCCTTTCAACAAATGACCGCCATATCCTTTGCGCGGGTTGCCGAGGGGGCTGTATATCAGCATCGCGCGAATTTGCCGAATGGTCGCGTCGGCGAATATACCCTTCGCGCACAAAAGCTGATGGAAAATGCCCTTGCCGAAGCGTGTTTTTCGGGAGGCGTTCACTGGACGCTTGCCCATGTGAAGAGCGTTTCCGCCAACGAGGCAGAAAGTGTGCGAGCAAACCTTGATCTGCACGACGAAGAAGTGAGGCGTAACGCTGCCCGGCAATGCGCCCTCATCCTCAAAGAAATCGCTGAGGCTGCGCGCCGCAAGGGCGTGAAGGGACGCCCGCCCGCTGCGTCGGGTGATGATAAGTTGGCGCTGTGGGACTCCATGCTTTTGCGGGATGCCGTTGCGTTAGTTGCACCGGGCAAGGAAGGCGACCGGGACGCCATATCCGAACAAATCCCTACCGTCGCCCGGACCTATCTGCGGTTAGGCCAATTGCCTTGGCGCGGAGAAACACTGCAAGATTGCGTTGATATTCACTCCGACCGGGTGCGCCGCCGCTTGGACGGGCTGCCCAAGACGACGAAGGACTTCCGAGGTTTCTCGATTAAACGCCGGGAGCAATAAGCAATAAGCGCCATCAGATTGATCCCAATCACTACTGATTGGGGAACATCATGGCCGATACCTACCTTGCAGCCGCTCAGATTGCCGCCCGCTACGGGGTTCACCCGAAAACGCCTTGGCGCTGGGCAAGAACCGATCCGACCTTTCCGAAACCCGTCACGCTAACGCCCGGCTGCACCCGCTGGAAGCTCTCTGAGCTTGAAGGTTGGGAGCGGCGCCGGGCTGAAATGGCAGGCGCCGCTTAACGAAACCGCCACCCTGAGGCAAAGGGCGGCGGCGCATTCGTGTTGCGGTAGGGTTATACCGCAAATATAGCGCCCAGCGCCCTTGCCCGCAAGCCATGAGGCAAGGTTATGTCCTTCAAAGAGCAATGGCCCGCACGGGCATTCACCATTCGCGACGGGGCAGCAGATCCCCGCGTGGTCGTCGTCAAGGGCCGGGACCGCTGGGCCCTGGAAAACCTGATGCAAGCTGGGCCGAGGGGCTGCACGCCCATCGACCATCCCGGCCCGCGCTGGTCGGCCTATGTGTTCAAGCTGAAAAAGGCCGGCGTCTGCATCGAGACGATCCACGAAAGCCATGAGGGGCCGTTTCCCGGCCATCATGCGCGCTATGTCCTGCGGTCCAGCGTGACCCCCGGCCGGGAGGCTGCGGCATGATGGCGCTTCGCATTTCCCGGCTCTGCATCCGCTACGGCATCAGCCACGACCGCGCCGCGATGCTGGCCGCCCTGATCTGGGGGGCCGGCCGTGACTGACCATATCATAGCCGAGGAACAGGACCGGGTTAATGCGATCCGCGCCTGTCGGGGATTGGCGGGGCGCGCATGACTGACGCCCGCACCCTGACGCAATCGCTGGGCGGCAAATGGTATGGCCGCTATGGCCTCGCCTGCTGCCCGGCCCACGGCGACCGCAAGCCCTCGCTTTCGCTGGCCGATGCCCCGGATGGGCGCCTGCTGCTGAACTGCAAGACCGGCTGCGCCTTCACCGATATTCTGGATGCCCTGCGCTCGCGGGGCATGCTGTCGCGGGACTATCGCCCCGAGCCGCTGAGCCCGGCCGAGATGGCCCGCCGCAAGGCCGAGGACGAGGCCGCCGCCCAGATGGCCGAAAAGCGTGCGCTGGCCTGTTGGCGCGATGCGCAACCGATCAGTGGCACCATCGCGGAAGCCTACCTGCGGGGCCGGGGCATCACCTGCGCCTTGCCGGATAGCCTGCGCTTCCATCCCGATTGCTGGCATCCCGGCGCCCAGCGCGCGCCGGCCATGGTGGCCCGGATCGACGGGCTTCCCCGGCTGGCGGTGCATCGGACCTATCTGCGCCCCGATGGCAGCGGCAAGGCCGATCTGGACCCGCCCAAGGCCATGCTGGGCGCAGCGCTGGGTGGTGCCGTGCGTCTGACCTGCGCGCAAGGGCCGCTGGTGGTGGCCGAGGGCATCGAGACGGCGCTTTCGCTGGCCTCGGGGCTTCTGTGCCGACCCGCGACTGTCTGGGCCTGCCTGTCCACCTCGGGCATGGCCGGGCTTCGGCTTCCCGATAGCCCGCATCGCCTGACCATCGCCACCGATGGCGACGAACCGGGAAAGACCGCAGGTCGCAAGCTGGCCGAGCGTGCCAGCGCCATGGGCTGGACCGTCAGCCTTTTGCCAGCCCCCGAAGGACGGGACTGGAACGATATCCTAAATCAGAAAGGGGCCGCGGCATGACAGCGCCCATGAGTATCGAGGTGGCACAGCCCATCCCGTTCAAGGCCGAGGGGCCGCAGCCGCTCATGCGGGAAATTCCGCCGGGCGAACCCTATCCCATTCACGCGCTCGGCCCGCTGCTGGCGGCCGTGGAAGCGGTGCAGGACATGTCCCAGGCGCCCGCCGCCATCGCCGCACAATCGGCGCTCTCCATCGCCGCCCTGGCGGTGCAGGGTTTCGCGGATGTGGAAATCCTCGGGGGCGGCACCGCGCCTTGCTCGCTGTTCTGCCTGACCATAGCCGAGAGCGGCGAGCGCAAGTCCACTTGCGACCGGCTGCTGATGGCCGGCATCCGCGACCACGAGGCCCGCGAAGCCGTGACCTATCGCGAGGCGTTCCGCGAATACGAGGTGGCCGCCGAAATCTGGCAGGGCAAGCGCAAGCGCCTGATGGCGGATGCCGCGGGCGCTGATCCCGGCAAGGCGCTCAAGGCGCAGGCCGAGTTGCAGACCCTCGGCCCGGCGCCGGTCGAGCCCCTGAAACCGAACCTGACCTTTCAGGAACCGACGATTGAGGGGCTGTTCAAGTTCTACCAGGCGGGGCGCCCCTCGGTCGGGCTGTTCACCGACGAGGGCGGCAGTTTCATCGGCGGGCACGGCATGAACACGGATAACCGACTCAAGACCATCGCCGGATATTCGAGCCTCTGGAACGGCGACAAGCTGACCCGGATGCGGGCCGGCGACGGCACCAGCGATTATCCCGGCCGGCGCCTGTCCATGCATGTCATGGTGCAGCCGATCATCGCCCATCCCTTCCTGGCCGATCCGCTGGCCGCGGGCCAAGGCTTCCTGGCGCGGTTCCTGATCACCGACCCGCCCAGCGCCATCGGCACGCGGTTGCGGCGCGGCCATGACGCCGGCAGCCGGTTGAACCTTGATGCCTTCACGGCCCGGCTGGTCCAGATCCTCGCCACGCCGATGCCGACCGGCGACACGGAACGCGAGTTGCGGCCGGTCACGTTGCCGCTCTCGGCTCGGGCGCGGGATCTGCTCTGGCGGTTCTACGAGGAAACCGAACTGGCGCAAGCACAGGGCGGTGCGCTGGAACAGATCCGCTCCTATGGCTCCAAGGCTGCGGAACAGGCGGCGCGCATCGCAGGGGTGCTGACCCTCTGGACCGATCTGGACGCCCCGGAGGTGGCGCCCGAGGCGATGGGCTGGGGCATCGAGCTTGCCCGCTTCTACCTGGGTGAGGCCCGGCGTCTGGCCGAGGCCGGGGCCATCTCCGAGGAAACCAACCGGGCCGAGATGCTGCGCCGCTGGCTGCTGGATAGCTGGCCGCATCAAGACGTGACGCCCCGTGAGATTACGCAATACGGGCCGAACAGCCTTCGCGAAAGTAAGGTGGCCCGCGCCGTGCTAACCGTGCTTGAGAAACACGGCTGGATCGTTCCGCTACCTGAAGGTGAGGTGATCCGGGGTGCGGCACGAAAGGAAGCTTACCGGATCGTGAGGCCGTGCCATGCCGGTTGATCCGCGCTCCGCTGGGGCCGCTGCACCCGCTACTCCTGCTACACGCGGCCCCTTTGTAGCGGAAGTAGCGGGTGTAGCAGGGGTGAATGGCTGGAAGCGGAAATGTCGCTTTGGCTGCAAGCGAATCCCTTTCAGCGAGACACGGCAGGCAAGTCCGCCGATTATGTCATGCCCTAAAAGACGCCCGAGCCGTTTTGACCGGCTCTCCCGGTTTCCGGCCTTGCTGCACCGCTACTTCCGCTACTCCCGCTACACAGGCGGGGTTTGTAGCGAATGTAGCGGGTGTAGCGGTGAAGCGCCCTGCCATCCTGATCTCCCCTTGCAACTGATCACCCTCCGCCCCGGACCCGTCCTTCACGTCTGGCAGGATGGCCAGCATATCGTAGCAATCCCCCTCACGCCCAGCACCGCCCTTTGTCTCGCGGCCGATCTGCTGCGGGCCGTGCAGGCCCTCAATCTCAAGGAATATCCATGACCGCACATGCTACCGCATCCAAACTGGACATGGCGAAACTCGCCAAGCTGCGGGCGCTGATGGATCGGGGGGCAACGCCCGGCGAGCGCGAGGCTGCCCGTGCCAAAGCAATCGTGCTGGCCGCTTCGGCCGGACTGACGCTTGCCGCGGCGCTGTCCAAACTGGACGCACCCGCCCCCGCGGCTCAACCGGCCAATATCTTCACCGGGTTCGCTGATTGGATGGAAGAACGCGAACCAGGATACAAAGTCCGTGAGGCCGCGCGCCGTGCCGAGAGGGAAGCCAAGCGGCTGGCGCGGTGTCGCGAACTGCTGGCGGTCTATGGATCAGAGGACGCGGTATTCGCCCCGACAGATCTGGAAGCGGCAATTCGCGATGCCCTCGACCCGCTGACCGAACCGGGCAACTCGTTGTGGGGCTATCGGGACTTCAAGTTCTCCGATGGACCAACCCCGGAAATGTGGGAGGCCCTGCGCGTCACGGGCCACGTGCCCGCCACCGTCCCGAAGGCCTGGGCGGCGTATCAGGCCCAGGAAGCGCGCACCGACAACCGGATAGCGTTCTGCCCGGACTACACGCCCATGGCATGGGAATCGGCGTGGTCGTCCGCACTCGAATATCTGCTGGACAATCTGCGAACCCCGACCGCGGAAGGCATTGCGGCCCGGTTGGACTGGCTGGAATTCCTGGCCAACCGGGACATGGCACGAGGCATAGAGGCCGACCGGAACCTGATTGCTTCGCTACAGTCGGACTTCGCCGCTTTCGTCGCGTCCAATTCTCGCCAGTCTGGACACAGCACCGCCGCCCAGCGCCGTGCCGCCGTTCTGGACCTGCTGGCACAGGCGCCGGGCTTGTCGGATCGGGAGATATCCAGGCGGGCCGGATGCAGCCCCCAGACGGTGGGCAACTGGCGGCGGAAGCTGGAAGGGGCTGTGCAATGAGGCGCGCGATACGGGCATATTTCAGGAAGAATGCCGCTGCCCTGGCGGCGCGGTTTGCCGACAAGTCGATTGTCTACGGGAAGGGTGGCGGGCATTTCCGCGCATCCGATGATGGGGCTGTTCGCATAGTCCGCGCCGCCTTTGAAAAGCACTTCGCGAACATCTCCCGCCCCACGGTGGTCAAGCTGACGATGGAAGATGCCAGATGCTTTCCTGGCTTCAAGGGGCATCCTGACGCCAGTGAGGTGGCGTGGCTGGTCGTCGTGTCGGATAGCAGCGGCGAAACAGCCTATGGTATCGTGCAAGAGGGCTGCCCGACGCTCGACAGGAAGATACGCGAGGGCTTTGCCAAGGCTCGGGCGCAGCAGACCGCCTGCGAAATGCTTCTCGAAATGCGCAGATTGGACAGGCCGGCCGCAGGATCGGCCTAGCCTATCAATGCTGGATAAGCTCGCCCGCATGGGGTAATATAATACCTGCATTCATTGAGGCAGGTGGGATATGCGGGTAGTTCATCAGGGACCAAACGATCAACTGGCGCTGGCGCTGGAACGCGCCTTTGGCATGGCTGAAAGGGCTTCGCCCAATGCCTTGGCGGCCATAGGGACGGGCTCGAATCCGGTGGTTGAGGCGCTGCTTGCGTCTGGATCGCCGCGACCCGTTCCGCGGCCGGCGCAAGAGGTGACGAACGCCCTGATCGCGCCGGGGGTTCGCCCCCAATCGCAAGGGAATGCGATAGGTCAGACCCCGGCGCTTCGCGGGCTGTTCAGTGCAAGGTATACCCAACCGCCGCCCAGCGCCGCTGCGCCGAATGGACAAGCGCCTTCGCTGCACAATACGCGCGCGCTGGTAGATCAGCCCTCGGGGCGGGCCGCGCAGCCCCAAGCTGCACCGCAAGCCGGTCCGCCCATTGAGGTGGAATTGCCGGACGGCACTATCATTGAATTTCCTGCCGGCACATCCGATTCCGTCATGCGCGATGCGCTACAGCGTGAATATGGGCACGGCCTCACGGGTGGCGCTTCACGAGCCAGCTATTCCGAATTGATGGCGGCCATGCGTCGGGCGGATGCGGCAGGCGACGGCGCAGCGGCGCGTCGGCTGGGCGAATTGGCTGTGCAGGCCCGTGACCGCGAAAAGGCGCAGGGTCAGTCGAAGGGCGGCCAAGGCAAATGGCGAGACGCGCCGATTGTGGAGCCGCAGCAGCAGGCCGGACCGTGGACCGACTACGGCGGCCCCGGCAGTGATGCCATGCAGGCCGCACGGCTTGAGCAGGCCAAACGCGAACTGGCTTCCAGACAGCAAGGGAACGCCCCCGGCGCTGGGCCATGGACCAAATACCAAAGCCCGGTCGGTCAAAATCAGACCTTCGAGATTCAGGGGCCGGATGGGCAGATCTACGAGGTTCAAGCTCCCGATCAACAAACCGCGCTGGACGCATACAGGCAGATGACCCAGGCGCAGCCCACATCGCCCCAGATCGTCGGCGGGGTGATTATGCCGCCGGCTGTCCCGGCCAGCGGGCAATGGGATGCGCAGCCCGCTCAGATGGGTGCCAAGGACTTCATCCGTCACGGCAGCGATGCGGCGGCGGACATGCTGGCCGCTGGCGCCGCGGGTGTCTCGCGCGGCGTGACCGGTCTTGCGGATCTTCCCGGCATGCTGACGGGGGGCGTCGGCAAGCTGGCATCCTCCGGGCTTGAACGTGCCGGCGTGGTTTCTCCGGGTGTCGCCCAGGGCATGCGCAATGCCTTCGACATGATGCCGGCGGGTAGTGGCAACTTGTTCCGGGGAACGGCCGCCGCCGCGACAGGGGGCGCCAGTGAGTTCCGAGGCAATACCACCGCCGGGAAATACGCCGGGACCGTGGGCGAGTTTGTTCCGTCCGCCATGGTGATGCCCGGCGCTCCGCTGTCGAACGCCCTGCGATATGGCGTTGTTCCCGGCCTTGCGTCGGAAGCGGCGGGACAACTTGCTGAGGGGCTGCCAGGAGAGCAATTGGCGCGCGCCGCCGCAGGCATGCTGGCTGCCCCGGCCCTCAATGCCGCCGAATATGGAATCAGGCGGGCGATTAGCCCTCATGGCGGCGCAGATCAGGGCCGCCTCGCCCTTGCGCGCGTTCTCGACGATGCAGGTGTTCCTGTCTCTGCCGGCCAGCGTGTCGGCAACGAGGCCCTGCGCCGCAAGGAAGGCATGACCAATGCCGGGCAGGCGCTGAACGATACACAGCGCGAGGCGCTGACGCGCGCGGCTCTCAGGACTGCGGGGACGGATGCCAGCCGCGCTACGCCCGAGGTGCTGGCGGATACGGCGAGGCGGATCGGATCGGTGTTCGATGATGTGGCGCGCGGCGTGGATGTGACCCCGGAGCCTGCCACGCTCAATGCCCTGGCCGCCGCGAATGAAACCTACAAGCAGCTTGCCCCGAAATCATCCCAGGCGCCCATTATCGGGGAGGTCGTCAAGCGCATGACAGGTGCGTTCAGGACGGGCCAGACCATCCCGGCCAGCACGGTCAATTCGTGGCGGTCCAGCCTATCGAAGCTGACCACCAGCAGCGACGGCGCAACCCGTTCTGCGGCTATCGAGGCGCTGGGCGCGCTTGATGATGCTCTTGCATCGACCCTGACCAGCATGGGGCGCACCGATGACGTGGCGCGTCTGGCGACGGCGCGCGAGCAATGGCGCAATTTCCTGGCCATCCAGAAGGCAGCCACCGGAGCCGGCGAAAACGCTGCGGCTGGCATCCTTTCTCCCTCGGCTCTGCGAAGCGCAGTTGTCCAGCAGGGCCGGGCTTCCTACGCTCAGGGGAATCGAGGCGAGCTTGGCAATCTCGCACGGGCTGCGGAGGGTGTTATCAGGCCACTGCCGACCTCCGGCACGGCCGAAAACTTGCGCGCCTTGGGTATCCCGTTTGCCATGTGGTCCGCTGCCGGAGCGACAGGGGGCTATAAACTCGCCGGCCCGATGGGTGGGTTGCTAGGAGCGATGGCCGCAAGTGCCGTGCCTTCCGCGGCAGGAGCCGCGCGAATGTCGCGCCCAGTGCAGAACTGGCTGGTCAATCAGGCGGTTGGACCGGGTGGCGACGCTCTTCCACGTAACGCCCTGTCGCCGGTCCTGGCGGCGCTCTTGGGGCTGAAAGAGGATTGAGGGCATGTCAATGCAAGAGCCCATCCAGATCCATCATTCCGGCGCCGAGCTTGCCGCCCGGAGAAAGGTCGCTGGGCTCAAGCAGCGTGAGCTTGCCCAGCGCGCCGGGTGCGGTCGTTCCGCTGTCCAATATTGGGAGCGCCGCAGCCGGCTCGATCCCACATCCTGGGCGGTCGCAAGGATGGCGCAGGCCCTGGGTTGGGTTCTCCCGGCTCGGATGGTGGTGCACTACGCGCACGCGCGGGGAAGGGGTCTTAGGCGCGAAATCGCGGAAGCCGATGCTTTGGCGGCTGCCATGTTCGAGGAATGGAAAGCCCGAGAAGCCCAGCGCGCGGCAACCCGCCGTGTCGTCTGCGGTGCCAAGACCCGGAAAGGAACGCTATGCCGCTGCAAGTCCGAGCCGGGCAAGCGGCGCTGCAAGTTTCATGGCGGCAAGTCCACCGGGCCGAGAACGCCCGAAGGGATCGAGCGCATCAGGGAGGCGCAACGGCGGCGCTGGAAGGCCGAGGCAGCGAACAAGATGCCTGCCGATTCGGGCGGGCGAGGGGTTGGGATGCTTGCAGAATCGCTATGGACCGAGAATCGTTCTCCTGAAGAACGAACGAGGTCTCAGATGGCGTTTCCACCCCCGCCCAACAGTAGAAGTGCGATCAGGCGAGCGGGCATTGCGATATCTGAGGGCCGCGAATCCGAGGACGCTGGAAGGGCTGGCGCCATCAGCGCCGACGCGATGATCAAGCTTGTCGTGAAACGCATGTTCTGTTCCTCTCGACCGGGGGAGCGGTAGGCCCTCTGATGGGGTTGCTGGCCGTTCCTACGCCTCAAACTCATCCTCAAGCCGGATGGCCGTGCCGTCAACGATTGCCTTGATCTGCTCGACGGACCATCGCTGATGAGTCCCTATCTTGCAGGGACCGGGCAAAGACCCATGATTAATAAGGTCAGCGAATTCCTTTGGCGTCATATCAAGGAGCTTTGCAGCAGTTTCGAGCCGCACGAATATCGGCTGAACATTGCCTCGTCTCGCCATTTTCTCGCTCTGACTGCCCTAGTGTTCTGAGTCTGACGCTTGCTACCGGTTCCCCCGGATATCGTCGAGCGCAATCGAGGAAATCAACCGAAAATCAAGTCGCACTGGCTCATAGCACCGGGCTTGTTTCTCGGCAGAGGGGTTAGTTCTCGGGCGATATGTGGTATCATGATACTGACCCGACTGTGACCCACGGAAAAACGGAGCCATCACCATGCCAGCACCCGACCCTTGGGCCATCAGCATCGAGGAAAGGCCGAACGGCTGGTCTGTCCAATGCGATACCTTCATGTTCTCAGGGCGCACGCAGAGGCTGGCGCGAGCCAAGCGGATCTTGTCGAACCTGCGGAAGAATGGTTGGTGCTGTGCATGGTGCGGCCAACCCGTGCCAGAGTTCCGCAGGGCCGATGCCGTGTTCTGTCGTGAATCATGCCGGAAGCGTGCGGCGCGTTCGCGGAGGGCAGAGAGGTCGCGCGCCGCCAAGTTTGGCTAAGCGGCGCGCAGACGCCGCTAGCTTTCGTCCCCAACTATGGCAATAAGCTTGCGTAATGCGGTCGCATGAATGGCTGTCCTGATGGACAGAAGGCAATAGACCACGACAACCGCCATGAATAGGTCGGAGTAATCGGGGCGAAGCGTCGGAGCAAATACCTCTGCGGCGAAGAATGCGCAGATAAGCGCAGGCGCCGAAAAGTCCCTTTCCCTCCGAGTAGCCCTTAGATCCCGCCTAGCATCGTCCAGAATCTCGCGCTTCGACATTGCTTCCCCTTCCAGCATCACTGTCGTTGAACCTGCCTTTTGTGCATTCGCTTGTGATGGCGTGTCTTGGCGGTATGCGACCCCGACGCCAGAAGAGACGTGCCCGCCTTATCGATTAGTGATGATGCGGCTGTCGCCAATTTCAATGAAGAGCCGTCGCGAGGACTTGTTTTCTGCCCAATTCCACTCTGCTTCTATCAAGGTAAGTGCTTGCCTGACTCGATTAGCGGCTTGCGTTTCCCGACATCGCAGTTGGAGCAAGCTAAGCCGTTTATATTGATTTAGGCTGATTTTATTGCGTTTCGCACTCGTGCGCATGTCTTTGTCGATGGCGACGAGTATGGCATCGTTTGCTATGGCGGCAGATGCTACCAAGTCATCGTTCGAGCCGGTGGCAATGGCCTCATGCAAGAAAATGACTTCATGCCTGGCTTCTTGGAGCATTACCCCCACGCCTCGCGGAACGCCCTCATCCAAGAAAAACCGCAAACGCTCTGTCACGCGGCCTCATCTATGGCGCGCACGGCAGCAATGTCGGCACGGGTCAGACTGGGATATTCAGCAATTATCGTATCGTCATCGTAACCATCTTGGATGAAGGCCAGGATGGATTTCACCATGATACGCGTTCCGGCAATGACCGGCTCGGCGTGAACCACACGCCGAGCCTTGACGATTTGCCCCTCTTGCCCTTGCCCGCGGGAGAACTCTTTCGCGACGGCGCTTTTCATATCGCCCCGAACAACTTCCAGCGGGATGCCAAGAATACCTTGGCCGCTTACCACCTCTTCGCGTGCCGAGGTGTGAGGATTGTCGAACACGACGCGGCGGTTCAGCACATAGAGGGTCACTCCGGCCCAATCTTCATCCGCGATTTCACGCAGCTGTTTGCCGACACTCCGCAGATGCTGCATCGAGACGCCGATATCTCGACGCAGCGCACCAATAACACGAAGGTTCAGCAGGTCGCGAAAAGAGTAGATACGGCCTATTGATCGATCATGCCCGATGGAGGGCTTGTAAAAATCCGTCCTATCCCATGCGCGCAGCTGACCTACGGTCACGCCGGTCAGGCGCGCCGTCTGAGCCTCAGTAAACGCTTGAACAACGGATTCTGTCATTTTTTCAAAAGGGCCAACCTCGCAGACACAAGATAGTGCGGCGGGAGTTGGGATGCAAATCACTTCGGAACGGCATAGCATTCGACAAGCCTGGTGACGCCTTCCAGGTCCTTCCCCAGCGTCACTGGATCGAGGGTCGGAGCGTCCTCGTCACCTAGGACGGGCTCAACTCCGTTCTGGAACATGAACAGCTTGGCTATCTCGCCTCGCACCGCGAAGTTCACGTTCTGGGGGATATCCCCCGTCGCATCTGCCACCAGCTTGGCATCGAGCTTCGAAACAACCACACCGACCACCCGCCCCGCGGCATCAACCGCGGGCCCACCCGAGTTGCCGGGCTGCACAGGTGCCGAAATTTGCATCCGTATCGCGTCCCCTCCCAAGCCTTTGAGGCTGCTGACACTTCCTCGCGTGACATTCAGGCCGGAGAGAAGTCCGGCGAGCGGATAGCCCGCAACTGTGATATCGGCGTTCTGCCCGGCAGGCCGCGGGGCGAACTTCGCCACCACTCCGGCTTCCTGGGGCGCATCCTTGATCAGCGCCAGGTCGAAGCTCTCATCTGCCGCCAGCAGGCTGACAGGTCGGCCATCAATCTTCAGCGTTTCGCAACCCTCAACCACATGGGCATTGGTGATCAGGTGGCCCTGCTCGGAAACGAAGAAGGCCGTTCCGCTGCCCTGCAAGGCTTGGTCGCTGGGCTTCGGCGTTGCTGGAGGTGCCGGTGCGGCTGCCGGCTGTTGGGGCGCTGGCGATGGAACAGGGGTGGCGGGTGGAGCGGTCATCCCTTCGCGCATCGCGTCCAGGCTCGCATGCTCGTTGGGCTGGTCCTGCCCTGCTTCCGCGAGGATTGTTGCCATCGACGCAATGCCCTCCATGATTTCTCCGCCTGGAGGCAGCTTGATTCCGCTCGACCAACCCTTGGTAATGCTCCCGGAAACGGCATTTAGCAGATTCTGATCGCGCTTTGCGGCCGATAAGACAACGCTCGACCAGCCGTTCCGCCTCAGATCCGAGCGGGCATAGAGTATCGTTCCTTCCGCTTGCTCCACGGAAGTGATCAGCACCTTTTCGCGCCTGAGCATGTAGGGCGCGGTTCCCGGAAGCGCCGAGGATAGCGCATAGGTATGAATGCCGACCACTTGCGGCAGATCGCCCAAATTCAGCGAGTATCGAAGCGAACTCGTCGTATGAGCATAGTTCAGGAAAACATCGGTTGCCGGCTCCTGGCGCATTCGGCCCGCGGGGACGGCAAATGAAATATCCATCGGCTCGAAGTATCGCTGCTCCCAACCGTCGGCTTGCACACGATCTGCGCTTTCCGCTGCGAGCAGCACCACCTCCCAGTTCTCGATGGGCGGATCGAGGCCGGCATTCCGTGCCCAGGCCTCAAGCGCGCGCTGGCTGCCGTTGCCCCATGCTCCATCCATGAGGGCGGAATACTTCCCATTCAGCGCGAGCCCAAATTGCAGGAACCGTTTTTCCTCCACGGTGAGTTTTGATGCGTCGAATTCCGCCCACATTTCTTCTACCGTGTAAGCATATGCTGGGGTGGCAGCTGCCATGGTGGCGCTTAGGATGGCTGAAAGTATACGCATGTCGGGCTCTGGGGGTTGGCTGAACTGCAATCCCAGATTGAATGCGGTCTGGCTATGAGTCAAAGCCTCCCTACCTGCCAATTGCGGCAAGTTTTCGGATAGGGTTCAGGGCGTCGAAGGCCTTTCAGTAGAAAGCGCCACCCCCGGCCCTGCCGCGACCTGTCCGCCTTCGAGGAACTGCACGCCCTGGGCCTCAAGGGCCTTGCGGATGGCTTCCTCGTTCTCCCGGCTTAGAGCTTTTGTGCGACCACTCTCGAAGGAGCGCAGCGTGTCATGTGATACGGTAGCAGCATCCGCAAGGTCAGCAGCCTTCCAATCAATGAGCATGCGGGCGGCCTTGCAGACCTTCCTGTCAAGAACGGGCATAAACACTCCTTGTGTATATTAATACACGTCATGTGTTGACATGTCGTGTGTCATGCTATACATACCATGTGTAGCGAGGGCGGTAAATAGATCCGCCGTCCAGAGTGCTGTCGCGAATGCGCGAGAGCGGTCTTTGTTTGGAGAGCAAGCAATGATGATCGACAACGACCTGAAAGGGGCGACTGAGCCCGCATGTCTGAACGGCCGCGCTGGATCCTTCCTGCCGGCAACGGAGCGCGCCTTCATCGCTGAGCGGCTGCGGCTGGCCTTGGATGAGGTCGAGACGGGCGCAGGTGATCTGCGGTCACTCCGCGAAGCCGTGCGCTTCCAGCGGGACGCCATCCGGGCCTCGCACCGCCGCCTCGCGCGGCTGGGCGGTGAGGCATGAGCGCCGCCGCTGTCCATGACCGGCATCATCGCGCGGCCGCGCTGATCCGCGGTTTCATCACCGTGGCCGAGGCTCAGGCGCACGGCGCGGTGCTGGCCATCCCTCTGCTGCCGCTGGAACTCGCCCTGCGCGAACTGGCGACGGATCAACCTTTGGATAAGGAGAACTGACGATGAAACGTCGTGACCTGATGAGACTGGCGCCTGCGGCCTTGGCGGCGGGCGCTGTGCCGGTGGCTGCGGTCGCGGCCGAGGAAACCCCGGTGATGCGGGTGTTCTCGGAATGGAAACGGGCCAACGACTTTGCCCATAGCCAGGCTGACGACGAAGCGTTTGAGAAGGCTCTGGGCGAGCGATGGGAGGTTGAACAGCGCCTCATGCAAACCCCGAGCCAGAACGAAAGGGACGTTCTGATCAAGATTATCGCCTGGACGAACTTCGGTGACGGCGACCTTGAGTCGGGGAACCCGATCAGCCAGCCGATATGGGCCGAGGCCCGCGCGCTGGTGGCGGCATGAGCGCGCTTATCAAACACATCGCGAAGCAGCAGGACGAGGCGGCAGCGCTTGAGCGCGTGGTCTATGCGCTGATCTACATGATGGATCGCTCGGACGACGACTCCCGCGCGTTGGCTCAAAGCCTGGCAGAAGCGGCCCGCAAGCTGGCCTCGGGCCTGAACGAGGGGCTGGATTACATCAACCTGCCGAAGGAGGACGCGGCATGACCACCTATCCCGAAATCGAGCCGGAAGCCCGCCAGCGTCTCGACGCTTTCGCCGCGCAGACCGGCACGACCCCGCCCGAGCATGTCCTGATCGATGAATATGGCGAGGGTGGCACCTTCACCACGGAGTTTCTGACCTACTGCATCGACACCGGCCTGAGCCTCGATTGGGTGTGGTTCGGAGAGGGCAACCAGACCGTCGCGCGGGAGGGCCGGGCATGAAGCCTCTCGCCAGTCTCGAACGGCTCATCAAGGCGGATGAGCCGGAAATCTACGCCGA
The DNA here is from genome assembly GCF_000763885.1 of Paracoccus versutus. Lineage (GTDB taxonomy): Bacteria > Pseudomonadota > Alphaproteobacteria > Rhodobacterales > Rhodobacteraceae > Paracoccus > Paracoccus versutus. The sequence goes on along the minus strand of NZ_JRKO01000013.1, from coordinate 21,683 downwards.
AAGCCTCTCCCACACCGTCGAGGCGCTGATCGCTACCGCCAGGCTCGCGCTCGACAATGAAACAAGCGGCTCGGATCTGCGCGACCGCGCCAGCTACGTCGTGGAAGAAACGCTGGCCGTTGCCCAGGCGCTCATGGGCGTTGTGTCAGTGGGCATTGAAGACCTCCAGCGCGAACAACGCAGAAAGGATGCAGCATGAGCCTTGAACCACAGGACGATTGGGAGGCCGAGGTTCTCGCGCGCTTCAAGAAGCTGGGTGCTGTCGAGCGTCTGATTTTCATCGGAGCGGGTCAGGCGCTAGCGCTGGGGGTGTTCTCTGGTGAGCAGTTCACAGAATGGGTAGCGGATCGCTTACGCCGGTATCGAGCCGGGGAGGATCTTACGCTCGCCGATCTGGAAATTCCCGGCCTGCGTCAGGCCAAAATGGCCGGCAGGTAAAGACCTGACACCACCGCGCCCGGCCCCGGTCGGGCGCTTCCATTCCTTCACCCCCATCTTCAACCGGCGCGAGGGCGCATCTGCATGGACACCGCCTATTCGATCAACCGGCACTGGTCGGATCGTTTCATTCCCGAGATCCGCCGCATCGTCGGCGCGCATCTGCTGCGGGTCGCGCCGGAATACCTCGATACCCGCCATGCCACCGATCTGCTGATGCTGGACGGCCGCGACATGCGCATCGCCGCCAGGGTGCGGCGCCATGGCTATGCCGGTCGCTATCCCTATGGCTTCACCATCCGCTCGCGCCTGCCCTCGGGCAATCCGACCGAACTGGCCAAGATTGTGAACGGCGAAGGCGATTGGCTGTTCTACGGTCATGCCGATGCGGGCGAGACGGGCTTTGACCTCTGGTGGCTCCTGGACCTGCGGGCCTTCCGGGCCGGGCTGATCCGCCACGCCTCGAACGGCTATCCCATCTCGTCGGGCGACCGGATGAACATGGACGGCACCTGCTTCAAGTGGTTCGATATCCGGTCCTTTCCCAGGGAGCCGCCGCTGGTGCTGGCGACCTCGGGGCCTCGCAGCACCGGGCCATCGCCTTGGCAGGCCTGACCGCTGATTTCTCGGCCCAACCCGGAAGGGGGTGAACAAGAGCGCATTGGCCGACGCGAGCCCTCGCATCATGCGGGGGCTTTCGCATGGAGGCGAAGGGTGCCGTATCGGCCGTATGGGTGGCGCCGCGGCCTTGTCGTCCGATGCCTTCCATCCCTGCTACATCCGCTACTTCCGCTACGCGGCACCCATTTGCAGCGGAAGTAGCGAGCGTAGCAACGTCGCAGCTTCCGTTTCCCGGCAGCCTCACACGGCAAAATCGCAACCGAATAGCAGCACGTTGCGATTCCTGGCCGTCGCAAAAGCCCAGCCAGAGCGCCCTTTCTGACGACCCGAGGGCCGAGAATCGCGGAATAGCGAAAATCGCAGGAGGGCGCGTGTCGGCCGCTACCGCTTTTTTTCAGTCACCCTACCTGTGTCCAAAATGGACGCGATGGGCGGCCGGGCAGATCGAGAGCCGCCGCCACGGGGCAACCGTCCTGGTGCGCTCACGGCCCGGCGACAGATCGCGCGTGCGGGGAAGAGGCTAGCTCCAATCCATCCCATCGCGTGGCCCATCCGCATCACCCACGACCGCAATCAGTAGCAGCCAACCGCAAATATAAAGGCGGGCTTGATGGCGGGTGTATCGCCTGAATGGCAATTTTTCTTATAAATATCAATGGAGTGTGGCGGAGAGGGTGGGATTCGAACCCACGGAACCCGTGAAGGCTCAACGGTTTTCGAGACCGCCCCGTTCGACCACTCCGGCACCTCTCCGCGCTTTTCGGGTGGTGGCGGCGATTTAGACGGGCGGGGGTTGAAGCGCAAGGGCCTTCGCGTCAAAACCGCGAAAAATTTGTCTCTCGGAGGAATCATGGGCGGAATGCGCAGGGCAGGGCGGATCGCCAGCGCCAAGGGGCCGCAGCCATGCCGCTGCTGATCGGACCGCTGGCCCACCCGCTCATCCGCACCCGCCTTGCCCCGCAGGCGACCGGGGCCGGTTCGCTGCAAGGCCGGATGGAGGGCGGCGGGCTGGCCGGGATCGCCGCCGACGCCTGGCCGCGGCTGGCGCGCGGCGATGACGACCTGCCGCTCTGGCAGGCCGACTGGACGCCCGCCCTGCGCCGCTATGCCGAAATCTTCGGGCTGGAGCCGCAGGGCCACTATGGCCGGGAACTGCTGGGCCTGGGCGAGCCGGCAAGCGACGCGCCCGATTGGCAGCCCGAACTCGCCGCCGCCATGGCCGACTGGCTGCTGGCCCTGCCCGAGGACCGTCCGGCCGCGGCGATCCGCAGGCGCCTGCCGATGATCGCGACCTGGGTCGCCTCGCGCCAACGCGCCGGGGCCGAGACCCAGGGCCTGCCCCATGTCGGCCCCGCCGCGGCCGAGCGGGTCAGGATCGATTCGGTCGAGGAACCCTATGCGGAATATTTCTCGGTCGAGGCGATCCGGCTGAGCCAGCACCGCAACGACGGCGGCTGGACCGATCCCTTGGCCCGCGCCGTCTTCGTCTCGGGCGATGCGACGGTGGTCCTGCCCTGGGATCCGCTGCGCGACCGGGTCATGCTGATCGACCAGCTGCGCGCCGGCCCCCTGGCGCGCGGCGATGCGCAGCCCTGGCTTTACGAGACCGTGGCCGGCCGCGTCGATGCCGGCGAGACGCCGCAGCAGGCCGCCCGGCGCGAGGCGGTCGAGGAAACCGGCATCGCGATTTCCCGCCTGTTCGCCGCGCCGCACAACTATCCCAGCCCCGGAGCGGTGGCGGAATACCTGTATCTCTATGTCGGCATCGCCGAGCTGCCAGACGGCAGCGCCGGCCTGGGCGGGCTTGCGACCGAGGACGAGGACATCCGCTCGCACCTGATCCCGCGGGCCGAGCTGACGCGCATGGCGCTGGCCGGCGAGATCCGCAACGGGCCGCTGCTGAACCTGGCGCTGTGGCTGGAATTGCGCCACCAGGACATCCGCCGCGAATTGGCCCAGGAAGCCAAGACCGTCCCGGCGGGGTTGCCGCCGTCATGAAGCGGCGTGTAAACCGGGCGGGAACATCCTGCGAAAGGCCAAGCCCATGCGCATCTGCCCCGACCTCGCCTCTGCCATCGGCAATACTCCCCTGATCCGGCTCAACCGCGCCTCGGAAGAGACGGGCTGCGAGATCCTGGGCAAGGCCGAGTTCATGAATCCGGGCCAGTCGGTCAAGGATCGCGCCGCGCTCTACATCATCAAGGACGCGGTGGCGCGGGGCGAGCTGAAGCCGGGCGGCACCATCGTCGAGGGCACGGCCGGGAACACCGGCATCGGCCTGGCGCTGGTCGGGGCCTCGATGGGCTTCCGCTCGGTCATCGTCATCCCCGAGACGCAGAGCCAGGAGAAAAAGGACATGCTGCGCCTGGCCGGGGCCGAACTGGTCGAGGTGCCCGCGGCGCCCTACAAGAACCCCAACAACTACGTGCGCTATTCCGGCCGCCTGGCCGAGGAACTGGCCAGGTCCGAGCCGAACGGCGCCATCTGGGCCAACCAGTTCGACAATGTCGCCAACCGCCAGGCGCATCTGGAAACCACCGGCCCCGAGATCTGGGAGCAGACCGCCGGGCGCGTGGACGGGTTCATCTGTGCCGTCGGCTCGGGCGGGACGCTGGCGGGCGTGGCCATGGCGCTGCAACCCAAGGGCGTCAGGATCGGCCTGGCCGACCCCGAGGGCGCGGCGCTTTACAGCTATTACACCGAAGGCGTCTTCGAAAGCCCCGGCTCCTCGATCACCGAGGGCATCGGCCAGGGCCGCATCACCGCCAACCTGGAAGGTTTCACGCCCGACTTCGCCTATCGCATCCCGGATGCCGAGGCGCTGCCGGTGATCTTCGATCTGCTGGAATACGAGGGGCTGTGCCTTGGCGGCTCGTCGGGGGTGAACGTGGCCGGCGCGATCCGCATGGCCAGGGACATGGGCCCCGGTCACACCATCGTGACGGTGCTTTGCGACTATGGCACGCGTTACCAGACCAAGCTTTTCAACCCCGAGTTCCTGCGGGCCAAGGGCTTGCCGGTGCCGGAATGGATGGCCCGCAAGCCCGCCGACCTGCCCGAGGTCTATCAGGACTGAACCGAACCATGCCCCGATTTGCCGTGCTGCCCCGGCTCGCCTTGCTGATCCTTGCGCTGTTCCTGGCGCTCGGCCAGCCCGTCCTGGCCCAGCCAGAGCAGGAGGCGCCGGACCTGGCCGCCTGGAACAAGCTGGCCGACCAGGCCGAGCAGATCCTGGAATCGGGCTCGGCCAACGACGTCCGGCTGCAGACCATCCGCGACGAGGTGGTGAAATGGCGCGAGCGGCTGAAGGCCGCCCAGGGCGTCAACGCCACCCGCATCGCCACGCTCAAGGACCAGATCGCCGCGCTGGGGCCGGCCCCGGCCGAGGGCCAGACCGAGCCCGAGGAGATCGCCGCCCGCCGCAAGGAACTGGGCGAACAGCTTGCCACGCTGCAGGCGCCGGGGTTGCAGGCGGTCGAGGCCTATGGCCGCGCCGACGGCATCGTCGCGCAGATCGACCAGACCCTGCGCGCGCGCCAGACCTTCGCGCTGATCCGCAAGACGCCGACGCCGCTGAACCCGGCGAACTGGGGTCCGGCCGTGGCCGAGGCGGGCCAGGTCGCCAGCCATATCTATGCCGAAGCGCGGGGGCGCTGGGACAGCACCGCCGGCGCGTCGGGCTTTTCCGAGCGGCTGCCGGTCTTTGCCGGGCTGCTGCTGGTCGCGCTGCTGCTGTTGTCGCGTGGCCGGCGCTGGGTCGATTCGCTGCCCTCGCGGCTGTCGGCCCGCGCCAGCGAGCGGTCGCGCGCGGCGCTGGTCTTCGGCGTCTCGCTGGGCCAGATCGCCATCCCGCTGGTCGGGCTGATCCTGTTCGCCTCGGCGCTGATGTTCTCGGGGCTGTTCGCGGAATGGGGGCTGCCGCTGGTGATGTCGCTGGCCGGGGCGGGCGTGTCCTTCTTTTCCGGGCTGTGGCTGGCGCGGCGGCTGTTCCCGGCGCCCGACACCGCCGTCGAGCCGCCCCTGCCCATGGGCGAGGAACGCCGCGCCAAGGCGCGCTTTCGCGCGACGCTGCTGGCCGCTTCCCTGGCGCTGCACCAGCTTTTCGCGCGCTCGGTCCTGCCGCTTTCGGGCTTTCACAGCCAGAACGACAGCGACACCGTTCCCCAGCGGCTCAGCGAGGCCTCGGCGGGGGTCTGGCATTTCCTGCTGGTGCTGTTCGGCGCCTTCTGCCTTTTGCGCCTGTGCAACGTGCTGCGCGGCCTGCGCCAGCCCGAGCCCGCCGATACGCCCGACTACCGCATCCGCGTGGTCAGCTTCCTGGCGATGATGGGGCGGCTGGTGGCGGTCATCGCGCCGTTGCTGGTGGCGGCGGGCTATGTCACCGCGGGCAATGCGCTGCTGTGGTCTGCGATCATGACGCTGGCGCTGGTCGGGCTGCTGATCATCCTGCAGGATTTCATCGCCGATCTCTACGCGCTGGCCAAGGGCGGCGACCGCTCGGCGCGCGATGCGCTGATGCCGGTGCTGATCGGCTTTGCGTTGATCCTGTTGTCGCTGCCGGTGTTCGCGCTGATCTGGGGCGCGCGCGCCAGCGACCTGGCCGAGGCCTGGACCAAGGCGCAGCAGGGCTTTTCGCTGGGCGGGGTGCGGCTGTCTCCGATGGCGCTGCTGACCTTCCTGATCGTCTTTGCCATCGGCTATTTCCTGACCAACTTCGTGCAGGGCGCCTTCCGCAGCTCCATCCTGCCCAAGACGAGGCTGGATGCGGGCGGGCAGAACGCCGTCACCTCGATGATCGGCTATGTCGGCGTGGCGCTGGCGGCGGTCTTTGCCGTGACCTCGGCGGGGATCGACCTGACCTCGCTGGCCTTCGTCGCCGGCGCGCTTTCGGTCGGCATCGGCTTCGGCATGCAGCAGGTGGTGTCGAACTTCGTCTCGGGCATCATCCTGCTGGTCGAGCGGCCGATCGCCGTCGGCGACTGGATCGAGGTCGGCGGCCAGCAGGGCATCGTCAGGAAGATGGCGGTGCGCGCCACCCAGATCCAGACCTTCGACCGCACCCAGGTCATCGTGCCGAACTCGAACCTGATCACCCAGCCGGTGACGAACTGGACGCGCGGCAGCCTGGCCGGGCGGATCATCGTGCCGATCACGGTGGGGGTGACGGCCGACAGCCGGCAGGTGGCCGCGCTCCTGCGCGAGATCGCCGAGGACCAGCCGACGGTCCTGGTGAACCCGGCCCCCGCGGTCCTTCTGCGCAGCATCACGCCGACGGGACAGAATTTCGAACTGCGCGCCGTGCTTTCCGACATCAACGGCGGCAGCTCGATCGTGTCCGAGATCAATCACCAGATCCTGGAGCGCTTTGCCGCGGCGGGGATCGTCCTGCCCGGCAGCGCGCGCGGTGCGCAGGACATCTACCTGCACCAGGCCGAGGCCGAGGCCGAGGCGCCCGTCGCCCTCTCCCTCGCCGACGCGCAGGACGAAAAGGACCGGCCCGGCCGCAGCAGCTGAGAAGGCGCCGCGCCTTGCGCGTTCCACGGGCCGCGCCGCGGAGGCCGTCCGGTCCAGGCCGGGCGCCGCACCTTGCGCTTCTTCGTTCCCCAAATACTCCTAGCGGCGCAGGCCGCTGGGCGGTTCCTGTTCCGGCAGGCCCTCTTGCGACAGCATGATCGCCACCGGGCGCAGCCAGGGGATCTGGGCGCAGACGATCATGATCGCCACCATGATCGGCACGGCCAGGAAGGTGCCGGCGATGCCCCAGACCACGCCCCAGAAGGCCAGCGACAGCACGATCCCGAACGAGGACAGCCGCAGCGTCTGGCCCAGAAGCATCGGATCGAACACATTGCCGATGATGAACTGCACCGCCACCGTCAGCCCGCCCACGGTCAGCGTCACCGCCGGATCGCCGGTCTGCGCCAGCACCATGGCGATGGTGATGACCGTGGCCGCGATCGAGCCCAGCGTCGGGATGAAGTTCAGGATGAAGGTCAGCATGGCCACCGCCCCGGCCAGGTCCAGCCCCTGCACCCGGAAGATCGCCCAGATCAGCGCCGCCGTGACCGCGCTGATCGCCGCCTTGACCACCAGGTAGCGGTTCACCCGGCGCATGATCTTGTGGACCGTCTCCAGCACCTGCCGGGCCTGGGCGGGATCGCCGGTCAGGCGCTCGATCTTGACCGGGAACCAGATCCGCTCGCTGAACATGAAGCCGACGAAGGTCAGGATCAGCACCGAGGCCGAGATCAGGTTCGACGCCTGCGCCGCGGCCGAGCGCAGCCAGCCGGCGACGTCGATGCTGCCCATGAAGGTGCCGATCGCCTCCTGCACGTTCGGTCCCCAGCGCTGGCTGAGCCGCGCCAGGGCCGCCTGTGCCCGGTCGGCATAGGTGATCGAGGTCGAGACCACCTCGTTCACCTGCGCCACCACCGCGGTCGCGGCCCAGAGCAGGCCGATGGCGATGGCGATCAGCGCCAGCGTGGTCGCCAGCCAGTTCGGCACCTTCAGCCGGGCAAAGGCGGAAATCGCGTCGCTGGTCAGCGAAAAGATGATGATGGCAAAGACCAGGCAGATCAGGATGAAACGCGCCTGCACCAGCAGGAACAGGATCAGGCCAAAGGCGATCACGCCCAGAAAGCCGGTCTGCAACCGCTCGCTTAGATGCGAGTCCCGCCCGTCCAATCGCGTCCCCTCATTCTTTCCGGCGGCGGGGCGCGGCCTGCGCGCCCTGCCTCGTCTCAGGCTTCGGCCTCATCCTCGCCATTCTCGGCGATGCGGGCAACAGAAACCACCTCTTCGCCCGGCGCCGTGTTGAAGACGCGCACGCCCCCGGCAGAACGCGAGCGGAAGCTGATGCCGTCCACCGGCACCCGGATCGACTGCCCGGTCGAGGTGGCCAGCATGATCTGGTCGTCGCGATCCACCGGGAAGCTGGCGACCAGCGGTCCGCCGCGCATCGCCTTGTCCATGGCCATCACGCCCTGGCCGCCGCGCCCGCGCACCGAATAGTCGTGCGACGAGCTGATCTTGCCGGCGCCGCGGGCGGTGATGGTCAGGATCAGATCCTCGGCCGCCGACATCTCGGCATAGCGCTCCTGGCTGATCGCGGCCTCGGCGACGGCATCCTCGTCCTCATCGGCCTCGGCGCCGTCGTCCAGCGCGCCCTCGACGGCGCGGCGCATCTTCAGATAGGCGGCGCGTTCCGAGGGGTCGGCCTCGAAATGCCGGATCACCGACATGCTGACCACGCGGTCGCCGGCCGCCAGGCGAATGCCGCGCACGCCGGTCGAATCGCGGCCCTTGAAGACGCGCACGTCGGTGGTCGGGAAGCGGATCGCTCGGCCCGCGGCCGTGACCAGCATCACGTCGTCGTTCTCGGTCGCCATGCGCGCGCCGATCAGCTCCACCCCCTCGGGCAGCTTCATGGCGATCTTGCCGTTGCGCATGACATTGGTGAAATCCGACAGCGCGTTGCGGCGCACGTCGCCTTCCGAGGTGGCGAAGATCACCTGGTAGTCGTCCCAATCCTTTTCCGGGGCATCCACCGGCATCAGCGCGGCGATGGAGACGCCGGACTGGATCGGCAGGATGTTGACGATGGCCTTGCCCTTGGCCGTGCGCCCGCCCAGCGGCAGCCGCCAGGTCTTGAGCCGATAGACCATGCCGTCGGTGGTGAAGAACAGAAGCTCGGTATGGGTATTGGCGACGAACAGGGTGGTGACGACGTCGTCCTCTTTCGTGGCCATGCCGGACAGGCCCTTGCCGCCGCGGCGCTGCGACCGGAACTCGGCCAGGGCCGTGCGCTTGATATAGCCGCCCGAGGTGATGGTGACGACCATGTCCTCGCGCTCGATCAGGTCTTCGTCGTCCAGGTCGCCCGCCCAGTCGGTGATCTCGGTCCGGCGCGGCACGGCGAAATGCTGCTTCACCTCGCGCAGCTCGTCCGAGATGATGCCCATGATCCGTTCGCGCGAGGCGAGGATGGCCAGGTATTCGCGGATCGCATCGGCCAGCGTCTTCAGCTCGTCGGTGACTTCCTGCACGCCCAGCTGGGTCAGGCGCTGCAGGCGCAGCTCCAGGATGGCGCGGGCCTGGGTCTCGGACAGGTTGTAGGTGCCGTCCTCGTTCACCGGATGCAGCGGGTCGTCGATCAGCTTCAGGTAGACCACGATCTCATGCGCCGGCCAGCGCCGGGTCATCAGCCGCTCGCGCGCCTCGGCGGCATCGGCCGAGCTGCGGATCGTCGCCACCACCTCGTCGACGTTCGAGACCGCCACGGCGAGGCCGCAAAGCACATGCGCGCGCTCGCGGGCCTTGCGCAATTCATAGGCGGTGCGGCGCGCCACCACTTCCTCGCGGAAGGTCAGGAAATGGGTCAGGAAGTCGCGCAGCGTCAATTGCTCGGGGCGGCCGCCGTTCAGCGCCAGCATGTTGGCGCCGAAGCTGGTCTGCATCGGGGTAAAGCGGAACAGCTGGTTCAGCACAACCTCGGCGGTGGCGTCGCGTTTCAGCTCGATCACCACCCGCACGCCGACGCGGTCGGATTCGTCCTGGACGTGGGCGATGCCCTCGATGCGCTTTTCCTTGGCAAGCTCGGCGATCTTCTCGATCAGGCTGGCCTTGTTCACCTGGAAGGGGATCTCGTCCAGGATGATCGCCTGCCGGCCGGCGCGGGTTTCCTCGATCCGGGTCTTGGCGCGCAGGATGATGCTGCCGCGCCCCTCGAGGTAAGCCTTGCGCGCGCCCGAACGGCCCAGGATGATGCCGCCGGTGGGGAAATCCGGGCCGGGCACGATCTCCAGCAGCCGCTCGGTCGGCAGGTCGGGGTTTTCGATCAACGCCAGGGTGGCGTCCACCACCTCGCCCAGGTTGTGCGGCGGGATGTTCGTGGCCATGCCGACGGCGATGCCGCCCGCGCCGTTGACCAGCATGTTCGGGAAGCGCGCCGGCAGGACGGTCGGCTCGCGGTCCTTGCCGTCGTAGTTGTCCTGGAAATCGACGGTGTCCTTGTCGATGTCCATCAGCAGATAGGCCGAGGGCTTGTCCATCCGCACCTCGGTATAGCGCATGGCCGCCGGGCTGTCGCCGTCCATGCTGCCGAAGTTGCCCTGGCCGTCCAGAAGCGGCAGGGACATGGAAAAGTCCTGCGCCATGCGCACCAGCGCATCATAGATCGAGGCGTCGCCATGCGGGTGATACTTACCCATGGTGTCGCCGACCGGGCGGGCCGACTTGCGATAGGGCTTGTCATGGGTGTTGCCGGTCTCGTGCATGGCGAAGAGGACGCGGCGATGCACCGGCTTCAGCCCGTCGCGCAGGTCGGGAATCGCCCGGCTGACGATGACCGACATGGCATAGTCGAGATAGGACGAGCGCATCTCGTGCGCGATGTCGATCACCGGGCCGTCGTGATGCATCACGGCGCGCTCCGATCCGCCGTTCTCGGGGGTATCGTCGTCGTTTTCAGGGATGTCAGCCACGGGGAAAACCTCAAGATCTTGTTGGGCACGGGTCTATCCCATACCCGCCTTGGGTGCAATCTTGACGGGCCGCCCCGGTGCGGGAATTGCGGCTCAGGCCAGCCCGGCCTCGCGCCTGCGGCCGCGGACCGAGGCCAGCCACAGCGCCGACAGCCCGGCCGAGAGGATCGCGTTCCAGCCGGCCATGGAAATGCCGAACAGGCTCCAGGCCACCTCGTCGCAGCGCACGACCGGCGCCTTTTCCAGCGCCGCCATCAGATCCTGCGTGGACATGCTGGCCAGGCCCGAGACCCCGCCCGAGCAATGCTGCGGCCCCTGCCAGACCTGCAATTCGACGCCCGCGTGATAGATGGCAAGGCCGGTGGCGCAAAGCGCGGCCAGCAGCCCCAGCGCCGCCAGCCAGCGCTTCCAGCCGAAGAACCAGATCAGCCCGCCGATGATCGCGGCGACCAGATGCGGCCAGCGCTGCAGGATGCACAGTTCGCAGGGCGCATAGCCCAGGGCCTGGAAGGTCAGCGCGGCGGCCAGCAGCGCGGCGGAACCGGCGCCGGCGGTGACGGCGACATGCTTGCTTGAAAATCCGTTCATGGCTTCCGGTTAGGACCGCGCCTCGCGGCCGGCAAGTGCCAATCGCGTGAACTCAATGCGGCTTCCAGGTGACGACGCGGTAAAGATAGATCGCCACCACCGCCACCACCACCAGCTTGGACAGCGGATCGACCCAATCCGCGACCAGCGCATAGTTTTCATGCAGCATCAGCCCGGCAAAGGTCAGCACCCCGGTCCAGAGCGCGCTGCCGATCACGGTATAGAGCAGGAATTTCCACATCGGCATCCGCGCGAGCCCCGCCGGGACCGAGATCAGCGTGCGGATCGCCGGGATCATGCGGCCGAAGAACACCGCCATGGCGCCGTGGCGCTGGAACCATTCATGCGCGGCGTCGATGTCCGAGGGCGAAAGCGTGAGCAGCCGGCCGTGCCGGGCGGCAAAGCGCTTCAGCCGCTCCTCGCCGAACCACAGGCCGATGTAATACCACATCAGCGTGCCCAGGACCGAGCCGATGGTGCCGACCAGGATGGTCAGCGTCAGCGACATCCGCCCGCTGCCGGCCAGGAAGCCGGCCAGGGGCATGATCACCTCGGAGGGGATGGGCGGAAAGACGTTCTCGGCCACCATGAGCATCAGCACGCCCAGATAGCCCCAGCTCTCGATCGTCGAAACCACCCAGTCGAACATGCCTGCCCCTTTCGTTTGGGAACGTGCTGCGGGCTGGGGCCGGAACTGTCAAGCCTGCGCGCGTGTTGCGCCGTGGCGGGGTTGCGATAAGCTCGGCAGGCGGGATCACGGCGGGGAGGACGGCGCGATGGAATGGCGGGGCAGGCGCGGCAGCAGGAATGTCGAGGATCGGCGCGGCATGGGCCGGGCCGCCGGCGCGGGCGGCATGGGCGTCGTCGGCGTGCTGGTGGTGCTGGCGGTGGGGTATTTCTTCGGCATCGACATCTCGCCCATCGTCGGCGCCCTGGACGAGGGCGGCGCGCCCGGCGAGTCGCGCGAGCTGACGCAGGAAGAGCGCGAGATCGGCCAGTTCGTCTCGGTCGTGCTGGCCGATACCGAGGAGGTCTGGGCCGGCGTGCTGCCCGACCAGGCCGGCATGCGCTACCAGGATCCGGGGCTGGTGCTGTTTTCGGGCGCGGTGCAATCGGCCTGCGGCGGCGCCTCGGCGGCGATGGGGCCGTTCTATTGCCCCGGCGACCGCAAGGTCTATCTGGACACGGATTTCTTTCGGGTCATGGCCGGCAAGATGGGGGCGGGGGGCGATTTCGCCTATGCCTATGTCATCGCGCATGAGGTCGGCCATCACGTGCAGAACCTGACCGGGACGCTTTCCGAGGTGAACGGGCTGCGCGCCCGGCTGGGCGAGCGCGATGCGAACCGGCTGTCGGTCGCCACCGAATTGCAGGCGGATTGCTATGCCGGGATCTGGGCGCGGCAGGCCAGCGAGCAGTTCGGCACCATCGAGGAGGGCGACATCGACGAGGCGATCAATGCCGCTGCCGCGGTGGGCGACGACACGCTGATGGAAAGCGCCGGCCGGGCGGTGGTGCCCGACGCCTTCACCCATGGCTCGGCCGCCGAGCGGCAGGCCTGGTTCAAGCGCGGCTTTGCCTCGGGGCAGATGGCGCAATGCGACAGTTTCGCGGCTTTGGGGAATTAGGGGCGGCGGCGCGGGTGGCACGGCCGCGGGGAGTATTTGCAGAACAGAGAAGGGCAGGGGTGGTGCCCCCGCTGGGCCGGCCGCTATCCGTGGCGCGGTCGCAGGAGTATTTGGGAAACGGTGAAGGGCTGTGCCGCGGCGGGGTGCGCCAACCTGTCGCGGCGGCGGTCAGGGGCGCTGCAACTGGATGCCGCGCGGGCGTTCGGTGGTGGCCCAATCGGGCCAGAGGCCGAAATGTTCGAGCCCGGCAAGCAGCAGGCCGGCCGCGATGACGCCGAGGACCAGCGCGACGGTTCGGGCGCTGGGCGGGTTTCGCGCCCAGCGGGCGGCCCGGATCAGCCAGATGAGGTTGTTCATGCGCCCGTTCCTTTGCTAGTGCTGCCCCCGGAAACCGAAAATGCGCCGGGACGACCTCTTGCCTCAGCATAGCGACAGCCGAATCCTGCCCTATAGCGCCGACCAGATGTATGCGCTGGTGGCCGATATAGAAAGATACCCCGAGTTCCTGCCCTGGAACACCGCCGCGCGCATCCGCGCGCGCCGGCCCGGCGCCTCGGGCAGCGAGGTGGTCGAGGCCGACCTGGTCATCAGCTTCAAGGTGTTCCGCGAGCGCTTCGGCTCGCGCGTGACGCTGTGGCCCGAGACGAAGCGCATCGACACCGAATACCTGGACGGGCCCTTCAAGTACCTGCGCAGCGGCTGGAGCTTCGCCGACCTGCCGGAGGGCGGCTGCAAGGTCGAGTTCTTCGTCGATTTCGAGTTCCGCAACGCCATCCTGGGCAAGGTGATCGGCGTGGTCTTCGGCGAGGCGATGATGCGCATCGTGCGCGCCTTCGAGGACCGGGCGAAGGCGCTTTACGGCGCCTGACGCGCGTCCTGCCAGATGGCGTGATCGGCGGCCAGGGCGGTGCGCAGCCGCGCCTCGGCCTCGGGCGCCAGGTCGGTGACGGCGGGGGGCGAGACATTGCTGCGCCGCAGCGCGACCGGCTTGCCGAGGCGCTGCGCCAGGAATTGCGTCAGCGCCGGCATCGCCTCGTAGCGGAAGAGGTGATCGACCGCGATCCGGCCGTCATTGTCGACGAGGAAATCGGATTGCCGGCCCAGCCGGGCATGGGCCGGGCGATCGCCGGGGCGCAGGTAGTCGTCCGCGAAACGCTCGAAGCTGACATGGGCGGTGCTGTTCGGATGGCCGATCAGTTCGTCGCGGGCGCGAAAGCGATACCAGCTGCGCAGCCAGTCCAGCGGTTCGCGGATCACCGCCACGGTTTCGAACGCGGGCTCGCCCAGCGGCTCGAGCAGCGGCCGGATGCGGCTGCGATATTGCCGCAGGTTCAGGTGCTTGATCTCGGGCCGGGTGCGAAAGACGATCTCGGCCCTGGGCGCCAGCGCCTGTTCCAGCGCCGTCGTCCCGGTCTTGGGCACCGACAGCAGCACGATGCGGGGCTGGAGAAAGATCAGCATGAGGGGGCGATGGGCAGGGGCATGGTGCCGCTTAGCGGTCCCGGCCCGTGCTGGCAAGGCGGGCCGGGATGCGGCCCGCCTGCTGCGGCATCAGATCACGCCGAAGGCGCGCATCGGTTCGGCCACGCGGATGAAGCCGGCGATGTTGGCGCCGATGACGTAATCGCCCGGTGCGCCGAATTCCTCGGCCGTGCTGTAGCAGCTGTCATGGATGTCGCGCATGATCTCGGCAAGCTTGGCCTCGGTCTTTTCGAAGCTCCAGCGGTCGCGCGAGGCGTTCTGCTGCATCTCCAGCGCCGAGGTGGCGACGCCGCCGGCGTTCGCCGCCTTGCCGGGGCCGAACTTGACGCCGGCCTGCTGGAAGGTGCGGATCGCCTCGGGGGTGCAGGGCATGTTCGCGCCCTCGCCGACCGCGGTCACGCCGTTCTTGACCAGCTTGGCGGCGTCCTTGCCAGTCAGCTCGTTCTGCGTGGCCGAGGGCATGGCGACCTCGCAGGCCACGTCCCAGATCGAGCCCTCGCCGGATTTCACGAAATAGGCGCCGTTGCCTTCGCCCTTCATCCGCACGTATTGCGAGATGCGGCCGCGGCGCACTTCCTTGATTTCCTTGAGGAGGCCGAGGTCGATGCCGCCCTCGTCCACGATATAGCCCGAGCTGTCCGAGCAGGCGATGACCTTGCCGCCGAATTCCTGCACCTTCTCGATGGTGTAGATGGCGACGTTGCCCGAGCCCGAGACCACGACCGTCTTGCCGTCGAAATCGGTGCCGCCGGTCTTCAGCATGGCCTGGGTGAAATAGGTGTTGCCGTAGCCGGTCGCCTCTTTGCGCGCCAGCGAGCCGCCGTAGAACAGGCCCTTGCCGGTCAGCACGCCCGCCTCGTAGCGGTTGGTCAGGCGCTTGTATTGGCCGAACATGTAGCCGATCTCGCGCGCGCCCACGCCGATGTCGCCCGCCGGCACGTCGGTATATTCGCCCAGGTGGCGGTAAAGCTCGGTCATGAAGCTTTGGCAGAAGCGCATGATCTCGCCGTCCGTGCGGCCCTTGGGATCGAAGTCCGAGCCGCCCTTGCCGCCGCCGATGGGCAGGCCGGTCAGCGCGTTCTTGAAGATCTGCTCGAAGCCCAGGAACTTGATGATGCCCACGTTCACCGAGGGGTGGAAGCGCAAGCCGCCCTTGTAGGGGCCCATGGCCGAGCTGAACTGCACCCGGAAGCCGCGGTTGATCTGCACCCGGCCCTTGTCATCGGTCCACGGCACGCGGAAGATGATCTGGCGCTCGGGTTCGCAGATGCGCTCGATCAGGGCGTCCTCCAGGTAGTCGGGGCGCTTGGCGACGACGCGGCCAAGGCTTTCCAGAACCTCGCGCACCGCCTGGTGGAATTCGGGCTCGCCTGCGTTGCGGCGGACCACCTCCTCATAGATGGGGGCAAGCTTGTCGTCGATCTGCGGCATGTCGCGGAATCCTTTCCCTTGGGGTCGGAGGGCTCCTTAGCCCAAGGTGCGGGCAGTTTGAATGGGGCAAGAGCAATATTCGGGCAAAATGCCCGAGTTTTTGGCGTAATGCCAAGTTATCCCAAGGATAAATCACGTGATATCAATGGCTAGAGGGTTTTCGTTCTGCCCGTTCTGCGGGCAGCGGCTTTTTGCCACGCTTCTTGCCATGATATGTCGCTTGCAATGACACCTGCCTTGCAAAGCAAAAGACCGCCCGGCGCCTCCTCGCGCCGGACGGTCCAGTTGCGCCGGGGTCGGGGTCAGCGGCGCCCCGCCTCCAGCGCGTCCTCGAAGGTGCGCAGGCCCGTGACGGGGGCCTGCACCAGCACCGCCATGTTGCCGGGCTTGTGTTCGTTGCGCAGCATCTTCAGATGCGCGGCCGGGATTTCGGCCCAGGGAAAGACCTCGGACATGCAGGGGTCGATGCGGCGCTCGAGCATCAGCTTGTTGGCCGCAGACGCCTGTTTCAGATGCGCGAAATGGCTGCCCTGCAGGCGCTTCTGGTGCATCCACATGTAGCGCACGTCGAAGGTGCAGTTGAAGCCCGAGGTGCCGGCGCAGATCACCACCATGCCGCCCTTCTTGCAGACGAAGGTCGAGACCGGGAAGGTCGCCTCGCCCGGATGTTCGAAGACGATGTCGACGTTGTTGCCCTTGCCGGTGATGTCCCAGATCGCCTTGCCGAACTTGCGCACCTCGTTGAACCACTCCTTGTATTCGGGGGTGTTCACCTTGGGCAATTGGCCCCAGCACTTGAAGTCCTTGCGGTTGATGACGCCCTTGGCGCCAAGGCTCATGACGAACTCGCGCTTGTCCTCGTCGCTGATGACGCCGACCGCATTGGCCCCGGCGGCGTTGATCAGCTGGATGGCGAAGCTGCCAAGCCCGCCCGAGGCGCCCCAGACCAGCACGTTCATGCCCGGCTTCAGCTCATGCGGCTCGTGGCCGAAGAGCATGCGGTAGGCGGTGGCCAGCGTCAGCGTGTAGCAGGCCGATTCCTCCCAGGTCAGGTGCTGGGGGCGGCGCATCAGCTGCTGGGCCTGGACGCGGGTGAACTGGGCGAAGCTGCCGTCCGGCGTCTCGTAGCCCCAGATGCGCTGGCTGGGCGAATACATCGGGTCGCCGCCGTTGCATTCCTCGTCGTTGCCGTCGTCCTGGTTGCAATGGATGACGACTTCGTCCCCGACCTTCCAGTTCTTGACCTTGTCGCCCACCGCCCAGACGATGCCCGAGGCATCCGAGCCCGCGATGTGATAGGGCGCGCCATGGCCGTCGAAGGGGCTGATCGGCACGCCGAGGCCGGCCCAGATGCCGTTGTAGTTGACGCCCGCCGCCATCACCAGGACCAGCACCTCGTTGCTGTCGATCGGCGGCGTCTCGACCACCTCGACCTGCATGGCCTTGTCGGGCTCGCCATGGCGTTCGCGGCGGATGGCCCAGGCGTACATCTGCTGGGGCACATAGCCCAGAGGCGGCATCTCGCCGATCTCGTAGAGATCCTTTTCCGGTGCGTCATAGGGCGCGATCGGGGTGGGTTGGTCCAGGGCCATCTCAGAGTCCTCTTTTGCCGCTTTCGGCGCCGGGTTTCCGCCGCGGCGCAGAATCAGCGCGGGTTGCAGCGCCCGTTGTAAGGATGACTGCGCAACATTGCAATATTACTGATGTAGAAATTGTAATAATCTGTCGTAACGAATGCGCGAACCGCCGCAGTGCAGCGGAACCCGGCGCCCCGATGGCTGGGTCGGAGCAGGGCCTGCCGGGCTCAAGGCGGCGCTTGCCCGCCGAATCGGTGGCGCAGCGGGCGGGGTTGGGCCGTCGGATGGGCCCAGCCCGCATTTCCTGCCGCCCCCTGCCTAGGCGCGGCCGCGGTTGTTCGCCTTCCGGCCTCTAGGCCAGCCCTCGCTGCGATCCGCGCTGCACCTGCATTGCCGGGCGCAAATGCCGAATTTTCCCGGCATTTCCGGGGGCAAGGCCTGAAACGACAGGCGATGGAAGCCCGGAAATCCCTTGTTTTCCGCCATCCCAAGCGTGGTTGGGCGGTGACTTTGCCCATTTGCCAAGGCCATTAGCGCTCATCGAAACTTCCCGAAAAAAGCCGCCCCGAGGGACGACCTGGCCGATGAAATGCTGCGATTGCTAACTAGAGATCCGCGAGCCGATAGATTCCGCAGTCGCGATGCGAGCCGTGGAGGATCGACCGGATGCCGCGCGTCCACAACTGTCGTCGGAGTTCCTCCTTTTCGAGCGAGCGCTGTCGCGCCAGGGTTGCGAGCGAGACATGAGCGGGGCGGAAGTGATCGAAACTGTCGAGTTCGATATGCCATGGCGCCTCGCGGCTGCCGATGATCGGAACGACGCGCTTCAGTAGGGGGTGCCGTCATGATTGGCCAGCCGCAGCAGGCTGGCTACGGCGCCGTCGTCGATGCCGAGGATTTCGGCGGCTTCGTCCTTGCTGATCCGGGGGCATGCGCGGTGCGTAGAGAGCGCCCGTCATTTCCTCTTCATCGATCAGGATCGAATCGAAACCTGCCTGTCCCTGGGCGTGTGCCGCGAAGGTGTCGTTGACATGCAAATACTTCTCCTCGCTGTCGGCCGGCAGGCCGAACGCGAGCAGGACCGTCGTCAACGAACCTCGTGGAACACCCGTTTCATCGCAGAGCGAGGTGATGCTATGGCGCCGCCGCTGGGCTGCCACTTCGCCGAGCAGGGTTTCTCCGGCGGCGATCGACATGCTGTCAAGGATATGGCTCCGCAGGATGTCCTCGGTCGGCCGATGCCATCTGGATCGGAGAGGGCGCCGGAGTAGAGCGGGCCGTATGCGGATCGCGGCGTCGACACGGGCTGTTGCCGTTTCACGGCGCTGAAGATTTCCTCGAGGCCGTCTCGAACGCCGTCAGGCCCCTGCGAGGTGAAGCTGAACCCGACCTTTGCTGCCTCATCCCATTGCTCTTCGGTCAGTTGGGAGGTTTTTGCCGTGGTGCCATGGATGAGGGCGGCGCCGAGCAATTGCGTGGCGCCGGCGACCTGATCGATGCGCTGGTTGTCGAGCCACTGGGGGCCTGCCTGCCCGTCAATACGGGCTGTGACATAGGCCTGAAGCGGCGAGACCCCATGCCGAGGGGTTTCCGCGGCCAGGCGTTCGAGCGCGTCATCCGATTCGGCGAGCGCGCCCGGCAACTGGAATCGCTCCTCCTCCGTAGCGGCCTTGCGGCGGATCAGGGGGATGCCATGGCGCGGGCAGGTCCTGACAGGGGCGAACATCCAGTGCAGCCGTCCGACGCGTTGTCCATGGCTTCCGGCCGCCATTTGGCGATCTCCCAGCAGGCAGGCGGGGCAGAAGGTGATCCGCCGACGATCGAGAAACCTGATGTCGAACAACTGTCCCCGGTGCTCATGGCCCGCCTTGCCGGCCGGCAGGATCGCGGCGCGAAGCAATCCGGCCCGAGGCATGCCGCTGAGCGCCGCGATGCGCTCCACGGTCTCGGGCGCCGCTGGCATGACGGATTGGCGAGCCAGATCCAGAAAAGCCATGAACGGAAGGCCGCCATCCCGGCATGGAACCGGGCCATGCGCGCGACATAGGACATCAGGGATTCGCCGGCGGCCAGCGGAAGGAAGGGAAGAAGCGGCATGGATCAGGACCTCGACAGCTGCTTGCGTTGGCGTTCGGTGCGGATCGCGGTGGTCTTGCCACCACCGGCGGGCTCGATCAGCGCGATGCCGCGGGTCTCCTGCCCGGCGGTGAAGCGCGCCGGCAGGGGCAGGAGGTTTCCCTCGTCATCGGTCTGGAACAGGCGCTGCAACTGGAGCTTCAGGTCCCTGTCACGGTCGCTCTCGATATGAATGCGTCGCAGCCCGGCGATGACCTGTGCGACGGGCTTGGGGGCGGCCGGCGTCGGGACTGCGGGGTATCGGCGGTCATGGATCAGTCTTCCATCTCGAAGTTGTTGGCGCGGCGTGCCGAGGCCTGCTGGGGCGCGGCATCGGTCTCCGTGTTCCGGGGAGCACGGGGTTCGATGGAGCGGCCGTAGCCATCTTCCGACCTCTGGGTCCGGGCGGTGTTCGCAGCCACCTTGAAGCTGTCGAACAGGGAGGATTCGAGCTTTTGCAGGTTCTCCACCGTCCAGTTCTTGTCGATCAGGCCGAAGGCCAGCTTGCTGGTGGTGTTCATGTCCCGGATCGCCTTGAGCGCCTCGAAAACGACCGCCTCGTTCCAGGATCTCTGTTTCTCGGCACGGGTGCGCAGGGCGCGACGGGTCGCGATCCATTCCTGTGCGTGCAGCCCGTCGAACAGGCGGCCCTTGCTCGTCTCGCCATGCACGGTCCCGACCTCGACCCAGTTCCCGTCGAGGCAGACTTCGATGGCGCCGATGTCGGCATGGTCCCAGCGGATGTCCACGGTTTGCCCACCACGAAGCAGGAACTAGGTCGCGAGATCCTCCGAATGATACCGGATGCCGAAAATGGTGATCCTGTCCTTGAACACACGCATTTGCGATCACATCCCGATGGACTTCGCGGGCGGGCCATCCTACCCATATGGCATGATGCGCCTGCTCGCCCTGCTGTTCACCTTTGCCGTGATGAACGCCGCCCTGATCCTGTCGGTGGCGCATGACGGCGTGGTAGCGTCGCAGCAATTGGCGATGGAAGCCGCAGCCGGGCAGGAGGCCGAGCCTTCTTCCGCCCCAGGCAATGCGTCCTGCATGCTGAGCGGCAGTTGCAGCAGTGATGGAACAGCCTGCGACTGGACCTGTGCCTCGCATGCCGCCGTCGAGACGGCGTCCTTGCAAGATGGGGCCGCACAGCACGCCAGCAAGCTCGAGCGGCTGTTTGCCGTCTCGTCCTGGCGAACGACGGGACCGCTGCAGCAAGAGCGGCCTCCGAGAGCTCTCTCCGTCTGATCCTGCGCCTCGGGCGCAATTCGCCATCAGCCTGGCAAAATCCCGCCCTTCGCAAGGTGCGGTCGTCATGGCCCACCCCGACGCGGTTTCCGGGCTGATGTGATCACAGACAGAACGGATTGAGTCATCAACATGGATAAGGGATTCAAGGGCTCCGGCCTTGATCGCAGGGCATTTTTCGGCGGGCTGGTATGTGCCGGTAGCAGCGCCATGGGCGCGTTTGCGCAGCAGTTCGACCCGAGCACGGGGAACATGGTCTATGGCGGTGCGGGCCAGGGGCAGGCACCCGATATCGGCGCCTGGCAGGTAAATCCGAACGCCGATCGGCGCCGGAACCTGTCCGCCTTCCGCATGTGGCATTGGAGCGATCATTTCAGCGACCTGGGGGTCGGGGTGATTCTGGCCGATGTTTCGTCGCGGGCGCTGCACTACTGGTCCGCCGGCGAGGCCACCTATCGGGTCTATCCCTGCTCGGTGCCGGTGACCGAGGAACTGACCAAGCGCGGCAAGACCGAGGTGGTCCGCAAGGCGAAGAACCCGCCATGGACCCCCACGCCCGACATGCGCAAAAAGGATCCGAGCCTGCCCTTGCGCGTCGAAGGCGGGGTGCCGGAAAATCCCCTTGGCGCTTATGGGCTCTATCTGTCCTGGCCCGCCTATCTCATCCACGGCACGCATGACACCCGAAAGATCGGGCGCCTGTCATCGAACGGCTGCTACGGCCTCTATAACGAGCATGTCACCGAGCTTTACGACCTCGCCGAGATCGGCACGCAGGTCGCCGTGTTCTAGAAGCCTCGCCGCAGGCGCGAGCCCGCGGCGATATGTGAAACCAGGAGGCTCTCGGATGATCAGCCCGGCCCATGTCTCGATGGCGGTGCGAAACCGTGCCTATGCGGGATCCGTGTCGCCATGATCGCCATGCAGGCAAAGCGCATGATTGCCCAGCACCTCGATCACCCGGCAGTCGGCGATGGTGCCGCAGGCGCATTGCGCCAGCATGCGCTGCAATTCGTCGCGCAACACCGTCAGCCGGGCGATGCGGGCATTGACCGCCGCAAGCTGGC
>NZ_JRKO01000012.1 GCF_000763885.1 Paracoccus versutus | reverse complement strand
GCAGGAGAGGGGGCGGGGGCCGCCGTCACCGGCCGGCCGCCCAGCTGATCGAGACCGCCTTGCGGGTCGCGTATTCCGCCATCAGCCCGATCATCAGCAGCGTCAGCGTGGCATAGAGCGGATAGTCCAGCGACGAGTTGCGCGGCGAATAGTTGATGAAGGCGAAGCCGCGCGTCTGGTCGATCAGGTGGAACAGCGGGTTCCAGGAAAACATCTGCAGCATCGCGCTGGGCATCAGGTTCGCCACGAACATCTTGCCGGAAAACACCATGTTGATGCGCTGGTAGAACTGCGTCAGCACCTGCGCCGCCTGCGGCCACCAGGGCCGCAGGGCCAGGAAGATCAGCCCGATGCAGCAGCCCGAGAACCAGGCCAGCACCAGCATGGCATAGCAGGCCAGCGGGTTGTCGATCTGGATCGGCTGGATCATGTAGTGATAGCCGCTCAGCACCACGACGGCCGAGAAGGTCTGCTTGTAGAGCGAGGCGAGCGCCGCGGCCGAGATCATCACCGCGGTGTTCATCGGCCCGTGCTTCATCATCTGGTTGTTGGGGTTGCCGGCCATGGCCACCGCGCCCATGGCCTGCGAATGGGCCATGAACATGAAGATCCCGGACATGATATAGACGATGTAGTCGCCCCGGATCGGCGCGTGGCGCATGCCCATGATGGCGAAAAGCAGATAGAAGCCCAGGATCATGCTGATGGCCTGCACCACCGTCATGATCAGCCCGACCACGGCGTTGCGCTGGCCCTTGCGCAGGTTGTTGACCGTCACGTGATAGATCAGCGACAGCGTGGTGAAAGCGGCCTCGACCATGTTGCGGCTGCGGTGCTGGGTGAACATGGTCGGGATGGCTCTGGCTGCGGTTTCGGTTATGGCTTTCGCGGGGTGCTTGCCCTGCGCGGTCCGCCGCATCATAAGGAAGCCGACAGCCGTGTTCAATCGGCGCCGCATCCCCGATGCTTCGGGACGGAAAGGAAAAACCATGCAATTCGATCGAATGATTGCCGAAATGCGACGTCTTGCCCTGCGGGCCGGCGACGAGATCATGAAGATCTATGGCGCCGAGGATTTCGATGTGCGCGCCAAATCCGACGCCTCGCCCGTGACCGAGGCCGACGAGGCCGCCGACGCGCTGATCTCGGCCGGGCTGCGCGCGGCCTTCCCCGACATCGCGCTGGTGACCGAGGAACAGGCGGCGACACATGGCCAGAGCCTTTCGACCTTCCTGATCGTCGATCCGCTGGACGGCACCAAGGAATTCGTGCAGCGTCGCGGCGATTTCACCGTCAACATCGCCTATGTGGAAAACGGCGTGCCGCGGCTGGGCGTGGTCTATGCCCCGGCCAAGAGACGGCTGTTCTATACCACCGCGCAGGGCGGCTCGGTCGAGGAAAAGGGCCCCTTCGGCGAAGAACCGGGCGAGCTGACGCCCATCGGCGTCAACTCGACGCCCGACAACCGGGCGCTGATGGTCGTCGCCTCGAAATCGCATCGCGACGCGGCGACGGACGACTATATCGCCCGCTACGGGGTGCGCGACATGACCTCGGCGGGCAGCTCGCTGAAGTTCTGCCTGGTGGCGACGGGCGAGGCCGATCTTTACCCGCGCCTGGGCCGGACGATGGAATGGGACACCGCCGCGGGCGACGCGGTGCTGCGCGGCGCGGGCGGCGAGGTGGTGCGATTCGATGACCACGCGCCGCTGACCTATGGCAAGCCGGGGTTCGAGAACCCGTTCTTCATCGCCTTCGCCCCCGGCGTGCTGCTGGTCAAGGACTGACTCCCATGTCCGTCGTCATCGTCATCCCCGCCCGCCACGCCTCGACCCGCTATCCCGGCAAGCCGCTGGTCGAGCTGCGCGGCGCGACCGGCGCGGGGCTGTCGCTTATCCGCCGCAGCTGGGAGGCGGCGCGAGCCGTCCAGGGCATCGACCGGGTGATCGTCGCCACCGACGACGAGCGCATCCGCGCCCATGCCGAGGGCTTCGGGGCCGAGGTCGCCATCACCTCGACCGCTGCCCGCAACGGCACCGAGCGCTGCGCCGAGGCGGTGGCCAATCTGGGCGTGTCGCCCGAGATCGTGGTGAACCTGCAAGGCGACGCGCCGCTGACGCCTTCCTGGTTCGTCGAGGAACTGGTCGCCGGGCTGCGCGCCGATCCCGGCGCCGACGTGGCCACGCCGGTCCTGCGCTGTTCGGGGGCCATGCGCTCGGACCTGATCGCCGACCGGGTGGCGGGGCGCGTCGGCGGCACCACCGCCGTCTTCGGCCATGACCGGCGGGCGCTGTATTTCTCCAAGGAAGTGATTCCCTATGCCGCGGCGGATTTCGGCCCCAGCGAGCCGACGCCGGTCTTTCACCATGTCGGCGTCTATGCCTATCGCCCGACGGCGCTGGCCGAATACCCGACCTGGGACGAGGGCCGGCTGGAGGCGCTGGAAGGGCTTGAGCAGCTGCGCTTCCTGGAACGCGGCCGCCGCATCCTCTGCGTCGAGGTCGAGGCGAAGGGCCGCGAGTTCTGGGAGCTGAACAACCCCTCGGACGTGCCCAAGCTGGAAGCGATGATGCAGCGCATGGGCATCGCCTGATGCCCGAAGGCGGGCTGCCTTCGATCAGCATCATCGTCGTCTCGCGCCACCGGCCGCAGGCGCTGGCGCGCTGCCTGGCCTCGCTGGCCGGCCAGGTCCATGCCGGTTTCGAGCTGGTGCTGGTGGCCGATCCCGCCGCCGTCGGCATCTGCCCGGAACTGCCGGCCAAGCGGCTGGCCTTCGACCAGGCCAATATCTCGGCCGCGCGCAACGAGGGGCTGGCGCTGGCGGCGGGCGAGGTGGTGCTGTTCATCGACGACGACGCGCTGGCCGAGCCGGGCTGGGCCGGGGCGCTGGCCGCGCCATTTGCCGATCCGCGCGTCATCGCCGCCACCGGCTTCACCCGCGGGCCCGACGGGCTGCGCTGGCAGGTCCGGGCCGAGCGAATCACGCCTTCGGGCGCCACCCTGCCGCTGCATGTCGCCGAAACCGCGCTGCTTGCGCCCGAGAACGGCTGCCCGGTCAGCACCATCGGCACCAATTCCGGCTTTCGTCGCGACGCGCTGCTGCAGATCGGCGGCTTCGATCCGGCCTTCGCCTATTACCTGGACGAAAGTGACGCGAACCTGCGCATGGCGGCGCGGTTTCCGCAGGGGCTGACGGCGGTGGTCCCGGCGGCGCAGGTGATCCATGGCGCCGCCCCCGGCGCCGTCCGGGGCGAGGCCGGGGTGCCGCGCGATCTGACCGCCATCGGCCGTTCCGCCGCGATCTTCGCCACGCGGCACGGCGGCGATGCGGGCTGGCTGCGCGAAGGCCAGCGCCGGCGGCTCCTGCGGCATATGGTGGCCGGCCGGCTCGACCCTTTCGCCATTGCGCCGATCCTGGCGACGCTGGACCGCGGCCTGGCGCAGGGCCGAGGGCAGGCGCCCACCCCGCCGGTCTGGAACCGGCCCCCGCCGCCGCCGTTCCAGCCGCTGCCGCACCGGGCGCCGGGCGGCGAGCCGCTGTTTCTGGCCGGCTGGCACTGGCAGGCGCGCGCCCTGCGCGCCCGTGCGGCGCAAGCCGTGGCGCAGGGGAGGCCCACCGAACTGCTGCTGCTGACCCCCAGTTTCCTGCCGCATCGGCGGACCCGCGCCGCGGGCGGCTGGTGGGAACAATGGGGCGGTCTTTGGGGCGCCTCGCTGCCCAGAGACCCGCCTGTCATATTTCTGAGCAAGAATGCGCGCATTCTGCGCGAGCGAGGAAATTTGCCTGGACGGCGGAGCGAGATCAGCGGAAAATCGCCGCAAAACGCAAAAATTGAATCGCTTTAACATTTTAAAGGAACGACTGTGCCGGCCAGGCGCTTGTTGCGCAGGCGCCCGCAAAAAGGGATAAATGCCCTGCGTCGGTGCAGAAATCAGGAGACCGAATTCATGACTCGCAAAGTCACCAAGGCCATCTTCCCCGTGGCTGGACTGGGCACCCGCTTTCTTCCCGCCACCAAGAGCATTCCCAAGGAGATCATGACCTTGGTGGATCGCCCGCTGATCCAATACGCCATCGACGAGGCACGGGCGGCAGGGATCGAGGAGTTCATCTTCGTCACCTCGCGCGGCAAGGGCGCGCTCGAGGATTACTTCGACCACGCCCATGAGCTCGAATCGAGCCTGAAGAAATCCGGCAAGAACGAATTGCTGGACATCCTGCGCTCGACCAACATGGAATCGGGCGCCATCGCCTATGTCCGCCAGCACAAGGCGCTGGGGCTGGGCCATGCCGTCTGGTGCGCCCGCCGCCTGGTCGGCGACGAGCCCTTTGCCGTCATCCTGACCGACGACGTCATCATGGGCGAGCCGCCCTGCCTGCAACAGATGATCGAGGCCTATCAGGAAACCGGCGGCAGCATGGTCGCCACCATGGAGGTTCCGGCCGAGAAGACCAGGGCCTACGGCGTGCTGGACGTGTCCGAGGACATGGGCGCCATCGTCCGCGCCCGCGGCATGGTGGAAAAGCCCAAGGACAACCCGCCCTCGAACCTGGCCGTGATCGGCCGCTACATCCTGGCGCCCTCGGTGCTGAGCAACCTCAACAAGCTCAAGCAGGGCTCGGGCGGCGAGATCCAGTTGACCGACGCCATCGCCGACGAGATCGCCGAGGGTCGCGACGTGTTCGGCCTGCGCTTCCGCGGCCAGCGCTTCGACTGCGGCTCGAAGGCGGGCTTCCTGCAGGCGACCGTGGCTTTCGGCCTGGCGCGCGACGATCTGAGGGATGAATTTGCCGACTATCTTTCCGACGTCCTGGCAATGCGCAAGGCGGCGGAATAAGCGGGCATGACGAACAAGGTTCTGGTGACCGGCGGCGCGGGCTATATCGGCTCGCACGCCTGCAAGGCATTGCGCGCGGCGGGCTTCGAGCCCGTCACCTATGACAATCTCTGCACCGGCTGGCGGCAGGCGGTGAAATTCGGCCCCTTCGAGCAGGGCGACCTCATGGACCGGGCCCGGCTGGACGAGGTCTTTGCCCGCCACAAGCCCGTCGCGGTGATGCATTTCGCCGCGCTGAGCCAGGTCGGCGAGGCGATGCGCGAGCCGGGCAAGTATTGGCGCGGCAATGTCAGCGCCTCGCTGAGCCTGATCGAGGCGACGCTGGCGGCGGGGGTGCGGAATTTCGTCTTCAGTTCGACCTGCGCCACCTATGGCGACCATGACGGTGTCGTGCTGGACGAGACGACCGCGCAGACGCCGCTGAACGCCTATGGCGCCTCCAAGCGCGCGATCGAGGACATGCTGAAGGATTTCGGCGCCTCGGACGGGCTGAAATCGGTGATCTTCCGCTATTTCAACGTGGCCGGCGCCGACCCGGATGCCGAGGTGGGCGAGTTCCACCAGCCCGAGACGCATCTGATCCCGCTGATCCTGGACGCCATCGATGGCAAGCGCGCGGCGCTGACCATCCACGGCACGGATTATCCGACCCCGGACGGCACCTGCATCCGCGACTATGTCCATGTGATGGACCTGGTGGACGCGCATGTGCTGGGGCTGAAACACCTGCTGGACGGCAAGGTGGCCGAGGGTGGGCACGAGGTCTTCTGCCTGGGCACCGGCAACGGTTTTTCGGTGCGCGAGGTGATCGACCATTCCCGGCATGTCACCAACCGCGCGGTGCCGCTGACCGAGGGGCCGCGCCGTGGCGGCGATGCCGTCAAGCTGGTCTCGGGCAGTGAAAAGGCGGTCTCGGTGCTGGGCTGGAACCCGGCGCGCTCGACCCTGCCGCAGATGATCGGCGACGCCTGGCGCTGGCACCAGAACGGCGGATATGAGGCCTGACCCGGCGGTTCTGCTGGATGTCTCGCGGCTGATCTCGCGGCTTGGCGGTGGCCCGGCGACGGGCATCGACCGGGTCGAGGCGGAATGGCTGGCCCATCTGCAAGACCGCCCGCACCTGCTGCTGTGCCGGGTGCGGCGCGGGCAGTTGCTGCTGCCGCCCCAGGCCGGGGCGGCGATCCTGCGCTGGCTGGGCGGGGCGCTGGACGACCTGCCGCCGCCCGACCTGCTGGACCGGCTGCGCGGGCGGCGCACCCTGGCCGCGCGGGCCGAGGCGGCGCTGCGCGGCATGGCGCTGGCACGGGCCGGTCGCGACGGGCGGGGCCTGGGCCGCGCCGCCCAGGCGCATCTGGGGCAGGGCGTCTATGTCAACGTCGGCCATGCCAACCTGCAACCGGCGCTGCTGGCGAACCTGCGTCCCCTGCCGCGGGCGGTGCTGATCCACGACACCATCCCGCTGGACCATCCCGAATTCACCCGCGCGGGTCAGGCCGGGAAGTTCCGCGACCGCTTCGCCGCCGCGCTGGGGCAGGCAGAGTTGATCCTGACCGTTTCGCAGGCCACCCGCGCCGATGTGCTGCGCTGGGGCGAGCGGCTGGGGCTGCCGGGCCATGCGCCGGTCGTCGCCGCGCCCATCGGCACCAGGCTGGCCGCGCCCGATCCGGCCGGGCTGCC
This sequence comes from Paracoccus versutus, assembly GCF_000763885.1. GTDB lineage: Bacteria > Pseudomonadota > Alphaproteobacteria > Rhodobacterales > Rhodobacteraceae > Paracoccus > Paracoccus versutus. The sequence continues at coordinate 97,414 of NZ_JRKO01000012.1, read as the reverse complement.
GGCCGGCCTGGACCTGTCGCGCCCCTTCTTCGTCACCCTGGGCACCATCGAGCCGCGCAAGAACCACGGGCTGCTGCTGGACGCCTGGCAGTTGCTGGAGCGCGGGCCGAAGCCGCAGCTGTTCGTCATCGGCCGTCGCGGCTGGGAGAATCGCGCGATCTTTGCCCGGCTCGACCGCCTGCCGCCGGGCGGGCCGGTGCAGGAGCTTTCCGACCTGGACGACGGTGCGGTGGCGGCGCTGCTGAGCGGCAGCCACGGGTTGCTGATGCCCAGCCGGGCCGAGGGCTTCGGCCTGCCGCTGACCGAGGCGGCCGGGCGCGGCATCCCGGTCCTGGCCACGCCCCTGCCGGCGGCGCGCGAGATGCTGGGCGATTACGCGACCTGGCTGTCGCCCGACGCCCCCGCCGACTGGGCGGCCGAGATCGCGCGGCTGGCGGCTGCCTCGCCGCTGCGGCGGCCGGCCTTGCCGGTGCCGGCCTGGGACGGGCATTTCGCGCATTTCCACGCGGGGTTGAGCGAAACATTGCGCCTCTCGGAGGTTGCGTCTATGTGACGGGCAGTAAAAGGTAAAAAGAGTTCCCGTGCCGCGCCCGTTCAGGATTATCCGGCGTAAACTGAGGCTCCGCGCCCGCCGTCAATGGCTGCTGGGGCGCGCGATCCGCCGTCGCCGGCAGTTGCATCCGGTCTGGGACCGCACCGCCCGAATCGCGCCGGGCGACATCCTGCTGTTCATGACCATGCGCAACGAGGCGCCGCGCCTGCCGTGGTTTCTGGACTATTACCGGGCGATGGGCATCCGGCACTTCCTGGTGGTGGACAACGGCTCGCAGGATGGCGGGCGCGAATACCTGGGCGAGCAGCAGGACGTCTCGGTCTGGCTGACCCATGCCAGCTACAAGGCGGCGCGCTTCGGCATGGACTGGATGAACTGGCTCTTGCACCGCCATGGCGCGGGGCATTGGTGCCTGACGGTCGATCCCGACGAATTTCTGGTCTATCCCCATCACGACACCCGGCCCTTGCAGGCGCTGACCGACTGGCTGGATGCCAGCAACATCCGCGCCTTCTCGGCCATGCTGCTGGACATGTATCCCCAGGGCTCGCTGGCCGCCGAGCCCTATCGCGCCGGGCAGGATCCGTTCCAGATCGCGCGCTGGTTCGACCCGGCCAATTACGTCATCCGCAAGAACGGCGAATACGGCAACCTGTGGATCCAGGGCGGGCCGCGGGCGCGAGCCTTCTTTGCCGACGATCCCGAAAACGCCCCGGCGCTGAACAAGATCCCGCTGGTGCGCTGGCAGCGGGGCCAGGCCTATGTCAGCTCGACCCATATGCTGCTGCCGCGCTCGCTGAACCTGGTCTATGACCAGGACGGCGGCGAAAAGGCCTCGGGTTGCCTGCTGCATGCCAAGTTCCTGTCCAGCTTCGTCGAGAAATCCGCCGAAGAGCTGAGCCGGCGCCAGCATTACGCCGACAGCCAGGAATACCTGGCCTATCACGCCGGGCTGCGCGACGACCCGGATTTCTGGTGCGAGCAGTCCTGCGCGCTGCGGGACTGGCGCCTGCTCGAGGATCTGGGCCTGATCTCCAAGGGGAACTGGGCATGAGCGACGCGCCGGTGCGGCTGGGCGTGGTCATGCTGTGCCACGAGGAACTGCCCATCGCCGCCCGCATGGCGCGGGTCTGGGCCGAGGGCGGGGCGGCGGTCGCGGTCCATGTCGATGCCCGGACGGCCGAGGATGCGGTCCGGCCCATGCGCGCCGGGCTGGCCGACCTGCCGCAGGTGCTGTTCAGCCCGCGCCATCCCTGCGAATGGGGCACCTTCAGCCTGGTGCGCGCCACGCAGGACGCCGCGGCCCTGCTGCTCGGGCGGTTCGGGGACGTGACGCATGTGCTGGTCGTCTCGGGCGCCTGCCTGCCCTTGCGCCCGGTGGCGGATCTTTGCGCCTATCTGGCGTCGCATCCCGGACGCGACTTCATCGAAAGCGTGACGGCCGAGGATGTCGGCTGGACCGTCGGCGGGCTGAACGAGGAACGCTTCACCCTGCATTTCCCCTTTTCCTGGCGGCGCCGGCACAAGCTTTTCGACCGCTATGTCGCGCTGCAGCGCCGGCTGGGCTACAAGCGCCGCATCCCGCGGGGCCTGGTGCCGCATCTGGGCTCGCAATGGTGGTGCCTGACGCGGGCCACGCTGGGCGCGATCCTGGCCGATCCGCGCCGGGCCGAGTTCGACCGCTATTTCAGCCGGGTCTGGATCCCGGACGAAAGCTATTTCCAGACCCTCGCCCGCCGCCATTCCAGAAGCATCGAAAGCCGCTCGCTGACGCTGGCCAGGTTCGACGACCAGGGCAAGCCCTATATCTTTTACGACGACCACCTGGAGCTTTTGCAGCAATCGCGCTGCTTTGTCGCGCGCAAGATCTGGCGGGGTGCGGATCGGCTTTACCGGCATTTCCCGCCGGCCGAGGCCGCGGCCCCCCCGGCCGCCGAGCCCCGCCCCGAGCGGGTGGAGCGCATCATCGCGCAGGCGGTGGCGCGCCGGCGGCTGGGCCGGCCGGGGCTTTACATGCAAAGCCGCTTTCCGCTGAAGGACCGCGAGAACGGCAAGACCGCTGCGCCCTATGCCCTGTTCCAGGGCTTCACCGACCTGTTCCCCGGTTTCAAATCCTGGCTGGCCGGGCGGATCGACGCCGATGTGCATGGCCATGTCTTCGCCGTGCAGGGCGTCGAGTTCGCCGGCCGCAAGCCGCTGGGGCCGGGGGCGCTGCCCGACAGCGCCGGGCTGCGCGACCTGGACCAGCGCGGCTTCCTGGCCAACCTGATCCGCAGCTCGCAGCGGATGCAGGCCTGGCAGTTCAGCCCGCGCGACGGGCAGGAAATGAACTGGTTCCTCGCCACCGATCCCAATGCGCGCATCTTCGTCGTCACCGGCGCCTGGGCGGTGCCGCTGCTGCATTCCGACATGCCCTTCGACGACATCCGCCGGGTCGCCGCCATCCTGCAACGCACCGAACTGGCGCAGATGGAGGTGCTGAACTCGGTCTGGCTCAAGGCGCGCACGCAGGTCTGGGATCTGGGCGATGTCTGCGCCCGGCCCGCGGCCGTGCTGGGCGGCCTCTTGCAAGGGCTGGGCGGCGATGCCCGGGCCGCGGCCGACCTGCCCCGGATGTGCGACATCGCCGGCATGGGGCGGTTCCTGCAAAGGCTGCGCAATGCCGGGCTGCATCCGCGGCTGATGGGGGATTTCCCGGTGGCCGATCCCGCCCCGCCGACCAGCCAAGGAAACCCCGCGCCATGACCCAGCCCTTTCGCAGCTTTGTCATCTTCGCCGAGATGCGCACCGGCTCGAACCTGCTCGAGGCGACGCTGAACGCCGTCAAGCGCGTCACCTGCTTTGGCGAGGCCTTCAACCCCTACATGATGGGCTGGCCCGACAAGGACGAGCTGAAGGGCATCACCATGGCCGAGCGCGAGGCCGATCCCCACCGGCTGCTGGCCGCGATCTTCGACAAGCCGAACCACCTGCCGGGGTTTCGCTATTTCCACGACCACGACCCGCGCGTCCTGGACGCCATCATCGAGGATCGGTCCTGCGCCAAGATCGTGCTGACCCGCAACCCGGTGGACAGCTATGTCTCGACCGCGCTGGCGCGGGCGACGAACCAGTGGAAGCTGAACGAGACCGAAACCCCGATCCCCGCCGCCGTGCGCTTCGACGGCGCCGCGTTCCGGCAGGCGGTGGGCGAGATCGAGGCGTTCCAGCTGAAGGTCATGCACCGGCTGCAAGTGACCGGCCAGGCCGCCTTCTGGCTGGGCTACGAGGATCTGCGCGACGCCGAGGTGATGACCGGTCTCTTGCACTGGCTGGGCCGCACCGACCTGGAGCGGGTCGAGCCGGCCAGCGACCAGGTGCCGCAAAACCCGCGCGAACTGTCCGAGAAGGTCGAGAATTTCGACGAGATGCAGGCGGAACTGGCGCGCCTCGACCCGTTCATGCTGCGCCGCATCCCGAATTTCGAGCCGCGCCGCGGTCCCGCCGTGCCCTCGTTCCTGGGGGCCGAGGCGGGCAGGGGGCTGATCTTCATGCCGGTCAAGGGCGGGCCGACCGGCCGGGTCTCGGACTGGCTGCGGGCGATGGGCGAGGTCGCGGGCGATTTCACCCAGGCCAGCCTGCGGCAATGGAAGCGCCAGCATGTCGGCCATCGCAGTTTCACCGTGCTGCGCCATCCGTTGCTGCGGGCCTGGAAGGCGTTCGAATCGCTGACCCAGGGCAGGAATGCCGAATTGCGCGACCTGCTGCGGCGGATCCATCGCGTGCCGCTGCCGCACGATCCCGAGCTTGCGGCGCTGGACCAGGGCCGCAAGGCCGAGCTGTTCGCGGCCTTCCTGGACCTGCTGCGCCGCAACCTGAACGGCCAGACCACGCTGCCGACCTATCCCGGCTGGGCCAGCCAGTCCGAGGTGCTGGCCGGGTTCGCCCGCTTCGGCGCCCCCGACATGGTGCTGCGCGAGGCGGACCTGCCGCGCGAGCTGTCCTGGCTTGCCGCCAGCGTCGGCATCGGGGCGCCGGCCGACCTGCCCAGGGCCGGGCCCTTCCCGGATTTCCTGAACGACCAGGAACTGCGCGCCGCGGCGAAAAGGGCTTATCTGCGCGATTACGTCGCCTTCGGCTTTGCCGGCCAGCCCTAGCCTGGCCCGGCCCAGCCGTGACTAGCCCTGCGGGGTCATGGCCTTGCGCTGGCGGTTGCGTTCCAGCCCCAGTTGCCGCTCGCGCCAGATGATCAGGATGCCGGCGGTGATGACCAGCGCCGCGCCTGCCAGCATGACCAGCGTCGGCGCCTCGTCGAAGATGAACCAGCCGATCAGCAGCGCCAGCAGCATCGAGGCATATTCGAAGGGCGCGACCAGCGAGGCATCGGCATAGCGATAGGCCGAGGTCAGCAGGATCTGCCCCAGCCCGCCCAGCAGCCCGATCGTGACCAGCAGCGCGGCGGTCTCGGCATCGGGCCAGACCCAGCCGAAGGGCAGCGTCAGCAGCCCCAGCAGCGTCGACGTGACCGAGAACCAGAACACGATGGCCGAGGTGCGTTCCTCCTGCACCAGCTTGCGCACGAAGATCTGCGCCAGCGCCGTGCAGGCGGCGCCCGACAGCGTGACCATGGCGCCCAGGCTTTCCCTGTAGCCCATGGCGGCGCCGAAGCTCAGCCGCGGCGACAGCACGATGACCACGCCGACCAGCCCCAGCACCACCATGGACAGGCGGAACAGCCGCACGTCCTCGCCCAGGAACATGGCGGCGAAGATCACCGTCAGCAGCGGCGCGGCATAGCCGATGGCCGTGACCTCGGGGAAAGGCAGCAGGGCCAGCGCCCAGAAGCCCAGCCCCATGGCCGCAGTGCCGATCACGCCGCGATAGAAATGCCCCATCGGGCGAAAGGTCTTCAGCCCCACGCCCAGCTCGTGCCGGAAGGCCAGCCAGACCAGGATGACCGGGATGGCGAAAAGCGAGCGGAAGAACACCTGCTGGCCCGGCGGCACGCCCAGGCCCCCCTGGGCGGTCGCCTTGACGATCGAGGCCATGATGGTGAACACCAGCACGCTGAGGCATTTCAGCAGGATGCCGCGCAGCGGGCTTGGGGGCGTATGGATCATGGCAATCGCTCGCATGCCCAGCGTGCCGCATCGGCGACCGCGGGGTCGGGGTCATCGGCCAAGGATTCGGCCAGCGGGCGCAGATGTGCAAGCCCCGAATTGCCGATGGCGTAAAGCACGTTGCGCACCATGCGGTCGCGCCCGATGCGCTTGATCGGGCTGCCCGAGAAACGCTCGCGGAAACCCGCATCGTCCAGCGCCGCCAGTTCCGCCAGCGCCGGCGCGCCATGGGGCCCGTGATAGCGCAGCTCGGTCGCTTCCTGCGCGAACTTGTTCCAGGGGCAGGCGGCCAGGCAATCGTCGCAGCCATAGATGCGGTTGCCCAGGCTCGGCCGCAGCTCGGGGTCGACCGGCCCCTTGTGCTCGATGGTCAGGTAAGAGATGCAGCGCCGCGCATCCAGCTGGTAGGGTGCCGGAAAGGCCCCGGTCGGGCAGGCGTCGAGGCAGGCCCGGCACGAGCCGCAATGGCTGCGTTCCGCCGCGTCCCTGGGCAGCTCCAGCGTGGTGAAGATCGCGCCCAGGAAGAACCAGCTGCCCAGCTCGCGCGACAGCAGGTTGGTGTGCTTGCCCTGCCAGCCCAGGCCCGCCGCCTGCGCCAGCGGCTTTTCCATCACCGGAGCGGTGTCGACAAAGACCTTGATCTCGCAGCCGGTCAGCCCGACCAGCCAGCCGCCCAGGCGCTTGAGCCGTTTCTTGACCAGGTCGTGGTAGTCCTTGCCCTGGGCATAGACGCTGACCGCGCCGCGGTCCTTGTGGCCGATGACCTCCATCGGATCATGCTCGGGCGTGTAGAGCTCGGCCAGCATGATGACCGAACGCGCCTCGGGCCACAGGCTTCCCGGCGAGGCGCGCCAATGCGCCCGCTCGGCCATCCAGCCCATCTGGCCGTGGCGGCCCTGCTCCAGGAAGGCGGCCAGCCGCTCGGGCAGCTGCGGGTTGGCGTCGGGGGCGCAAATGCCAAGGGCCGAGAAACCCTCGGCCCGTGCCTGCTGTTCCAGCCGCGAACGGATCTCCGCCGGGTCGGTCGGCCTAGAAGTCGAGCAGCGCATAATGCGGCGCCGGGTGGACGCCCGGCAGGTGGTCGGCCAAAAGGCTGCGGAAGGCGGGCCGCGACTTGATCTTGGCATACCATTCCTGCACCTCGGCCGAATGGGTCCAGTCCACGTCCGAGATATAGTCGAGGCAGGACAGATGCGCGGCGGCGGTGAAATCGGCCAGCGTCATCACGTCGCCCGCCAGCCAGCGCCGATGTTCCAGCAGGCCCTTCATGTAGTCCAGGTGATAGCGGATTGCCGAAAGCCCGGCCTTGACCGTGCGCGAATCCGGGTAGCCCAGGCGCATCACCTTCTTCCAGACCCGCTCGTTCATTACCGGGCGCGTCACCTCGGCGTTGAACTTGTCATCGAACCAGGCGCAAAGCCGGCGCACCTCGTAGCGCTCGGCCGGCAGGGCGGGCATCAGCGAGGGCTGCGGCTGGATCTCGTCCAGGTATTCGCAGATCGCCTGGCTTTCGGCCAGAAGCCGGCCGTCCATGCGCAGGACCGGCAGCTTGCCCGCCGGGTTGCGGCGCATGATTTCCGAGCCCGGCTCCCAGAAACGGTCCTCGACCAGCTCGACCTCGATGCGCTTTTCGGCCAGCACCAGACGGACCTTGCGGCAAAAGGGCGACAGGGCGACATGGTAAAGGCGAATCGTGGAACTGGGCGAGGGCGTGTTCATGGGTGGAAAAACCGGTTCGTTCTCGGGCTTCCGGTTGATACGCTTGGGGACGCGCAGTTTCAACCGCGATGCGCGGCAGGGCGCGGATCAGCGCCCAAGCCCCAGGCAGGAATCGCGGCCATCCGCCCGGATCGTCTCGGCGCCGCTGACGATCGAGCGGGTGCGGGCCGAGCCGGTCTGCGGGTTGCGCGTGCGCGGTGCCGGCAGGATCGAGGCCAGCGCCGCCGCCTGCCGCAGGCTCAGCTTGTCGGGCGTGGTCTTGAAATAATACTCCGAGGCGGCCTTGATGCCGAAGACGCCGCGGCCGAATTCGGCGATGTTCAGGTAGACCTCGACGATGCGGCGCTTGGACCACAGCGCCTCGATCATCGGGGTATAGGCCGTCTCCATCACCTTGCGCGGCCAGCTGCGCCCCTGCCACAGGAAGACGTTCTTCGCCGTCTGCTGGGTGATGGTCGAGGCGCCGCGCGACGAGCCCGAGGCGATCACCCTGCGGATCTCGACCATGTCGAAGCCCCAGTGGTTGCAGAAATTGGCGTCCTCGGCCGCGACCACGGCGCGGACCATATGCGCCGAGACCTGGTCCAGGCCGACCCATTCGCGCGTGGCCCGGCCGGGAAATTCGCGTTGGCCCTGGATGATGGTCCAGGTGGTCGGCGGGTTGATGAAGGAAAACAGAAAGACCAGCACGAACATCAGCGCCAGCAGCCGCGCGCCGATCCAGCTGGTCCAGGACCAGAGCCACCGCGCCAGGCGGCGCAGCGGCCGCCCGACGCGCAGGCCGCGGCGCCGGCGCGTCACCTGCGCCTCGGGGTTGTCGTCAAGGGTGTCCGTGCGGTGGGGCATGGGGGCGTCCTGTCACGCCCATGCCCCTTGCGTCAAGCGTCAGGCCGAGGGCGACGGGTCCGATCCCTCCGCCGGCGCCACGCCCGACGCCGGCCGGTCCACATGCGGCATGCCCAGCGCCGTGCCCAGCTTGCCGCCGGCAAAGGCCTCGCGCAGGCGATCCTCCTCGGCCTCGGGCAGCGAGCTTTGCAGCACCCGGCCCCTCAGGTGGAAGCTTTCCAGCCGCGCCAGCACCTTGTCGGCGGTCATCTTGCGCACCAGGATGAACACGGCCGAGCCGCCGGGCGGGACGGATTGGCCAAGCTCGCGCATGAAATCGTCGTTGATGCCGATGTCGGACAGCGTGCCCGCGATGGCGCCGGCGCCCGCGCCGACCGCGGCGCCGATCAGCGGGTTGAGGAAGATCAGCCCGACCAGCGTGCCCCAGAAGCCGCCGCCAAGCGCGCCCGCCGCGGTCAGGTTCACGGCCTGGTGCAGCTGGATATCCTCGGCCGAGGGGCGGGTGACGACCACGGCATCCTCGAGCTCGATCAGATATTCCTTCTGCATCTTGACCAGTTCGGTGCGCAACTCGAAGCCGGTCGCCTCGTCGTCGAAGGCGATGACAAGCAGGTCGGACATGGCGGAAATCCCTCTTGGCTGATGGCGGGCCAACGCCCCGCCCGCATCGCGGGTTCCTTGCTGCGGCACAGGGTCGCGGCCGCCGAAATCCCTACCCGCTTCTTTCGTGGCCAAATATCCTCGGGGGTCCGGGGGCAGACAGCCCCCGGCCGCGACGGAGCGGCCGGGGGCCGCCGCCCGCCTATTCGCCGCCCGCCTATTCGCCGCGCGGAAAGCGCTTGGCCTCCTCCAGCACGTTCAGGTCCATGTGGTTGCGCATGTAGCGTTCGGATGCCTTCATCAGCGGCTGGTGGTCCCAGGGGAAATAGGCGCCGTTGCGCAGCGCCTCGTAGACCACCCGGCGCCGGGCCTGGCTTTCGCGCACCTCGGCGTCATAGGCGGCCAGGTCCCAGCGCGCCCCGGCCATGTCCCGCATCCGCGCCAGCACCCCGGCCGCCGCCGGATCGGCGGCGCGGTTCACCCGCTCGTCCGGGTCCGCGGCCAGGTCGAACAGCATCTCGGGATCGGCCGCGCAGGCGATGTATTTCCAGTCGCCGTCGCGCAGGCAGACCAGCGGCGCGATGCTGCCCTCGGCCGCGTATTCCATCGCCACCGGCCCGCGCGCCCCGGCGCCCTGCGCCAGCGACCGCCCGTCGGTCCAGGGCGCGACCTCGGCCATCGAGATGCCGGCAAGTTCGCAGAGCGTCGGCAGCACGTCGATGGTCGAGACCGGCGTGTCCACCCGCCCCGGCGCCATGCCCGGCGCCGCGATCATCAGCGGCACCCGCGCCGCGCCCTCGAAGAAGTGCATCTTGAACCACAGCCCGCGGCTGCCCAGCATCTCGCCATGGTCCGACAGGAAGACCACGATCGCCTCCTGCCGGGTGCGCTCCAGCACGTCCAGGATCTCGCCCAGCTTGTCGTCGATATACGAGATATTGGCGAAATAGCCCTGCCTTGCGCGGCGGATGTGATCGGGCGTCACCTCAAGGCCCCGCCAGTCGCAGGCGTCCATCAGCCGCTGCGAATGCGGGTCCATCTGGTCATATGGGATCGCCTCGGGCGGCTCCAGCTCGGGGATGCCCTCGTAGAGATCCCAATACCTGCGCCGGGCGACGAAGGGGTCGTGCGGATGGGTGAAGCTGACGGTCAGGCACCAGGGCCGCGCGTCGCCGCCGCGCGCCAGGTCGTAGAGCTTGCGGGTGGCGTGATAGGCCACCTCGTCGTCGTATTCGTATTGGTTGGTGATCTCGGCCACGCCGGCGCCGGTGACAGAGCCCAGGTTGTGATACCACCAGTCGATGCGCTCGCCGGGGCGGCGGTAATCCGGGGTCCAGCCGAAATCGGCCGGATAGATGTCGGTGGTCAGCCGCTCCTCGAACCCGTGCAGCTGGTCGGGGCCGACGAAATGCATCTTGCCCGACAGGCAGGTCTGCCAGCCCGCCCGGCGCAGGTGATGGGCATAGGTCGGGATGTCCGAGCAGAACTCGGCCGCATTGTCATAGACCCGCGTGCGGCGCGGCAATTGCCCGGACATAAAGCTGGCGCGGCCGGGCGCGCAAAGCGGGCTGCCGGTATAGGCGTTGGCATAGCGGGTCGAGCGCGCGGCCAGCCGGCGCAGATGCGGCACATGCAGGAACTCGGCCGGGCCGTCGGGGAACAGCACCCCCGACAACTGGTCGGCCATCACGATCAGGATATTGGGTCGTTGCAATTACTTCACCGATGCCATGACTGCTTCCGCGCCGGGTTTTCCATCCAGCGTGGTCACGCCGTCAAGCCATGCCGCCACCGCATCCGGGTTCTCGGCGATCCAGCCCTTGGCGGCCTGGGTCGGGTCCATGCCCTCGTCCAGGATCTTGCCCATCAGCAGGTTCTCCATCTCCACGGTAAAGACCAGCTGGCCGAAGAGCCTGGCGGCATTGGGGCAGGCGGCGGCCCATTCCTTGCGGGCCAGCGTGTGGACGGTGGCGCTGCCGTAATCGGGGCCGAATTCCTCGTCGCCGCCCGACAGGTAGGTGATGTCCAGCGCGACGTTCATCGGATGCGGCGCCCAGGCCAGGAAGACCGAGGGCTGGCCGGCGGCGTCGTTGCGCTGCACCTGGGCCAGCATGCCCTGTTCGCTCGATTCGACCAGCTCCCAGTCGCCCAGGCCGAACTTGTCCGCCTCGATCATGGCCTGGATGGTCTGGTTCGCCGGCGCGCCCGGCTCGATGCCATAGATCTTGCCCTGGAAGGCGTCCTTGTGGCCGTCGAGATCGGCGAAATCCTGGACGCCCAGGTCCGCGGCCGCAGCGGTGACGGCCAGGGTGAACTTGGCGCCGGTCAGGTTCTGCACCAGCTCCTCGGTCCGGCCCGAAGCGTCGAGGTCGTCGCGGAACTTCTGCTGCGCCGGCATCCAGTTGCCCAGGAACAGGTCGGTATCGCCGTTCTTCAGCGCCTCGTAGCCGACGGGGACCGACAGCGTGCGCAGGTCGGGCGTATAGCCCAGCCCTTGCAGCAGCGCGGTGGCGACGCCGTTGGTCGCGGTGATGTCGGTCCAGCCGGGGTCCGAGAAGCGGACGGTGCCGCAGCTGGCGGGATCGTCCGCCAGCGCGGGCGCGGCGGCAATCAGGGCAAGGGCAAGCGAGGGCAGCAGGGCGGTTCTGGACATGATCGGGCCTCTGGTTTCCTGCCGCGGCCGGGCCGCGGCTTCCTGCGCCATCAGCCCACAGGCGGGATGCGGGATCAAGAGCCGATGCCGGCCCGCCTGCCGCGGATTTCCCGCAATGCGACGTTCCCGGCCTTGACGCGGCCGGCCTGCTCGATCAATGGTGGCGCCGTTCGGGGCCTGTAGCTCAATGGTCAGAGCAGGGCGCTCATAACGCCTTGGTTGGGGGTTCGAGTCCCTCCGGGCCTACCAAACCCCGTCATTTTTTATTGTCCTTTCATGTGGTTAGAGGAATTATTGGCGAACCATTGGACAAGGTTCACCACGGTTTGTTCCCGGTTCGGCCGCGCCAGAAGCTTTTGCATCGCGGAATCCGCCAGCCCTTCACGCAGCGCCGCTTGGGTATAGCGCTGCACTTCGGCCAATGTCTTGTGCCCGGTGATCGCCATGATTTCATGCGGCGTCGCCCCCGCCTCGGCCAGACGCCGGGCGCAGGCCTTGCGCAGACCGTGGGCGGAACATTCGTCCAGTCCCGCCGCATCGCACCATTCGCGCATCTTGTTCCCGAGGCCCGCCGCCGTCCGACCCCTGCCATAGGCTGTCGCGAGGAAAGGCCGGTCCTTGGGCAAATCGCGGATCACCTTCCAGAGGTCGGGGTGGATGGGGATACTGACCGGGACGCCGTTGCTCTTCTGGGTCTTCTGGCGGGTATATTGCAGGCGCGGGCCATCCGCCGTTGCCTTGATGCTGGCCCAGCCGAGCTTGACGGCATCGACCCGCGCCGCCCCGGTGTAGAGCATGAGCGTCACAGCGATATGCGCCATCGTGCCCGGCTCGTGCTCCTCGAAATAGCCTGCGATTTCGGTCTCGTCCCAGGTGTGGAACCCGTCGCCCGCGATCTTGTAGGCTTTGGTCAGCCGCGCCGGGTTGAACTTGATCCAATCCAGCGCGATGGCATGGTCGAAAAGCTGGCCGAGGCGCTTGCGCAGGTTGTTCGCCGCCGCCGGGGTGTCGGCCTTCTTGCCGAGGATCGCCATGACGTGCTTGCGCTCCATCCGCACCACCAGCTTCGTGCCATGCTCCAGCCGGAACGGCTCGATCACCCCCTTGTAGGTCTTCTTCGTCAGTTCGACGAGGTTTCGCCATTCCGGGGTGCGGTAGTAGCTGGCGACCAGATCGTTGATGCTGCCCGGAACTGTCTGCGCGGCTCCCGCCCCCGCCTTCCGGCCGGTGCGATGTTCCTGCACAGCGGCCTCGTAGCGCCGCACGAACTCTTCCGATCCGTAATCGGTGCCAAGCTCCCGGCTGAAACCACCCTTTCGGTAACGCCAGCGGCGGGTGCCGTGGCGGTCTGCATAGGCCGAAGCCCCCGGAAACGTGCGCTTCTTCTTCATCGCAGAACCTCATCCCATTCGTTCGGGGCGGTATCGGCGGCTGCCTCCACCGGCTTGGCTGTGATCCGCTCCGGCTCAATGATGATGACGGGGGCCGAGAAGCCAGCGCTCCGGTAGGCCTTCAGCACCTTCTCGACATCGGACTGTCTGAAGGCCGAACGGCGGTTGGCCATCAGCCCCTTCCTTCCAAGGCTGCGGCCCTAGCCCTTCCGTTGGGCAGCGCTTCGTTCCAGCCAGCCGCCTCAGCCGCCAGGATCGTTTCGACATGACTGGACGACAGAAACACCGTGCGCCCAAGGCAATAGAACTGACCATAAGCACGGGCCTTTTCCCGCAGCCGCCGGGCCGACAGTTTGATCCCGCGCACCCGCAGTTGCTCGACCCAGCTTTCCGGGGTCTGCGCATCCTCTACAAAACTCGTCATCCTGCGCCTCCTGCTACCTCTCGATGCAAGTTTGCGCAGAACCACATCCGAGACAAGAAATCTTGCGCGAAACGTCGAAAAATGCCCATATAGGCGCACAAATATGCGCATTCCAAGGTGGCAGGATGACGACGTACAGATTTCAGAAGCGAACGCCCGAAGAAAAGGCCCGAATCGAGGCCGAGATGTTCGAGGAACTGGAGGCCGAGTATCGGGAGATCGAGCGTTCGCAGCAGGAAGCGGCCTGCGTCCCGCACGGGAACCTTCGGCGTTTCCGCAAGACCAAGCGCCTGACTCAGGAGGAAATGGCAAAGACCCTGGGCGTGGGCCGCCGCACCTACCAGCAGTATGAGGACGGCACACGCTCCCTCCCCCTGCCCGCGATGATCAAGCTGGCGGCGTGGCTGGACTGCGACATGAACGAGCTGGTGACGGGTGCGCCGCTGCCGGTGTCATACAGCGCCCGCACCCGGATCGCCGAGACGGCCATCGACGCCTTCCGCGTCCTGCTCAAGGAGTTCCCGGAGCTTCCCCTCTCCGAAGTCAGGGACAAGGCCGCTTTCGCCGCCGCCGCCACTCGGTCGGAGCCGGACTATAGCCATGATCGGCTGCGGCGAGAGACGATAGCCGAGGTTGCCCGGAGGGAGGCTGAAGAGTACGAAGAGATTCTGCGACGGGAGGGGGGCTGAGCCGTGCGGGTTGTGGATGGCGATGTGCCGGGTGGGATATATGCTGTTGTGAAGGGATGGGCGGAATCGGTCTCTCGCGGCGGGCGGCCTGAACTGCTGCGATCGGGAGAAATGAGATCTCTAGCGCCTGGCGATGGACGGAAAAAGCACTTCTACTCCCTCGGCGATGTGGCAACCACGCGCTACTATTGCCTTGAGATCTTTGCGGACATGCAGTCATATACTGACGACCCAAGTTATCGCTCGACGTGTCTTTAGCTTGAGCCCCTGGAACAGACAGTAGGATCAGATGGAAGAACTTTTCCGCACCCTTCGTCATCGAATGAATTGGACAAACGCAAAGAAAATTTTGCAGGCCAACGGCATCTCCACGAGTCACGGCTGGGACAGCACACTTAAGAAAATCGAGGATTCAGGGCAACAAGTCAATCACGGAGCACTAGAAGATGCGTTGGTTGAACATCTGCTATGTGGCGAGAAGTTCACCAAGCTCTATGCGGTTGATCCGTCACTTCGAAACGTAATCCAGAATAAGTTGTTAAGCGCTGAAATCTCTAATACGCCCGCCACTAAAAGCTATCCTCATCTAATGCCCGACGAGGAGCTGATGAAAGCTACTGGGGATATGGCTATCGTCAGAGCAGAGAGTAACGAAGATGGCATTGGGCTTATGCTTTCTTCGGTATTCTGGATCAGAACCCGTGAAGAAATTCCCTTTCAGGAATTTGATGACCCTGCCGGGATGAAAGCTTTATACGACGAGGTTGTTGGGCTGAAGCGGCAGCCAGTCCAGATGTTCCACGTGATCTGGATGCCTCACGAGCGCGATTTTCTGGAGGTTCGCGTGGACTTTCCCCGTGGAGCATCGGAGGCCGATGTGCATGGGTTACATTCAGTTCTAAAAACGATCATTAACAGCTGGGGTATTGTAGAACTCGGCAGGGCTGTGAACCTCTTCCCAGCGGTGCGTCCATTTTACGAAGACGCAACGGAAGGCACGGTAACGCAGATGACGTTCCAGACTACAACTGGCGGTATCAAAGACGAAAAGATGCCGCGTAGGCGAGCTAACGCCGATCAGCGGACGGAAGCCTACCATGTCGCGGGAAAGGGTGCAGTGGAAGCCATCGCGATCTATCGAATCACCGTAGAGTGGGCTTTCCACGAAGATGGGGTGTCTTATGTACCATCATTGATGCTGTCGGCATCCGGTCCAGCGGGTAACGGTACAAATGGAAACCCAATAGTAACAGGCGCGAAGATCCAGAACTGCGTGCGGGCAACCGACTACGAGTTTGTAATCGACCGCCTTGGAAAAAAGGCTAAACTAGAAGTCGACAGCGTGCAATAGTGCCGACATGAACCTCGGGGAGTTCAGAGACCGCTTAGCCGCCTCAAGGCTTTCCGCAGACATGCGGTCCGCGTGTCTGGCTATTACGGATATTCTCTCTGATTTCCGAGCAGGCGACGGCGCGCACATCGGGTTATCGTTCTTCTATGAACATCTTGATAGCGACAAGCATCGAGAATTGCTTCTGCCAGCATTGAGCATCCTGGCTTCACGTGAAAGTGCAATACTTGAAATTCATGGTTATCTCGATGACGCTGAGGAGGGACAGCTCCACCTAACTACAGAAGAATTTCAAGGCTTGATGGAGAGTGGCGTTCTTGCTCATCCGATATCTGGTAAACTCGTAGATGAGCCTATGCGTCATGTCCGAATTTTCTACTCCTTGAAGGCTGGTGAGTAGATGGCTGCTGAAGACATGCGCTTAGCAGACTATTTGAGTTTTTTCGGGGGAAGTGCGGGCGGGCGAGCCGTGCGCTGGCAGCTAGCTAAAACGCATGATGAGCGTTTGAAGATTCTCGAAGAGAGCTTGGCATTTTGTTTTTCACGATTGGTCGATACGCGTGGCTTAGAGGAGAACAGAGGTGAAGACGAACTCACGATGCGGATCGCCGATATGCTTGAATCCGGAGGTATTTCGGCAACCCATGATCGGCATGTGAACGGCCATTGCGATCTGATAATCGAGCACGACAGCTTCATGTGGTTGGGTGAGGCCAAGGTCCATAGAGATTACGGCTGGCTTGAGGATGGCTATCACCAGCTTTCTCATCGGTATGGGACCGCTATGCTGGGGCGGGATCACGGTGAGCTGATCATCTATCATCGGCAGGGCGATTCAAAAGCCGTTCTAACCGAATGGAGAGACCGTCTTACGGCTGCCCATTCCGATGTGACAATCACAGAAGACATTGAAGGCTCCAATTTGAATTTTCGAACAAGCCACAAATGCCCGAACTCAGGGTGTATTTTTTTCGTTCGTCATAGCATTGTCCCGTTGATGCACGCGCCGATTAAATAGCATGGCCGGATGCTGTATCTGGTACGACTATCCTGGTAGGGGCCGTTTCCATTCCTTCCACTGCCCAGCACAGGTCGCCCGCGTAAAACAACCTGTACGCATCAGCTCACGCCCTTGGCTCGACATCTTTCCAGTGCCGGTTCACCGGCATCCCCTTCGCCCGCCGGGCGGCCTCCTGCACCGTCACCGGGTAAAAGTCCCAGGCGTCCACCCCGACATTGACCGCGTTCGCACTGCCCTGCCAGTTGCCATGCACATGGCCGAACAGATGCAGCGCGCCCTTCCGGGCGTGGTTCCAGGTCATCATCGGATAGTGGCAAAGCGTCACCGGCCGGTCGCTGGCCGGGTCATCGACCTCGACCAGCCACGACACGCTGTCCCAAGGCAACGCCTGGGTCAGCGGGCCATCGTGATTGCCCACCACCAGATGCCGCCGCGCGCCGGGCAGCTGGCCGAAGATCACCAGCAGCCAGTCCTCGTCCTTCGCCTTCGGCCCGAAGGCGAAATCGCCGACGATCCAGAGATCGTCATCGGGGCCGACCTTCTCCCACAACCGTTCGATCAGCACCGCGTCCATATGGCCGGTGTCGCGGAAGGGGCGGCGGGTGTTGGGGATGATGCTGTCATGCCCGAAATGCGGGTCGGCGGTGTACCAGTGGGTCATCGTTACAGGTCCAGACGGAAGGAAGGTGGCTTGTGCCCCGGCGGGGGCGGCGCGGTCAACGTCTATCGGTCGCCGCAGCCATCGACCCAGCCGCCGCGTACCAGCAGCCGGTCGCGGTCCCATATGTTCAGCGTGTCGATCTGCCGCCAGAACATCTCCATCGCCGCGAGGTAGTCGCCGCCATCTTCGATCCGGCGCGGGTCTGGGCCGAAGACGCCAGCAAATAGGGGATCGAGGATGCGCGCCGCCATGAAATCCGAGGCCGGGTTGTCATAGGCGTCGGAACTGTCGCCGTTGTCGATGAAAACCAGGCTGCCGCCGAACCGATCGCGCAGCATCGCGGCATAGCCATCGGCCTCCGGCCAGGACCACCAGCTCCGGCAAACGTGCAGATCGGTGCCCGTCACCTCGCGGAAGGCATAGATTTGCGCCAGCACCTCGCCGCGATCCGCGACATCGTGGAAGACGCTGAACCGGACCTGAAGGCCGGTATGCAGCACCAGCAGATCGAGCAGGTTGGCCAGAGCCACCGGATCGGGCCGCTCGGCGATCACCACGTCAATGGAGCCATCGGTCTGGGTCAGCCCCAGCACGAGATTGTTCCAGGCCGCCCTCGGCCCCGGCGCGAGGGAGTCCAGCGCGGTTTCGGCCGAGGCCGTCGCGGCAAGGCAGACCATTGTCAGCCCTGCAAGCAGAACGCGCATGGCTCAACCCTCCGGCAGCAGCGCGATCCTGGCGGCGCAGGCGTGGAGCGCCCGCGCCTCGGGATCATAGGTGAAGCTCTCGAAATCCTGGCAGACCATGTCGTAATCGACGGTCCCGAAGTTCTGGACCGCCCGGCCATCGGCCGTTTCAATCCGGAACCGCACCGGGCATTCGGACATGCCGCACCAGGCATCGACCAGAACCGCCAGCGTGACCTCGCCACCCCGCACCGGGAAACGGGCATACCAGACCGAGGGCTGCACATCCGACCCGCCCTCGGCTACCTCAGCCGGGGTCCAGAGGCCGGTCGGGTCCCGCATCTGGCCGGTTTCCGTGGTCTGGAACGGCACCGACGGCAATGGGTCATCGATAGCCGAAGCAGGCAGGCCGAGGCAGGCGGCCAGAACGATGCCTGTGAACGTAGGAGCATGTCTCATTTGGAAGCCGCCTCCAGCTCCTGCGTGATCCTGACACGCAGGGCCTCGTTCCGGTGGTTGATCCATGTCCGCCCCATTTCGGGCAACCAACAGCCCAGGGCCAGCGCGGCGTAGAACATCAGATCGGGGGCGGTTTGCTCCCACCAGGTCCTGCGCGACCATGCCTCACCGAACATGGCAAACGATATGAACGAGGCGATGCCACAGAACAGGATCGCGGTCGGGATCATGCTGAAAAGGTGGCTTCCATTGAACGGCAGGTCCGTCAGGGACGATGAAAACCACGTCTGCCCGGTCGAGAGGTTCCGCATCGAGAGGACCTTGTCCTTCGCCGGATCGCCGACGATCACCACCTCATGCCCGGCCCGGCAATCCCCCAGCGTCACGTCGATGAATCGCAGCTCCTGTCCGTTGGCATCGGCGATCCAGACCTCGGGCACCGAGTTGACCGAGGTGTAGCCATGCTGGCCGCTGACGGTCGTGCTCGTCACCCGGTCTGCAACGGAGACCACCCGGCCACGATAGACAGACAAAGATCGCCTGTCGGGCCGCACATGGCGGTGGTGGGACGCGAATGCGCGATGCCATGGTGCCGTCCTGTTCATCTTCAATGCCTCCACCACCGAAACCCACGCTCCGGCACCGGCATTGAATGGCCTGACCAGATTCACTCGCACACTTCAGAAGGCACTGAGCGCAGGAGGATGCAGCAACGCCAGCATCCTGAAATGGGATAATACCAGAACGGGATTACGCGGCAAGGGCTTAGGCCCTTTGGAGACGCCGCGATGGCCCGAAGTCTGCGAACGCCCGGGCACCGGGCGTTGATGCTGGTGCTGATCGAGACACGGAAGGAAGCGGGGATCACGCAGCAGGAGTTGGCAGACCGGCTGAACCGGCCGCAATCCTATGTGGCAAAGGTGGAAACCGGCGAAAGGCGGCTCGACGTGGTCGAGTTCATCGAATGGGCGGAGGGGATCGGTGCGTCACCGGCCTTGCTGATGGACAGGGTGGCAAAAGCTGTTCCCGGTCAGTAGCCCGTGGGGGACTATCTAACTTCTGGCCGCAAGATCACCTCAAAATAACCTTGCAAATCGGGATCAAAACTCCCTAATTGCAAGGATGATGATTGAACGCCGCATAACCGACACCCTCAAGTCCCTGCTGGACGACAGCCCCGCCGTTGCCCTGCTGGGGCCGCGGCAGGTGGGCAAGATCACCTTAGCCCAGGAGCTGGGCGATGCGCGCCCTTCGCTCTATCTCGACCTCGAATCCAGCACCGACCGGGCGAAGCTCTCCGATCCCGAACTCTACCTGTCAGCCCATGAAGACAAGCTGGTCATCCTCGACGAGGTCCAGCGGGTGCCGGACCTGTTCCAATCCTTACGCGGGCTGATCGACCGGGGGCGGCGCAAGGGGCTGCGGGCGGGCCGGTTCCTGCTGCTCGGCTCGGCCTCTATCGACCTCTTGCGGCAATCCGGCGAGACGCTGGCGGGACGGATCGCCTATGCCGAACTCGCCCCTCTCGATGCGCTGGAGGTTCCCGCCGCCGATCTGGATCGCCTCTGGCTGCGCGGCGGCTTCCCCGACAGCTTCCTCGCCAAGGGTGATCAGGCCAGTCAGCGCTGGCGGCGCGACTTCATCCGCACCTATCTGGAGCGCGACATTCCCGCGCTCGGCCCCCGCATCGCCGCCGAGACCCTGCGGCGGTTCTGGACCATGCTGGCGCATCGGCAATCCGGCCTGTCGAACGCCGCCGAACTCGGCCGCGCGCTCGGGGTCGATGCCAAGACCGTCGCCTCCTATCTCGATCTGCTGGTCGATCTGATGCTGGTGCGCCGCCTGGAGCCCTGGCACGCGAATATCGGCAAGCGGCTGGTCAAATCCCCGCGCATCTATGTGCGCGACACCGGCATCCTGCACGCCCTTCTCGGGTTGACGACGCTCGATGACGTTCTCGGCCACCCCGTCGCGGGGGCGAGTTGGGAAGGTCTCGTCATCGAAACAGCGCACACCACGATGCCCGACGGGACGCAGGCCCAATTCTACCGCAGCGGCGCGGGGGCCGAGGTCGATCTGGTGCTGACCCTGCCGGGCGGCGCGGTCTGGGCGATAGAGGTCAAGCGCAATCTTGCACCCAAGGTCGAGCGCGGCTTTCACTCGGCCTGCGAAGACCTGGAACCCGCGCGGCGCATCGTTATCTATCCCGGCTCCGAGGCCTTCCCGCTGCCGAACGGGATCGAAGTCATACCCCTGCACCAGTTGGGGCAAGACCTGCTGGCTTTGCACTGATCGTCAGTCACGCGCCAAAACCCGATACATCCGGCCGTTATAGCGGGCGAGTTCATGCAAGCCTGCCGCGCGCCAGAGGCGGATTTCCTGACCCTCGGGCACAACGATGACCGGCTGCGTCCGGGTCTCGATCAACCGGATGCCGAGGCGGTCGCGCAAGGCGGCGAAGTGTTCCAACTCGGCCCGCACCGCATCGCGTTCGGCGGTCAGGCTCGCCAGTTCGACGCCCACCGTCTCGATGCTACGCTCGATCCAGGTCCGCTGCCCAGCAAGCTGCTCGTGCAGGGTGGCAATGGCGCGTTCTCCTTCGTCACGCGCGGCCGCCAGTTCCCGGATATTCGTGGCGCGGATGATGTCGGCTTCTCTTGCTGCCGCCTGTTTCAGCGCGGCCCCGGTCCAGATCACCAACAGGAGAACCGCCCCGGCGGCGAGACATGCCCCGCCGAGGGCGGCCCATGCAAATCGCGCCTGCCGCCGGAGCAAGGCCCCGTGGGCAGTGATCCGTTCACCCAGGGCCTCGTGTTCCCGGTGTATCCTTTCTGCGGTTTCCAACGCCTTCGCGGCCAGCTTTCCGACGGTGGCGAACTCGGCGATGCGGTCCACGAGTTCGTCGTCCATGCCCGCCCTGATGCCCTGGACATGCTCCGAAAGCTGGGCCTTCAGGCGGTCCAGTTCAACCTCGGTATCCTCCTGTCCCGCCCGACGCCGTTGCCGCAGTTCGGCGATCCGCGCTTCGAGATCGTTGGTCATGGCTCGAACCCGCCTCGCCGGTTGGAGAAAGGCGGCATATCGAGCTTACGCGCCAGTTCCGTTGCGTTGTGACGTTCGCCGGAAAGATCGGCCGCCGACAGACGTGCCGTCAGCCGGTCCCACAGTGCAGAGACCACCGCGACGACATCGCGCAGCGCCTCGCCGAGATGCAGTGCCTGCACCCGCCTGCGCAGCACCTCGTCCCGGATGAACCACCCCGAGCCATCAGGTTTCATGCCCACGCTGCCGGTCAGAACCCCAGCGATCACCTGCACCACCACGGCCGCCGCCTCCTTCGCGGCATGTCGCGCGATAACCGCTTTCTGGCCCTCGAACGCCTGCCGCGCTTCGTGAAGCTGCCGGGCCTTCTCCTCCGATCTCCGGGTGGCGTCGGCCGCCACCGCCTCGGCGCGG
Source organism: Paracoccus versutus (assembly GCF_000763885.1). Classification (GTDB taxonomy): domain Bacteria; phylum Pseudomonadota; class Alphaproteobacteria; order Rhodobacterales; family Rhodobacteraceae; genus Paracoccus; species Paracoccus versutus. The sequence continues at coordinate 75,809 of NZ_JRKO01000012.1, read as the reverse complement.
GCGATCATCCCATCGGCCTCCTTCTGCGCCAAAACCCTAATCTTCCTGGCCTCCTCCTCCGCAGCGGCCTGGCGGGCTGCTGCTTCCCTCTCCTGCGCCTCTGCAACCGCCGCCGCTCTGGCGCGCTCCTGCACCGCCAGAGCCTTCTCCGTCTCCGCCTCGGCAAACAGCGCTTCGGCCTGGTCGAGCTTCGCCACCAGATCGCGGGCCATCTCCTCGGCCGAGCGCGTCAACGCCTCCTCCCGGTCGGTCAGATCGCCCACCATCTCCTCCATCTGGCGCAGGGTCCGGGCCGCGCGCACGGCCTCATCCTTCCGCGCCCGCCACTGCTGCCGCGACAACCGCTCCCGCTTCGGCCCGGTGCGGGTCAGGCCGGAGGCCAGCCCAACCTCCCGGTGATACTGGTCCTGAAGCTCGCGCGCCCTCTCGCGGTAGGCGAGGTTCCCGAGCTTCACCGCCGTCTTGTCGTCATGCCCCGCCGCCCGCGCCTCGGCCTCCGCCCGGGTCTTGGCGATCCAGCATGGATTGAGGTCGCGCGCCGAACAGCCTGGATCGTCCAGCGGCAGGACATAGGCGTGGAGATGGGGATGCTCCTCATCGACATGCTCGATCACGCTGACGAGGCGGTTGCCGAACAGGCCGCGGAGGAACCGGAGATTGCGATCCACCCATGCGCCGTAATCCGCCCGCGCGGCGGGATCGCCCATGATCTGCGCGGTCAGATACGGGTGAGAGGCCACGCAGGTCATCAGCGTATGGCGGTCCTTTCGGATACCCCTGCGCGCGGTCTTGCCGCCTTTCAACGCGACGGTGACGCCGCCCGCTGCGACCATCTCGTCATGGCGATCCTGGACCTCCTGCGGCGACAGACCGAAGACGATGCGATACGCCTGACGCGCGGCCACATGCTGCGAGAACTTCGGCGCGCGGCCGGCCTCGGCCAGAACCTGCTCGACCGACTGGCCCTTCCCGTTCGGCTTGCGGGAATAGGTCTGGACATGGAAGAACTGGGGACCGGGCATCGCTCAGCCCCCGTTGCCAGAGAAACGCAATACGGACCGACTATTAGGTTGCAAGCAACCTGTCGGCGAGGGCGCTACGCCCCTCGACCCCGCCAGCGACTGCGCCGCCGATCCGTCCCGGATCGAAGCCGCCGGTGGCGGCTGCAAAACCTGCCCTCCGCCAGCCTTGTGATGGGCGCTGCGGTCAGGTTTCGCGAAGGCATTGCGCGGGGACGGGGCGACATGCGCGAGGGCGGGCGGTGACAGGATGACCCGGATCATCGCATGAACCCCGCTGCCTGCGCGTCCTGCCGCAAGAGCAACCCGCGCTCCATGGCGGAGGCGACCTGCGCTTCGGTCACATGCTTGCACATCCCGTGCCGCGCCTTCACCCAAGCCGCCACTTGGACAAGTTGCTTCTCGGCAGCCGCTTCCGCCTCGGCCTTCCGTCGCCGAAGCTCCTCGACATACCGCCGCCACTTTCCATCCCGCAGCCAGTTGTCAGAGAAACTGACCTTGGACCGCGTGAAACCCTCGCTCTCGGCGGCGTAGGCCCGCACGGCGGCGAGCAATTCATCGGGCGAAACCTCGGCCAGCGCCTCGCGCATCCGTCGCAGGCAGGTCGTCCGGTCGCGCCGACGATCCGCAGGATAGGCCGCCCAGACCCTTGCCAGTTCAGGAGCCTCTGCCGCCTCCTCGCGCGTCTCCGCGCGCGTAGGTGGTTTCTGGATGGTTTTAGGATGGTTTGGGGTCCGCTCTGGACCGGGTACCCCGTCCACACTGGCCCCCCTACCGGGTCCGCTGCGGACCCCGTCCGCTCTGGACCCCGTCCCCAGGTCGGGGTCCGAAATCGTCTCCAACAACCCGACAGCATCAAGGTCGATCCGATAGATCGCGGTGTATCCATTCACGCAGGGGCGTCGGCCCGTTTCGACCAGGATGCCCTCAGCCAGAAACTCGGAGATCGCCCGCTTCACCGTGGTATCGCCAAGCTCGGTGTGCCGCGCGATGGTGCCTTTCGAGCACCAGATGCCCGAACCGTCGTCGGACGCCTTGTCCGCCAGAAACATGATGATCTGCTTGCGCACGGGGCTGCCGAAACGGCGCTCGGCGCAAAGGTTCGCAACCCGCCAGCTCATCGCACCATCTCCGCAAGGCTTGCGCACCGAGCATGGGGCGGGTAGAATCCAAGAATATCGAGACTTTGAATGCTGTCGAGGCGGGTGCCAGCCCCCTCGGCAGTTTTCGTTTCGGGGGTATGTGCGCCCCGAAAAAGGTTCGCCAAACCCTGAAATTCCACAATGAAATCAAGGACCGGATTTTCCCGGTTCGCCGCCCTAAGTCCTTGATTTACCGCATGTCCCGGACGCCCTCCGGGCCTACCAAACCCCGCCATTTTTCATTGTCCTGAAATCGCCCTGTCCATCGACAAGGCGGCCGCCCGTCATCCCCCGCCTGCGCCCAGCCGTTTCAGACGCCGCGCCGGTCCAGGAAGCCTGCCAGCACATCGGACAGGCGCTCGGCCCAAAGCTGCTGGCCCGCCGCATCGGCGATCAGGTCGTTCCTGACCTCGATCAGCACGTTCGGGCGGCCATGCGCCAGCGCATGGCGGTCGATAGAATCGCCGTCGAGATGGCCGGAATAGGGCTCGTTCTCGCCGGTGATCCAGCCCAGGTCGCGGCATTCGCGCACCAGCGCCGGGCCGAGCCGCTTGTCGCGATGCGAATAAAGCACCCCCACCGCCCAGGGCCGGCGCGGCCGGCCGCGCAATTGCCGGGTAAAGCTGTGGATCGCGCAGATCGCCCGGCGCGGATGCATCGCCGCCAGCCGGGCATAGGCCGCGTGATAGGGGCGATAGAGCCGCTCGAGCCGCCTTTCGCGCTCGGCCGCGTCGATATGGCGGTTGGCGGGAATCACCGTGCCGTCATAGATGCGCATCACCAGCGTCGGGTCGTCCTCGCCCCGGTTCGGGTCGATCACCAGCCGCGAGAAATCCGACAGGATCGCCGGCGCGTCCAGCCGCTCGGCCAGCGCGCGCGTCAGCCCCGCCGCGCCCACGTCATAGGCGATGTGGCGCGCCATGTCCTCGGGCGCGATGCCCAGCTCGCCGCCGCCGATCCAGCCCGGCACGCGGTTCGTCGCATGGTCGCAGGTGATCAGCCAGCGCGAGGGCCGGTCCTCTCCGATCGTTGAATAGGGCTGTGCCGTCATCCGTCCGTCGCCTTTCCGCTGCAAGGTTTAGGCAATCGCCGGACCAAGCACCAGTTGCCGCAAGCGCTCCGATAGGCCATAACAGCGGCGACGATAGCGCAAACATGCACGGAGAGACGGATGAGACGGCATCGCAAGGTCAAGATCGTGGCAACCCTGGGCCCTGCATCCAGCGATTTCGCCACCATCCGAGCCCTTTTCGAGGCCGGCGCGGACGTGTTTCGCCTGAACATGAGCCACGGCACGCATGAGGAACAGCGCGCCCGCTATGACATCATCCGCCGGGTCGAGGCCGAATCAGGCCGCCCCATCGCCGTGCTGGCCGACCTGCAAGGGCCCAAGCTGCGCGTCGGCACCTTCGCCGACGGCCCGCACGACCTGGCCGACGGGCAGGCCTTCCGTTTTGACCTGGACCCCGCGCCGGGCGATGCCAGCCGCGTCCAATTGCCGCATCCCGAGATCTTTGCCGCGCTGGAGCCCGGCGCCGAGCTTCTGGTCAACGACGGCAAGATCCGCCTGCGGGTCGAGGCCTGCGGCGCCGATTTCGCCGATTGCACGGTGACGGCGGGGGGCGCGATCTCGAACCGCAAGGGCGTGAACGTGCCCGACGTGGTGCTGCCGCTGGCGGCGCTGTCGGACAAGGACCGCGACGACCTGGAATTCGCCTGCGCGATGGGCGTGGACTGGCTGGCGCTGAGCTTCGTGCAGCGCCCCGAGGACGTGATCGAGGCGCGCGAGCTGACCAAGGGCCGCGCCGCCATCCTGTCCAAGATCGAAAAGCCCGCCGCCGTGCGCGCGTTTTCCGAGATCCTCAAGGTCTCGGACGGGATCATGGTGGCGCGGGGCGACCTGGGGGTCGAACTGCCGGTCCATTCCGTGCCGCCGATCCAGAAGCGGCTGGTGCGCGCCTGCCGCTCGGCGGCAAAGCCGGTGATCGTCGCCACGCAGATGCTGGAATCGATGATCGAAAGCCCGATGCCGACCCGCGCCGAGGTCTCGGACGTGGCCACCGCCATCTACGAGGGCGCCGATGCGGTGATGCTCTCGGCCGAAAGCGCCGCCGGGGCCTATCCGGTCGAGGCGGTCGCGACCATGGACAACGTTGCCCGCTCGGTCGAAAGCGATCCGACCTATCGCGACATCATCGAAAGCTCGCGCAGCGCCAAGCGCCAGACCGTGGCCGATGCCATCGTCGCCGCGGCGCGCGAGATCGCCGAGACCACCGACATCTCCTGCATCTGCGCCTTCACCCAGTCGGGCACCACCGCCAGCCTGACCGCGCGCGAGCGGCCGCGGGTGCCGATCGTCGCCATGTCCTCGGAACAGGACACGCTGCGCCGGCTGTGCCTGACCTGGGGCACGCATTGCGTGCAGACCCCCTCGCTCGAGCGCTTCAAGCAGGCGGTGGTCAATGCGGCCAAGGCGGCGCGGGATTTCGGCTTTGCCGACGAGACGAACCAGATCGTCGTCATGGCCGGCGTGCCCTTCAACGTGCCCGGCACCACCAACATCCTGCGCATCGCGCCATGCGACGAGCGCTTGATCTATCGTACCGATCCAGAATAAGGCGCGGGTTCAAAGAGATCCGCAACGGAAAGGTAATCCGATGATCGACATCCTGCTGCTGGCCGGCGTGGCGCTTTGCGTTCTTTCGGTCCTCATGGCCATCGTGTCGGTGGCCCGCACGCAGGCCCCCCGCGGTGCCGCCATCCTGCTGGTGCTGGGCCTTGCGATGCTTCTGGCCGGGGGGTGGCTGGACCAGCGGCCCTTCGGCGTGCAGTCCCTGCAGGAAAGCTGGCAGCGGCTGGTGAACGGGCAGGTGACGACGGGCACCGATCCGGTGACCGCCCCCGCGCCCGAGGCCCCGGCCGAGGAGGCGCCGGCGGAAACCCCGGCCGCCGATGCGCCCGCGACCCCGGCGGTCGAGGCCCCCGCTGCCGAGCCCCCTGCGGTCGAAGCGCCCGAAGCGGATGCGCCCGAGGCCGCGGCCCCCGCGGCGGAAGAACCCGTCGCCGCAGAGCCTGCCGCCGCAGAGCCTGCCGCCGAAGAGCCTGCTGCTGAAGCCCCCGCCGCCGATGCCGCCGCCCCGGATGCAGGCGAGGGCGAGGCGCAGGCCGAGGGCCAATAGCCCTTGCCAATCCGCGCGTGCCCGCTTATAGCGCACGCTTCCACCCACGCGGCCGGCCGATGGCATTGCCGAGTCGCGTGTTCACTCTGACCGCAAGGAGAGTAAAATGCCGAAGATGAAGACGAAAGCGGCCGCCAAGAAGCGGTTCTCGATGACGGCCTCGGGCAAGGTGAAGGCCGGCCCGGCCGGCAAGCGCCACGGCATGATCAAGCGCTCGACGAAATTCATCCGCGATGTGACCGGGACCATGATCCTGTCCGATGCGGACGCGAAGATCGTCAAGAAATACATGCCCTACAACCGCTAAGGAGAACCGGACATGGCACGAGTCAAATCGGGTAAGATCACCCACGCCCGCCACAAGAAGGTTCTGGACGCGGCGAAAGGCTATTACGGCAACCGTTCGCGGAATTTCCGCACCGCGACCCAGGCCGTGGACAAGGCCAACCAGTATGCGACCCGCGACCGCAAGACGCGCAAGCGCAACTTCCGGGCGCTGTGGATCCAGCGCATCAACGCCGCCGTCCGCGCCGTCGATGCCGAGATGACCTATTCGCGCTTCATCGCCGCGCTGGCGAAAGCGGGCATCGAGGTGGACCGCAAGGTCCTGGCCGACCTGGCCGTCCACGAGCCCGAGGCCTTTGCGGCCGTCGTCGCGCAGGCGAAAGCCGCCGCCTGAGTCGGGGCGAGAGGATGAAACGGATGAAACCCGCGCTGCTTCCGGCGCGGGTTTTTTCGCGGCCGGACCATGGGGGGCGAGGGGGGCTTTGCCCCCACGCCGGGCCGGCCCCTCGATGGGGCCGGCCCGGCGTTCCCCCAGGATATTTGGGCACGAAAGAAGCCGGGGGTCGTGACCTTTTCGGCGGAGGCCGGCGCTGATGTCCCCGGATCTGTCTTCCCCGCGCTATCCCGTTCGCGTGCCCTTGCAGCGCAAGCCGATCGGGGTGATCGCCAGCGCCCTGGCCGCGCGGCGCAACGTGCTGGAGCTGATCCCCGAGATCGCCACCCGCCAGCCCATGGTTTCCGGGCGGACGGGCGCGCGCTGGCACATGGTCATGGACCCCGAGGCATTGCGCCGGGTGCTGAAGGACCGGGTCGAGGATTATCCGAAATCGCTGGTCACCCGGCTGATCCTGGAGCCCGCCATCGGCAATTCGCTGTTCGTGGCCGAGGGCGCGCATTGGCGCTGGCAGCGCCTGGCCGCGGCACCCGCCTTTTCCCAGCGCCATGTCGAGGCGCTGGCCCCGGTGATGACCGCCGCCGCCGAGGCCTGCGCGCGCCGGCTGGCGGCGGCGTCGGGGCGGGTCGAGATCTTTTCCGAGACCGCCGCCGCGACCTTCGAGGTGATCTCGGACGTGACCTTTTCCGGCGACGAGGGGTTCGACCGCGACGCGGTGCATCGGGCGATCGACGCCTATATTGCCGGCGCGGCCCGGGTTTCGGTATTCGACGTTCTGGGCCTGCCCGGCTGGATTCCGCGACCGGGGCGGTTGTTCTCGGGCAATGACCTGCGGCGGATGAAGCGCCTGGCCGACCAGGCGATCCGGCTGCGCGCCCGGTCCGGCCCGCATCCGGTGCCGGACCTGCTGGACCTGTTGCGGGCAGGGGTGGACCCCGAGACCCGGCGCCGCATGAGCACGCCCGAGCTGCGCGACAACCTGCTGACCTTCATCGTCGCGGGGCACGAGACCACGGCGCTGGCCCTTGCCTGGGCGCTTTACCTGCTGGCCTTCGACGCCGATGTCCAGCACCGCGCCGCCATCGAGGCGGTCGCGGTGCTGGGCGGTCGCGCCGCGACCGCCGCCGACCTGCCGCGCCTGACCTATATCCGCCAGGTGGTCGAGGAGGCGCTGCGGCTTTATCCCCCCGCCGCCTTCCTGTCGCGCACCGCGCGCACGGCCGACGTCCTGGGCGGGCGCGAGGTGCGGCGGGGCGACACGGTCATGCTGCCGATCTATGCGCTGCATCGCCACCGCCTGCTTTGGGATGATCCCGACCGTTTCGACCCCGAGCGCTTCGCCCCCGGCGTGACTCGCGACCGCTATGCCTTCCTGCCCTTCGGCGCCGGTCCCCGGATCTGCATCGGCGCCAGCTTCGCCATGCAGGAGGCGGTGATCATCCTGGCCACGCTGGTCGCCCGCTTCCGCTTTGCGCTGACCGAGCGCCAGCCGCAGCCGCGCATGATCCTGACCCTGCGGCCGCATGGCGGGCTTTGGCTGCAGGTCGCGGAACGCTCTTGAAAGCCCGCGCGGGCCGGGCCAAAGTCGCGCCATGATCACCATCTATCACAAGCCGACCTGCTCGACCTCGCGCAAGGTCCTGCAGATGATCCGCGACGCCGGGCATGAGCCCGAGATCGTCGACTATGCCCGCGCGGGCTGGAGCCGCGGCCAGCTTCTGGGCCTGTTCGCCGCCGCCGACGTGACGCCGCGCCAGGCCTTGCGCGTCAAGGGCACCGATGCCGAGGCGCGCGGCCTGCTGGCCGCCGGCGACGCCGACATCCTGGCCGCCATGGTCGATAACCCGCTGCTGGTCGAGCGTCCCTTCGTCTGCGGCCCCGGCGGGGTGCGGCTGTGCCGCCCGGCCGAGCGGGTGGCGGAAACCTTCGCCCGCTGAGGCTTTTCCCTGCGGCGTCCGCGTGCTAATCGGCGCGGGCAAACCGCAAGGAAAGCCCGCCCATGTCCGACCAGTCCGACCTGACCACCCTTCGCCAGTCCTATCTCGACCGCATCTCGACCGCCGCCGACGGCGACGCGCTGGAGCAGGTGCGCCTGGCCGCCCTTGGCAAGAAGGGCGAGATCAGCGGCATGATGAAGGAGCTGGGCCGGATGACGCCCGAGGAGCGCCAGACCACCGGCGCCGCCCTGAACCGCCTTAAGGACGAGATCGACGCCGCCCTGCGCGCCCGCAAGCAGGGGCTGGAGGATGCGGCGCTGGATGCGCGGCTGAAGCAGGAATGGCTGGACGTGACCCTGCCCGGACGGCCGCGTCCGCAGGGCACCATCCACCCGATCAGCCAGGTGACCGAGGAGGTCACGGCGATCTTTGCCGACATGGGCTTCCGCGTGGCCGAGGGTCCGCAGATCGAAAGCGACTGGTTCAACTTCGACGCGCTGAACATCCCGCCCGAGCATCCCGCCCGGCAGGAGCATGACACTTTCTTCATGGCGCGCTCTGCCGACGACCCGCGCCCGCCGCATGTGCTGCGCACCCATACCTCGCCTGTGCAGATCCGCGCCATGCAGGCGACCGGCGCGCCGATCCGGGTGATCTGCCCCGGCCGCGTCTATCGCATGGACATGGACCAGACCCATACGCCGATGTTCCACCAGGTCGAGGGGCTGGCGCTGGGCAAGGACATCTCGATGGCGAACCTGAAATGGACGCTGGAGGAGTTCTGCCGCGCCTTCTTCGAGGTGGACGAGGTCGAGCTGCGCTTCCGCGCCTCGCATTTTCCCTTTACCGAGCCTTCGGCCGAGGTGGACATCCGCTGTTCCTGGGAAGGCGGCAAGCTGACCATCGGCCAGGGGGAAAGCTGGCTCGAGATCCTGGGCTCGGGCATGGTGCATCCCAAGGTGCTGGCGGCCGGCGGCATCGACCCCGAGGAATGGCAGGGCTTCGCCTTCGGCATGGGCATCGACCGGATCGCCATGCTGAAATACGGCATTCCCGACCTGCGGGCCTTCTTTGAAAGCGATCTGCGCTGGCTGCGGCATTACGGGTTCGCGGCGGGGGATGTGCCGAGCGTGAGCGGTGGGCTGTCGCGGTGAGTTTTCGCAGTCACGTGGTGGCTGCCATCGCGGGTGCCTTCATCGGCTATCCGATCACCGCGGGCTTGGAACTTGTCGTAAAGCATCTCGGCCAACTGTATCATGCGCCGGCTGCTTTGGTCTGGCAGGCCGATGACCGTTCTGGTGAGACCAACTGTTCCAACCTGGAGTATTGCGGCGGGGGCGTCTATTTCCTTCTGGAAAATTCGGGGAGTGATCTCTTACAGAATGTCAGCCTGAACTTTCGCAAGCCTGTCGCAAATATCTATCGGGATCCGATCGTCACGATCGCCTGGGAGAAAAACGGGTCTTTCTTTCAAGTGCCGAACATACCGGCGCATCATGTGTTCGGGATCCTGGTGACGGGGGTGAAGAAAGCGGACATCGCCGGCGTCTGGGCAAATGGTTCCCTGGTTCCGGCTGGGACCGTCCAGCTATTCGGCCAGAAGCGCGGCCCGGTGAAGAACGGACTTATCGTGTTCTTCGGCGTGATTTCGATCATGTCGATTTTTGCCGGGGCGGCCGCGATGGTCGTCGCATGGATAACTCACAAGGAAATCGAACTCCTGAAGTGATCCGCTGGCATAGTCGGCATGCCGGAAAGCCATGTCGCCTCGATCCGCAGCCTTTATCGCCAGCCCGACCCCAACCGCCGCCGCATTTCGTCCTTGTCGTCCTGGATCATGCCGGGGATCAGGAACAGGTCGATCAGCGCCCACAAACACACCAGCCCGACCAGCGGCCAGCCGATCAGCACCGGCGTCAACAGCCAGCCAAGACCCCAGAGCAGCAGCATGACGACGCCGCTGGCCCAGCGGCCCAGATACATGCGATGCGCGCCGAAACCCCAAAGCAGGATCGCCAGCAGGTAAGCCACCAGCGGCGATTTCGCGTCATTCGCGACCCTCTGTTCGATCAGCAGTTCCCTTTGCGTGTCCATCGGCTCCGTCCATGTTAATGCAATTCACATATAGGCCGGATGGGCGTCGCAACAAGGGCGGGCCGATGCGCGGAATGTTTGCCCATCTCGCGGTGAGCCCCGCCGGATGCCGGGCCTTCGCATCCGGGTGGCACCACCCTACCAATCCGCCGCGTCATGCGTTACAGCACCCGCAAACCCGACGGAGCCGCCGCAATGAAATTCACCCTCTCCTGGCTCAAGGAGCATCTCGACACCACTGCCAGCCTCGATGAGATCACCGAGGCGCTGACCGACCTTGGCCTCGAGGTCGAGGGCGTGGCCGATCCGGCGGCGAAGCTGGGGGCCTTTACCCTGGCCAAGGTTCTGCATGCCGAGCAGCATCCCGATGCCGACCGGCTGCGGGTCTGCCGCGTCATGACCGACGAGGGCGAGAAGCAGATCGTCTGCGGCGCCCCCAACGCCCGCGCCGGCATTACCGTGGTGCTGGCCAAGCCCGGCGACTACGTCCCCGGCATCGACGTGACCCTGGGCGTCGGCAAGATCCGCGGCGTCGAGAGCCATGGCATGATGGCCTCGGAACGCGAGCTGGAGCTGTCGGAGGAGCATGACGGCATCATCGAACTGCCCTCGGGCGAGGTGGGCGACAGGTTCGTCGACTGGCTGGCCGCGAACCGTCCCGAGGCGGTCGATCCGGTGATCGAGATCAAGATCACCCCGAACCGCCCCGACGCGCTGGGCGTCCATGGCATCGCGCGCGACCTTGCCGCGCGCGGGCTGGGCCGGCTGAAGCCGGTCAGGGACGTGACCGTGCCGGGCAGCTTCGCCTCGCCCATCAAGGTTACGATCACGCCCGAGATGGCGGAAAAGGCGCCGTTCTTCAGCGGCCGGCTGATCCGCGGGGTCAGGAACGGGCCGTCGCCGGACTGGCTGCAAAAGCGGCTGACCGCCATCGGGCTGCGGCCGATCAATACGCTGGTGGACATCACCAATTTCTTCACCTTCGACCTGAACCGGCCGCTGCATGTCTTCGACGCCGACAAGGTGCGGGGCGACCTGACCGTGCGCGCCTCGGCCGAGGGCGAGGAATTGCTGGCGCTGGACGGCAAGATCTATGCCTTCGCCCCCGGCACCATGATCATCGCCGATGAGGCCGGCCCGGAAAGCATCGCCGGCATCATGGGCGGCGAGGAGACCGGCTGTTCCGAGGAAACGGTGAACGTCTTCCTGGAAAGCGCCTATTGGGATCCCATCGCCATCGCCACGGCGGGCCGGGCGCTGAAGATCAGCTCCGACGCCCGCTATCGCTTCGAACGTGGCGCGGACCCGGCCTTTACCCGGCCGGGGCTGGAACTGGCGACGCAGATGATCCTGGAGCTGTGCGGCGGCGAGGCTTCCGAGGTGGTGACGGCGGGCGCGGTTCCCGACACCACCCGCAGCTACCTTCTGGAGCCGGCGCGGGTCAGCAGCCTGGTCGGCATGGACATCCCCGAGGCCGAGCAGCGCGCGACGCTGGCCGCGCTGGGTTTCCGGCTGGAGGGCGACCGGGCTTTCGTGCCCAGCTGGCGACCCGACGTGCAGGGCAGCGCCGACCTGGTCGAGGAGGTGGCGCGCATCGCCAGCCTGACCAAGCTGCAGGGCCAGCCGCTGCCGCGCCCGCAGGCGGGCGTGCCGCAGCCGGTGCTGACCCCCCTGCAGCGCCGCGAACAGGCGGCGCGGCGCATGGCGGCCTCGCTGGGCTACAACGAATGCGTGACCTACAGCTTCATCGACCATAAGGCCGCGGCGCTGTTCGGCGGGGGTTCCGAGGCGGTCAGGATCGAGAACCCGATCAGCAGCGAGATGACGCATATGCGCCCCGACCTGCTGCCGGGCCTGCTGGCGGCGGCGGCGCGCAACCAGGCGCGCGGCTTTGCCGACCTGGCGCTGTTCGAATGCGGCCCGGTCTTTTCGGGCGGCGAGCCGGGCGAGCAGGATCTGCACCTGTCGGGCATCCTGGTCGGGGCGAACGCGGCGCGCGACCCCTATGCCTCGCGGCGCAAGGTGGACATCTACGACGCCAAGGCCGATGCCGAGGCGGTGTTGCAGGCCATCGGCGCCCCCGCGAAAGCCCAGATCAACCGCAAGCTGGACGGCTGGTGGCATCCCGGCCGGGCGGGGAACATCGCGCTGGGGCCGAATACGCTGGCCACCTTCGGCGAGATCCACCCCCGCGTGCTGCGCCATTTCGGCATCAAGGGCGCGGCGGTCGGCTTTACCCTGCGCATCGCCGCCGTGCCGCTGCCCAAGGTCAGGACGCCCTCGCGCCCGGCGCTGGTGCTGTCGGACCTGCAGGCGGTCGAGCGCGACTTCGCCTTCGTGGTGGATGGCGGCGTCGAGGCGCTGGCGCTGGTCAATGCCGCGGCGGGCGCGGACAAGGCGCTGATCGAGCGGGTGACGGTCTTTGACCAGTTTACCGGGCTGGAAGGCGGCAAGAAGTCCATCGCCATCACCGCGCGGTTGCAGCCGCGGGAAAAGACCCTGACCGATGCCGAGATCGAGGCGGTCAGCGCCAAGATCGTCGAAAAGGTCGGCAAGGCCACCGGCGGCGTGCTGCGCAGCTAGGGCGGGCCATGGGGCCGGGGTCCGCGCCCCGGCCTGATACCCCGGTTCAGTCGGTGAAATAGCCCAGCGTCTCGAAATCGCGGGCGTAATGGTCGCGCACCCGGATCCGGTCCACCTGGTCCCAGGCGATCTCCAGCGGGTCGGGGCGCAGGTCATGGGTCAGGCTTTCGGGCGGGGCGACGCCCAGCCATTCCGCCATGCGGGCAACCGGGGCTTGCAAGCCGTCCTCGAAGCGAAAGGTCTCGACCTCGCTGCCCAGGAACTCCCATTGCGGGCGCAGGTGGTTGTCCAGGCAGAAGGGTTCGCGCTTCTGGCGGTTCAGCCAGTCCTCGAGCCAGAGCGAGAAGACGGGCAACCCCTTGAAGAAGTTCTCCTTCGCCAGATGCGCCCGCATCCGGTATTCGCTGGCGACCCGGTCGTAGGGGTTGCGCACCACCGTCAGCACATGGTCGAAATACCCCTCGCCCAGAAGCGCGCGGATGTCCTGCATGCGCAGGTGCTGCGGCGTGCATTTCATCGCCGCGGGAATGCCCTGGCTGAACAGGCGCAGCGGCGCGACGCCCTGCATCCAGTTCTCGATCGACGTGCCGCCGGTCTTGGGGATGTGAATGAAAAGGATACGTTTTCCGTTATACTCGATAAAAGGCATGCAACCATCCGGGAAAGTTTCCCGGACGGTCCATGAATTGCGCATCGGATGCAAGCCCTGCCGCGATGCCGGTCAGGCGGCGCCGACCTCGATGCCGCGCTGCACGGCGGGGCGGGCAAGGAAGCGGTCCAGATAGGCCCGCACATTGGCGAACCCGTCCATGCCGGTTTCGGCCTCGGCCTCGTAGTTCACGCGCACCGTGCGCAGCCAGGGGCCGGTGGCCATGTCGGCGATGGAATATTCGCCGGTGATCCAGTCCCGCCCCTGAAGCTGCTTGTCCAGCACGCCCAGCAACCGCCGCGCCTCGTTGTAATAGCGGGTGCGCGGGCGGGGATCCTCGATCTCGCTGCCCTTGTAGCGGTGGAAATAGCCGACCTGGCCGAACATCGGCCCGACCCCGCCCATCTGCCACATCAGCCACTGGATCGTGTGATAGCGCGCAGCCCCCGAGGCGGGCAGGAATTTCCCGGTCTTGTCGCCCAGATAGATCAGCATGGCGCCGGTCTCGAACAACCCGATGGGCTGGCCGTCCGGCCCGTTCGGGTCGATCATCGCCGGGATCTTGTTGTTGGGGTTCAGCGACAGGAATTCCGGGGTGAACTGGTCCTCGGGGTCGCCGATGCTGATGCGGTGGGCGTCATAGTCCAGCCCGCATTCCTCCAGCATGACCGAGGTCTTGATGCCGTTCGGGGTGTTCAGCGTGTAAAGCTGGATCACGTCGGGACGCCGGGGCGGCCAGCGGCGGGTGATCGGAAATTCGGAAAGTGCCGTCATGTCGTTTCCTGTCGAGTCCTGTCTCATGTTGCAAGGGGTTAGCGTGATGTGGCAGCCTTTGCCGGAACGCGCGCAACAGGCTGGGAAAGGTAAGCCCATGTTCAAGGAGTTCAAGGAATTCATCGCCCGCGGCAATGTCATCGACCTTGCCGTCGGCATCATCATCGGCGCAGCCTTCACGGCGATCGTGAATTCGCTGGTCGCCGACCTGATCAACCCGATCATCGGGCTGTTGACCGGCGGCACGGATTTCAGCGGGCATTACCTGGTGCTGAAGGGCGAGGTTCCGCCGGGCACCAGCCTGCAGGTGGCGCGCGATTCGGGCGCCTCGGTCTTTGCCTATGGCGCCTTCCTCTCGGCGATCATCAATTTCCTGATCATCGCCTGGGCGGTGTTCCTGCTGGTCAAGGCGGTGAACCGGGTGCAAAGCGCCGCCACCCGCAAGAAGGAGGCCGAAGAGGCCGCCCCCGCCGGCCCGACGCAAGAGGAACTGCTGATGGAGATCCGCGACGAGCTGCGCGCCCGCCGCGCCTGAGGCGAAAGCGACCCAGGAAGGCAATGGCGCGGCCCCCCTTTGGGGTCGCGCCTTGTCGTCCATGGCGGCGATTTTCGCTTATATCCCGGCTCTGGCGGCGCTATGGTCGAAGAAACCGGCGCCGGCCGGCAGCCGCGAGACAGGGATCGCCCCGATGATCGAGCTTGACGCAACGGATCGCCGCATTCTTTCCGTCCTGCAACGCGACGGGCGCATGACCAATGCCGACCTGGCAGGCGAGGTCGGGCTGTCCCCCAGCGCTTGCCATCGCCGCGTGCAGCGGCTGGAAGAGGCGGGGGTGATCCGCGGCTATGTCGCGCTGCTCGACGCGCGCAAGCTCGAACGCCCGACCACGGTCTTCGTCGAGATCACGCTGTCCGGCCAGGCCGACGAGTTGCTGGAGGCTTTCGAGCGCGCCGTGCGCACCATCCCCGACGTGCTGGAATGCCACCTGATGGCCGGCTCGGCGGATTACCTGCTGAAGGTGGTGGCCCAGGACACCGACGATTTCGCCCGCATCCACCGCCAGCGGCTGGCCAAGCTGCCGGGGGTGCAGCAGATGCATTCCTCGTTCTCGCTGCGCACGGTGGCCTTCACCACGGCGCTGCCGGTGTGAATGTGCCGGCGTGAATGAAAAACCCCCGCGCATGGCACGGGGGTTTTCCTGAAACGAACGTGTCGCTCGTCTTACAGCGCGCCTTCGCGTTGCGCTTTCTTGCGCGCCAGCTTGCGGGCGCGGCGGACGGCCTCGGCCTTTTCACGGGCCTTCTTGACCGAGGGTTTCTCGAAATGCTGCTTGAGCTTCATTTCACGGAACACCCCCTCGCGCTGAAGTTTTTTCTTCAGAGCACGAAGCGCCTGTTCGACGTTGTTGTCGCGAACACTTACCTGCATGTGGTTGTCACCACCTTCCTAGGTTAAAGTTGAGCTGATTTGCAGGACGCGGCCTTCTAGCAAGCCGAATCGGCTTTGTCCAGATTTTCTGGACCCGCGCTGCAGGAAGAAAAAAGGAGAGTGCCATGACGGATGACCGCGAGCGGCTGATCGAGGCCGCCCTGTCCCATGTCGTCTTCGAGGGCATGGGGGAAAAGGCCATCGCCGAGGGCGCGCGCGACATCGGCATGAACCCGGCGCTGGCGCGGGTGCATCTGCCGCGCGGCGGCGCGGATCTTGCCGCCGCCTATCACCGCCGGGGCGACCAGGCGCTGCGCGACTGGATGGCCGCGCATCCGCCCGAGGGACGGTTTCGCGACCGCGTCTCGGCGGCGGTGATGCAGCGGCTGTCGCTGAGCAACCGCGAGCTTGCGCGGGCGGGGGCGGCGATCCTGGCCCTGCCGCAGAACGCGGCGCTCGGCGCGCGCTTGGTCTGGGAGACGGCCGATGCGATCTGGGACGGGCTCGGCGACCGCTCCGAGGACGTGAACTGGTATTCCAAGCGCGCGACGCTGTCGGCGGTCTATGGCGCGACGGTGCTTTACTGGCTGGGCGACGATTCGCCCGAGGCCGAGGAGACGCGCCGCTTCCTGGACCGCCGCATCGAGGGCGTGATGCGCTTCGAAAGCCTCAAGGAACGGGTCGGCGGGCTGCCCGGCGTCTCGACCCTGGCCGGGCTTGCGACGGGCTGGATCAGGCGGCCGGAAAATCGCAATCTGCCCGGAGCGTTGCGCGCAAATCCGCGCGCCCGGACGGAAGGAGGCGACGGGTGATTCCCGATGTGATGCAGGCGATCGAGATTTCATCCCCCGGCGGGGCCGAGGTGCTGCGGCCGGTGACGCGGCCGGTTCCGGTGGCCGGGCATGGCCAGATCCTGATCCGCGTCGCCTGGGCGGGGGTGAACCGTCCCGACGTGCTGCAACGCGCCGGCTCCTATGCGCCGCCGCCGGGGGCCTCGGACCTGCCGGGCCTGGAATGCGCCGGCGAGGTGGCGGCCGTCGGCCCAGGCGTCACGCGCTGGAGGCCGGGCGACCGGGTCTGCGCCCTGCTGCCGGGCGGCGGCTATGCGCAATACGCGACCTGCCCGGCAGACCACGCCCTGCCGATTCCGCAGGGCCTGTCGCTGCGCCTGGCCGCCGCATTGCCGGAAACCGCCTTCACCGTCTGGTCCAACGTGGTCATGCGCGGGGCCCTGCAGCCGGGCGAGCGCTTCCTGGTCCATGGCGGCTCCTCGGGCATCGGCACCATGGCGATCCAGATCGCCAGGGCGCTGGGCGCGCGGGTCTGGGCGACGGCGGGCTCGGCCGAGAAATGCGCGGCCTGCGAGCGGCTGGGCGCCACCGCGATCAACTATCGCGAGCAGGATTTCGTCGCCGTGCTGCGCAAGGCCGGCGGCGCCGATCTGATCCTCGACATGGTCGGGGGCGACTATATCGCCCGCAACGTCCGGTGCCTTGCGGATGACGGCCGGCTGGCCATGATCGCCTTCCTTGCCGGTCCCAAGGCCGAGATCAATTTCGCCCAGATCATGGCCCGGCGGCTGTCCGTGACGGGTTCGACCCTGCGCCCGCAATCCGACCTGGCCAAGGCCCGCATCGCAGGCGCGTTGCAGGAACGGCTCTGGCCACTGGTCGAGGCCGGGGCGGTGCGCCCGCTGATCGACAGCACCTTCGCGCTCGCCGAGGCGGCCGAGGCGCATCGCCGCATGGAGGGCAGCGGCCATATCGGCAAGATCCTGTTGCGGGTTTCGGCCGAGGATTGACCGCTCCGGCGGTTTTGGCACGGCCCGGTGCCTCCGGCGGGGATATTTGAAGCACGAAAGAAGCCGTTAACCGAATCGCAAGGATTTTCTGCCAGTTTGGAATCACGGAACAGGCGGGGACGCCGATGGCCGTCACGGAAGAAGCCACACCCCGACCTTCAGCTCCGGCGGGCGGGGTGTGTGCTTTTCTTTCGTGTCTAAATATCCCCGCCGGAGGCATCGCAGCCGTTCCGTCACCGCGGCGCCGGCATCAGGAAGCTGCCCAGGCAATCCCGCCTGGCATCCTCGGCGCAGGCGCGGGGCTGCAGGTCGCGGGTCAGGCAGATGCGGATCTCTTGCAGGGCGCGGGCGCGGCAGGTCACGGTGATGCCGTCGCGCGCCAGGCCGGGATTGGCCTCGATGAAGGCGTCTTCGATCACCTGGGCGGGCAGGGTGACGTCGCGGTCGAGCCGGCGCAGGGTTTCGGGCAGGGCGATCCGGGCGGCGGCCTCGCGGGTCAGGGCGAAGTAGTCCCGCGCCGGCAGGCCCGAGCAGCGCCCGTGCTTCTTCCATTGATGCCAGGCCAGGCCGCCCGTTCCCATCACATCCGCCATGGCGCGGGTTTCGCGGCGCGGGGGGTCGCGGGCCTCGGTCCGGCAATATTCTGGCCAGCCGCGTTCGTATTGCGGCCACAGGCCATGGACGACGAAGCCAAGCTTCCGTCCGCTCGCGCATTGCTCGGCATCGCGCTCGGCGCGGCACCAGCTGGGCGACCAGCTGAGCGACAGGACGTAATAGTCGAACCGTCCCGCGATGTCCTGGGCCAGGGCCGCGGGGGCGAGCAGGAGGAAGGCGATCAGGATGGCCGGTTTCATGGTGGGGAACCTAGCGCCGGTCCTTGCCGCGCGCCACGAATTTCAGGCTTTATTTTGGCCCCTTCCGGCCCTATATAGCCTGTCAATCCCCCGAAAATGGAATGGCACCCCGCCGAAAGCCGTTTTCCCCGGCCGGAAAAGATATTGTTAAGGAGAAGGTCATGAACAAGCCGCTGATGGCCAAGGCCACCGCCGTCTGGCTGGTCGACAACACGACGCTGAGCTTCAAGCAGATCGCCGATTTCTGCGGCATGCACGAGCTTGAGGTCCAGGGCATCGCCGACGGCGACGTGGCGGTCGGCGTCAAGGGCTTCGACCCGGTCGCCTCGAACCAGCTCGACGCCTCCGAGATCGAGAAGGGCCAGAAGAACCCGCTGCACCGGCTGAAGCTCAAGCACAACCCCGCCGCCGAGGGCGAGGAGAAGCGCCGCGGCCCGCGCTATACGCCGCTTTCCAAGCGCCAGGACCGGCCCGCCGCGATCCTGTGGCTGGTCAAGTTCCATCCCGAGCTGGGTGATTCGCAGATATCGAAGCTGGTGGGCACCACCAAGCCGACCATCGCCTCGATCCGCGACCGGACGCATTGGAACATCCAGAACATCCAGCCCATCGACCCCGTGGCACTGGGGCTGTGCCGGCAGTCCGAGCTGGACGCCGCCGTGCAGAAGGCTGCCAAGCGCAAGGCGGCCGAGGGCGGCGCCATGACCGACGACGAGCGTCGCAAGCTGCTTTCGACCGAGACCTCGCTTGCCATGTCGGACGAGCCGCGCCTGCCCAGCTCGATCGCCGGGCTGGAGAATTTCAGCCTCAGCAAGGACGACGACAAGCCCGAGCGGGACGACAACCTGGATGCGGACAGCTTCTTCAACCTGCCCGATGCAGATGACGACGAGGACGAGGATCACTGATCCCGCAAACCCCGGAGCTCGGCTCCGGGGTTTTTTCTGGCCGGTCAGATCGACAGGCAGATATATTTCATCTCCAGGTAATCCTCGATGCCGTGGCGCGAGCCCTCGCGGCCGAGGCCGGATTGCTTGACGCCGCCGAAGGGTGCCACCTCGGTCGAGATGATGCCGGTGTTCACCCCGACGATGCCGTATTCCAGCGCCTCCTGCACGCGGGTGATGCGGCCGATGTCGCGGGCATAGAAATAGGCGGCGAGGCCGAAGATGGTGGCATTGGCGCGCTCGATCGCCTCTTGCTCGGTCTCGAAGCGGAACAGCGGCGCCAGCGGGCCGAAGGTTTCCTCGCTTGCCACCTTCATCCTGTCGGTGATGCCGGTGACGACGGTCGGGTCGAAGAACAGCCCCTCGCGCGGCTTGCCGCCGGTGACGACGGTGGCGCCGCCCTCGACCGCGTCCTGGATATGCTCCTGGACCTTTTCGACCGCGTCCCGGTTGATCAGCGGGCCGGTGGTGACGCCTTCCTCGAGCCCGTCGCCGACGCGCAGCTTGTCGACCGCCGCCGCCAGCCGCCTGGCGAATTCGTCATAGACGCCGGCCTGCACATAGATGCGATTGGCGCAGACGCAGGTCTGGCCGTTGTTGCGGAATTTCGAGGCCATGGCGCCTTCCACCGCCGCATCCAGGTCGGCGTCGTCGAAGACGATGAAGGGCGCGTTGCCGCCGAGTTCCATCGAGCATTTCAGCACCTGGTCCGCGGCCTGGCGCAGCAGGATGCGGCCGACCTCGGTCGAGCCGGTGAAGGTCAGCTTGCGGATCAGCGGGTTCTCGCAGAATTCCTTGCCGATGTCGGAGGAGCGCGACGAGGTCACGATGCTGAACAGCCCCTTGGGCAGGCCGGCGCGTTCCGCGAGCACGGCGAGCGCCAGGGCCGAGAGCGGCGTCTCGGCGGCGGGGCGGCCGACGAAGCCGCAGCCGGCGGCGATGGCCGGGCCGCATTTGCGGGTGATCATCGCATTGGGAAAGTTCCAGGGCGTGATCGAGCCGACCACGCCGATCGGCTGGCGGATCACCGTCAGGCGCTTGTCGGGCTGGTGGCCGGGGATGGTTTCGCCGTAGATGCGCTTGGCCTCTTCGCCGAACCATTCGATGAAGCTGGCGCCATAGGCGATCTCGCCCTTGGCCTCTGGCAGGGGCTTGCCCTGTTCGGCGGTCAGGATCTTGCCCAGGTCGTCCTGGTTCTCCATCATCAGGTCGAACCATTTGCGCATGATCTGGGCGCGTTCCTTGGCGGTGCGGGCGGCCCAGCCCTTCATCGCCTCGGCCGCGGCGGCGATGGCGCGGGCCACCTCGGCGCGGGACAGGTCCGCCACCTCGGCGATCACGTCGCCGCGCGCCGGGTTCACCACCGGAAAGGTCTTGCCGTCATCGGCGTCGATCCATTCGCCGGCGACATAGGCGCGGGTCTGCAAGAGCGAGGGGTCTTTCAGCAGCATCTTCAGGTCGGTCGCATGTCTGGTCATGGCGGGCTCCTTCCGTTCGGGTCGGGTGCAGGCTTGCGCTTTTGCCGGGCCAACGCAAGCCGCAGCTGCCGCGTGCCGGGATCGAGCAATCGTGATGAACCGGATGGCGGGCTGCGGCGTTGCCTTGCCATCGTCAGGTTTTCCCTCTTGGCGTATTCGACTGGGCGGCGTCTCTCTCTGGCGCCGCCCTTTTTCGTCGCTTCTGTTTCGCCGCGGCAGGGATTATTCCCTGGGCAAACCCGGTGATGGGCCGGATTCAGGGTATTTGGAAAACGGTGAAATGCGGGAGCTGGATGAGCTGAAGGCGCTGGGCGATCCCGGCAAGGCGGCCGAGATGGCGGCCTATCACAAGGCGCCGCGCGAATACCTGGGCGTGGCGGTTCCGGTGATCGACGCGCTTGCCCGCAGCTGGCGGGCGGGGCTGGACGTGCCGGGGCGGGTCGATCTGGCGCGGCGGCTTTGGGACAGCGACCTGCACGAGGCGCGCATCGCGGCGGCCAAGCTGCTGACCCAGGCGCGGATCCGGCCCGACGACGCGGCCTGGGATCTGATCGCCGGCTGGGTACCGCAATTCGACGGCTGGGCGATTGCCGATCACGCCATGAAGGCGGGCGAGCGGCGGCTGCTGGCCCGGCCCGAGCGGCTGGACGAGGTCGAGGCCTGGCTGGACCATCCCGGCTTCTGGGTGCGCCGCGCCGCGCTGGTCGGCACGCTGCCCTGGACGCATATCCGCAATCCCAAGCCGCAGGACCTGGAGCGGCGCGAGCGTGTGCTGTCCTGGCTGGACCGGCTGGCCGACGACCGGGAGTGGTTCGTGCAAAAAGCCATCGGCTGGTGGCTGCGCGAACTGTCCAAGCACGACCCCGGCCGCGTGCGCGACTGGCTGGCCGCGCATGGCGCGCGGCTGAAGCCCTTTGCCCGGCGCGAGGCGGGGCGGTGGCTGCCGGAAAACCGCGGCGGGACGGGGCAGGATCGGCCGGGCGGCGATCAGCTGCCATAGACCTCGATCGTGGGCAGGTCGGTCAGGCTGACGCCGATCAGCTGCAATGCCGGCAACGAGACCTGGCTGCCGCCGCTGGCCGGGCCGTCCAGAGGGATCAGCCGCACCTTGGCGGATTTGCCGTTCGCCGGGTTCACGATGCGGCCGTCGGCTTCGGATTTCACCAGCGGGGTCTTGATCCAGAAGCCGGGCTGCGAGGGATCGCCCAGCGAGGCGATGGTGGTGCCGATCCGACGCTCGCCCGTGGCGGGCGGGGCGGCGGCGGCGGCCTTCTGCTCGCGGGTGGTGGTGTCGAACTGCGCCGCCGTGCGCGCCGCGGGCGAGGGGCGCGCGGCCGCGGTCAGCACCGAGCCCGCCGCGGTTCCGGTGCCGGCCGTCGCGCCGCCGCTGCCGGCGGTGGTGCCGGGCGTGCGGGGGGTGGTCTGCGTTGCAGGGGTGCAGGCGGCCAGTGCCAGCAGCGCCAGCGCGCCCAGCAGGCGCAGGATCGGCTTGGTCATCGGCATGCGCTTGTCCTTCATCCTTTTCAGGTCGGGGCGAGGCTAGACCCGGCCGGCCCCTGCTGTCCAGCCGAGCTTCCATTCATGGTTACGAGACCATCAACGGATCGGCCGGCTTGTGCCGATGCCGGCCCGTGCTTATCTTTGCGCCATGGATGTCCAGGCCCCGCTGATAGACCCCTTTGCCAGGCCGATCACCTACCTTCGGGTGTCGGTGACGGACCGTTGCGATTTCCGCTGCACCTATTGCATGGCCGAGCACATGCAGTTCCTGCCCAAGCGCGACCTGCTGACGCTGGAAGAGCTGGACCGGCTGTGTTCCGCCTTCGTGGGCCTGGGCGTGCGCAAGCTGCGCGTCACCGGCGGCGAACCGCTGGTGCGGCGCAACATCATGGAATTCTTCCGCGCCATGTCGCGCCATCTGGGCGCCGGTCCGAATGGTGGGCTGGACGAATTGACGCTGACCACCAACGGCAGCCAGCTGGCGCGATTCGCCGACGAACTGGCCGATTGCGGCGTGCGGCGGGTCAATGTCTCGCTGGATACGCTCGATCCCGACCGTTTCGCCCGCATCACCCGCTGGGGCAGATTGCCGCAGGTGCTGCAGGGGATCGAGGCGGCGAAGGCGGCCGGCATGCGGGTCAAGATCAACACCGTCGCGCTGAAGGGTTTCAACGAGGACGAGCTGTTTCGCCTGGCCGACTGGTGCGCGGACCAGGGCCACGACCTGACCTTCATCGAGGTCATGCCCATGGGCGAGATGGGCGAGGAAGAGCGGCTGGACCAGTATTGGGCGCTGTCCGACCTGCGCGCGCGCCTGGGCGAGCGCTTCACCCTCACGCCGCTAGCCGAGCGCACCGGCGGGCCGGCGCGCTATGTCCGCCTTGAGGAGACCGGGCAGAAGATCGGCTTCATCACGCCGCTGACGCATAATTTCTGCGAAAGCTGCAACCGCGTCCGCATCACCTGCACGGGCGAGCTGTTCATGTGCCTGGGGCAGGAGGATCGCGCCGACCTGCGCGCGCCGCTGCGCGCCAGCCAGGACGACGCCCCGCTGCGCGATGCCATCCGCGAGGCCATCGCCCGCAAGCCCAAGGGCCATGACTTCGACTATTCCCGCCGGCATGTCGCCGGGCAGGTCAGCCGCTTCATGAGCCATACCGGCGGCTAGTAGCTGGCGCCGTCCACCGCCTGGCTGGCCAGTGCGCGCGGGTTGACCCCCGCGAGGCAGTTCACGTTCACCGCCACCATCTCGGCCCCGTCCGGTCCCGTGCCGAAGGCATAGGATTCGACGCCGCAGGTCGGGCAGAAGCGGTGATGGATCTGCTTGCGGTTGAACAGGTATTCCGTCACCGGCCCGTCGCTGGTCAGGCGGAAATCCGCCCTGGGCACGAAGGTCAGCACGAAGCCCAGCCGCTGGCAGCGCGAGCAGTTGCAGGTGAAGGTCTGGTCCAGATCGGCATCCACCTCATAGGCGATGCTGCCGCATTGGCAGCTGCCTTGGTAGTGCTGTCGGGTCATGGTTTGCCTCCCGTTTTGCGACTCGGGTGCATGGTGGGGCAGGGCGGCGGGCATCGCAAGCGGAAATGTTCCCGAGTTGTTCCGTTTCGGGTTGCCATTTCGCTGCGGATGCCTATCTCATGCGCTTGGCGGAATCAGGACGTGATCAGGACTGGCGCGATGGAACAGAAGTTCATCGAGGTTCGCGGCGCGCGCGAGCATAATCTGAAGAACGTGGACATGGACATTCCGCGCGACCAGCTGGTGGTCATCACCGGGCTGTCGGGTTCGGGCAAGTCCAGCCTTGCCTTCGACACCATCTATGCCGAGGGGCAGCGGCGCTATGTCGAAAGCCTGTCGGCCTATGCCCGGCAGTTCCTGGACATGATGGGCAAGCCGGACGTGGACCATATCTCGGGCCTGTCGCCGGCGATCTCGATCGAACAGAAGACGACCAGCAAGAACCCGCGCTCGACCGTCGGCACGGTGACGGAAATCTACGACTACCTGCGGCTGCTCTTTGCCCGCGCCGGGACGCCCTATTCCCCGGCGACCGGCCTGCCGATCGAGGCGCAGCAGGTCCAGGACATGGTGGACCGGGTGATGGAACTGCCCGAGGGCACGCGCGCCTATCTGCTGGCGCCCATCGTCCGCGACCGCAAGGGCGAATATCGCAAGGAATTCCTGGAACTGCGCAAGCAGGGCTTCCAGCGCGTCAAGGTGAACGGCCAGTTCCACGAGCTGGACGAGCCGCCGACCTTGGACAAGAAGTTTCGCCACAATATCGACGTGGTGGTGGACCGCATCGTCGTGCGCGAAGGCATGGAGACGCGGCTGGCCGACAGTTTCCGCACCGCGCTGGACCTGGCCGACGGCATCGCCGTGCTGGAGACCGCGCCGTCCGAAGGCGAGCCCGAGCGCATCACCTTCTCCGAGAATTTCGCCTGCCCGGTCAGCGGCTTCACCATCCCCGAGATCGAGCCGCGGCTGTTTTCCTTCAACGCGCCCTTCGGCGCCTGCCCGGTCTGCGACGGGCTGGGGGTCGAGCTGTTCTTCGACGAGCGGCTGATCGTGCCCGATTCGGCGCTGTCGGTGGCGCAGGGGGCCATCGCGCCCTGGGCCAAGTCGAAATCGGCCTATCTGACCCAGACCGTCAACGCGCTGGCCCGGCATTACGGCTTCGACAAGAAGACCCCCTGGAAGGATCTGCCGGAATCGGTGCGCCAGATGTTCCTGCGCGGCTCGGGGCAGGACGAGATCCCGTTCCGCTTCGACGATGCCGGCCGCATCTACGAGGTGACGCGCCAGTTCGAGGGCGTGATCCCCAACATGGAGCGGCGGCTGCGCGAAAGCGACAGCGCCTGGGTGCGCGAGGAGTTCGAGAAATACCAGAACAACCGCCCCTGCGGCGCCTGCGACGGCTATCGGCTGAAGCCCGAGGCGCTGGCGGTCAGGATCGCCGGCAGCCATATCGGCAATGTCACCGAACTGTCGATCCGCGAGGCGCTGGCCTGGATCGAGGCGGCGCCCAAACACCTGACGAAGCAGAAGAACGAGATCGCCGCCGCCATCCTCAAGGAAATCCGCGAGCGGCTGGGTTTCCTGGTCAATGTCGGCCTGGATTACCTGACGCTGTCGCGCGCGGCCGGCACGCTGTCGGGCGGCGAAAGCCAGCGCATCCGCCTGGCCAGCCAGATCGGCTCGGGCCTGACCGGGGTGCTTTACGTGCTGGACGAGCCCAGCATCGGCTTGCACCAGCGTGACAACGACCGGCTGCTCTCGACGCTCAAGGGGCTGCGCGACCAGGGCAATTCGGTGGTGGTGGTCGAACATGACGAGGATGCGATCCGCCATGCCGACTATGTCTTCGACATGGGGCCGGGCGCGGGGGTGCATGGCGGCCAGGTGGTCGCCCGCGGCACCCCGGCCGAGATCGCCGCCGATCCCTGCAGCCTGACCGGGCAATACCTGTCCGGCGCGCGCGAGATCGCTGTGCCGTCGGAACGCCGCAAGGGCAATGGCAAGGCGATCAAGGTGGTCGGCGCCACCGGCAACAACCTCAAGAACGTCACCGCCGAGTTCCCCCTGGGCAAGTTCGTCTGCGTCACCGGCGTCTCGGGCGGCGGCAAGTCCACCCTGACCATCGAGACCCTGTTCAAGACCGCCAGCCTGCGGCTGAACGGCGCGCGCCAGACCCCGGCCCCCTGCGAGACCATCAAGGGGCTCGAGCATCTGGACAAGGTGATCGACATCGACCAGCGCCCCATCGGGCGCACGCCGCGGTCGAACCCGGCGACCTATACCGGCGCCTTCACCCCGATCCGCGACTGGTTCGCCGGCCTGCCCGAGGCCAAGGCGCGCGGCTACAAGCCCGGCCGCTTCAGCTTCAACGTCAAGGGCGGCCGCTGCGAGGCCTGCCAGGGCGACGGCGTCATCAAGATCGAGATGCATTTCCTGCCCGACGTCTATGTCACCTGCGAAACCTGCAAGGGCAAGCGCTACAACCGCGAGACGCTGGAAGTGACCTTCAAGGGCAAGTCCATCGCCGACGTGCTGGACATGACGGTCGAGGATGCGCAGGAATTCTTCAAGGCCGTGCCCTCGATTCGCGAAAAGATGGACGCGCTGGTCGAGGTTGGCCTGGGCTATATCAAGGTCGGCCAGCAGGCCACGACGCTGTCGGGCGGCGAGGCGCAGCGGGTCAAGCTGTCCAAGGAACTGTCGCGCCGCGCCACCGGCAAGACACTGTATATCCTGGACGAGCCGACCACGGGGCTGCATTTCGAGGATGTGCGCAAGCTGCTGGAAGTGCTGCATTCCCTGGTCGAGCAGGGCAATACGGTGGTGGTGATCGAACATAACCTGGACGTCATCAAGACCGCCGACTGGATCATCGACATCGGCCCCGAGGGCGGCGACGGCGGCGGCCGCATCGTCGCCACCGGCACGCCCGAGGCCGTGGCCGAGGTCGAGGCCAGCCATACCGGCCGCTATCTGGCGCCCATGCTGGCTGCGGCGCGCAGCCGCGCCGCGGAATAGGCGCGGCCGCAGGCCAAGGGGCTACATCGTATCTGCGGGCTCGACACCGGCTGGCGGCGCGGGCCGCGGCCAAAGGGGCTATGCGACCTCGGCGCGACCCGGTGCGGCTTGACCGAATATGGCACGATCCTGCCCCCCTGCCGTCGGCCGGCACGCCGCCTTGCGGCGATGATCGCCGGCCGGCCCGGCCGGGCAAAATGCGTTCCCCTGGCTGCTGCCGCTTTTTCGATCTGGTCAGGCGTTCGATTTTCGCGTTATCTCTATTTTGCCTGCATCTGTCTTTAGGCTTGATTTCGATCAAGCGGGGCGGATGCAGGGTTTCTCCAGTGTTTTCATCCGGCGCAGCGCACCGGATGAACCCGGTAACGAACGCAAAAGGAGCGCGAATTGCCTGTTACGACTGTTAACCTCATGTGGATCGGCAACCGGTCCCTGCTCGATCCCACCCCCTCCAGCAACATCAACCAGGACCAGGCCAATGCGATCGTCGGCTGGGAGGTCGAGGGCCGCGAGGAAATCGCGCCCCTCGCCTTGACCGGCGATTACTTCGGCTCAGGCGGCAACAGAACCTTCAGAACCAGCTATCAGTCGGGTTTTCTGCAACCTGCCAGCCGGTTTTCCTATACCGACCCGGATGGCAGCCCGCAAAGCGCCGTCACCCTCAACACCTTTCTCAGCGCTCGCTTTGCTGTTACCGTGCATGATGAGGATGGCGGTGCCAGCGTGGTGGAACTGAACGGCATCCTCATGCAGATGAGCAATGGCGATCTGTTCGTCCGTCCATCGACGGACACGGCGGCTGCCTGGAGCGCCCATGCCCGCATCTCCAAGATCGAGATCTTGGGCGTGACCCGCTTGTCGGGCGACACGGGCGTCGCCACCATCGGCTTCAGCGCCGAGATCTTCGAGGCCGAGATCGTCTGCTTCACCCGCGGCACGCTGATCGAATGCGCCGGGGGGCTGCGGCCGGTCGAAAGCCTGCGCATCGGCGACCTGGTGCGGACGCTGGACAACGGGCTGAAACCGCTGCGCTGGATCGCCTCGCGCCGGCTGGGCCGGGAACTGGCGGCCACGCCCAAGCTGCGCCCGATTCGTATCCGCGCCGGGGCGTTGGGGCAGGGCGTGCCTTCGGCCGACCTGCTGGTCTCGCCGCAGCATCGCATCCTGGTGCGCTCCAGGGTGGCGATGCGGCTGTTCGGCTGTGCCGAAGTGCTGGTCGCGGCCAAGCAGCTGCTGATGCTGGACGGGGTGGACATCGCCCAGGATCTGGAGGTGGTGGAATATTTCCACTTCGCCTTCGACCGGCACGAGGTCGTCTTTGCCAACGGGGCCGAGGCGGAATCGCTTTACCCCGGCGCGCAGGCGCTGAAAGCCATCGGCCGCAGCGCCCGCGAAGAGCTGTTTGCGCTTTTCCCCGCCCTGCGCGAGCCGGTCGCCCCGCCGGTCGCCGCGCGCGAGATCGTCTCGGGCCGGCAGGGCCGCAGGCTGGCGCTGCGCCATCTGCGCAACGGCCGCCCGCTGGTCGCCGAGGCTGCCGGGCTGCATTGACGCCGCGAAACCGCGATGCAGGCCGTCCCGCCCGCCTGCATCGCCCGCCTTGCGCCGGGGGTGCTTTCTTCCGCCCCTGGCGCGGGCTAAGGTCGCGCCATGACGCAGAATGCCCTGACACCCGAAACCATAGCCGGCCTGTTCACCCGCGACGGGCGCTATCTTTGTGCGCGCTGGGGCCGGCCGGTGGCGCCGGTCATCTTCGGCCTGGCCGATGAAAGCCTGGCGGTGTTTCGCGACGCCACCCGCGCCGTCCTGGCCCATGCCCGCCATCCCATCGCCGAGACCGACCCCGAGATGGGGGCGAACATGATGACCTTTTTCCTGCGCGGCTGGCAGGAATTGCGGGATCTGCCGGATCTCGACCGGCTGACCGGCCAGCCCGGTCTGGCGGCGCGGTTGCAGGGCAGCGATGCCGACCAGTATCGGCTGTTCCGCTTTGACGCCGACGGCGCCATCCGCGCCTGCATCGGTTTCGTGAACATGGGCGGACGGCTGGCCGGGGCCCATCCGGGCCAGCTTGCCGAAACCGTCGCCGTGCGGGCCATGCTGAGCTTTGCCCGCGACGTCACGCCCTCGCCGGAGCTGGCGGCGCTGATCCGGGCCGCCTATGACCCGGTGATGCCGCCCGCGGCGACCGATCCCTCGCATGCGCTGCGGCTGGCGGCGCGTCTGCCGCAGTGACGGCCCTGGGTCACGGGATCAGGACGACGGATCCTGTGGTCCTGTGGTCCTGTGGTCCTGTGGTCCTGCGGGCCTGCGGGCCTCGGCATCGGCCTGGGCCAGGGCGGCTTGCGCCAGCCGATAGGTCCGGGGCTCCGCGGCCCGGGGATGCCCCTCCTGCAGGGCCGCGAACAGCCGCCCGGCCGCCGCCTCGTATTCCGCCCGATCCGCCGTGCAATGCGCGATCGAGGGCCAGGGCAACTATCGCCTGAGAAGGCTGGGTGCGATCCGCTTCGGGCTTTATGCCGCGCCGGACCATGTGCGGCGGCACGGCGCCCCCGAGAGGCCCGAGGATCTGCACCGGCACCCGGTCATCGGCTGGACCGAGGATCTGGCCTATCTGGCCATGGCGAACTGGTTGGAGAGCTATTGTCCGGGGCTTCGCCCATGCTTGCGGCTGGCCCCCTTCGCCGCCCAGTTCCAGGCGGTGCGCAAGGGCGCCGGCTGGGCGGTGCTGCCCGACTTCGCCGCCCGCCGCGCCGGTTTGGTGCCGGCATTGCCGTGCGTGTTCCGCCCGGAGTCCGAACTCTGGCTGCTGACCCATGGCCAGTCCGGCGCTCTCCAGCGGGTCAGGCGGGTGCGCGACTGCGTCGCAGCGGCGATAACGGAGGAGTTGGCGGCCAAAAGCGATGCCGGCCGCGCCTAGCCCGAGTTTCGGACATGGGCTTGGTCAGGCGGACAGGCGTTCGGTGATGCCGAAAGCGGCCGAGTTGTGACCATAGGCCCGCGGGCGGCGGATGCGGATGTCGGTCCTCAGCAGGTCCACCACGTCCTCGAGCCGCACGGTCGGCGGGAAGACCCGGTCATAGCCCATCTCGAGGAAGCGCTGCTCGACCTCGGCGAAGGCGCGCTTGCCGATCACCAGGTTGCCGCCGACGTAAAGCAGGATCTCGCCCAGCCCGCGCTCCGCGCAGCGGGCGCGCAGGCCCTGGCAGTCGATCTCGCCATGGCCATAGATCGACGAGACCAGGATGGCGTCGGCCTTTTCCTCGATGGCGGCCTGGATGAACTCGTCCTGGCTGACCATGGCGCCCAGGTTCACCACCTCGATGCCGTTTCGGCCCAGCACCGCCGCGATGATCTTGTTGTCGACCGCGTGGCAATCGGCGCCGATGACCCCAGGATGACCCGGTATTCCGAGACCGCCTCCAGCATGGTTCCTCTCCTTCGCAATGAACCTGCGAAAAGGGGCAGGGGAATCGCTCCCCTCCGGTCAAGTTTTGTGAAGTGATGTGATTAATAGATAAATACCCCTTATCTGTTTCCGGCAGGGGGTGGCCGCCGGCCGGACCTTGACCGGGGGCGTCAGGCCGGGTCGCCGGGTTCCAGATAGGGCAAGAAGGCCTCGACCAGCGCGGGCGGTATTCTCGCCGGTTTCATGGACTTGTTGATATGTACCAATTCAATCTCGATCCGCGCCAGCACCTGGCTTTCCCTGCGAAAGACATGCCGGATGCGCACGCCTGCGCCCCTGATGGAAATCACCGACGTCGCGCAAACGATCAGGTCGTCGAGGCATGCCGGCCTTTGCCAGGCAATATCGGCATTTCGTGCCACGAACTGCTCTCCGTCCGGGCTGACGAGGGGGTATCCGACATGCCTCAGCAATTCGGAGCGGCTTCGCTCGGCAAATTCAAGGTATCTGGAATGATAGACGATGCCGCCGGCATCCGTATCCGCATAGTAAACGCGATAAGCCTGCGTGAATGCAGGGCCATCTTGAAAGGGTGGGTTCAGCTGCATCCCAGGCTTCCTCGCTTCTGCCGGCCTTGGTCGCGGCCGTGACGCCCCGGCCGGAACTGTTCCATTGCTTCGCAACCCTATCAAGCCCTCGCCCCTTTCGCATGGGGGTCGCGCCCGGCTTCTGCGCCCGCCATGAACAGTCGATCAAGAGCGCATGAAGGGGATCGCGTTCCCGGTCATCGGCCGGGGCCTTGGCGGGAGATTCACCCATGCAGGCCGGTTATCGCCCTTGGCCTGCGGCCGATATTCGGGGCCGCGACCCCTTCCCGCAACGGCGGCGCGCCGGTCCTTGCCCTGCATTCCGATGCGCCGCGGCCGAATCGCCGTCCTTGCCGCCCGCCCGGCGCGGACCCCGCGCCCCTCCGCCAGGCGGGGGTGCGGCGGCAGGCCCGATCTCGCGGGCAATTGACGCAGAATTGACGCGCCACGGGGTTGCTCCGCTGGGCGGTTCTGCTAACTCCGGCCCAGCAGAAGCCGCATCCCAGCGGCCCAAAGGACAGGCCGAATTTCATGGAACAACTCGCCGGAGCCGGGCAGCCGGTCGATTTCTCGCTTATCGCGCTGTTCGCGCGCGCCTCGCTGACGGTGCAGATCGTCATGGTGATCCTGATCCTGGCCTCGTTCTGGGCCTGGGCGATCATCATCCAGAAGTTCGTCGCCTTCAACGCCGCCCGGCGCGAGGCGGACCGCTTCGACCGCGCCTTCTGGTCGGGCCAGCCGCTGGACGACCTCTACGACCGCATCGGCGAGACGCCCTCGGGCCCGGCCGAGCGCATCTTTTCCGCGGGCATGGCCGAATGGCGCCGCAGCCATCGCGACGACGGCAACCTGATCGCCGGCGTCACCGCGCGCATCGATCGCGCCATGAACGTCACCATCAACCGCGAGAACGACCGCCTGACCCGCGGCCTGCCCTTCCTGGCCACGGTGGGCTCGACCGCGCCCTTCATCGGCCTGTTCGGCACGGTCTGGGGCATCAAGACCGCCTTCGAGGAGATCGCGATCTCGCAGAACACCTCGCTTGCCGTGGTGGCGCCGGGCATCGCCGAGGCGCTGGTGGCGACCGCGCTTGGCCTGCTTGCGGCGATTCCGGCGGTGATCTTCTACAACAAGCTCAGCTCGGATGCCGACCGCATCACCGGGGGATACGAGACCTTCGCCGACGAGTTCTCGACCATCCTCTCGCGCCAGCTGGACGACGAATAAGATGGGCGCGGGGATCGTCAAGCGGGGCCGCAACGGCAAGGGCCGCGCCCGCAGCCAGCCGATGGCGGAAATCAACGTCACGCCCTTCGTGGACGTGATGCTGGTGCTGCTGATCATCTTCATGGTGGCGGCGCCGCTTCTGACCGTGGGCGTGCCCCTGGAACTGCCCAAGACCGCCGCCCAGGCCGTGCCCGCCGAGCCCGAGGAGCCGCTGAGCGTCTCGGTCACGCCCGAGGGGCCGATCCTGGTCATGACCACCGAAGTCCCCGAAAACGAGCTTGTCACCCGGCTGCGCGCCGTCGCCGCTGAGCGGCAGAGCGACAAGATCTACCTGCGTGCCGACGGCGCCATCCCCTATGCCCGGATCATGGAGGTCATGGGGGCGCTGAACGCGGCCGGCTTCAACAACATCGTCCTCGTGACCGAGGCGGGTGGGCCGCGCATGGACGCGGGATCGGACGGCTGAGCCATGGACCGGGCGGAACGCATCGGCTTCTGGGTTTCGGGCGTCGCCCATGCCGGGCTGTTGGGCGCGGCGCTGGTCGGCGGCGCGCTGTTCCGGCCGCAGCCGCTGGAGGCCGTGCGCATGGCCGAGGTCGCGACCATGTCCGAGGCCGAGTTCCAGTCGCTGGCCGCCGCGGCCGCCGGGCGCGGCCCGGTATCCGATGCCGCCGCGACCACCCCGGCGCAGCCGCGTCCGCCCGCCGACGAGAACCGGCTGGGCGAGGTCGAGGCGGTCAGCCCGCCCGCCCCCGATGCGCAGGCGGCAGAGCTGTCCACGCCCCCCTCGCGGCCCGAGGCGCGGCCGGACCTGTCGGATTTCCAGACCCCGAACCGGCCTGTCGCCGTGGCGACCGATGCGCCGCGCCCCGCCGAGCCGCAGAATACCGTGGACCTGGCGGCGCTGCCACAGGCGTCGGACCGCCCCGATCCGGCGCGCAATCCCGCCCAGCCGCAATCGCCGGCGCCGATCCCGCAGCGTTCGGCGCTGGCCCTGGTCGAATCCTCGCGCCCTCGCGGCCGCCCCGAAGGGCTGGCCGAGGCCGTGCAGGCCCGCCGCGCCGCCGCGGAGGCCGCGCGCCAGCGCGAGGAATTGCTGGCCCGGCAGGAAGCCGAGGCGGCTGCCGAACGCACCGCCGCCGCCAAGGCCGAGGAGGCCGCCGCCCGCCGCGCGGCCGAGGAACGCGCCAGGGAAGAGCGCCGCGAAGCCCAGGCCCAGGCCGATGCGGAAGCCGCCCGCAAGGCCGAGGAAGCCGAGGCCCGCGCCCGCCGCCTGGCCGCGGCCGAAGCGGCCGATAAGGCCGCCGCCGAGGAAGCCGCCGCCGAAAAACGCGCCGCCGAGCGCAAGGCCGAGGCCGAGCGCCGCGCCGCCGCCGAGAAGGCCGCCGCCGAAAAAGCGGCAGCCGAGAAAGTCGCTGCCGAGAAAGCTGCGGCTGAAAAGGCTGCCGCTGAAAAGGCCGAGGCCGAGAGAAAGGCCGCCGAGGCGAAGGCCCGCAAGGAGGCCGAGGAACAGGCCGCCGCCGAACGCGCCGCAGCCGAGAAGAAGGCGGCCGAGAAGGCTGCCGCCGAAGCCAAGGCCCGCGAGCAGGCCGAGGCCGAGCGCAAGGCCGCCGAGGCCGCCAAGCAGGCCGCGCTGGCCGAGGCGATGCAGGACCAGGGCTCGGGCGGTTCGGGCGGCGGTGGCGCCGCCGCGAACGGGCCGCCGCTGAGCCAGGGCGAGAAGGACGGCTTCCGCGTGGCGGTCGAGCAATGCTGGAACCGCGGCTCGCTGTCGACCGAGGCCAGCCGGACCACGGTTTCGGTGCAGTTCTCGATGGCGCCGGACGGGACGGTGGAAAAGGGCTCGCTGCGCATGATCGGCCATGATGGCGGCTCGGATGCGGCAGCGAAACAGGCCTACGAGGCCGCGCGCCGGGCGATCCTGATGTGCGAAAAGGGCGGCTACAAGCTGCCGCCGGAAAAATACAACCGCTGGAAGGACGTCATCATCGACTTCAACGCCAGCGGCGGCGCGCGGGTCAAGTGACATGGCATCCCGCATGGCATCTCTCGGTGCGACACTCTATCCTGCAACCAAGACCTCCAGAGGGCGAAACATGTTGCGTAAATTCCTGCTGACCTCCGTCATGGCCCTTGCGGGTCTTGGGCTTGCCGCGCCGGTCCTGGCGCAGGACGGGCCCTTGCGGATCGAGATCACCGACGGCGTGATCGAGCCGATGCCCTTCGCCATCGCCCGCTTCCACGACGAGGGCGGCGCGGGCGAATACCTGGCGCAGGTGCAGAACCTGATCGCCGCCGACCTGACCGGCACCGGCCTGTTCCGCGAGATCCCGGCCAGCGCCCATATCGCGCGGCCCGAAAGCTTCGACGCGCCGGTCTCCTACGAGGACTGGAAGGCGATCAACGCCCAGGCGCTGATCACCGGATCGGTCAAGGTCGAGGGCGGCAAGGTCGTGGTCAAGTTCCGCCTGTTCGACGTCTTCGCCGGCCAGCCGCTGGGCGACGGCATGCAGTTCGACGCGGCGACCGGCAACTGGCGCCGGGCCGCGCACAAGGCGGCCGACCAGGTCTATTCGCGGCTGACGGGCGAGGGGCCCTATTTCGACAGCCGCGTCGCCTTCGTGCAGGAAACCGGCCCGAAGGACGCGCGCCGCAAGCGTATCGGCATCATGGATTACGACGGCGCCAACGTGAAATGGCTGACCGACGATGCCACGCTGGTGCTGAAGCCGCGCTTTTCGCCCGACGGCTCGCGGCTGCTTTACACCAGCTATGCCACCGGCTTCCCGCAGGCGATGATGATGGACGTGAACTCGCTGGGCGTGCGCCAGCTGGGCGCGAGCCAGCAGGGCACGATGAGCTTTTCGCCCCGCTTCTCGCCCGACGGGCGCTGGATCGTCTATTCGCTGGAGAAAAGCGGCAATACCGACATCTACCAGATGGATGCCGCGACCGGGGCGCAGCGGGCGCTGACCAATGCGCCCTCGATCGAGACCTCGCCCAGCTACAGCCCGGACGGCAAGCAGATCGTCTTCGAAAGCGACCGCTCGGGGACGCCGCAGCTTTACGTCATGGGCGCGAACGGCGGCGAGCCCAGGCGGATCAGCTTTGGCGAGGGGCGCTATGGCACCCCGGTCTGGTCGCCGCGCGGCGACATGATCGCCTTTACCCGGCAGGTCGGCGGCAAGTTCCACATCGGCGTCATGCGCACCGATGGTTCGGAAGAGAAAATGCTGACGGAATCGTTCCTTGACGAGGGCCCGACTTGGGCCCCCAATGGGCGCGTCGTGATGTTCACGCGGGTGACGCCGGGCGGCGACGGCCAGCCGCGCCTGCATTCGGTGGACATCACGGGGCGCAACATGCGCCCGGTCAAGATCAACGGCGCAGCCTCGGACCCCGATTGGGGCCCGCTGCTGCCCTGAAGCGCGTAAGATGGACAGGATTATGAAAACTTTCATGAAAATTGCCGCGATCGGCGCCGTTCTCGCGCTGGCGGCCTGCGCCCGGCCGGCGCAGGACATGCAGGTCCAGGATCCCTATGCCGGGGCGGGCGGCCTGGGCGGGGTGGGCGCGACCGCGCTGCCGGGCACGGCCGAATATTTCAAGGCCAGCGTCGGCGATACCGTCCTGTTTCCGCTGGACCAGTCCACCCTGACCGCCGAGGCGCGGATGACCCTGGCCAACCAGGCCGGCTGGCTGAACCAGAACCAGGGCTTCTCGGCCGTGATCGAGGGCCATGCCGATGAGCAGGGCACCCGCGAATACAACCTCGCCCTGGGTGCCCGCCGCGCCAATTCGGTGCAGGAATACCTGATTTCGCAAGGCATCGCGCCGGGCCGGCTGCGCACCGTCAGCTATGGCAAGGAGCGCCCGCTGGCGATCTGCTCGACCGAGGAATGCTTTACCAAGAACCGCCGCGCGGTGACCGTGGTCAGCCCAGGGGCGGGCATGTGATGGCGGCCTGGGGTTTCAGGGGGCTGCTGCTGGCCGCCGGTTTCGCGCTGGCGGCCTGGCCCGCGGCGGCGCAGGATGCGCGGACCCTGGCCGACATCCGGGCCGAGCTGTCCCAGCTTTCGTCCGACCTGCAAAGCCTGCGCGCGCAGCTTGTCGCCTCGGGGCCGGCCGGTTTCGCGGCGGCGGGCGGCGACAGCGCCATCGACCGCATGAACGCGATGGAGGCGCGGCTGGCGCAGCTGACCGGCCAGACCGAGCAATTGCAGAACCGCATCGACCGCATCGTCCGAGACGGCACCACCCGCATCGGCGACATCGAGTTCCGCCTGTGCGAGATGGAGGAGGGCTGCGACCTGGGCAGCCTGACCACGCCGACGCTGGGCGAACAGGGCGGATCGGCGCCCCTGTCGCCCTCGGACCAGCAGGGCGCGCTGGCGCAACCCACGACCCCCTCGGCCGGGGCTGCCGCGACCGCGGCGGAAAAGGCCGATTTCGACCGGGCTCGGGAGGTGCTCGGTCAAGGTGACTTTCACCGTGCTGCGGAACTCTTCGCGGCCATTGCCGAAACCCATGCTGGCGGCCCGCTGACCGCCGAGGCGCTGTTCCTGCGCGGGGCGGCGCTGGATTCCGCCGGCGACCTGGAAGGCGCGGGCGTGGCCTGGCTGGAAAGCTTTGCCGCCAACCCGAACGGGCCGCAGGCGGCGGATGCGCTTCTGGGCCTGTCGCGGGCCATGTCCGCCAAGGCCGGCCCGCAGGAAGGCTGCTTCTATCTTCAGGAAATCATCGCCCGCTTCCCCGCCGCCCCGCAGGCGGCCGAGGCCGAGCGGCGCATCGCCGAGACCGGCTGCGACGCGCCGGCCGAGCCGCTGGATGAGGATCTGGACCCCGAGGCCGCCGCGGACATGGCGGATGACGGCTGAGCCGGTCGCGGCGCGGGTCCATGCCGCGCTGGACCATCTGGCCGGCACCCGCCCCGCGTTGGGCATCGCCCTGTCGGGGGGCGGCGATTCCACCGCCTTGCTGCACCTGGCCCATGGCTGGGGCCGCGCGCGCCTGCTGGCGGCGACCGTCGATCACGGGCTGCGCCCCGGCTCGGCCGCCGAGGCGCAAGAGGCCGGGCGGGCGGCCGCGGCCCTGGGCATTCCCCATGAAACCCTGCGCTGGACCCGCCGGGACGGCGGCAACCTGATGGCCGCCGCGCGCGAGGCGCGGCTGGGCCTTCTGGCCGATTGGGCCGGGCGGCACGGCCTGTCCGCCGTGCTTCTGGGCCATACGCTGGACGACCAGGCCGAGACCGTGCTGATGCGCCTGAACCGGGGTGCAGGCGTGGACGGGCTTTCCGCCATGGCCCCCGCGCGCGAGGCTTTCGGCGTGACCTGGCTGCGACCCCTGCTCGACGTCGGCCGCGCCGAACTGCGGCAATGGCTTGCGGCGCGCGGGCTGGGCTGGGCCGACGATCCCTCGAACGAGAACGAGGGCTTCGAGCGGGTGCGGGTGCGCAAGACCATCGCCGCGCTGGACCTGCCGATGCGGCAGCTGGCGCAATCGGCGGCGAATCTGGCCATGGCGCGCGATGCGCTTTGCGCCTTCGCCGCGCAGGTGGCCCAAGGCGCGCAAAGCCGCGCCGGCTCGCTGGCATTGCCGCTCGACCCCTTTCGCGCCGCGCCGCTGGAGATCCGGCGGCGGCTTCTTGTCGCAGGGCTGCGCTTCGTCTCTGGTGCCGCCTATCCCCCCCGGCGCGAGGCGGTGCTGCACGCGCTGGCGGCGCTGGAAACCGGCACGCGCCTGACGCTGGAGGGCGTCATCGCCGAGCCGCGGGACGGGTTCCTGCGGCTGGTCCGCGAACCGGCCGCCGCCGCCCGCAGCCCCGCCGCCGACGGTGCCGATGCGGTCTGGGACCGGCGCTGGCGCGTGGACGGCCTGCGCGCGGGCCAGCAGGTGCGCGCGCTTGGCCATGACCCGCTGCCGGGGCTGGACTGGCGCGGCGCCGGCCTGACCCGGGACGAGGCGGCCTCCAGCCCCGGCATCTGGGCGGGCGGGGGGCTGATCGCGGCGCCCGTGCTGCGGCCGGTGCCGGATTGCGGCGCAAAGCCGCTGCGCGGGATGGAGGAATTCGGCGCGCTGCTCTATACGCATTGAACCTGACGCCGGAATCCCTATTTTCAGGCGGAAGCCTGTTTACCCGCGGAGGACATGCCTTTGGGCAACGCGCGCAATATCGCCTTCTGGGTGGTGCTGTTTCTGATGATCCTGGCCCTGTTCAACCTGTTCAGCGACGGATCGGCCCAGATGAACAGCCGCCAGATCAGCTATTCCGATTTCATCCAGCGGGTGGAAAAGGATGAGATCACGGCCGTCACCATCGACGGCGAAAACGTCGGCATCATCGCCAAGGACGGTAAGCAATATGCCACCGTGCGGCCGCAGGGCGAAGAAATCGCGGACCGGCTGATCGGCAAGGGCGTCGAGGTCAAGGTCGAGCGCCAGCAGCAATCGGGCTTCATGTCGCTCCTGGGCGTCTGGCTGCCCTTCATCCTGCTGATCGGCGTCTGGATCTTCTTCATGAACCGCATGCAGGGCGGCGGCAAGGGCGGGGCCATGGGCTTCGGCAAGTCGCGCGCCAAGCTCCTGACCGAAAAGCACGGCCGCGTGACCTTCGACGACGTGGCCGGCATCGACGAGGCCAAGGAAGAGCTGGAAGAGATCGTCGAATTCCTGCGCAACCCGCAGAAATTCAGCCGCCTCGGCGGCAAGATCCCGAAAGGTGCGCTGCTGGTCGGCCCGCCCGGCACGGGTAAGACGCTGCTGGCCCGCGCCATCGCCGGCGAGGCTGGCGTGCCCTTCTTCACCATCTCGGGTTCGGATTTCGTCGAGATGTTCGTCGGCGTCGGCGCCAGCCGCGTCCGCGACATGTTCGAGCAGGCCAAGAAATCCGCCCCCTGCATCGTCTTCATCGACGAGATCGACGCGGTCGGCCGTGCCCGCGGCGTCGGCATCGGCGGCGGCAACGATGAGCGCGAGCAGACCCTGAACCAGCTGCTGGTCGAGATGGACGGCTTCGACGCCAACGAAGGCGTCATCATCATCGCCGCCACCAACCGCAAGGACGTGCTGGACCCGGCGCTTCTGCGCCCAGGCCGCTTCGACCGCCAGATCTATGTGCCGAACCCCGACATCAAGGGCCGCGAAAAGATTCTCGGCGTGCATTCGCGCAAGGTGCCGGTCGGCCCCGACGTGGATCTGCGCATCATCGCCCGCGGCACGCCGGGCTTTTCCGGCGCCGACCTGATGAACCTGGTCAACGAGGCCGCGCTGATGGCCGCGCGCATCGGCCGCCGTTTCGTGACCATGGAGGATTTCGAGAACGCCAAGGACAAGGTCATGCTGGGCGTCGAGCGCCGCAGCATGGTCCTGACCCCCGAGCAGAAGGAAAAGACCGCCTATCACGAGGCCGGCCACGCCATCGTCGGCCTGTCGCTGCCGAAATGCGACCCGGTCTACAAGGCGACGATCATCCCGCGCGGCGGCGCGCTCGGCATGGTGGTCAGCCTGCCGGAAATGGACCGGCTGAACTATCACAAGGACGAGGCCAAGCAGAAACTGGCCATGACCATGGCCGGCAAGGCCGCCGAGATCATCAAATACGGCGAGGAAGGGGTGTCGAACGGCCCGGCCGGCGACATCCAGCAGGCGAGCGCGCTGGCCCGCGCCATGGTGATGCGCTGGGGCATGTCCGACAAGGTCGGCAACATCGACTATGCCGAGGCGCATGAGGGCTATTCCGGCAATACCGGCGGCTTCTCGGTCTCGGCCGCGACCAAGGAGCTGATCGAGCAAGAGGTCCATGACCTGATCGAGGAAGGCTATCGCGAGGCCTATCGCATCCTGAACGAGAAGCAGGAAGAGTTCGAGCGCCTGGCCAAGGGGCTCCTGGAATACGAAACCCTGACCGGCGAGGACATCGGCCGGGTGATCCGGGGCGAGCCGCTGGGCGGCGACGACGATGCGCCCGGCTCCTCGATCCCCTCGGTCAGCGCGATTCCGCGGGCGGGCGCCGCCAAGCCCGCGCCGGACGCCGCGCCCCAGCCGCAGGGCTGACGCCCCGGTCGGAAACAGGAAAGCCCCCGGATCGGCTCCGGGGGCTTTTTCATTGGCGGAGCCTGCGAGGGCCGGGAAAGATGCGGCGGGTCAGAACAGCAAAAGCGCGACCGCGCCCAGCGCGAGGCCCAGGCCGAAACCCAGGTTGATGACAAGGCTTGCTGGTTTCATCCGGTATCCTTTCCAAAGCGGGGCGGCTCCTTTCCCCAGTTGACGGCAAAACGCCGATTCGGACCAAGGCGTTCCCTATTCGGCGGAAATCCGCCTATTGCCTGCGGCAATTTCGACACAGCCGGGGCTTGCACCGGACGGCGGGGCAGGGCATGGGACGGGATATGAGCCGCCCCGAACCCGAACTGCCCCCGAACTCTGCCATGCCCGAACTGCGCGCGCGCATCGACGCGCTGGATGCGCGGCTGGTGGCGCTGCTGGCGGAACGCTCGGCGCTGATCGACGAGGCGGCGCGGATCAAGCTGCGCGAGAACCTGCCCGCCCGCATCGACAGCCGCGTCGAGGAGGTCGCCGCCAATGCCCGCCGGCTTGCCCTGCGCCAGGGGCTGGATCCCGACCTGGCGGAACGGCTGTGGCGGGTGATGATGGAGCATTTCATCGCCCAGGAGGACCGGGTGCTTTCCGATCCCCGCCGCGACTAGGCTGCCGCCTGAACCGGATTTAGCCGATGATGCTGGTGCCTCAGGGCGGTAGCAGGTCGCCAGCGGAGGGGCACCCAAGGGCCAAGCCGGTGCGCTGCGAAGGCGGATCAGTCCCGAGATCTGCGTAGCCGCCGATAGAACTCCGCTGTCCCTTGCATTCCATCGTGGCGCGGCAGGGTCTTTGCGATGTCACGACCAACCCCCAAAAACCGCCGCAAGCACCTCTGCCACTTCGCGCCAAACGGCCGCCGGGGCCGTCGGCCAACACTCACCGGGGCCGTAAGGGTCCGGGGAATGCCCATTATGCCGGTGATGAAGCTTGCCGGGGGCTTTGCCCCCGCGCGTTCCGCGCTCCCCCAGGATATTTGTCCACGAAAGAAGCCGGGGGACGATTGGCCCGTTCTTTCGTGGAAAAATATCCTGCGGGGGTCCGGGGGCGCAAAGCCCCCGGCTGCGACATTGCCCAGGCTGGACAAGGGGGCATTCTCAGACCGGAATCATCGTGCCCTGGAGCATGGCGACATGCTTGCGCCTGTCCCCGGTTTCGGCCCAGACATTGGCGGCGACCACCAGGATGCGGCGGCCGGGGCGGATCACCCTTCCCTCGGCCACCAGCCGGTCCCCGGTCGCGGGGGACATCAGGTTGATCTTCATCTCGACCGTCATCACCTCGGCCTCCGCGGGCATCAGCGTCAGCGCGGCATAGCCTGCCGCCGAATCGCCGATCGAGAAGGCGAGGCCGGCATGGCCTGCGCCATGCTGCTGCAGCGAGCCGGGCAGGATCGGCGCGGCGATGGCGACCTGGCCGGGCCCGACGCTTTCCAGCCGCGCGCCCAGGGTGCGCATCATGCTCTGGCGGTCGAAACTGGCGCGGATGCGACTTTCCAGGTCATTCATCGAACAGGCTCTCCTGCGTGCGGGGGGCGTCGAGGCCCAGGTGGCGCCAGCCCAGCCGCGCCAGCATGCGGCCGCGCGGCGTGCGGGCGACCAGGCCCTGCTGCATCAGGTAGGGCTCGATCACCTCTTCGATGGAATCGCGGCTTTCCGACAGCGCGGCCGAAAGCGTCTCGACCCCGACCGGGCCGCCGCCGTAATGTTCGGCCATCAGCGTCAGGTAGCGCCGGTCGGCCATGTCGAGGCCCAGGTGATCGACGCCAAGCCGGGTCAGGGCGGAATCGGCGATCTGGCGGGTCAGCCTGCCGTCGCCCTCGACCAGCGCGAAGTCCACCACGCGGCGCAAGAGCCGGCCGGCGATGCGGGGCGTGCCGCGGGCGCGGCGGGCGATCTCGCGCGTGCCCTCGGGTTCCGAGGGGATGCCCATCAGCCGGGCGCCGCGGGTCACGATCAGGTCCAGTTCCTCGATGGTGTAGAATTGCAGCCGGGTCGGGATGCCGAAGCGGTCGCGCAGGGGCGTGGTCAGCAGGCCCAGCCGGGTGGTGGCCCCGACCAGGGTGAAGGGTTGCAGCTCGATCCGCACCGTTCGCGCCGCTGGGCCTTCGCCGATCACCAGGTCCAGCTCGAAATCCTCCATCGCCGGATAGAGGATCTCCTCGACAGCGGGGTTCATGCGGTGGATCTCGTCGATGAACAGCACGTCGCGGGCTTCCAGGTTGGTCAGGATCGCGGCCAGGTCGCCTGCCCGCGCCAGCACCGGGCCGGAGGTCATCTTGAAGTTCACCCCCAGCTCGCGCGCCATGATCTGCGCCAGCGTGGTCTTGCCGAGGCCGGGGGGGCCGTGGAACAGCGTGTGGTCCATGGCCTTGCCGCGCATCCGCGCGCTTTCGATGAAGACGCGCAGATTCGCCCGCGCCTCGGCCTGGCCGACGAAATCCTCGAGCCGCTGCGGGCGCAGCGCACGGTCCTCGCCGTCGCTTTCCAGCGGTTCGGGGCGCAGCATCGGGTCGGGCTGGCTCATCTTGCGCCCCAGGGGCCGCCCGCGCCCGCGGCCATGGCTTGCAGCCGGGCGATGCGTTCCTCGGTCGGGGGATGGGTGGCGAAGAGCCGGTCCATGCGCAGCGCATGCAGCGGGTTCACGATGAACAGGCTGGCCGCGGCCGGGTTGCGCTCGGCCGGGATGTTCATCACCTGGCCTGCGGCGCGCGAGATCTTGGCCAGCGCGCCGGCCAGCGCCATCGGCCGGCCGCAGATCTCGGCGCCGATGCGGTCGGCCTCGTATTCGCGGGTGCGCGAGATCGCCATCTGCACCAGCGCCGCCGCCAGGGGCGCGAAGATCATCGCCAGGATCGCCGCCAGCCCGCCGCCGCGATTGTCGTCGCGCCCGCCGAACATGCTGGAAAACATCAGCATGTTGCCCAGCATGGCGATGGCGCCGGCCATGGTGGCCGTCACCGTCATGACCAGCGTGTCGCGATGCTTGATATGCGCCAGCTCATGCGCGATCACCCCGGCCAGTTCGTCGCGGTTCAGAACCCGCATGATGCCCTGCGTCACCGCGACGGCGGCGTTTTCCGGGTTGCGGCCGGTGGCGAAGGCATTGGGCTGTTCGGTTTCCAGCACATAGACCTTGGGCATGGGCAGGCCGGCCCGCTGCGCCAGCGCCGCCACCATGTCCACCAGCTCGGGCGCCTGCTGGCGCGTGACCGGGTGCGCGCCCTGCTGGCGCAGCACCATCTTGTCGCTGTTCCACCAGGCGAAGACATTGCCCGCCCCGGCGACCAGCAGCGCGATCACCGCGCCGCCCTGGCCGCCGATCAGCCAGCCCATGCCCATGACCAGCGCCGTCAGGGCGGCCATCAGGATGAAGGTGCGCAGGTTTCCGGTCATCGTCCTTACTCCTTGGGCGCCAGCAGCCGCAGGGCCGCGCGGATCAACGCGGCGGTCGGCGCGGCGGGTTCCCGTGCCGCGGCCTCGGCCACCGCCGAGGCGGCCTCGGACGGAGCATAGCCCAGATTGCCGAGCGCCGAGAGCGCATCCGCCGTCGCCTGCGCCGAGGAGGGTGCCGAATGCGCGGGGGCGGGCGCGGCGGTTTCGACCAGCTCGACCTCGGGCAGGGGGCCGGGATCGACGGTCAGCGCGCCGCCAAGCGCCATCACCGCCGGGGCCTTGTCCTTCAGCTCCATCACCACGCGCTGCGCCAGTTTCGGGCCGACGCCGGGGGCCTTGCGCAGCGCCGACCAGTCGCCAAGCGCCAGCGCCCGCGACAGCCCGTCGGGCCCCAGCGTGCCCAGGATCGCCAGTGCCACCTTGGCCCCCACCCCCTGCACCAAGGTCAGGAGCCGGTGCCATTCCTTTTCCAGAAGCGTCGGAAAGCCGAAAAGCTGCAGCAGATCCTCGCGCACCAGCAATTCGGTATAAAGCGCCGTCGCCTGCCCGGCGGGGGGCAGGCTGGCGGCGGTGCGTTCGCTGACATGGACGATATAGCCCACGCCGCGCACGTCGATCAGCACATGGTCCTGCGCCCGGTGCAG
This sequence comes from Paracoccus versutus, assembly GCF_000763885.1. Lineage (GTDB taxonomy): Bacteria > Pseudomonadota > Alphaproteobacteria > Rhodobacterales > Rhodobacteraceae > Paracoccus > Paracoccus versutus. The sequence goes on along the minus strand of NZ_JRKO01000012.1, from coordinate 31,852 downwards.
GATCACTCCGGCGATGCGTCCGATCATTCCCCGTCCCTCATGCGCTGGCCTTGATGCGCAGGGCGCGGCCCTGCAGGTGATGGGCGTGGCAGATCGCCACGGCCAGCGCGTCCGCCGCGTCCGGCCCGGCGAATTCGACGCCGGGCAGCATGAAGCGGACCATGTGCTGGATCTGTTCCTTGGCGGCATGGCCGACGCCGACCACGGTCTTCTTGACCGCGTTCGGGGCGTATTCGCCGATCTCCAGCCCCGCCTCGGCCGGGGCCAAGAGGGCGATGCCGCGCGCCTGGCCCAGCTTCAGCGTGCCCAAGGCGTCCTTGTTCACGAAGGTCTGCTCGACGGCGGCGGCATCGGGGGCGTGCCGGGCGATCACCGCGCAAAGCCCGCGGTAAAGCGCGGCGAGGCGCGGCCCCAGATCGCCCGCCTCGGAATGGACGATGCCGTTGTCCAGGTGCCGCAGGCGCGGCCCCTCGACCGCGATCACCCCCCAGCCCATGTTGCGCAGGCCGGGGTCTATGCCGATGATCTTCATGCCTGTTCCCTTGTTTTGATCCAGCGTTAGCACGAAAGGCGAACATCGCCTAGTTGCTTTGTCATTCGCTTGACATCCCGGCCCCCCGCCGCGAACAGAGGGGCACGAAAAGGGGACGAGGGACAATGTCGCCAGCACTGATCGCCGCGCTTCCGTTCATCGGGGCGCTGCTGCCCGGATTGCTGATCCGTTCGGGACGCGACGTCGCGGCCATCTCTTGCGCGACGGCGACGTTCATCGCGCTTCTGGGGCTTTGCCTGCATATCCCGGCGGTCATGGCGGGCGAGGTCGTCACGGCGCGTTTCGAATGGCTGCCCTCGCTGGGGCTGAACGCGAATTTCCGCATCGACGGGCTGGGCCTTCTGTTCGGCATCCTGATCCTGGGCATCGGCCTGCTGATCATCGCCTATGCGCGCCATTACCTGTCGCGCCAGGATCCGGCGGGGGTGTTCTACACCTACCTGATGCTGTTCCAGGGCGCGATGCTGGGCATCGTGCTGTCCGACAACATCCTGCTGCTGCTGGTGTTCTGGGAGCTGACCTCGCTGTCGTCCTTCCTGCTGATCGGCTACTGGAAGCACCTGCCCGAGGGGCGGCAGGGCGCGCGCATGGCGCTGACCGTGACCGGCATGGGCGGGCTGGCCATGATCGCGGGGATGCTGATCCTGGGCAATATCGCCGGCAGCTTCGACATCACCGACATCCTGCAGGCGCGCGAGGCGATCCAGGCCAGTCCCTATTACCTGCCCGCGCTGCTGCTGATCCTGCTGGGGGCATTCACCAAATCGGCGCAGTTCCCGTTCCATTTCTGGCTGCCGCATGCGATGGCGGCGCCGACGCCGGTTTCGGCCTATCTGCATTCGGCGACCATGGTGAAGGCTGGGCTGTTCCTGATGGCGCGGCTGTGGCCGGTGCTGTCGGGCACGCCCGAATGGTTCTATATCGTCGCCACCACCGGGCTTGCGACCATGGTGCTGGCGGCCTGGATCGCCATCTTCCGCGACGACCTGAAATCGCTGCTGGCCTTTTCCACCGTCTCGCACCTGGGCCTCATCACCATGCTCCTGGGCTTCGGCACCGAGGCGGCGGCGGTGGCGGCCGTGTTCCATATCGTCAACCACGCCACCTTCAAGGCGGCGCTGTTCATGACCGCCGGCATCATCGACCACGAGGCCGGCACCCGCTCCATCGCCCGGCTGGGCGGGTTGCGCCGGCTGATGCCGATCACCTTCGTCATCGGCACCCTGGCGGCGCTGTCCATGGCCGGCATCCCGCCGCTCAACGGTTTCCTGTCGAAAGAGCTGATGCTGGAACAGGCCACCCATGCCGCGTGGCAGGGCCATCCGGGCCTGGTCGCGGCGACGGCCACGCTGGGGGCGCTGTTCTCGGTCTGCTATTCGCTGCGCTTCGTCTGGCAGGTGTTCCTGGGCCCCGAGCGCCAGGATTACCCGCACCGCCCGCATGATCCGGGCTTCGGCCTGTGGTCCGCCCCGGCGTTGCTGGCGGTACTGGTGGTGCTGATCGGACTGTTTCCCGACTCCATGGCCGGCTGGCTGGTCGCGGCCTCGGCCAGCGCCGTCACCGGCACGGCGCAGCATCCGCATCTGGCGCTGTGGCATGGCGTGACGCCGGCGCTGATGCTGTCGGCCGTCGCGCTGGCGGGCGGGGTGGCATTGCTGGCGCTGAACCGCCGGCTGCTGGCCCTGCGCGCGGCAATGGCATGGCCCGAGGCCAAGGCGATCTTCGACGCCATCACCCGCGCAGTCACCTGCGCGGCGGGCTTCCTGACCGACCGGCTGACGAACGGGTCCATGGCGCGGGCCTTTGCCGCCTTTTCGCTGACCGTGGTGCTTTGCGGGCTCTGGGCCTTCTCGACCGGAGGCTGGCAGGGCGCGACGCGGCCGATGCTGCCCATCCAGCCGGTGCCGCTGGTCGGCTGGGTGCTGCTGATGGTGGCGACCTGCTGCATGGTCGCCTTTCACCGCCGCCGCATCCTGGCGCTGGTGCTGGTCGGCATCATCGGGCTGATGGTCTCGGTCAGCTTCATCTACCTGTCGGCCCCGGACCTTGCGCTGACGCAGATCTCGGTCGAGGTGGTCACGGTGGTCCTGCTGCTGCTGGCGCTGAACTTCCTGCCCAAGTTCACCGTGATCGAAAGCCCCGACCGCAAGCGCGGCCTGGACGCCTTCATCGCCACGCTGACCGGGCTGGGCTTTGGCGCGCTGGCCTATGTCATCATGCGCAGCGACTTCGCCTTTTCCCCGATCTCGGAATACATGCTGGCCAACAGCTACAAGCTGGGCGGCGGCGACAACGTGGTCAACGTGATCCTGGTGGACTTCCGCGGCTACGATACCTTCGGCGAGATCACCGTGCTGGGCATCGCCGCGCTGACCATCTTTGCCCTGACCGAGACGCTGCTGGCCGGCGCCACCGGCCGGCGGCTGCGCAACTGGGTCCATGACAGCCGCCGCGCCGGCGACCGCCATCCGCTGATGCTGGTGGTGGTGACGCGGCTGGTCCTGCCCATCGCGCTGGTGGTGGGGCTTTATATCTTCCTGCGCGGCCACAACATGCCGGGCGGCGGCTTCGTCGCCGGGCTGGTGGTTTCGGTGGCGCTGGTGTCGCAATACATGGCCTCGGGCTTTGCCTGGGCGCAGGAGCGGCAAAAGATCAACTATCACGCGCTGATCGGCGCCGGCGTCATCGCCGCCGGGCTGACCGGCATCGGCGCCTGGTTCGCGGGGCTGCCCTTCCTGACCTCGACCTATGGCTATGTGAAGCTGCCGGGGCTCGAGGAGTTCGAGCTGGCCTCGGCCATGGGCTTCGACCTGGGCGTGTTCCTGTGCGTGGTGGGGGCGGTGATGCTGGCGCTGAACTCGCTGTCGCGCATCGCGCGGACGGCGGGCGAGACGGTGAACCTGCACCCGATGGACATCGACCCCAGCAAGGAGGCGCGGCGCTGATGGAACTGCTGCTGTCAAGCGCGATCGGCATGCTGACCGCGGCGGGGGTCTATCTGATCCTGCGCCGGCGCAGCTTTGCCGTGGTGCTGGGCATGACCATGCTCAGCTATGCCATCAACCTGTTCCTGTTCTCGACCGGGCGGCTGGTGGTGAACGCGCCGCCGGTGCTGCGGGACGGGGCGGCGAGCTATACCGACCCGCTGCCGCAGGCGCTGGTGCTGACCGCCATCGTGATTTCCTTCGGCATGACCGCGGTGGTGGTGATGATGGCGCTGGGTGCCTTCCTGGAAGGGGGAGACGACCGCGTGGACATGCCGCGCGCCGACCGCCTGCCGGCCGATTCCCTTTCTGCCGATCGCATGTCCGGGGATGGTGACGCATGAGCCACCTGATCATCGCCCCCGTCGTCCTGCCCGCGGTCATCGGGCCGCTCATCATCCTGTGGATGCGCCACGACCTGCTGCTGCAGCGGGTGTTCTCGGTCGCCGCGACCGCGGCGCTGGCCGGGGTTGCGCTTTACCTCAACCTGCTGGCGGCGGGCGGAGAGGTGCAGGTTTATCGCCTGGGCAACTGGGCCGCGCCCTTCGGCATCGTCTTGATGCTGGACCGGCTGGCGGCGCTGATGCTGCTTCTGACCGCGCTTCTGGCGCTGGCGGTGCAGCTTTACGCCATGGGCTCGGGCTGGGACCGCAAGGGCCGGCATTTCCATGCGCTCTGGCAGTTCCAGCTGATGGGGGTCTGCGGCGCCTTCCTGACCGGCGACGCCTTCAACCTGTTCGTGTTCTTCGAGATCCTGCTGATCGCCAGCTACGGGCTGATGATCCACGGCGGGGGCGAGATGCGGCTGCGCGCCGGCGTGCAATACATCGCCTACAACCTCGCCGGCTCGACCCTGTTCCTGGCGGCGCTGGGGGTGCTCTATTCCGTCACCGGCACGCTGAACATGGCCGACATGGCGCTGCGCGTGGCGGCGATGCCGGCCGAGGACACGGCGCTCTTGCGCGTCGGCGCGGTGCTCTTGATGCTGGTCTTTGCGATCAAGGCGGCGCTGGTGCCGCTGCATTTCTGGCTGCCCTCGACCTATGCCAATGCGCCGGGGCCGGTGGCGGCGCTGTTCGCCATCATGACCAAGGTGGGGGTCTATGGCATCATCCGCTTCTTCACCCTGGTCTTTCCGCAGGATGCGGTCACGCAAAGCGTGGTGGCGGACCTGCTGCTGCCCGCGGCGCTGTTCACCCTGGCCATCGGCCAGGTCGGCATCCTCGGCACCCGCCACCTGGGCCGGCTGGCCGCCTTCGCCGCCATCGGCTCGATCGGCACGCTGATGATCGCGGTGGCGCAATTCACGCCGCAAGGCACCTCGGCCGCGGTCTATTACCTGGTCCATTCGACGCTGGCGGCCGGCGCGCTGTTCCTGGTCATGGACATGATCGGCGCGCGCCGGGGCGACCTGTGGCTGCGGCTGGACCGGGTGATGCCGGGCAACGGGCTCGTCGCGGCGCTGTATTTCGTCGCCGCCATCGCCGTGGTGGGGATGCCGCCCTTCTCGGGCTTCGTCGGCAAGCTCTTGGTGATGCAGGCGACCGGGGGGGCGCCGGCGATGGTCTGGATCTGGGCGATCATCCTGATCACCTCGCTGGTCGCGATCTATGCCCTGTCGCGGGCCGGCACCATCCTGTTCTGGAAAAGCTTCGAGCTTGGCTTGGCCCCCGCTCCGCCTGCGGCAGCCGCGGCTGGCCCCAAGCTGGAGCCGGACGAGCCGGTCCAGGATCTCGGCGATGCGCCGGCGAACTGGCTGGCGGTGGCCTCGGTGGTGCTGCTCCTGTCGGGCATCGTCGCGCTGACCGCATTCGCCGGCCCCGCCATGCGCCTGGCCGAGGCGACGGCGGCGCAGCTTCACGACCCCGACGCCTATGTCTCGGCCGTGCTGGAAGGGCAGGAGGGCACGAAATGATCCGCCGGCTGTTCCCGCATCCCTGGCTGTCCTTCACGCTGGCGCTGGTCTGGATGGCCCTGGTCAACCGCTGGGCCGTGGGCTCGCTGGTCTTTGCCGCGATGATCGGCGTGGTGGTGCCGCTGGTCACCGCGCCCTATTGGCCCGGCACGAACGGCTATCGCGCGCCCTCCAGGATCCCCGCCTATCTGGCCATGGTGCTGTGGGACATCGCCAAGGCGAATTTCACCGTGGCGCGGATCGTGCTGTTCATGCCGCGCCGCGCGCTTCGGCCGGCCTGGATCGCCGTGCCGCTGGAGCTGCGCCACCCCGAGGCGATCACGGCGCTGGCCGCGACCATCACCCTGACCCCCGGCACGGTCAGCTGCGACCTGTCCGAGGACGGGCGCGCCCTGCTGGTCCATGCCATGCACGCCCCCGACCCGGATGCGGTGCTGGACGAGATCAAGACCCGCTACGAGGCCCGGCTGAAGGAGATCTTCGAATGATCGGACACGCGCTGCTCTTCGCCTATGGCTGCTTTTCGCTGGCGCTGCTGTTCTGCCTTTACCGGGTGGTCTTTGCGCCGGGCCTGTCGGACCGGGTGCTGGCGCTGGACACAATGGCGATCAACATGATCGCGCTCCTGACGCTGTTCGGCATCGACAAGGGCACGACGATGTATTTCGAGGCCTCGCTGATGTTCGCCATGGTCGGCTTCATCTCGACCGTGGCCTATGCGAAATTCGTCCTGCGCGGCGACATCATCGAATAGGGGATGGGCATGATCGCGGAAATCATCGTCTCGGTCCTGCTGGTGCTGGGCGGGTTCTTTGGCCTCGTCGGCTCCTACGGGCTGGTCAAGCTGCCCGACCCGATGACCCGGCTGCACGCGCCGACGAAATCGGCGACGCTGGGCGTCGGGGCGGTGCTGGTCGCCTCGCTGATCTGGTTCCCGGCGCGGCACGGGGTGCTGACCTGGCACGAACTGCTGATCACGCTGTTCCTGTTCCTGACCGCGCCGGTCACCGGCTATTTCATCGCCAAGGCGCATATGCACCTGGGCTGGAGCCGCGACGACCTGCCCCGCCCGGCGCCCGGCAAGGACTGGGCGACCTTCTGCGACCCGGACAAGGAAAGCCTGGTCGACCGGCAGCCGGGGGACTAGCCAGGCGGCACGCTTGCTGGGGGCTTTGCCCCCGCGCGTTCCGCGCTCCCCCAGGATATTTATCCACGAAAGAAGCCAGGCGAGAAAGCCGGTGTGGCCGCTTCTTTTGTGCTTAAATATCCTGCGGGGGTCCGGGGGCGCAAAGCCCCCGGCTGCGCCGGTCCCGCCGGTCCGGCCATGAAAAAAGGGCGGAAAGCCCGCCCCCTCTCGTTCCGGCCTGATGCGCGGTTCAGATCAGCCCGGCGTGGGCCAGCGCCGCGTCGACGCGGGCCTTGGTCGCATCGGTCAGCCCGACCAGCGGCAGGCGCACGGCGTCGCTGCAAAGGCCCAGCCGCGACATGGCGTATTTCGCGCCCGCCACCCCCGGCTCCAGGAAGATCGCCACATGCAGCGGCATCAGCTTGTCCTGGTAGTCCAGCGCGCGGGCGTAATCGCCCGCCAACGTCGCTTCCTGGAACGCGGCGCAGAGCCGGGGCGCCACGTTCGCCGTGACCGAGATGCAGCCGACGCCGCCATGGGCGTTGAACCCCAGCGCCGTCGCGTCCTCGCCAGAAAGCTGGACGAAATCCTTGCCGCAGGCCGCGCGCTGCATCGAGACGCGCTCGAGCTTGCCGGTCGCGTCCTTGACGCCGATGATGCGCGGCAGCCGGGCCAGTTCGCCCATGGTCTCGGGCGCCATGTCGATGACCGAACGGCCGGGGATGTTGTAGATGATGATCGGCAGGTCGCTTGCGTCGTGCAGCGCGGTGTAATGCGCGACCAGCCCGGCCTGGGTCGGCTTGTTGTAATAGGGCGTCACCACCAGTGCCGCATCGGCGCCCGCCGCCTGCGCGTACTGCACCAGCCCGATCCCCTCGCGCGTCGAGTTCGAGCCGGCGCCGGCGATGACCGGGATGCGGCCGGCGGCCATGCGCACGACCTCTTCGATCACCTTGCGGTGTTCCTCATGGCTCAGCGTCGGGCTTTCGCCGGTGGTGCCGACGGGCACCAGCCCGTGGCTGCCCTGGTCGACATGCCACTCGACAAGCTTTTCCAGCGCGGGGAGATCCAGCTCCCCGTCCGGGGTGAAGGGCGTGACCAGCGCGGGCAGCGAGCCTCTGAACATGTGGGTATCCTGAATTTGCCTCTGATGGCGGCTTACATGCGGATGCGCGGATTGCCAAGGATGTGAGTTGCGCCGCGCGGCGGAACCTCGCAGAAATGGGGCCATGATGTATCCTTTCCGCGACAGGATCCTGGGGCCGGCACTGGCCCTTGCGCTGAGCTTCGCCCTGCCGGCCGGGGCCGAGGATGCCGGGCATCTGTCCCGCGCCCTGGCGGCGGCGGCGATGCGCGACTGGACCACCGCCGCGGCCGCGGCCGAAGCCTCGGGGCCCATCGCCCGCGACCTGATTGCCTGGCAGCGGCTGCGGGCCGGGCAGGGCGGCTGGCCGGAATATCGCGACTTTGCCCGCCGCCATGCGGATTGGCCCGGCATGGCGCTGTTCTGGAAGCGCGGCGACGCGGTGCTGCGCCCCGACCTGCCGCCGACGGAGGTGATCGCGTGGTTCGGCACCCGCCGGCCCGACACGCTGAACGGTGCCACGGCCCTGATCGTGGCCCTGCAGGCGACCGACCCCGCGGCCGCCAGGGCCGAGATCGCGCGGTTCTGGACCGAGCAGGCGCTGACCAAGCCCGAGGCCGACGCCTTTCTGGCCGCCCATGGCGCCGAGGTTGCCGGGCTGCACGATGCGCGGCTGATGCGGCTTCTGGATCTGGGCGAATGGCAGGCGGCGCAGGTGGTGCTGCCCATGGCCTCGGCCCCGGCGCAAGCCCTGGGCCGCGCCCGGCTGGCGCTGCAATCGGGGCAGGCCGGAGTGGATGCGCTGATCCTGGCCCTGCCCGAGGCGCAGCGGGACGATGCGGGCCTGGCGCTCGACCGTTTCCGCTGGCGGGTCTGGGCCAAGATGCCCGAACTGGCGCGCGACCTGATGCTGGAGCGCTCGACCAGCGCCGAGGCGCTGCGCGATCCCGCGGCCTGGGCCGGCAAGCGCGCCGATTACGCGCGCCTTGCGCTGCGGCAGGGCGACTGGACCCTGGCCGAAAGGCTGGCCGCCGGGCATTTCCTGCCGCCGGGCAGCGATGCCTTTTCCGACCTGGAGTGGCTGGCGGGCTATGCCGCGCTGCGCGGCGGCGCGGCGGACCGGGCGCTCCAGCATTTCCGCACGCTCGAGCAGGCGGTGGCGAGCCCGATCTCGCTGTCGCGCGCGCATTACTGGCAGGGCCGGGCGCTGGAGGCCGGGGGCGACGAGGCCGGCGCCGCGGCGGCCTATGCCCGCGCCGCCGCATACCAATCCGCCTGGTATGGCCAGCTGGCCGCCGAAAGGCTGGGCCTGCCGATGCAGCCCGCGCTGGCCGTCGCCGGGCGCAGCGCGGCCAGCCTGCCCGACTGGCGCGGCAGCCCGCTGCGCACTAACCCGGTCTGGCAGGCCGGCACTTGGCTGGTCGCGGCGGGCGAGCCCGACCAGGGCGCGCGCTTCTTCCTGCACCTGGCCGAGACCGCCGCGCCCGAGGACATCGGCCGCATGGCGCGGATGATGCTGGAGATGCGGCAGCCCTGGCACGCGCTGCGCCTGGCCAAGGCCGCCGCCGCCAAGGGCGCGGTCTATCCGGCCGCCTATTTCCCGCTGACGGGCCTTGAGAACAGCGAGCTGGGCCTGCCGCCCGAGCTGGTCATGGCCATCGCCCGGCGCGAAAGCGAGTTCAACCACACCGTCTCGTCGCATGCCGGGGCGCTGGGGCTGATGCAGGTCATGCCCGACACCGCGCGTTCCATGGCGCGCAAGGTCGGCGAGCCCTTCGAACAGGCGCGGCTGACCCGCGACGCCGCCTATAACGCCCGGCTGGGCGCTGCCTATCTGGCGGGGCTGCGCGACCGCTTCGGTCCCTCGATCGCGCTGGTCGCGGCGGGCTACAATGCCGGGCCGGGGCGCTCGGCCCGCTGGCTGGACGAGTTCGGCGACCTGCGCGGGCAGGTGGACCCGGTCGATTGGGTCGAGATGATCCCCTTCGACGAGACGCGCAACTACGTCATGCGCGTGGCCGAGGCGCTGCCGGTCTATCGCGCCCGCATCAAGGGCCAGCCGGTGCCGCTGGTGCCGACATGGGATCTGACCGGGGGCGGCATGAAGCCCGCGCCGGCGCCGCCGCCGATCCGGCTGGTCGCCTCGTCCCGGCCGTCGATGCCGGCGCGCCGGCTGGCGGCCTATGCCGCGGGCGGCGTGCTGGCCGAGGTGCTGGGCCCGGCGCCGGTCGAGGAGGCCAGCGCCGCCCCGCTTAGCGCTGCCCGGCCCGCTCGCGCTGGCGAGCGCGCCACCAGGTGAACAGGCCGGCGCCGACGACGATGAGGCCGCCGAGGGCGACGTTCGGCGCCAGCGTCTCGCCAAAGATCACCACGCCAAAGAGGCTGACCCAGACGAGCTGGGTATAGGAGAACGGCTGCAAGGCCGAGGCCTCGGCCAGCTCATAGGCCTTGATGAGCATGAAATGCGCCACCACCGCCGCAAAGCAGAGCAGCAGGAGCCAGGGGATGTCGCGCCCGGCGATGGGCTCCCAATGCCAGATGCCTACCAGGGTGATGGCGACGGCCCCGGCGATGCCGGTCCAGAAAAAGCTGACCATGGCCGGATCGTCGCGCCCGACCATCCGGGTCAGCAGGCCATAGACCGCGAACATGGCCGCGCCGACGAAGGGCAGCACCGCATCGGCGCTGAAGACGCCGCTGCCCGGTTTCAGCACGATCAGGATGCCGACGAAGCCCACGGCGACTGCCGCCCAGCGGCGCCAGCCGACCTTTTCGCCCAGGACCGGCCCGGACAGCGCCGAGATCAGCAGCGGGTAGCAGGCAAAGATCGCATGGGTGTTGATCAGGCCCAGCCGCACGAAGGCCTCGACCGTGACCACGACCTCCGCCACCAGCAGCACGCCGCGGAATATCTGCGTCCAGGGCCGTTTCGAGCGGACGGCGCGGGCCAGTCCGCCCGGTGCCCGTGCGCAAAGCAGGATCACGAAGGCCGCGAAGAACCAGAAGCGCAGCATGATGACGAAGATCGGCGAATAGGCGGCGCCCAGATAGCGCGAGATGCCGTCCTGCGCCGCGAAGATCAGCGCCGAGGCACAGATCATCAGGATCGCCGCGCCCTGCCGTTCGGCGCGCGGCACGGCAAGCGGCGGCGGGACGGCAGGCGGGCTGGCTGCCGGGGCCATCAGCGGCCCCGTCTGGCGGTTGTTGGGCATTGCGGATATCCCAGTCTTGAGTTTCGCCCATGCCCTTGCACGCGGCAAAGGTCAAGCCGGGCTCAGTCGCGCTGACGCACCAATCCTGCGAACTCGTCGAAAAGCTGCGGGTTGGCGGCGACGATCGAGCCCGATTCGATCGCGCTCTGCTCGGGCCGGATCGATTCGACGAAGCCGCCGGCCTCTTTCACCAGCAGGATGCCGGCGGCCACGTCCCAGGACTTGATGCCGCGTTCCCAATAGCCCTCGTAGCGGCCGGCCGCGACATAGGCGAGGTCCAGCGAGGCCGCGCCCCAGCGCCGGACGCCCGCGGTCAGCGGCATCAGCCGCGACAGGTCGCGCAGCGTCGCGGGCAGGGTGCCGCGCCCGGCAAAGGGCACGCCGGTGGCAAAGATCGATTCGATCATCTGCCGGCGGCCCGAGACGCGGATGCGGCGGTCGTTCAGGAAGGCGCCGTCGCCTCGCTCGGCGGTGAACAGCTCGTCCTTGGCGGCGTCGAAGACCACGGATGCGACGATCTCGCCCTTATGCTCCAGCGCGATCGAGACCGCCCAATGCGGCAGGCCGTGCAGGAAGTTGGTGGTGCCGTCCAGCGGGTCGACGATCCAGCGCCGGGTCGGGTCTTCGCCGGCTTCCTCGCCGGTTTCCTCGCCGATCCAGCCGTAGTTCGGGCGGGCGGTGCGCAGCTCTTCCTTGATGATGCGCTCGGCCTCGCGGTCGGCGCGGCTGACGAAATCGCCCGCGCCCTTGACCGAGACCTGGAGGTTCTCGACCTCGCGGAAGTCCTTGACGAGGCTGCGGCCCGCCTTGCGCGCGGCCTTGATCATGATGTTGAGATTGGCGCTGGCCATGGCTTTTCCTTTTTGGGATTGCCAGCCTATTAGGCGAAGGGCCGCGCAAAGTGAAGCCGGCGCGGCGGTCAGTGCGTTGCGATCATGGCATAGCCGGGATGAAAGGCCACCCGGACCGAGGTGATGGCGCCCAGGTCGTTGAAGGTGGTGCGCTGCAGGATCAGAAGCGCGGTGCCCTGCCGCGTCTCCAGCAGCCGGGCGTCGCGGGCGCTGGCGTTCTCGGCCGAGAACGCCATGTCGGCATGCAGCCAGGGAAAGTTCCTGACCAGCCATTCGTTGGCGGTGATGCGCTGGAAATCCACCGCCTCGGCCCCCGGCGCGGCGGCGGGGTTGATCCAGCGGTCCTCGGCCTGGAAGGGCTTGTCGTCGCCGTAATGCACGGTGCGCAGGTGGATCAGCTCGCGCCCCTCGGGCAGGGCCATGCGGGCGGCGACATCGGCCGGCAGCGGGCTGCGGCGCTGCGCGACGACGCGGTGGCTGTATTCCATCCCCGCCTGCTCGATCTGCTCGCGCACGATGGGGATGGTCAGCGTGGCCTTGCGCGCCGGGTTCACCGTCACATGGGTGCCGGCGCGGCGCTTGCGGTCCAGAAGCCCCTCTTCGGCCAGCATCTGCAGCGCCTTGTTCACCGTGGCGCGGGCGACGCCGAACTCGACGGCCAGTTCGGCCTCGTCCGGGATGCGGTCGCCCTGCCGCCATTCGCGGTCCACGATGCGGCGGCGCACCTCGCTGGTGATGGCTTGCGCCTTGGAGGCGTTTCTTTCGGTCACATGCGATCCTGAAGCCGGGCTATGGTCGCCAGATAATCGGCGATGATGCGGTCGCGGTCCATATGCCGGCCGTCCCGCACGACATGGCGGCCCGCCGACCAGACGTCGCGCACCAGCCCGTCATGGCCGGCAAAGACCAGGCTGTCGAGCAGCTGGTCGCCCTTGCGCCCGGCCATGACCGGATTGTCCAGCCCGACCGCGATCAGGTCGGCCCAGAGGCCGGGCCGGATCGCCCCCGTCTCGCGCCCCGCCGCCGTGGCGCCGCCGTCGAGCCCGGCCTCGTAGATCACCCGCCCGGTCGAGCGTTCCGGCTGGGCCAGGATCGCCCGGCCGCGGTCGCGCAGGCGCTGGCTGTATTCCAGCGTCCGCAGTTCCTCGACCAGCGAGATGCGGATGTTGCTGTCCGAGCCGAAGCCGACGCGGCCCTGCGCCTCGGCCCAGATGGTGCCGTTGAAGATGCCGTCGCCCAAGGACGATTCGGTGATCGGGCACAGCCCCGCCACGGCGCCGGTGGCGGCCAGGCGGCGGGTCTCGTCCTCGGTCATGTGGGTCAGGTGGATCAGCGTCCAGCGCCGGTCGGGCTGGTGGTTGTCCAGCAGCCATTCGACCGGGCGGCGGCCATAGGCGGCGCTGATTTCCTCGATCTCGGGCAACTGCTCGGCCAGGTGCATGTGCAGCGGCCGGCCGGGGCGCAGCGCGACGCAGGCTTGCAGGCCCTCGGGGCTGACCGCGCGCAGCGAATGCGGGGCGACGCCGATGCCCGAATCGGCGGGCAGGGCGCGCAGCGCGGCCTCGCAACCGTCCAGCAGGCGCTGGAATTCCTCGGGCGTGGTGCCGAAACGGTTCTGGCCGGGGGCGAGCGGCCGGCGGTCCACGCCGCCGAACTGGTAATGCACCGGCAAGAGCGTCAGGCCGATGCCGGTGCGCCCGGCGGCGGCGGCGATGCGTTCGCCCATCTCGGCGATATTGTCGTAATGCGCGCCGCCGGGGCGGTGGTGCAGGTAATGGAACTCGACATTGGTGGCATAGCCGGCCTCCAGCATCTCCATCTGCACCAGCGCGGCGATTGCCTCGACATCCTCGGGCGTCAGGTGGTCGAGGAAGCGATACATGATCTGGCGCCAGGTCCAGAAGGTGTCGCGCGGCTCGGGGCCCTTCGCTTCGCTGAGGCCGGCCATGGCGCGCTGGAAGGCGTGGCTGTGCAGGTTGGCAAGCGCCGGCAGCAGCAGGCCCGTGCGATGGCCCTGCGGGGCGGCGTCCTTTTCCACCGCCGCGATTCGGTCCTGTTCGACCGTCACCCGGACATTTTCTGCCCATCCATCGGGCAACAAGGCCCGTTCCGCCCAGATAACCGTCATCCCGTCGCCCTTCTTTGTGCCAAAATAAGTTTAGACATAGAGATGAAATAAGTTTAGACATAGAACGACCGAGAAATCAATCCGGGATGCGATCCGATGCAGCTTCTCCACCACGCCCAGCTTGTCACGATGGACGAAGAATCAGGTGGTTACGGCCTGATCGAGCAGGGGGCGCTGGTGATCGAGGCCGGGCGAATCGCTTGGATCGGCGCCGAATCGGATCTGCCCGCGCATTATGCCGATGCGACGCGGCATGACCTGGGCGGGCGGCTGGTGACGCCGGGGCTGATCGACTGCCACACCCATATCGTCTTCGGCGGCGACCGCGCCCGCGAGTTCGAGATGCGGCTGGAAGGCGCCTCGTATGAGGAAATCGCCCGCGCCGGCGGCGGCATCCTGTCGAGCGTCCGCGCCACCCGCGAGGCGGATGAAGAGGCGCTGCTGGCATCCGCCCTGCCGCGCGTCGATACGCTGCTGGCCGAGGGCGTGACCACGCTGGAGATCAAGTCGGGCTACGGGCTGGACGTGGACAGCGAGCTGAAGATGCTGCGCGTCGCCCGCCGCATCGGGCAGGCGCGTCCCGTGACGGTTCGCACGACCTGGCTGGCCGCCCATGCCTTGCCGCCGGAATATAAGGACGACCGCGCGGGCTATATCCGCGAGGTGGTGGTCGCCGGGATGCGGCGCGGCCATGCCGAGGGGCTGATCGACGCGGTGGACGGGTTCTGCGAGGGCATCGCGTTCACGCGCGAGGAAATGGCCGGCATCTTCGACCATGCGGCCGGGCTGGGCCTGCCGGTCAAGCTGCATGCCGAGCAGCTTTCCGACCTGGGCGGCGCGGCCATGGCGGCGCGGCACGGGGCGCTCTCGGCGGATCACCTGGAATATCTGGGCCAGGACGGGATCGAGGCCATGGCGGCCGCGGGCACCGTGGCGGTGCTGCTGCCCGGCGCCTTCTATACGCTGCGCGAGACGCAATATCCGCCGATGGGTGCCTTGCGCGAGGCCGGCGTGCCGATCGCGCTGGCCACGGATTGCAACCCCGGCACCTCGCCGCTGACCTCGCTTCTGCTGACCATGAACATGGGCGCGACGCTGTTTCGCATGACGCCCTCGGAATGCCTGGCCGGCGTCACGCGCCACGCCGCCCGCGCGCTGGGCCTGGCGGATCGCGGCCGGCTGGCACCCGGCATGCGCGCCGATCTGGCGGTCTGGGACATCCGCCACCCGGCCGAGCTGACCTATCGCATCGGCTTCAACCCCCTTCATGCCCGCATCGTCGGAGGCGAATTTGTCTGAACTGATCCTTACCCCCGGTGAAACCACCCTGGCCGAGCTTGAGCAGGTCTGGCGCAAGGGCCTGGCCGTGCGCCTGGCCGACAGCGCCCGTCCCGGCATCGCCGAATCCGCCGCCCGCATCGCCGCCGCCGCCAATGGCGAGGCGCCGGTCTATGGCGTGAACACCGGCTTCGGCAAGCTTGCCTCGATCAAGATCGCGGCGCGGGATACCGCCACGCTGCAACGCAACCTGATCCTGTCGCATTGCTGCGGCGTGGGCGAGTCGGTCGAGCCGGAAACCGTGCGCCTGATCATGGTGCTGAAGCTTCTGTCGCTGGGCCGCGGCGCCTCGGGCGTGCGTCCCGAGGTGACCCAGCTGATCGAGGACATGCTGGCGCGCGGCGTGTTGCCGGTGATCCCGGCGCAGGGATCGGTCGGCGCCTCGGGCGACCTGGCGCCCTTGGCGCATATGGCCGCCGCCATGCTGGGCGAGGGTCGGGCGGTTTATGACGGCCGCGAGATGCCCTCGGCCGAGGCGCTGGCGGCCGCGGGGCTTTCGCCCGTGGTGCTGGCCGCCAAGGAGGGGCTGGCGCTGATCAACGGCACCCAGGTCTCGACCGCCTTCGCCTTGGCGGGGCTTTTCGAGGCTTTTGCCAGTGCCCGCGCGGCGCTGGTCACGTCTTCGCTTTCGACCGATGCCATCATGGGCTCGACCGCGCCCTTCCTGGACGAGATCCATACCCTGCGCGGCCATCGCGGCCAGATCGCCGCCGCCCGTGCCATCCGGGCGCTGATGGAGGGGTCCGAGATCCGCGAAAGCCACCGGATCGGCGATACCCGCGTCCAGGATCCCTATTGCATCCGCTGCCAGCCGCAAGTGACGGGGGCCTGCATCGACCTGCTGTGGCAGGCCGCGCGCACGCTGGAGATCGAATCGAACGCCGCGACCGACAACCCGCTGGTGCTGGTCGGGGCCGACCGCATCGTCTCGGGCGGGAATTTCCATGCCGAGCCGGTGGCCTTCGCCGCCGACCAGATCGCGCTGGCCATCGCCGAGATCGGCGCCATTTCCCAGCGCCGCATCGCGCTGATGGTCGATCCGGCGCTGAGCCATGACCTGCCGCCCTTCCTGACCCCCGATCCGGGGCTGAACTCGGGGCTGATGATCGCGGAAGTGACCAGCGCGGCGCTGATGAGCGAGAACAAGCACCTGGCGACGCCGTGCAGCACCGATTCGACGCCGACCTCGGCCAACCAGGAGGATCACGTCTCCATGGCCGCGCATGGCGCGCGGCGGCTGAAGCGGATGAACGCGAACCTGGCGCAGATCCTGGGCATCGAGGCGCTTTGCGCCAGCGCGGGCGTCGAGTTCCGCGCGCCGCTGGCGACCTCGGCCCCGTTGCAGGCGGTGATCGCCGCGCTGCGCCAGACGGTGCCGGCGCTGGAACAGGACCGCTACCTTGCCCCCGACCTGGCCGAATCCGCCCGGCTGGTGCGCGAGGGCGTGCTGGTCGGCGCCGTCCCCGCCAGCCTGCTGGACGAGGTGCGGCCGTGAACCCCGTCGAAGTCGCGCAGGGCGACAGCCCGGTCATCCTGGGCCTGCCGCATACCGGAACCTGGCTGCCCGACGACATCCGCGCCCGGCTGAACCCGCGCGGGCAGGTGCTGGCCGATACCGACTGGCATATTCATCGGCTCTATGACGGGCTTCTGCCCGGCGCGACCACGGTGCGCGCGACCTTCCACCGCTATGTCATCGACGCCAATCGCGGGCCGGACGACGCGAGCCTCTATCCCGGCCAGAACACCACCGGACTGGTGCCGCTGACCGATTTCGACGGCGAGCCGATCTGGGAAACCGAACCCGCGGCCGAGGACATCGCCGAGCGCAAGGCGCGTTTCCACGCCCCCTATCACGCGGCGCTGGCCGCCGAGATCGAACGGGTGCGGGCGCGTCACGGGGTGGCGATCCTTTACGACTGCCACTCGATCCGCTCGGTGATCCCGTTCCTGTTCGACGGCGTGCTGCCGGATTTCAACATCGGCACCAACGGCGGGCGCTCCTGCGCGCCGGCCATCGAGGCCGCCACGCAGGAGGTCGCAGCCGCGACGGGCCGGACCCATGTTCTGAACGGGCGCTTCAAGGGCGGCTGGACGACGCGGCATTACGGCCAGCCCGGACAGGGCGTCCACGCGATCCAGATGGAACTGGCGCAGGCGACGCATCTGGAGACCGAGGCCCCGCCCTTTGCCTATGACGAGGCCAAGGCCGAAACCCTGCGCGCGACGCTGAAGGCGATCCTGGAGCGCCTTGCCGCGCTGGCGCCGGAGTTGCGGGCATGAAGCCGCTGCAAGGCATCAGGGTGCTGGACCTGTCCCGCGTGCTGGCGGGGCCCTATTGCACCGCGCTTCTGGCCGACCTGGGGGCCGAGGTCATCAAGCTGGAGCCTCCCGCTGGCGACGACTACCGCCATATCGGCCCGTTCAAGGACGGCGAAAGCGCGCTTTTCACGCTGAACAACCGCGGCAAGCAGAGCCTGGTCCTGGACCTGAAGGATCCCGCCGACCTGGCGCTGGCCAAGGCCATCGCCGCGCGCGTCGACGTGGTGGTCGAGAACTTCCGCCCCGGCGTCGCCGCCCGCCTGGGCCTGGGGGCCGAGGCGCTGCGGGCGGAAAATCCGCGGCTGGTCTATTGCTCGATCTCGGGCTTCGGCCAGCAGGGGCCGTTCCGCGACCTGCCGGCCTATGACCTAGTGGTGCAGGCCATGTCCGGGCTGATGGCCGGCACCGGCGAGGAAGGCGGCGCGCCGCTGAAGACCGGCGAAAGCATGGCCGACCTGATCGCCGGCCTGTTCGGCAGCTGGGCGGTCATGGCGGCGCTGGTCAACCGCAACGCCACCGGGCAGGGCGCCACGCTGGACGTGGCCATGTATGACGCGCTGTTTTCCATGCTGACCACCAGCCATGCGCTGCATCTCTATGCCGGCCAGTTGCCGCAGCGGGTGGGCAACCGCCATCCCCTGTCCACCCCCTTCGGTTGCTTTGCGACGCAGGACGGGCAGGTGGTGATCGCGGTCCTGAACCCGCGCCAGTTCGCCACGCTCGCCACGCTGATCGGCGCGCCCGAGGCCGCCGGCGACCCGCGCTTTGCCAGCGACGAAAGCCGCACCGCGCATGAGCCGGACCTCAAGCGCCTGATCGAGAGCTGGTCGCGCCGGCTGACCACCGAGGAAGCCGTCGCCGCGCTGGCCGGCGCCGGGCTGCCTGCCGCGCCGATCTGGGACATCGCCCAGGCGGCGGGCAACGAGCATGCGCTGACGCGCGGGCTGGTCAGCCGCCTGCCGCATCCGGTGCTGGGGCTGGCGCCGACCGTCGGCCAGCCGGTGCGCTTCGATGCAGAGAAACCCGTGGCCGAGACCTCGGCCCCGCGCCTTGGCGGCGACCGCGCCGCCATCCTGCGCGCATTCGGATTGGAGGAGACCGCATGAGCGACGACTGGCGCATGCTGGCCGAGGAGGAACGGCTGTTCTGCGACGTGCTGGAGCGTATCTGCGCCGAGCGGATCGCGCCCAAGGCGGCGGAAACCGACGAGACCTCGGCTTTCGTCCACGACCAGCTTGCCGTGCTGGGCGAGGCCGGGATGATGGGCGCGAACCTGCCCGAGGAACATGGCGGCAGCGGCATTTCGGCCCCGGCGCTTTTGCGCGCGGTCGCCATCGTGGCGGGGGCCTGCGGCTCGACCGCCTCGGCGCTCACGGCGCATTACCTGGCGACCGATTCGATCCTGCTGGGCGGGACCGAGGCGCAGAAACAGGAATGGCTGCCGAAAGCCGCGGCGGGCGAGGCGCTGGGGGCCTTCGCCCTGACCGAGCCCACCGCCGGTTCCGACCCCGCCGACATGAAGACCCGCGCCCGCCGGACCGAGAGCGGCTGGCACCTGAAGGGCACGAAATGCTTCATCTCGAACGGCGGCGTGGCGGATTTCATCGTCGTCTATGCCGTGACCGATCCCGAGAAGGCGCATAGGGGCATCTCGGCCTTCATCCTGCCCAAGGGCACGCCGGGGCTGGAGCCGGGCGCGGCCGAGCGCACGATGGGGCTGAAGGGCGGGCATGTGTTCACCCTGAACCTCGACTGCCACCTGCCCGAGGGCGCGCTCTTGGGCGAAGAGGGCAGGGGCTTCCGCACCGCCATGCAGGTCCTGGACAACGGCCGCATCGAGGTCGCCGCGCAATGCCTGGGGCTGGCGAAAGCGGCGATGGACGCCGCCATCGCCTATGCCAAGGACCGCATGATCGGCGGTGAGCGGCTTTCCGACCGGCAGGGCATCCGCTGGATGATCGCCGACATGGGCTTGGCCTATCGCTCGGCCCTGCTGCTGTCGCAGGACGCGGCGCGGCAGCGCCAGCACGCCCATGACCACGGCGGGCGCTTCTCGCTGGCCTCCAGCATGGCCAAGCTTGCCGCCAGCGAGGCGGCGGGCCGGATCGCCGACACCGCGCTGCAGCTGCATGGCGGCTATGGCTACACCCGCGACTTCCCCATCGAGAGGATCGCCCGCGACCTGCGCATCATGCGCATCTACGAGGGCTCCTCGGAAATCCAACGCATCATCATTTCCGGCAACATGCTGGCCTGAACGGAGAGAGACATGGACAATCCCCGTCACAACACCCGCGACATCTTCCCGCCCACCGGAACCGAGATCACCGCGAAAAGCTGGCTGACCGAGGCGCCGATGCGGATGCTGATGAACAACCTGCATCCCGACGTGGCCGAGAACCCGCATGAGCTGGTGGTCTATGGCGGCATCGGCCGCGCCGCCCGCACCTGGAAGGATTTCGACCTGATCGTCGACGCGCTGCGCAAGCTGGAAACCGACGAGACCCTGCTGGTGCAGTCCGGCAAGCCCGTGGGCGTGTTCAAGACCCACAAGGACGCGCCCCGCGTGCTGATCGCCAACTCGAACCTTGTTCCCCATTGGGCGAACTGGGACCATTTCAACGAGCTGGATAAGAAGGGCCTGGCCATGTATGGCCAGATGACCGCAGGTTCCTGGATCTATATCGGGTCGCAGGGCATCGTGCAGGGCACCTACGAGACCTTCGTCGAGGCCGGGCGCCAGCATTACGGCGGCAACCTCAAGGGCAAGTGGATCCTGACCGCCGGGCTTGGCGGCATGGGCGGCGCCCAGCCGCTGGCCGCCGTCATGGCCGGGGCCTGCTGCCTGGCCGTCGAATGCGACGAGACCCGCGCCGATTTCCGCCTGCGCACCCGCTATGTCGACGAAAAGACCCATTCGCTCGATGAAGCGCTGGAGATGATCGACCGCTGGACCAAGGCCGGCGAGGCGAAATCCGTGGCGCTGATCGGCAATGCCGCCGATGTGTTCCCGGAACTGGTCAAGCGCGGCGTGCGCCCCGACATCGTGACCGACCAGACCAGCGCGCATGACCCGGTTCATGGCTATCTGCCGCTGGGCTGGACCGTGGCCGAATGGCGCGCGCGCCAGGAAACCGACCCCAAGGCCGTCGAACGCGCCGCCCGCGCATCCATGCGCAAGCAGGTCGAGGCGATGGTGGCCTTCCACGACCAGGGCATCCCGACCGTCGATTACGGCAACAACATCCGCCAGATGGCGCTGGAAGAGGGTTTCGAGCGCGCCTTCGCCTTCCCCGGCTTCGTGCCGGCCTATATCCGGCCGCTGTTCTGCAAGGGCATCGGCCCGTTCCGCTGGGCGGCGCTGTCGGGCGATCCCGAGGACATCTACAAGACCGACCAGAAGGTCAAGGAACTGGTGGACGACCCGCATCTGCACAACTGGCTGGACATGGCGCGCGAGCGCATCAGCTTCCAGGGCCTGCCGGCGCGGATCTGCTGGGTCGGCCTCGGCATCCGCCACAAGCTGGGCCTGGCCTTCAACGAGATGGTCCGCAACGGCGAGCTGAAGGCGCCCATCGTCATCGGCCGCGACCATCTCGACTCGGGCTCGGTCGCCTCGCCCAACCGCGAGACCGAGGCGATGCAGGACGGCTCGGACGCGGTTTCCGACTGGCCGCTGCTGAATGCGCTGCTGAACACCGCCTCGGGGGCGACCTGGGTGTCGCTGCACCATGGCGGCGGCGTGGGCATGGGCTTTTCGCAGCATTCCGGCATGGTGATCTGCTGCGACGGGACCGAGGACGCCGATGCGCGCCTGGCCCGCGTGCTGTGGAACGACCCGGCCACCGGCGTCATGCGTCATGCCGACGCTGGCTATCAGATCGCGCTGGACTGCGCGCGGGAGCACGGGTTGAATCTGCCCGCCATTCTCTGATCCATAGGCGCGGCGCCGCAACGCACCGGGCCGCGCCCCCTACCGTCCAACAAGGAGACAGACATGACCTTCCACACCAGCCTCAAGGCCGCGCTCTTCGGGCTTTCCGCGCTTGCGCTCGGCTCGGCGGCCTCGGCCGACCAGCTTGACGACATCAAGGCCGCCGGCAAGATCGTCACCGCGACCGACATGCACTATGCCCCCTTCGACATGCTGAACAACGGCACCTACGAGGGGATGACCAAGGACCTGTTCGACGAGGTCAGCAAGGAAATCGGCGTCGAGCCGGTCTATCAGGACATCCCCTGGACCGCCGAGCTGCCGGGCCTCGAGGTCGGCAAGTTCGACATCGTGATCGCGCCGGTCACGATCACCCCCGAGCGGCTGGAGCGCTATACCTTCACCCTGCCGATCGCCGATGCCACCGTCTCGCTGGTCCGCGCCGCCTCGAACACCGAGCTGGCCAAGCCCGAGGACATCAAGGGCAAGACCGTCGGCGTCCAGCAGGGGACCGCGCAGTTCCGCCAGCTGCAAGCCTATGGCGAAAGCCTGGGCGGCGTGAACGTCAAGGAATACGGCACCACGGACGAAGCCTATGCCGACCTGGCCGCGGGCCGTCTGGACGCGGTGGCGGGTTCGCTGCCGAACCTGACCTATCTGGTGAAGAACCGCCCCGAGACCTTCGCGCTGTTCGAGCCGGCCCAGTTCGGCCAGCCCACCTATTTCGCCTGGGTGCTGCGCAAGGAGGAAGGCAGCGAAAGCTTTGCCAAGGCCATCAACGACGCGCTGCTGAAGATGACCGATGACGGCCGCGTCAAGGCGATCCAGGAGAAATGGCTGGGCAGCTATACCGAACTGCCCCGTGAAGTCCCCGCGAACTAAGTCGCTGGCGGGCGGGGCCTGGTCCCGCCCGTTCCCCCAAGGGCCAAGGCGAGGCGCGCATGTTTTCGATCCCGGTCTTTCTTCAAAGTTTCGAGCCGCTGTTCTGGGCGGCCCGCTATACGCTGCTGATCTCGGGGCTCGGCATCGCGCTGGGGCTGGTGATCGGCACGCTGGTCTGCGCGGCGCGGCTGTCGCCCTATCCGGTCCTGCGCGGCTTTGGCGGGATCTGGGTCAGCTTCCTGCGCGGGGTGCCGCTGCTGGTGCAGCTGCTGGTGTTCTACTACACGCTGCCGGTGATCGGCATCGACGTGCCGGCGATCTTCGCGGCGGTCGTTACCGTGGGCATCTGCGCCAGCGCCTATATCTCGGAGATCTGGCGCGGCGCCATCGCGGCGCTGCCCAGGGGCCAGGCCGAGGCCGCCGTGGCCATCGGCATGACCCCGCGCGACGTCTGGATGCGGGTGATCCTGCCGCAGGCCTTCACCCTGTCGCTGCCGGCGCTGGTCAACGAGCTGATCCTGCTGGTCAAGGCCAGCTCGCTGGTCTCGGTCGTCGGCATCCTGGAACTGACCCGCGCCAGCCAGGCGCAGGCCGCGACCACCTTCCGCCCGCTGGAGGTCTATATCGCCGCCGCCTGCATCTACCTGGCGATCAACCTGTGCCTTGCGGCGCTGGGACGTTACCTTGAACACAGGACGGCCGTCTGATGGAATGGAGCATCCTTGAACAATACGGCCCCGCCCTGCTGAGGGGCTTCGGCGTCACCGTGCTGTGCTGGATCCTGGGCACCATCTTCGGCATGGCGCTGGGTCTGGTGATCGCGCTGATGCAGCGCTACGGGCCGCGCTGGCTGGGCTGGATCATCCAGGCCTATATCGAGGTGATCCGCGGCACGCCCTTCCTGGTGCAGCTGTTCGTGCTGTATTACGGCGGGCCGCTGGTCGGGCTGCGGCTGGACGCGCTGCCGGCGGGGCTTCTGGGCCTGACCATCTATGGCAGCCCCTATTTCGCCGAAATCTTCCGCTCGGGCTTTCGCGCCGTGCCGCATGGCCAGATCGAGGCCGCCCGCGCCATCGGCATGGCCGAGCCGACCATCGTGCGCCGCGTCCTGCTGCCGCTGGGCCTGGTCTCGGCGCTGCCGGCGCTGGTCAATTTCTCGATCATCCTGACCAAGGAGACGGTGATCCTGTCCATCATCACCGTGCCCGAGCTGATGTACCAGGTCAGCCGCATGTCCACCGAGACCTTCCGCTATCTCGAGGCGAACCTGGTGCTGGCGCTGTTCTTCTGGGCGCTGGTCGAGACCATCTCGCGCGTCGGCCGCCGGTTCGAGGCGCGCATCACCAAACACCTGATCGAAAGGACCTGAGCCGATGCAGGCTTCTGCCGTCGATATTCGCAAGGTCAACAAGTATTACGGCCCCTTCCATGCGCTGAAGGACGTGGACCTGGCGATCCCGCCTGGCAAGGTGACCTGCCTGATCGGGCCCTCGGGCTCGGGCAAGTCCACGCTGCTGCGCTGCATCAACTTCCTCGAGGAATACGATTCGGGCGAGATCCGCATCGACGGGCAGCTGATCGGCTACGAGGCGCCGGGACGAAAGATGTCGGGGCGCAAGCTGCGCGAGATGCGGCGCTCGATCGGCATGGTGTTCCAGCAGTTCAACCTGTGGCCGCACATGACGGCGCTGGGCAACGTGGCCGAGGGGCTGGTCCGGGTGCGCGGCCTGTCGAAAGCCGAGGCCCAGGCCCGCGCCGCCGAGGCGCTGGCCAAGGTCGGGCTGGCCGACAAGATGGGCAACCACCCCGCGCGCCTGTCGGGCGGCCAGCAGCAGCGCGTGGCCATTGCCCGCGCCATCGCCATGGAGCCGCGGCTGATGCTTTTCGACGAGCCGACCTCGGCGCTCGACCCCGAACTGGTGGGCGAGGTGCTGAACGTGATGAAGACGCTGGCCGGCGAGGGCATGACCATGGTGGTGGTCACGCATGAGATGGGCTTTGCCGCCCATGTCGCCGACCAGGTCGCCTTCATGGAAAAGGGCGAGCTTGTCGGCGTGGACAGCCCCGGCCGCATCCTGCACCACCCCGAGGATCCGCGCATCCAGGGCTTTCTGCGCACCTATCACGAACGCAACAGCTTCTGAGCGGGAGGGGGGCTTTGCCCCCACGCCGGGCCGGCCCCTCGACGGGGCCGGCCCGGCGTTCCCCCAGGATATTTGCACACGAAAGAAGCGCGCGGGCCGGGGCTTGCGGCCGGGCGGCTGCGGTTTATCTGAGACGGGTAGCAGCAAGGATGCCCCTCATGCCCCAACCCAAGCTTTTCGAGCCGATCGCCATCGGCGGCCGGACCCTTGCCAACCGGATCGTCGTCGCGCCCATGTGCATGTATTCGGCCGAGGACGGGCGGATGACCGACTGGCACCTGATCCACCTGGGCGCGCTGTCGCATTCCGGCGCGGCCATCCTGACCATCGAGGCCACCGCCGTCCTGCCCGAGGGCCGCATCTCTTATGCCGACGTCGGCCTGTGGGACGATGCGACCGAGGCGGCGATGGACCGGGTGCTGAAGGGCGTGCGCGCCTGGTCGGACATGCCCATCGCCATCCAGCTGGCCCATGCCGGGCGCAAGGCCTCGACCGCGAAGCCCTGGGAGGGCGGGGCGCAGATCGCGCCGGATGCGGCGCATGGCTGGCAGACCGTCTCGGCCTCGGACCTGGCCTTTGCCGAGGGCGAGAACCCGCCGCTGGCGCTGGACCGCGCCGGGCTGGCGCGGGTGCGCGACGCCTTTGCCCAGGCCGCGCGCCGCGCCCTGCGCCTGGGGATCGACGCGATCCAGATCCATGCCGCGCATGGCTATCTGCTGCACCAGTTCCTGTCGCCGCTGTCGAACCGGCGCGAGGACGACTATGGCGGCAGCCTGGAAAACCGCATGCGCTTTCCGCTGGAGGTCTTCGAGGCGGTGCGGGACGCGGTGCCGGCGGGCTATCCGGTCACGGTCCGCATCTCGGGCACCGATTGGGTCGAGGGCGGCTGGGACATCCAGGGCAGCATCGCCTTTTCCCAGGCGCTCGAGGCGCGGGGCTGCGCGGCGATCCATGTCAGCAGCGGCGGGCTGGACCGGCGCCAGCAGATCCCCGTCGGTCCCGGCTACCAAGTGCCCCTGGCGCGGGCGGTCAGGCAGGCGGTCGGCATCCCGGTCATCGCCGTCGGCCTGATCACCGAGCCCGAGCAGGCCGAGGCCATCGTCGCCACCGGCGATGCCGACATGGTCGCGCTGGCCCGCACGGTGCTTTACGATCCGCGCTGGCCCTGGCATGCGGCGGCCAGGCTGGGCGCCAGCGTCTCGGCGCCGCCGCAGTTCTGGCGCAGCCAGCCCTCGGGGCTGCGGGATCTGTTCCGCAAATAGCCGGCCCGCGCCGGGCGCCGGCATGGCGGCGGGGGCTCAGACCGCCTTCGCCTCTTGCCGGTGCGGGTCGTGGAGGTCGAAGATCATCAGCCCGTCCTCGGGCACCTGCCGCTGGGTCCAGCGCGGATCGGCAAGCGAGCGTTCCGCGTCCTGCAGCCCGTCTCGCCAATGGTCCAGCATAGACAGGCGCGAGAATTCGTAGTCCTTGGACGCGCTTTCGTAATCGGCATGGCGATAGATCAGGTGCATCAGGCTGACCGGATGGGCCGGGCCGGATTCGATCAGCATGGCCAGGTCCGGGTCGTCGCGGAACGGGGCCGGCAGCCGCGCGTGCAGCCGCCGCGCCGCGCTGGCCAGCGCATGGCGGATGCGGAATTCGTCGGTGTTCAGCCGGGTGCGGCTGGAAAAGCGGATCTCGCGCTCGCGCTGCTCGACCTGGGCCATGGTGCGGGGCAGGATGTCGCGCGACGGGTAGAGGTCCACCTGGTAGATGCACAGCGGCCGGTCGCAGGGCTTGGCCAGCACGAATTGCAGCGGCGAGTTCGAGACCAGCCCGCCGTCCCAGTAGTGCCGCCCCTCGATCTCGACCGCGGGAAAGCCCGGCGGCAGCGCGCCCGAGGCCATGACGTGATCGACGGTGATCCGCGTCTCGCGGCTGTCGAAACAGGTGAAGTTGCCGGTCTCGACATCCACCGCGCCGATGGACAGGCGCGGGCCCTGGGCGTTGAGATAGTCGAAATCCACCAGGGCCAGCAGCGTATCGCGCAGGGGCGAGGTGTCATACCAGCTGGTCTGCCGCATCAGGCCGGGCAGGAAGGAAAACAGGTCCGGGATGCGCGGGCGGAAAAAGCCGGGCGCGCCCAGCATGGTGGACATGGTGGCGCGGCTTTCGTTGCAGACGGCGCGCATCTGTTCGTGCAGCGGCCCGCCCTCGAAGCACGAGCCCAGCAGCCAGGGCGCGCCCGTCACCTCTTCCCAGAAGCGGCGCAGCGCCTCCAGCCGCTGGCCGGGGCGGTTGCCGGCGATCAGCGCCGCGTTGATCGATCCGATCGAGATGCCCGCCAGCCATTCCGGTTCCTGCCCGGCGCGGCAAAGTGCCTCATATGCGCCGGCCTGGAACGCCCCCAGCGCGCCGCCGCCCTGGAGGACGAAGACGATCTTCTCGGTAACTTCCCCGGTTCTGTCCTTCATCTGCCCCCTCGAATCCTGTGGTTCGGTCCCGTCGCGCCATGGCCGGGGATGGAAAATTTCCATAATGCCGCGGGAAACGAAAGAAAAAAACGCAAAAAATCGCGTAAAAAAGCGCGAGTGACGTTGCGTCTTGCGCAATTTCCGCCTGGGTGATTGTCACGGCCGCGCCAGCCGATATATTGGGGCATGACACAGCCGGAGCCAGCCGCCGACAAGCGCATGATCGACGACCCTTCCGACAGGCGCGGCCTGCTGCGCCCCGCTGCTTCCCGGCATCCCCCTGACCCGAGCGAGCCCCTTTGATGTGGATCGAAGTCCTTGTCGTCCTTGTCCTGACCCTGCTCAACGGGCTTCTGGCCATGTCTGAACTGGCCATCGTCTCGGCCCGGCCGGCGCGGCTGAAAGTCCTGGCCGAACGCGGCGACCGGGCCGCTGCCACCGCGCTGGCGCTGGGGGAGGAGCCGGGGCGGTTCCTGTCCTCGGTCCAGATCGGCATCACGCTGGTCGGCATCCTGTCGGGCGCCTTTTCCGGCGCGACGCTGGGCGCGCGGCTGGCGGCGGCGCTGCCGGGCTGGGGAGTGCCGCCCTCGCTGGCGCAGCCCCTGGGCATGGGCGGCGTGGTCGTGGCCATCACCTACCTGTCGCTGATCGTGGGCGAGCTGGTGCCCAAGCAGCTGGCGCTGAAGGCGCCCGAGCGCGTCGCCGTTCGGATGGCGCCCCTGATGCTGGCCATCTCGCGCGGGGCGGCGCCGCTGGTCTGGCTGCTGGACCGTTCGGGCAAGCTGGTCCTGGCCGCGCTGGGGCAATCGGGCGAGGACCGGCAGACCATCAGCGACGAAGAGATCAAGCTGGTGATCTCGGAGGCCGAGACCGCGGGCGTCATGCACCGCGCCGAGACCGAGATGATCGCCGGCGTCATGCGCATCGCCGACCGCAGCGCGCGCGGGCTGATGACGCCCCGGCGCGAGATCGAGGCGGTCGATGTCGGCGACAGCTGGGAAGAGATGGCGCGCAAGTTCCGCGACGGCCGCCGCACCCGCCTGCCGGTCAGCGACGGCGACCCGAACAACCTGATCGGCGTGATCGCCAGCGTGGACCTGATGTCGCAAAGTCGCGCCGAGGCGGTGGACCTGCGCCAGGTGATGCAGCCCGCCCCGATCATCCCCGAGACCATGGACGCGCCCGAGGTCATCGCGCGCCTGCGCGCCGCGCCGGGGCAGATGCTGCTGGTCTATGACGAATACGGCCATTTCGAGGGCGTGGTGACGCCGATGGACGTGCTGGAGGCGATCACCGGCGAGTTCGCCGGCCTCGACGACGACGAGCCGAAGCTGGTCGAGCGCGACGACGGCAGCCTGCTGGTCGCAGGCTGGATGCCGGTCGACGAATTCGCCGACCGGCTTTCGGTCTCGCTGGACGAGGATCGCGACTATTCCACCGTCGCCGGGCTGGTGCTGGACCTGGCCGGCCGGCTGCCGCAGGCGGGCGACCGCGTGGATTGGCAGGGCTGGCGCATCGAGGTGGTGGACATGGACCATCGCCGCATCGACAAGCTGCTGGTCCAGCGCCTGCCGGGCTGATCCGCAGGGCCGCGCCGGCGGGCGGGAAAGAACGCTTGTGATTTCCCGCGGGTTTGATAACGCTTGGTTATGAACTTCACCCTGCGCCAGATCACCTATTTCCTTGCCGTCGCCCGGCTGGGCCATTTCGGCCGCGCGGCCGAGACGGTGCATGTCTCGCAGCCGGGCCTGTCCAGCCAGATCGCCCAGCTCGAGGCGCGGCTGGGCGGGGCGCTGTTCGAACGCGGCGCCGGCGCGGGGCCGGTGCGGCTGACCGCATTGGGTGAGCGGCTGTTGCCGGTGGCGCAGGAGCTGATGGATACCGCCAAGCGGCTGGAGGCGCTGGCGCGGGCGGGGCGGCTGCCCTTGTCGGGGCGGCTGCGGCTGGCGATCATTCCCACGGTCGCGCCCTATCTGATCCCGCACCTGGTGCCGGCGTTGCGTGCCAGCCATCCGATGCTGAACCTGGAATTGCACGAGATCGCGACGGACGAGGTGGTCTCGGGCGTGCTGAGCCACCGTTTCGATGCCGGGATCATGGCCCTGCCGGTCAACGAGCCGGGGATCGAGGCCGAGACGGTCTTGCGCGACGCCTTCCTGGTCGCGCTGTCGGGCAGCGACACCACGCTGCTGTCCGGCCCGGCCCGGCCCGAAAGCATCGAGGCGGACCGCCTGCTGCTGCTGGCCGACGGCCATTGCCTGCGCGACCAGGCGCTGGAGGTCTGCGGGCTGCGCAGCCCGCGGCGCAAGCTGAACCTGGAAGCGGCCTCGATGACGACGCTGATGCGGATGGTGGCCAGCGGCATGGGCATGACGCTGATCCCGCGGCTGGCCCTGGCGGACGAGAACCGCGACGGCCGGCTGCGCATCGTGCCCTTTACCGAGCCGGCGCCCTCGCGCGATCTGGCCGTGGTCTGGCGCCGCAATGCCGAGGCCGGAGCGGATGCCCGGGCCCTGGCCCAGGTGGTGCGCGATCTGGCCCCGGTTCTGGGGGTCGAGCCGATCCCCCGCCCGGTGCCGGATCCGGCGCCCGATGCGCCGGCCCGCAAAAGGATCAGCGCAGCACGATCTTGACCGGCAGCACCAGCGCGGTGGTCTTGCCCGAGGGCGGCGCCGGCAGGCGCGGCATCCGCGAGGCCTGGCGGTTCAGCGCAGAATCGATCCTGGCATCCCCGGTCGAGCTTGCCAGCGACGCCCCGGCCACGCGACCGCTGGGATCGACGCTGAAGCGCACGGTCACGGTCATGGTGTCGCCGCGCCCGTTGAAGCGGGTGCGCTGCATGTGGCGCGCCACCGCGGCCTGCACCTTGGACTGCCAGCTGGCCACCTGCCGCGGGCTGGGCGTGCCGGCCTGCGCCTGGGGTGCGGCGGTGCGGTCGGATTGCGGCGCCCGGACCCTGGTCGTGGCCTGGCGGGCCGGCTGCTCCTCCGGGGCCTTTTCCTTTTTCTCGCGCTTCTTGGGCTCGGGCTGCTTTTCGACGACCTTCCGCTCGGGCTCCGGCTCGGGGTCGGGACGCTCGGGCGGGCGTTCGGATTTCTGCAGCACCACCGCATCGGGCGGCGGCGGGAACAGCGAGTTCATGTCCGCCAGCGGTTCCAGTTCCTGAAGCGGCGGCATGGCGAGTTCCGGTTCGGGCTCCGGCTCCGGTTCGGGCTCGGGTTCCGGTTCGGCCTCGGTCATTTCCGGGGTCTCGGCCTCGTCCGGCGGGGCGGCCGCCTCGGGCATCGGTGCCAGCTCGACATAGACCGGGTCGGGCAGGCCGGGGGGCGCGGCGGCTTCGGCGCGTTGCAGGATCCACAGCGCGCCGCCCATATGCGCGGCCAGGGCCACCGCTGCGGCGGTGCCCCATAGCGCGCTGTCGCGCAGGGCCGGGGAAGGCTTCCAACTCATGGCGTGGGGGCTCCTCCGCTTGACGGGGTCGAGGCGGTTTGCTGGGCCGGCGCTGCGGCGGGTGCTGCCGCGGGGGCATCAAGCTCGGCATCGGCGGGCTGGGCGGCGGGCGCCACCCCCCCGCCGGTGGTTTCAAGCCCGACCAGAGCGATCTTGAGATAGCCGGTTTCGCGCAGGGTGTTCATGACGCCCATCAGGTCGCCATAGGACACCTCCCTGTCGGCGCGCAGGAAGATGCGCTCCTCGCGGTTGTTCTGGGTCGCGGCGGCCAGCGCCGTGGCCAGCCCGCCGGCCGGCACGTCCTCGTTGCCCAGGGCAAGCGTCAGGTCGGGCTTGACGGTGATATAGACCGGCTGGTCGGGGCGCTGCGCCGGGGTCGCGTTCGAGACCGGCAGGTCCACGTTCACATCCACCGTCGCCAGCGGCGCCGCCACCATGAAGATGATCAGCAGCACCAGCATCACGTCGATGAAGGGCGTGACGTTGATCTCGTGGTTCTCGACCAGATCGTCGCCTTGGGTTTCGCGGATGCCGCCGGCCATGGCTCAGACCTCCGTGCGCGAGACGGTGCCGCGGAAGTCGAGGTCGCGGCTGACCAGGCGCTTGACCCCGGCCGCGGCATTGGCGAGCCGCAGGCGGTAGCCGGTGATGGCGCGGGCGAAGACGTTGTAGATGACCACGGCCGGGATGGCCGCGACCAGGCCGATGGCGGTGGCCAGCAGCGCCTCGGCGATGCCCGGCGCCACGACGGCAAGGTTGGTGGTCTGCGCCTGCGAGATGCCGATGAAGCTGTTCATGATGCCCCAGACGGTGCCGAACAGGCCGACGAAGGGCGCGGTCGAGCCGATGGTGGCCAGAACGCCGGTGCCCCGGCTCATGCGGCGGCCGGCGATGGCCTCGATCCGGTCCAGATGCGAATCGACGCGCTCCTTGACGCCCGAGTCGCCGGCCTGGTCCAGCGCCGGGGCCGAGCGGTCGTATTCGGCGGCCGCGGCGCGGATCATGCGCGAGACCGGGTCGCGGCGGTTGCCGGCCGAAGCCAGCGCCGAGGGCAGGTTCGCCGCCGCTTCGACCCGGCGGATGCCGGATTGGGCGCGCTGCATGGCCCCCAGCAGTTCCAGCACCTTGGCGACCAGCACCGTCCAGGTCACGACCGAGGCGAAGGCCAGGCCGATCATCACCGCCTTCACCACCCAGTCGGCGGCAACGAACATGCCCATCGGCGACAGGTCGTGCGGCAGGTTCGGGTCGCGTTCCGGCGGGTTCAGCATCGGCGACAGCGCGTCCTGCACCGCCTGCGGCAGGATGCTGGAGCCGGCGGGTTCGGCCGCTTCGGGCGCGGAGGGGGCGGACACGAGCGGGCTGGAGGTGGCGGATGGGCTGTTCGGGTCCTATGGGGCGGAGCTGACCCGGCTGCGGGAAAGGATGGAGGCCGGCGAGACCGGCGAGTTGAAGGAATCCGGCAAGCTGGTGCGC
>NZ_JRKO01000011.1 GCF_000763885.1 Paracoccus versutus | reverse complement strand
CCCAAGGACCCGACCGCGCCCACCGCCTTCGCCGTCGCGTCGCGGTTCAGCACCCCGTTCGTCACTTCCCCAAGCAGCAGAACAGCCATCAGATCACCCCCGCTTCCTTCAACTTGCCGACCAGCTCGTCCACCGAGCCGACCTTGATGCCGGCCTTGCGGCCCTCGGGCTCGCGCACCGAGACCACCTCCAGCCGCGGCGCGACGTCGACGCCGTAATCGGCGGCGGTCTTTTCCTCCAAGGGCTTCTTCTTGGCCTTCATGATGTTCGGCAGGCTCGCGTAGCGCGGCTCGTTCAGCCGCAGGTCGGCGGTGACCACCGCCGGCAGCGCCACCGCGATGGTCTGCAGCCCGCCGTCGACCTCGCGCGTCACCCTGGCCTTGCCCCCGTCGATCTCGAGCTTCGAGGCGAAGGTCGCCTGCGCCCAGCCCAGCAGCGCCGCCAGCATCTGGCCGGTCGCGTTCATGTCGTTGTCGATCGCCTGCTTGCCGGCGATGATCAGTTCGGTGCCCTCGGCCTTGGCCACCGCGGCGAGGATCTTCGCCACCGCCAAGGGCTCGATGTCTTGCTGCACGTCGTCCGTAGCGGTGACGAGAATGGCCCGGTCGGCGCCCATCGCCAGCGCCGTGCGCAGCGTCTCCGCCGCCTGCTTGACGCCGATGCTGACGGCGATGACCTCCTCGGCCACGCCCTTTTCCTTCAGCCGGATCGCCTCCTCGACCGCGATCTCGTCGAACGGGTTCATCGACATCTTCACATTCGCAAGATCGACGCCAGACCCGTCAGCCTTCACACGGGCCTTCACGTTGTAGTCGATCACGCGCTTCACTGGCACGAGGATCTTCATCAGCCTCTCCCCTTTGGTTGCGTCACCTTTTCGGAGGGTTTGTTAGCGGGCCATCGGCGGCAATGACAGGGAAAAAACGACCCTAACGCGTCGTAACATTTCCATTCCGTCATGTTGTCGCTAACGGCTGGCTCCTGGCACCCACAGGATATCCTGCGCGCCGTTTTCATTGGCGACGCGCCCCGCCACGAACAGCCAGTCCGACAGGCGGTTGAGATATTTCACGGCGGCCGGATTCGCATCCTCGGCCGCCGCCAGCGCCACGGCGGCGCGCTCGGCCCGCCGCGCCACGGTGCGCGACAGGTGCAGATGCGCCGACAGCGCCGAGCCGCCCGGCAGGATAAAGCTGCGCAGGGCCGAAAGCCCGGCGTTCATCGCGTCGATCTCGGCCTCGAGCCGCGCGACCTGGGCGTCGATGATGCGCAGCACCGGATAGGGCGCCTCGGCATCCTCGTCCATGCGCGGGCGCGAGAGGTCCGCGCCGAGGTCGAAAAGGTCGTTCTGGATCACCGCGATGCGCGCCGCGATCTCGCCCGCGGCATGCAGTCGCACCAGGCCCAGCGTGGCATTGAGCTCGTCCACCGTGCCATAGGCCTCGACCCGCAGGGAATGCTTGGGCACGCGCTCGCCGTTCGACAGCGCCGTCTCGCCCTTGTCGCCGGTACGGGTGTAGATCTTGTTCAGCACGACCATCAGCTGCTCCTGACCCAGAGATAAAGCAGGAAGACCGCGATGGCGATGGCCTGGGCGATGATGCGCCAGCGCATCATGCGGTTGCCGTGCTTGCGGTTGAATTCGCCGCCCTTGGCGAAGCCGCCGATGCCGGTGGCCAGGATCACC
Source organism: Paracoccus versutus (assembly GCF_000763885.1). Taxonomy (GTDB): domain Bacteria; phylum Pseudomonadota; class Alphaproteobacteria; order Rhodobacterales; family Rhodobacteraceae; genus Paracoccus; species Paracoccus versutus. The sequence continues at coordinate 105,533 of NZ_JRKO01000011.1, read as the reverse complement.
ACCACGGCAAGGCAGCAGATCGCGAGCAGGTAGAAAAGCGGTTTGTCATGCATGGGCGGGCCCTTTCGGCGCGAAGCCTAGCTGCGGCGCGCGAACCAGTCCAGAGCGCGCGTGGAAAGAAGCCGCCGCCCGATGCCCGAGACATGGGTCGGCGTGGTGACGTAATAGCGCGGCCGGGGGCGCGGGCTTTCCAGCGCCTGGGCGATCCGGGCGCTGACGGCCGCGGGCGGCAGCTCGAAGCGGTCCTTCCTGGCCGCCGGCTCGTAGAGGCGCTTCAAGAGCGTGCGCCGGTATTGCTCGGCCCGCGGGCTGGACCGCCAGTCGATCCAGCGCTCGAAATGCGGGATCGAGTTCTGGCGGATCTTCGTGCCGATGGGGCCGGGCTCGATCAGGATGAAGCGCACCCCGGTATCGGCCATCTCGACGCGCAGCACGTCGGTCAGCCCCTCGAGCGCGAATTTCGTCGCCACATAGGCGCCGCGCCAGGGGATGCCGACGAGGCCCAGGACCGAGCTGATGTTCACCACCCGCCCGCCATGCGCGCGGAAATGCGGGATCAGCCGGCGGGTCAGGTCATGGGTGCCAAAGAGATTGGCCTCGAAGATCGCCCGCAACGCGCCGCGCGGCAGATCCTCGGCGGCGCCGGGGATCGCGAAGGCGGCGTTGTTGACCAGCGCGTCGATGCGCCCCAGCGCCAGCGCCGATTCGGCGCAGCGGGCGACGCTGTCCTCGCAGCCCAGTTCCAGGGGCAGGGTATCGAAACCCTCGGCGCGGCGGGCCTCGAGGTCCTCGGGCTTGCGGCAGGTGGCGATGACGCGCCAGCCGCGCCCGCGCATGTGCCGCGCCGCGTCCAGCCCGATGCCCGAGGAACAGCCGGTGATCAGAACGGTCTTCATGCGCGCCTCCTTGCCGGATGGGGTTCTGCGCCATGGCCGGGCCTTGCGCAAGCCGCGCATTTCCGGCTGGACCGGGGCGGCGCGCGGCCCTATTCAATCGGCCATGTCCGACGATCCGAATGTTCCCGATCCGACCCCGCCCGATCCCAGCGCGGATCAGACCAGCTCCGAGCCGCTGTCGCGCGCCATCGGCGAGCGTTACCTGACCTATGCGCTGTCCACCATCATGAACCGGGCGCTGCCGGATGCGCGCGACGGGCTGAAGCCGGTGCATCGCCGCATCCTTTACGCCATGCGCGAATTGCGGCTGAGCCCGACCGGCGCCTTCCGCAAGTCGGCCAAGATCAGCGGCGACGTGATGGGCAACTATCACCCGCATGGCGATGCCGCGATCTACGACGCCATGGCGCGTCTGGCCCAGCCCTTTGCCATGCGCTATCCGCTGGTGGACGGGCAGGGCAACTTCGGCAATATCGACGGCGACAACCCCGCCGCCAGCCGCTATACCGAGGCCCGGCTGACCGCGGCCGCCGAGGCGCTGATGGAGGGGCTGGCCGAGAACGCGGTCGATTTCCGCCCGAACTACGACGGCACGCTGGAAGAACCCATCGTGCTGCCCGCCGCCTTCCCGAACCTTTTGTGCAACGGCGCCTCGGGCATCGCGGTCGGCATGGCGACCAACGTGCCGCCGCACAACCTGCACGAGGTGATTGATGCCTGCCTGCATCTGATCAAGGCGCCGGATGCGCGCGACGACACCCTGGTCTCGATCGTGCCGGGACCGGATTTCCCGACCGGCGGCGTGCTGGTCGAATCGCGCGAGACCATCGCCGAGGCCTACCGGACCGGCCGCGGCAGCCTGCGGCTGCGGGCGCGCTGGTCGGTCGAGGATCTGGGCCGCGGCCAGTGGCAGGTCGTCGTCACCGAGATCCCCTACCAGGTGCAGAAATCCAAGCTGATCGAGCGGCTGGCCGAGGTGATCCAGCTGAAGAAGGTGCCGATCCTGGCCGATGTGCGCGACGAATCGGCCGAGGACATCCGCATCGTGCTGGAGCCGCGCACCCGCGCCGTGGACCCCGAGCAGCTGATGGCGGCGCTGTTCCGCGTCAGCGACCTGGAAGTGCGCTTCGGGCTGAACATGAACGTGCTGATCGACGGGCGCGTGCCCAAGGTCTGCTCGCTGAAAGAGGTGCTGCGCGCCTTCCTCGACCACCGGCGCGAGGTGCTGGTGCGGCGCTCGAACCACCGGCTGGACAAGATCGCCGCGCGGCTCGAGGTGCTGGAGGGCTACATGATCGCCTTCCTGAACCTCGACCGGGTGATCGAGATCATCCGGCACGAGGACGACCCCAAGGCGGTGATGATCGCCGAGTTCAAGCTGTCCGAGGTGCAGGTCGAGGCGATCCTGAACATGCGCCTGCGCGCGCTGCGCCGGCTTGAGGAAATCGAGCTGCGCGCCGAACACGAGAACCTGACCCGCGAGCGCGAGGGCCTGGCCGCCATGCTGGCCGACGAGGGCGCGCAATGGGCGAAGATTGCCGAGGAGCTGCGCGAAACGCGGGCGAAATTCGGCAAATCCGCCCCCGGCGGCCAGCGCCGCACCGAGATCGGCGAAGCGGGCGAGGTGGCCGAGATCGACCTGGATGCCATGATCGAGCGCGAGCCGATCACCGTGATCCTGTCGAAGATGGGCTGGATCCGCGCCATGAAGGGCCACCAGCCGCTGGACGCCGAGGTCAAGTTCAAGGATGGCGACGGCCCCTTCATGGCGATCCATGCCGAGACCACCGACAAGCTGATGGTCTTTGCCGCCAACGGCCGCTTCTATACCCTGCCGGCGAACAACCTGCCCGGCGGGCGCGGCATGGGCGAGCCCCTGCGGCTGATGATCGACCTGCCCAATGATGCCGCGGTGATCGACCTCTTTCCCTGGCGCGAGGGCGAGCGCTACCTGGTCGCCTCGAAGGCCGGGGACGGGTTTATCGTGGCGGCCAGCGACATGCTGGCGCAGACCCGCGCCGGCAAGCAGGTGCTGAACGGCGAGGCGTTGCTCTGCCGCCGCGTGACCGGCGACCATGTCGCGGTGGTGGGCCAGAACCGCAAGCTGCTGGTGTTTCCGCTGTCCGAACTGCCGGAGATGGCCCGCGGCAAGGGCGTGCGCTTGCAGAAATACAAGGACGGCGGACTGTCGGACGCGGTCTGCATCACCCTGGCCGAAGGGCTGCGCTGGCAGGAAACCGGCGGCCGGACGCGCAGCGAACCGGACCTGTCCGAATGGCTCGGCAAGCGGGCGGGCGCAGGCTATATGGCGCCGCGCGGCTTTCCGCGCGACAACAGGTTCAATTGAAAAAGGGCGGGTCTGGTCCCGCCCTTTACGCTAGCTGTTCACGCTCGGCGCGGGGGCCGGGCTTTCGGTCGGCGTGGTCGCCGCCGTTTGGTCGCTGGAGACCTTCTTGTGGCCGGGGCAATCCGCAAGCGCGGGAATGGCGGCCATCGAGAAAGCCAGCGCGAGGGCGACGGTCTTGCTGATCATCATCGGCTCCTTCGTGCGGTTCAGGCATGCCGGACAGGCCTGAGCGCAGGCCTCGACACGCTTTCAGCCTGACATGCGGGGGCGATTCGATCAATTCCGCTGCCTCAGTCTTCACGAACCTGTTTGCGGCCGGTAATCATCGGCCGCACCAGATCCTCGCGCTTCCAGTAGCGATAGAACAGGATCACCGCGACATGCAGCAGCACCAGGACCAGGATCAGGTTGGCGCCCAGGTTGTGCCAGCCCACCGCCTTGGACCGCGTGGCCCCGCTGACGTAAGAGGCCAGGGGCCCCACGTTGATATAGTCGTCGGGATCCGAGATCAGCCCGCTGCTGACCTGCGCCGCCAGCACCGCCAGCATGGCGATCACCGACAGCGCGCCCATCGGGTTGTGCCCCGGCCAATAGCTGGGCTCGCGCAGCATCAGGCCGCGCATATAGCCGGCGACGGCCTCCGGCCCGCGGACGAAATGCGAGAACCGCGCCGGGGCCGGACCGACGAAGCCCCAGACCAGGCGAAAGACCAGCAGGCCCGCCACGACATAGCCGCACCAGAAATGCAGCGTCATCCTGGCCGGGCCGAACTGGCCCAGGCCCCAGGCCGCGATGACGAAAAAGGCCAGCAGCCAGTGGAATGCGCGCAGCAGCGGATCCCACAGCCGGACCTCGCGCACAGGCCCTTTCATCAGCTCTTTTCGCGATAATTGTCGTGGCAGGCCTTGCAGGCGCCGCCCAGCTTCTGCACCACCGCGCCGACATCCCCCGCGCCGCCCCGGACGGCATCCGAGGCGCCGGTCGCCGCTTCGCCCAGCCCGGCGAACTTGGTGCGGAAATCCTCGGGGTTGGACCAGATGTCGGGCTTGGCCGCGCTGTCCTGGGCCTCGGACGAGCTGCTGCCTTCGATGAACAGGCTCGGCAGGTCGTATTGCACCAGCGCCTCGATATTGGCGGCGGCGCGGCTGGCCGCGGTCTCGTCATAGGCCAGGTCGCCCTTGGCCATGCCCGAAAGCGTGCCCATGTTGATGGCCAGCATCTGGTAAAAGCCGTGGCGGGCCTCGATGGCCTGCTTGATCGGGTCGTCCTGGGCCAGGCTGGCCAGCGGAACCGCAGCAAGGGCGGCGGCAGTGAAAATCAGGCGCATGTCGTCGTTCCTTTCATGTGGCATAGGGCTGCAATCGGGTTCGCGCCGCCTCAGAGTTGCACAGCCCGTCCCGCCTGCCAACGCATCCGGCGATGCCATTTTCGTGAAAACTCTCTGGTCCGGCGGGGTTTTCCGTTCGCGGAACCGTGGTTTTTTCACCGCCCGACGGTGCCGATGGTCAGGATTTGGGCAAAACCGCTCTCATTGCGGTTGCGCGGGGCTGCGGCGCTTGCGCCCTGCCGCGCGCCGGGTGCAGGCTGAAATGGACGGGGCATTATCCCGTTACCCCGCGCCGCACGGGGTGCTTCATGAGCGACCGCCGTCCATGCCGCGTCTCCTCCCTCCGCGCGGGCATGGGCGGCGGCTTTTTCAGCCCGCCGGGATGCGCAGCTTCAGGCAATGCCGCAGCCGCCCGCAGGGCCGGGCGTCCATGATCCAGCCATCCGGCGCCGCCAGATAGGCGCGGATCGTCGCCGCGATGTCGCCCGCATCCGCGGGGCGCAGGTCGTGGAACAGATAGGCGCCGCGCCCCGGCGCCTGCAGCGCCATCAGCACCGGCCGGGCATCGCGGGCCCGCAGCGCGGCGCGGCGCAGCGCGATGTCGGGGCCAAGCGTGCGCAATGCCTCGGCCAGCGCATCGGCATCAGAGCTCGGCGGCAGGGTCAGCGTGACCGGCATCGGTCCAGCAGATAGACGTCCATGATCCAGCCATGCTCGGCCCGCGCGCGGGCGCGGGTTTCCAGGATGTGGCCCGCCACCTCGGGCAGCGGCCCGGAGATCAGGATCTGCTCGCGCATGCCCAGGAATGCGCCCCACCAGATATGCAGCCCCTGGGCATCCAGGCTTTGGAACGAGCATTCCCCGTCCAGCATGACGACCAGCCGGTCCACCGTCTCGGGCCAGCCATGGTCGCGGATCTGGCGGCCGGTGGTGATCAGCACCGGCGCCGCCACCGCGTTCAGCGGAATGGCATGGGCGGCGCAAAGCGCCTGGATCGCGGTGATGCCGGGGATCACCCGTAGGTTCAACGGCAGGCGCCGCGCCACCCGTTCCGCGATGCGCAGCGTGCTGTCGTAAAGCGAGGGGTCGCCCCAGACCAGCAGCGCCGGGCGGATGGCGCCATGGGCGCGGATCACCTGTTCCCAGCGCGCGGCGATGGCGTCGTGCCAGGCCTCGACGCCCTGGCGGTAGCCGTCCGAGACGTCGCGCGCGGGCATGTCGAAGACGGCCAGCGGCGGCGGGCTGACCAGCACCTGCCGGCAAAGCGCCTGGCGCAGCGCGGCCAGGTCGGCCTTGTCCTCGCCCTTCGAGGGGATCAGGATCAGGTCGGCATCGGCCATGGCGGCCACGCCCTCGCGCGTCAGGTGGCCGGTGCTGCCGGTGCCGATGCCGATCAGCGCAAGCTCGATCATGGCGCCTCTCCGATCAGGTGGAAGAAGGTGCCGGTGGCATGGCCGCGGCGCGAGCCGGTCTCGGGCACCGCATCGCCATTGGCGTCAGTGACGCGGGCCAGCGGTGCGTCGGGCTGGGCCAGGATGGTGGCATAGTGGAACTCGTGCCCGGCCAGCGGCTGGCGATAGAGCCCGGCCAAGGGCTCGGCCCGGCGATAGCCCAGGTGCATCCGGCGCCGCTCGTAGCTGGTCTCAAGCCCCAGCAGCCCGGCCATTTCGTGCCGGGTGCCCTGGGCATCGACCAGCCCGGCGCCCATGGCCATGTAGCCGCCGCATTCGCCATGCACCGGGCGCGTCTCGGCAAAGCGGCGCAGCCCCTGGCGAAAGCGGCCGGCCGCGGCCAGCCGGCCCGCGTGCAATTCGGGATAGCCGCCGGGCAGCCAGCAGGCCCCGGCGCTGTCGTCCGGCGCCTGGTCGGCCAGCGGCGAAAACGGCAGGATCGTCGCCCCCGCCGCCCGCCAGCCGGCAATGAGATGCGGATAGACAAAGGAAAACGCATCATCCTGTGCCAGCGCGATGCGTTCGGCCGGCGGCGACAGCGGGCGAAAGGGCTCGGCCGCGATCCCGCCCGCGGCGGCGGCGATGATGGCGTCCAGGTCCAGGTGCCGCGCCGCCGCCTCGCCCGCGGCCGCCAGCAGCGCCTCCAGCGCGGCATGTTCCTGTGCCTGCACCAGGCCCAGGTGTCGCTCGGGCAGCTCGATCCCGGCCTCGCGCGGCAGCACGCCCAGCACCGGGATGGCCAGCGCCTCCAGCGCGTGCCGCATCAAGGCTTCGTGGCGGGGCGAGGCGACGCGGTTCAGCACCACCCCTGCCAGGGCCACGTCGCGGCGCATCTCGCGGAACCCCAGCGCCACGGCGCCGGCGGATTGCGCCTGCCCCTTGCAATCCATGACCAGCACCACCGGCCAGCCGGTCAGCGCGGCGATGTCGGCGCTGGCGCCATTGCCGCAGCCGCCCGCATGCGCCACGCCGTCGAACAGCCCCATCGAGCCCTCGGCCAGCGCGATATCCGCCCCCCCGGCCGTGCCGATCAGATGCGCGATCTGCGCCCGGCCCATGGCCCAGCTGTCGAGGTTATAGGATTCGCGCCCCGCCGCTGCGCGGTGAAAGGCGGGGTCGATATAGTCCGGCCCGCTCTTGAAGGGCTGCACCACCAGCCCGCGCGTCCGCAAGGCCGCGATCAGCCCCAGCGTGACCGTGGTCTTGCCGGACCCCGAGGCGGGGGCGCTGACGACAAGGCCCTTCATTCGGGGAACCTCGGCGCGGTGCCCACGGGGCGGAAGCGGCGGTCGTAATCGCCGGCATAGAGCCGGCTTTCGTCGAAGCCCTCGGCCGCCAGCGCCGGGCCGACCAGGATCAGCGCCGTGCGCTCGCCCGCGCCGATGGCGGGGTCCAGCGTGCCCAGCGTGGCGCGGATGACGCGCTGGTCGGGCCAGCTGGCGCGGAACACCACCGCGACCGGGCAACCCTCGCCGTAATGCGGCACCAGCTCGGCCTGCACGCGGTCGAGCACATGCACCGACAGGTGGATGGCCAGCGTGGCGCCGGTGGCGGCGAAATTGGCCAGGGTCTCGCCCGCGGGCATCGAGGAGGCGCGGCCCGAGGTTCGGGTCAGCACCACCGATTGCGCGAGGCCGGGCAGGGTCAGTTCCGTCCCCAGCGCCGCAGCGGCGGCGGCGAACGAGGGCACGCCGGGCGTCACGTCATAGGGGATGCCAAGGTCGCGCAGCCGGCGCAATTGCTCGCCCATGGCCGACCAGACCGACAGGTCGCCCGAATGCAGCCGCGCCACGTCATGGCCCGCCCGATGCGCGGCGGCGATCTCGGCGATGATCTGGTCCAGGTCCATGGGCGCGGTGTTCACGATCCGCGCGCCGGGCGGGCAATGGCTCAGCAGCGCCTCGGGCACCAGCGAGCCGGCATAGAGGCAGACCGGGCAGGCGGCGATCAGGTCGCGGCCGCGCAGGGTGATGAGGTCGGCCGCACCGGGGCCGGCGCCGATGAAATGGACGGTCATGCGGGGTCTCCTTCTGCGACGGCGGCGGTGGCCATGCCGTCTTGCGATGTCACGCGCGGCGCGACGATGCGCGCGCCGGGGCCAAGCGCGGCCAGCGCCGCCGCCTCGGCCAGCGAGCCGGTGCCAAGCCGCGCCAGGATGCGCGGCGATTGCGTGGGGGTGGCGATGCCGGCGACCTCGACCGCCAGCAGCGGCAGGCCGGTCCGGGCGGCCAGCGCCCGCATCACCGGCGCCTGCGCCTTGGCCGGGCTGGTCGCCAGCGCATCCGCCGCGCCGGCGCGGGCCAAGGCGTCTTGCAGCGAGGCAAGGCTTGCCGCCTGCCGAAAGCCGATGCCCGCGACCCTCATGGCCAGCTCCATTGCGTGACGCTGCGCGCCGGGGTCCAGCCGCGCATCCGGCCCAGCGGCGCGGCCTCTTCCAGCGCGATCCGGGTCAGGCTGCCGCCGCGCGTGGCGTGAAGGGCGATCAGCAGCGCCTCGGTCTCCAGCGTCACCGCGTTCACCACCAGCCGGGCCGGGGGCAGGGCGTCGATCAGCGTGGCCGAAGCGCCGCCGCCGACGAAGATCGCGTCGGGCGGCGGCAGGCCGGCCAGCGCCTCGGGCGCGCTGCCGTGCAGGGCACGCATCCGGCCGGCCAGCCCGAAGCCCTCGATATTCGCGGCGATATTGGCGATGCGGTCGGCGCGGGGCTCGACGGTCACGGCGCGGCCGCCGTTCAGGCACCACTCGACGCTGACCGAGCCCGAGCCGCCGCCGATGTCCCACAGCATCTCGCCCCCCCGCGGGCCAAGCGCCGCCAGCGTCATCGCCCGGACGCTGCGGCGGGTGATCTGGCCGTCATGGGCGAAACTGTCGTCGGGCAGGCCGAAGCCGCGCGGCAGGCCGGCGCCCGGCGGCAGGTCCGTCCCGTCCAGCGCCACCGCCACCGGGGCGGCGCAGTCCAGCGCGAAGCCCTGGGCGCGCGCCTGCCGGATGCGTTCGCGCGGGCCGCCAAGCGCCTCCATCACCACCATGCGCGTCGCGCCCAGCCCCTGTGCCACCAGCCACTCCGCCAGGGCGGCCGGGGCAGAGCCGTCGCGCAGCAGGCAGATCGCCCGCGCGCCGCGCGTCATCACCGGGCGCAGCCGGGCCAGGGGTGCGGCGTGCAGGCCAAGGCAGGCGACCTTTTCCAGCCGCCAGCCCAGCCGTGCCGCGGCCAGCGAAAACGTGCCGGGCGCGGGAAAGGCCCGCCATTCGCCGGGGTCCAGAACGGCGGCGATGCTGCCGCCGGCGCCGTGCCAGAACGGATCGCCCGAGACCAGCGCCGCCACGCCTTGCCCGCGCAGGGCCAGCAGCGGGGCCAGGTCGAAGGGCACCGGCCATTCCCGGCCCCGCGGCCCCGCGATCCCCGCCAGGTCCAGGTGCCGCGGCGCGCCGAAGACGATTTCCGCCCGATCCAGCGCATCGCGGCTTGCAGGCGGCAGGCCGGCAAGGCCATCTTCCTGGATACCGATGATGGAAAGCCAGGGTTCAGGCATGACGCGCATCCTTTTGCTGGGCGGCACCACCGAGGCGGGGGCCATGGCCCGCGCGCTGGCCGAGGCCGGCCTGGATGCGGTCTATTCCTATGCCGGCCGCACCGCCAACCCGGTGGCGCAGCCCCTGCCCACGCGCATCGGCGGCTTCGGCGGGCCCGAGGGGCTGGCCGATTATCTGCGGGCCGAGCGCATCAGCCATGTCATCGACGCCACCCATCCCTTTGCCGAGGGCATGAGCCGCAATGCCGTCGCCGCCTGCTGCGCGACCGGCACGGCGCTGATCGCGCTGGAGCGGCCGCCCTGGGTGGCCGAGCCGGGCGACCGCTGGACCCGCGTCGCCGATTACGAAGCCGCCGCCCGCGCGCTGCCGGGCGACGGCTCGGCGGTGTTCCTGGCCATCGGGCGGCAGAACCTGCAGCCCTTCGTCGGGCTGAACCATGTCTGGATGCTGCGTTTCGCCGAGGTGGCGGCGCATCCCTTGCGCGACGCCACGCTGATCGTCTCGCGCGGGCCGTTCACCGTCGCGGGCGACATCGCGCTGATGCGGCGCCACGCCATCGCCCATGTCGTCGCCAAGAATGCCGGGGGCCAAGCCGCCCAGGCCAAGCTGGCTGCCGCCCGCGCGCTGGGCCTGCCGGTGGTGATGATCGACCGTCCCGTGCTGCCGTTGCGCCGCGTCGTCGCCACGCCGGCCGAGGTGATGGCCTGGCTTCATGGCACGGATCGCGGCGTATAGACCCAGGGGCCGACCCGGCGGGTGGCGCTGTTGCCCAGGATGACGACGGTGCGCATGTCGGCCATCTCGGGGCGGGCCTCGGCCAGGGTGACGGTGCGGACCGCCTCGTCCGGGGTCGAGACGGCGCGGGCGAAGCAGATCAGCCGGTCCGGCCCGCAAGCCTCGCGCAGGATCTCCAGCACGCGGGCGAACCCCTCGGGCCGGGCCTTGGAGCGTGGGTTGTAGAAGGCCATGGCGAAATCCGCCTCGGCCGCCAGGCGCAGGCGCTTTTCGATCAGCGCCCAGGGCTTGAGGTTGTCCGACAGGTTGATGGCGCAGAAGTCATGGCCCAGCGGCGCGCCGATCCGGGCACTTGCCGCCAGCATGGCAGTGATGCCGGGCAGGATGCGGATCTCGGGGGCGTCCTCGCGCCCCTCCAGCGCCTCGAACAGCGCCGAGGCCATGGCAAAAACCCCCGGATCGCCCGAGGAAACCACCACGACCCGCTTGCCCTCCGCCGCCAGGTCCAGCGCGAAGCGGGCGCGATCCAGTTCGACCCGGTTGTCCGAAGGGTGCAGCGCCAGACCCGCGCGTGGGGCGACGCGGGCGACATAGGGGATATAGCCCACGATGTCGGTGGCCTGGGCCAGCGCCGCCCGGACCTCGGGCGTGACGAGATCGTCCGTGCCCGGCCCCAGGCCCGCCACCGCGACCCAGCCGCTCATTCCGCAGCATCCGCCAGAGGGCGGCGGCCGTTGCCATGCACCAGCACGGTGGCGAAATAGGGGCAGGCGTCCAGGTCGGCCTGCGCCAGCGGCGTCACGCGCTGGTTGGGCATGGTGCCGCGCTCGACCAGCCAGGCATCGGCCATGCGGCCGGCGGTTGCCAGCGCGCGGGCGATCTTGGGCAGGTTGCGGCCGGTCTTCATCACCACCACCGCATCGGCGGCGCGCATGTGGCGGGCCAGTTCCGCCTCGGGCAGGGTGCCCATCAGCACCGTCATCGCATCGTCGCCCCAGGTCATCGGTTGGCCGATGGCGTTCCAGCAGCCGGTCATGCCGGGGATGCCGGGGATGATCTCGACCGGGGCGATGCCTTGCAGCCGGGCGTGCAGATGCATGAACGAGCCGTAGAACAGCGGGTCGCCCTCGCACAGCACCACCACGTCGCTGTCGGCGGCCAGGGCGGCCAGCCGCACGGTCCAGTCGTCGTAGAAACCCGAAAGCAGCCGGTTGTATTCCGGGCTGTCGAAGGGGATCTCGGTCGTGACCGGATATTCCATCGCATGTTCGACCACGTCCGGGGCCAGCATCTGTGCGACGATGCGGCGGGCCTGGCCGGCGCGGCCCTTCTTGCGGAAATAGGCGATCTGCCGCGCGCCGCGGATGGCGCGGTCGGCGCGGACCGAGATCAGGTCGGGATCGCCGGGGCCGAGGCCGGCGCAGATGATCTTTCCGGTTCGGGGGCCCATGGCTATTCCTTTCGGCTGGCGAGCGCGTTGACGGCGGCGACGGTGATGGCCGAGCCGCCCAGCCGCCCGCGCACGATCAGCGCCGGCGCCGGCAGGTCGTCCATCAGCGCGGCCTTGGATTCCGCCGCGCCGACGAAGCCCACCGGGCAGCCGATGATCGCGGCCGGGCGCGGGCAGGCCGGATCGCGGAGCATGTTGAGCAGGTGGAACAGCGCCGTCGGCGCATTGCCGATGGCGACCACGGCGCCATCCAGGTCGTCGCGCCACAGCTCCAGCGCCGCGGCGCTGCGGGTGTTGCCCATCCGGGCGGCGAGGTCCGGCACGCGCGGGTCTTGCAGCGTGCAGATGACCCGGTTTTCGGCGGGCAGGCGGGCGCGGGTGATGCCCTCGCTGACCATGCGCGCATCGCAGAGGATCGGCGCGCCGCCTTCCAGCGCCTGGCGCGCCGCCGTGGCCATGCCGGGCGAGAATGCCACGTCGCGCTCCAGCCCCACCAGCCCGGCGGCATGGATCATGCGCACGACGACGGGTTCCTCTTCGGCGGTGAAGCGGGCGAGGTCGGCCTCGGCCCGGATGGTGGCGAAGGACTGCGCGTAGATCCGGGCGCCGTCGGTTTCGTATTGGTGCAGCATCGGGGTTCCCTGGGATTTTCGCGGCTATCTCATGCAAGCGGGCATTGGGCAAGGTCAGAGCGGGATGCGATGCGGCGCAAGCCCGCCCTGCGCGGCGGGATCGCGGGTGCCGCCGTCCCGGATCAGGTCGAAGCGGTCGGGCGCGGTGGCGACCAGCGTGACCGAGGCCGCGCCCCGATGCGCGCAGCCCTTGGCGCAGCCGCTGACATGCAGGCTTTGGCCGGGGGCAAGGCGCGGGGCGAGGCTGCGGGCCAGGGCGCGGACATCGGCCAAAGCCTGCGGGCAGCCGGGCGCGCCGGTGCAGGCATGGATGCGCAGGAGCGGGTCGTGGGGGTCGAGGATCGCGCCCTCGATCCGCGGGCGGGCGGCGCCCTCGATCAGCAGCGCGCGCCAGGGGGTCAGGCGCAGGGGGCCGATCGCGGCGGCGGCGGCCAGCTGCGCCGGCGTGATCTGGCCGAAGGCGAAGCCCAGCAGCCAGCCGTTCGGTGCCGGGCCGGGGCCGGGCGGATGGGCGCCGGCGGTTCCGGTGGCGCGGTCGCATGGGTATTTGGGCAACAGAGAAGACGGCAGCGGGGTCGCGCCATGGGGCAGGGCGGGGCTGCGGCGCAGGTAGTCGCGCATCCGCCCGCGGCCGTCCTGCACGCCGCCTTGCATGAACCAATGCGCCAGGGCGATGGCGCGGGTGGCGGCCTGGGCGGTGTTATCGGCCTTGAGCGCCCAATCGGCGCCGTCCGGCAGGATCAGCCAGCCTGGGCCCTGCGGGCGCAGCCTGATGTCCGCGGGCGTGTCGGCCAGCACCGGCGGGTCGGCATCGACGGCAAAGCCGAACTTGCCGGGCACCTGCGGCGCATCGGGCGCGGTCATCGCCTGGGCGATGGCCTCGGCCAGTTGCCAGGCCGGGCCGCCCATCGGGGCGAAGGGCGACAGGATCACGTTGCGCCGTGCCTCGGATTCCGGGTCGTCGTCGATCAGGCCGATGCCGGCCAGGGCGGCGACGGCCGCGGCATGGCCAGAAGGGTCCAGCCCGCGCAGTTGCAGGTTGGCGCGGCTGGTCAGGTCCATCAGCCCGTTGCCGTGCCGGGCCGAGAGTGCCGCGATCAGCCGTGCCTGGTCCGGTTCCAGCCGGCCGTTCCGCGCCCGGATGCGCAGCACCAGCCCGTCGCCCGATTGCATCGGCCGCAGCGCACCGGGGCACCAGCCCTTGACGGCGAAGCTCATGGCGCCAGCTCCGCCAGGACCGAGTTGCGGCGGCTGACCCAGAGGCCCGATTCGAGCAGCCGCGCGAAAAGCGCGCGCATGGCGGCGAGCGCGGCGGGGTTTTCGCGTTCCATGAAGGCCAGGACCTCGGGCCGGCCCAGCGTGGCGTCGTGATAGAGGTCGAAGAGATGGCCGGGCACCACGCCGGCCAGGTTGGCGAAGGCGGCCATGTGGTCCAGCGTCGCCGCGATCTCGGCCGCGCCGCGAAAGCCGTGCCGCATCATGCCGTCGGCCCAGGCCGGATTGGCGGCGCGGGCGCGGGTGACGCGGGCGATTTCCTCGGCCAGGGTCCGGGCCCGCGGCTGGTCCGGGCGGGTGGCGTCGAGGTGGTAGAGCGCCGGCCGCGCGGCGCCGATCCGTGCCATGGCGGCGGCGAAGCCCGCCTCATGCGCGGCATAGTCGCCGGCCAGCAGCAGGTCGGATTCCGGCAGGTCCTGCGCATGGACGAAGGCATCGGCCTGGGCCAGCCGGTCGCGGATCGCCTGCGGCTGGTGGGTGATCCGGCCATCGGCGGCGATGGCATGGGAGGAGGCGGCCAGCCATGCCTCGCCCGCCGCCTGCCGCGCCTGGTCGGTGAAGCTCTCGGCCAGGTCGGCGATGCCGAGGCCGTAAAGGCCGGGCCTGGGGCCGAAGACGCGGGGGGCGCGGTTGCGATAGGGGTTGTCGGTTGGGGTTTCGTCGCGGGCCGCCAGCGCCTCGGCCCCGGTCTCGAAAAGCTGCGCGAGGCCGGGGAAGATGTCGCGAAACAGGCCCGAGACCCGCAGCGTCACGTCGATCCGCGGCCGGCCAAGCTCGGCCAGGGGCAGGATCTCGATGCCCGCGACCCGGCCCGAGGCGCCGTCCCAGCGCGGGCTGAGGCCGGCGAGATGCAGCGCCATGGCGAATTCCTCGCCCGCCGTGCGCATGGTGGCGCTGCCCCAGAGGTCGACGACCAGGCCGCGGGGCCAGTCGCCATGGTCCTGCAGGTGGCGGCGCAGCAGTTCCTCGGCCAGTTTCACCCCCTGGGCATGGGCATTGCGCGAGGGCACGGCGCGGGGATCGACGGTGAAAAGGTTGCGCCCGGTCGGCAGCACGTCCTGCCGCCCCCGCGCCGGTGAGCCCGAGGGGCCGGGTGCGACCCGCTGGCCGGCCAGCGCGCGCGCCAGCCCTTCGGCTTCGCCCGGAGCGGTGCCATAGACATGCAAGCCGTCGCCGAAGCGGCTGTCCTTGAGATCGCAGAGGAAGCGGTCGATCAGCGGGATCGCCTCGGCCGCCGCGGCCTCGGGGGGCAGGCCCAGGTCGGTTTCCACCCCGGCGGCGCGGGCCTCGTCGCGGATCGCCGCGATCAGCCGGTCGCGGCGGCGCGGGTCCAGCCCGTCGGCGGTGGAATATTCGTCGAGCAGCCGCTCCAGATGCGCGAGGTTCTCGGGCACCGCGGAATCCGCCAGCGGCGGCGGCAGGTGGCCCAGCGTCACGGCGGAAAGCCGGCGCTTGGCCTGCGCGGCCTCGCCCGGATCGTTGACGATGAAGGGATAGATCACCGGCATGTCGGCCAGCAGCGCCTCGGGCCAGCATTCGCCCGACAGGGCAACCGACTTGCCGGGCAGCCATTCCAGCGTGCCATGCGCGCCCATGTGGATCAGCACGTCCGCCTGCGCGCGCAGCCACAGGTAGAAGGCGACATATTCATGGCGCGGGGTGCGGGTCAGGTCGTGGTAGTCGTCGACGCGGGTCTTTGCCTCGCCGCGTTCGGGTTGCAGGGCGATCAGGTCGGCGCCGTGGCGGAGGGCGGCGAAGCGGAAGCCGTCGGGAGGCTCGCCCCATGCGGCGGCGAGGTCGTCGCGCAGGCGTTGCGGCAGGCGGGCCAGCGCTTGCCGGTAGTCCGAGAGCGGCCAGTGGATGCGCTCGGCGGTCAGCCGCCGGCCCAGGTGGTCATGGGGAAGGCCGAGGATCGCGCCGCAGGAGGCCAGCGCGTCCAGTCCGACCGCATGGGCCAGCTGATGCGCCTTGCCGGGATAGGTGGACAGCACCACCGCGCGGCGTGTCGCCTGCCGCAGCCGGTGCCAGGCGGTGATCCGCGCCATGGCCGCGTCGATGCGGTCCGGGTCGGGGGCATGGATCACGCGGGCGAATTGCAGGTCGGGGTCGCGCTCTTGCGGTTCCTTGAAGCTGATCGCGCCCAGGAAGATGCGGCCGTCGACCTCGGGCAGCACGACATGCATCGCCAGGTCGGCGGCGGAAAGCCCGCGATCCTCGGCCGCCCAGAGGGCGCGGGGCGCGGTGGACAGCGCCACCTGAAAGACCGGGCAATCCGTGCCGTCGAAGGGCGTGGCGCCGGCATCGTCGCGGGCGGAAAAGGCGGTCAGGTTCACCACCGCGACAAGGCCGGGCAGGTGCGGCGCCAGCCAGTCGGCAAAGCCCGGCGCCTTGAGCGAGGGCGCAAAGACCCCGGTCGCGGCAAAGCCGGCCGTGCGCAGGGCGCGGATCATCGCATCCACCGGCGCCAGGTCGGCCGCGGTCAGGTAGCTGCGATAGAAGCTGACCAGCACGCCGGGTGCGGGGTCGGGCCGGGGGCGGTCGATGACGCCGCGGTCGGGATCGTAGAAGCCGAAGTCAGGGATCGCGGCCTGCCCCTGGACCGGGGCGGCGGGCAGGCCGGCGGCCCCGGCCAGTTCCGCCAGCGCCATCTGTGCCGCGACCGCGCCGCCCTGGTCGCAAAGCGCCGCCAGCCGGTGCAGCAGCGGCAGCGGCAGGGTGGAAAACCGCTCCAGCGTCGGGTCGGGACGCCCGTCCGCCGGCAGGAAGGCCAGGGCGATCCCGCGGCGGCGGGCCAGATCCTGAAGGCTGGCGACGCCGTAATGCCAATAGGGCTCGCCGCCGATCAGCCGGACCAGCACGGCGCGGGCGCCGGAAAGCGTCGCCTCGCAATACTGATCGACCGAGACCGGGTGCCGCAGCGCCGAGAGGTTGCACAGCCGCAGCGAAGGCAGCCCCCCGGCAGCGCGATGCCAGCCCGCCGCGAAAGCGCCGAGGTCGCTGTCGGAATAGGACAGCACGACCAGGTCGGCGGGGCCTTGGCCGGGGTCGGTCGGAACCTCGGTCTCTTCCAGCCCACGGCTTTCGCGGAAGACGACATGCATCGTCAGGCAGCCAGGACCGCCCGGATCGCGGCCTCGTCGATGTCGTCATGTTCGGCGATCACCACCAGGCGCGAGGCGCGGGGGGCGTCGCCCCAGGGCCGGTCGTATTGGTGCCGCACCCGCTCGCCCACCGCCTGCACCAGAAGGCGCATGGGCTTGCCGGCGACGGCGACATGGCCCTTGACCCGCAGGATGTTCTGTTCGCGGGCCAGCCGCTCGATGCGGGCGGCAAGCTCGCCGGGGTCGGCGATCTCGGCCAGCTCGATCACCACCGAGTCGAAATCGTCGTGTTCGTGGTCGTCGGCGCCGTCGTGGTGGCTGGGGCGGGCGGCGAGATCGTCCTCGGCCGCGGCACCCAGGCCCAGGATCACGCGCGGGTCGATCACCCCGTCGGTCAGCGGCAGGATCGGCAGCTTGCGCGGCGCCTCGGCCTCGATCACGGCGCGGGCGGCGGCCAGCCCCTGCTCGCCGGCCAGGTCGGCCTTGGACAGCAGCACGATGTCGGCGCAGGCGATCTGGTCCTCGAACACCTCGGAGAGGGGCGTCTCGTGGTCCAGGCTGTCGTCGGCGGCGCGCTGCGCCTCGACCGCGGCCTCGTCGGGGGCGAAGCGGCCGGCCGCCACCGCCTCGGCATCGGCGAGCGCGATCACCCCGTCCACGGTGATGCGCGAGCGGATCGCCGGCCAGTCGAAGGCTTTCAGCAAGGGCTTGGGCAGGGCCAGGCCCGAGGTCTCGATCAGGATGTGGTCGGGCTTGACGGGCATCGCCATCAGCCGTTCCAGCGTCGGGATGAAGTCGTCGGCGACGGTGCAGCAGATGCAGCCGTTCGACAGCTCCATGATGTTCTCGGCCGGGCAATTCTCGTCGGCGCAGGACTTCAGGATCTCGCCGTCGACGCCCATGGTGCCGAATTCGTTGACCAGCACCGCCAGCCGCTTGCCCTGCGGCTGCGACATCAGGTGGCGGATCAGCGTGGTCTTGCCGGCGCCCAGAAAGCCGGTGATGACGGTGACGGGGGTCTTGGTCAGGTCGCTCATCTTCTATCCAATCGGGGGAATGCGCGCGAGGCTGCGCTTGCGGAAAATCGTGACGCGCTCGCGCCAGGGCACGATGCCGTCGGGGGCCTGGGCATAGGCGGCGGCGCCCAGCAGGATCTCGGTCGCGTCCTCGGCCGACATGCGGCCGTAGACATAGGTCCAGCGGCCCGGCGCCGACAGCGCGATGGCGGCGCCGTTGGCGCAGGCGGACAGGCATTCGACGGGGACGATGCGCACGCCGTCGGGGGCGCCTTCGGCCGCCAGCGCGTCATGCAGCCGCGCACCGGGCACGGGCTCGCCCTCGGGGACGGGCTGGCCGGCGCGGCAGGTGATGCAGACATGCAGCGTGACGGTCATGCGCCCTTCATCCCTCAAGGCGGCACGAGGCAGGGGACCAGCGCCCAAGCCCCAGCGGGAACACCCCGTCCGCCGGTCAATCCTTCGCGCGCTGGCAGGTCTCCCGGCTTGCGGATTCGGGCCTGGGCCCACGGCCGCCCCGCCTTCCCGGCGTCTCGCCAGTGGCCTCGGGACGACCTTTCCGGTCACGGTCGCGGGGGCGGCTGCTTCCAGGCGGTTGCCTGTCGCATTCCCTCTTCGCCTGTCGTAGGACAGGAACCAGCGCCTCTCGTCTGTGCGCGCCCGGTCCCGACTTGTCAAGCGAAGGAGTGCCCGATGCAGACCGACGACAATACCCGCCACGCCGAGAAGATGGCCCGGATCAAGGCCGCCCGCGACCGGATGATGGCCGAGAAGCAGGGCGAGAAGGGCCTGGTCATCGTCCATACCGGCAAGGGCAAGGGCAAGTCGTCCTCGGGCTTCGGCATGATCCTGCGCTGCATCGCCCATGGCATGCCCTGCGCGGTGGTGCAGTTCATCAAGGGCGCCTGGGACACCGGCGAGCGGCGGTTGCTGACCACGCATTTCGGCGACCTGTGCCAGTTCCACGCCATGGGCGAGGGCTTCACCTGGGAAACCCAGGACCGCGCGCGCGACATCGCCGCCGCCCGCGCCGGCTGGGAAAAGGCCAAGGAGCTGATCCGCGATCCGCAGATCCGCATGGTCCTGCTGGACGAGATCAACATCGCGCTGCGCTATGACTACCTGGACCTGGACGAGGTGCTGGATTTCCTGCGCAGCGAAAAGCCGCCGATGACGCATGTGGTCCTGACCGGACGCAACGCCAAGCCGGAACTGATCGAGCTTGCCGATCTTGTGTCCGAGATGGAACAGGTCAAGCACCCCTTCCGCGATGGCATCAAGGCGCAACCGGGGGTGGAGTTCTAGCCTGTTTCCTGTCATCTGCCGCTTGTGCAGGATCAGTGAATTCGAAAGGATGTTCGGACATGTTTGCGAGACAAGGCCTTGTGGCGCTGCTGGCGATCTGCCCCGTCTCGGCGGCCTGGGCCGTGCCCGCCACCGAAGAGGGGGCCGCGCGGCTGCGCGGTGTTTTCCAGACCTATTTCGGCGGCACCGAGGGCGTGGTCGCCGTCACCCCCCAGGGCGAAAGCTATGAGCTGCGGATCGACCCGGCGCCGCTACTGGCGCAGGTTCCGGCCGAGCAGGCCCAGGTCAGCGTCTCGGCCCTGACCTATCGGCTGACCGACAATGGCGACGGCAGCTGGGGCGTCAGCGAGGACCAGGTGCTGAGCTGGTCGGTGGTGGTGCCGCGCCTGTTCGAGCAGAAGGGCACGACCAGGGTCGAATCCACCGGCATCTGGGACGAGGGGCTGATGAGTTTCCGCGAACAGACGGCGGTGATGACGGATTACGTCATCGAGTCGGTGCAATATGCGCCCCCGCCGCCGCCCGGCGCCGAAGCCGCGCCCGAACAGCCCCCGGCCGAGCCCGAGGTCGTCTCGCGCGATCACCAGCGCACGGCGCGGATGGAGGTGTCGCTGACCGGCGTGCCCGGCAAGGCCGGCGGCGTCGACCAGGCCATGAGCTTCACCGCCGAGGGGCTGGAGCAGTCGCAGGAGATCCTGATGGGTCCGGGCGGCCAGCCGATGACCTTCCAGATCACCGCGCCCGGCTACGAGGGCAGCGGCCAGATCACCGGCGCGCGCACCGAAGGCATGCTGTCCCTGCTCGCCTGGTTCGTCGCCCATCCGTCCGAGGAGCTGATCAAGGGCTCGCAGGACGGGCTGCGCGACAAGCTGGCCGCCGCCATGCCGCTGTGGGACGACCTGTCGATGGACGCGGTCCTGCATGATCTGAAGATCGGCTCTCCGCTGGGCGAATTCGGCCTTGCCTCGACCAAGGTGACGGTCGGCCTGTCCGGCGCCACCGCCGACGGCCGGCTGCACGAACGGGTGGCGCTGTCGGGCGTGACCGTGCCCGAGGGCGTGCTGCCGCCCTGGGTCGAGCCGATCCTGCCGCAAGAGGTGACGCTGGACTTCACCGCCTCGGGCTTCGACCTGGCGGCGCCGGCGAAGATGCTGATCGAGGGCTTCGACCTGGCCGCCGAGGAACCCTTTGCGCGGCTGGTGCCCGAACAGCTGCAGGCGGCGCTGCTGCCCGGCGGCACGGCCGATCTGAAGCTTGCGCCGTCGCAGATCAAGGGCGACGGCTACCAGATCGACTATCGCGCGGACATCGCGGCCGGTCCGGGCGCGGCGCCCACCGGCGCGGCGCTGATCTCGGCCACGGGGCTCGACAAGGTCGAGGCGGCGCTGGCCGCGGCCCCGCCCGAAGAGGCCGCCCAGCCGCTGATGATGCTGCGCATGGCCCGCGCCATGGCCAAGCCCGGCGCGAGCGGCGAGAATGTCTGGGACATCCAGATGCCCGAGGGCGGCGGCCCCTTTACCGTCAACGGCCAGCCCATGGGCCCGGCCACCTCGCAGCCCTGAACCAAGCGGCCCCGCCGGATGCGGCGGGGCCTTTCAGCGCCGTTGCCAGCCGGAGGCGGTGTTTTCCTGCCAGCCGGTGCGGTGCAGCAGCGGCGTGTCGTCGGTGAACTCGGGCCAGCCGAGGCAGAGCAGCGCCGAGAACTCCCAGCTTTCGGGAACCGCCAGCAGCGGGCCGATCCGCGCGGGGTCGAGGATCGAGACCATGCCAAGCCCCAGGTTGCGCACCCGTGCCGCCAGCCACAGCGCATGGATCGCCATCGCCGTCGATTGCCGCAGGGTCTGCGGCATGGTGGCGCGGCCAAGGCCGTGGCCCTCGGACGGGTCGATCTCGGTAAAGACGGCCAGCCAGACCGGCGCGCGGTCCAGCCCGGCGAGCTTCAGCGCATCGTATTCCTGCCGCTGCCGGCCCTGGTAGCGGGCGGCGGCCCGGGCATTGCAGCGCAGGAAATCGGCGCGGATCGCGGCGCGCAGATCGGGGCTTTCGACCCGGATCACCCGCCAGGGCCGGGCATTGCCGACCGAGGGCGCCAGTTCCATCGCCGCGCGCAATTCCTCTAGCAGCGGCTCGGGGATCGGGTCGTCGCGGAAATGCCGCACGTCGCGGCGCCAGCGCAGGATGCGGTCCAGCGCCGCCTGGTCCTCGTGGCCGAACCGCATCATCGGGGCGTGGCGCAAATGGCGCTGTCGGGCAGGCCCTCGGCCCCGGCGCGGATGCCGACAGGGCGGTCGGGCACGGTCAGTTCCACGGCGAGCGGCCGGCCCGCCACGGTCAGCGGGCGGTGGTCGTTCGAGTTCAGCTCGACCCGCAGCCGGTCGCCGGCGGCGAGCATGTCGAGGTGATGGGCCGGGCCGTAGAGCCGGGCGATCTTGGCGCCGTTCAGGTAAAGATGCGCATGCCCCTCGCCGCGGCGATCGGCCAGCCCGGCATGTTCGGGGGCGAAGCAGAAGCCCTCGGTCTCGACGAACAGGTTCCAGCCGGCGGTGCTGTCGGGCTCCAGCCGGGCCGAGGCGGTGGCGCTGCCCGCGGGCAGGTCGATGGGCGCGCCGTGGTCATGCGCCGCGGCCTGGGTGCCGTGGCCATGCGCGCCGTGGTCGTGGCCGTCCAGCGTGATGCCGTTGGCGGCGGCGATGACGAAGCCCATGCCGCCGCCGAAGATCAGGCCGATCAGCAGCATCGGGATCGAGCGATCCATGTCTTTTCCCCGCTTTCATGAAAGGGCCGGGCGCGACAGGCACGCCCGGCCGAAACGGTTGCGGCCCGGATCAGGCGGCTTGCGGCACCGGCGCGCGCTGGCTTTCGCGCTGCCAGAACCAGCCGGCCAGCAGGCCGAGCAGCGCCCAGGCCATGGCGCCGGCACCCAGGGCGCGCCCGGCGAATTCCGCCGAAAGCTCGGGCGGGACCGGGCCGGCATAGCTGTCGGGCTGCGGCGCGCCGATCACATGCGGCGCCAGGATCAGCACGATGGCCACGCCCCAGGCCGCCCAGCCCTTGCCAAAGGCGACCAGCCACAGCGCCAGCCCGGTGGCGGCGGCGGTGCCCAGCCACCAGATCGCGCGCAGCTGCACATCGGCGGCGGCGACGCCCGGCACTTCCGGCGCCAGGCCGAAGGCGGGGGCAAGCTGCATGGTCAGGTAGCCGGCCAGACCCCAAAGCAGCCCCTGCCGCGCCGTGACCGCGTTGCCCTGCGCCTCGGACAGCGCCATCAGCGCCACCAGCATCAGCCCGTAGCCGGCATAGACCATCATGGTGAACAGGACCGAAAGCATGTTGCGGGTCCATTCGAAGGGCCCCAAGTCCTGGTGCGCGCTGACGGCCTCGGCCCCGAAATGCGCCAGTTGGCCGGATTCATACAGTTCGGCATGCAGCAGCACGGGCTGCACGAACCAAAGCTGCAACAGGGCGGCAATCAGCCCCGTTGCAGCGCCAGCGATCAACCCGCTGGTCAGAATGCGTGAGAACATGTCAGTGGCAGGGGAAGCCGGTCGCGTGACGCACGTCATGGGCGGCGTCATGCAGGGTCTCGGCCTGCACCAGCCCGGACATGAAGATCAGCCCGAAGCCGATCGCGAAGGCGGCGATGGCGGGAAACAGGACCGAGGCGCGGCTGGCGCCGGCGGCGGTCATGGGTTTTGCGGTCATCTGCGACCCTTTCCTTTGGTCGTCCAACCCGACGACATTGCGGTTCCATGCATCGGCAGGTCTCCTGGCTTGCGGGTCACGGCAGACGCCCGCCTTCCCGGCCGGATGGCCAGTGGCGCGATGGACGTCCGCTCTCCGCCTACAGTCGCGGGGGCGGCTGCGGATTTGGCCCCCGAGACGCCGAGGACCGCACCGCATTCCCTTTTGGCCCCGGAAAGGGGCACCGATACACGCGCATGTTACCTGCGATGCCGCGGCGGCGGCAAGCGGAATCGGGCGGCCGCTGCGGGCGGGGTCGAAGGCCGGGCGACGGGCCGGCAGGCGGCGCCGTCGCATGGGTATTTGGACAACGGAGAAGATGCCGGGGCATCGCGCGGGGACGGGCGGAAGGGGCTTGTCCGAATCAGGGTGCCGGCGGCCAGTCCAGGTCGACCCAGACCAGCCGGTGCGCGGAAGCGGCCAGCGCGGCCTTGGCCAGCGGTCCCTCGGCCGGCCAGAACACGCCCGAGTCCAGCACCTTGAGCGGCCTTGCCGGCAGGACGTAATCGACGCGCAGGTTGCCTGGCGGCTTGTCGTCCGGCCAGTCGCCGGTATCCAGCGCCGGATCGCCCCGGTGGCCGTCGTTCACCCCGCCCTTGGCCGCCGCGCCGCCCGCGCTGCGGGGCAGGGGGTCGGTGACATGGGCCATGATCCGGGCCAGCGCCTCGGGCCGGCCTTCGCTGTCCAGGGGGTCGAGGTTCAGGTTCCCGGCCAGAACGAAGGGGCCGTCGGGCAGGTGATGCAGCCAGAACGCCAGCTCGTCATGGTTGCGTCGCCCGTTCAGATCCTCGGGCCCGTCGAAGACCGGCGGCGTCGCGGACATGGCCAAGAGGTGCAGCGGCCGGCCCGCGACCGTGACCACCGCATCCCAATGCGCGGTCGAGGACAGGCGGCGGATGGCCGCCACCTCCTCGGGCAGCGGCGGCATCAGGTTGTCGGGCAGGTCGCGCCACAGGAAATCCGTGTAATCCTTGACCGGACCGATGGGATGGCGCGACAGGATCGCCATGCCGCCCTGCCCCGAGAAGGTGCCGAAGCCCTGCGCATCGTCGGCCGTGCCCAGCCGCCCGTCGGCGTTCAGGTCGAGCCCGGTCGCCATGCCGGAATTCGGCCGGGCGGCGAAGCGGTGCGGATAGTCCAGCCCGGCCTGCGCCAGCCTGGCGGCAAAGGCGTCCAGCGCGCTGTCTTCGTAATCCCAGTCGAAATGCGTCAGCAGCAGGATGTCGGGCCGGGTTTCCGCCAACACCTGCACCACGGTGTCGATCTGCGCATCCTTGCGGCCGAGGTCGCGCAACAAAAGCCCCGGCCCGTCGCGCGACAGGTCGGGGCTGAAGGTCGCGATCCGCAGCGGATCGGCCTGGGCGGCCAGGCCAAGGGCGGCAAGCAGGGCCGCCCCGGCCAGTGGGCTTACACCCAAGGCCGGCTCTGGGCCATCTGCGCCTCGTAGGCGTCGATGGCGGGGGCCTTTTCCATGGTCAGGCCGATGTCGTCCAGCCCGTTCAGCAGGCAGTGGCGGCGGAACGGGTCCAGCTCGAAGGGGAAGCTCTGCCCGTCCGAGGTGGTCACGGTCATGTTTTCCAGATCCACGGTCATGCGGGCGTTGGCGCCCTTCTTGGCGTCCTCCATCAGCACGTCCACCACCTCTGGCGGCATGACGATGGGCAGGATGCCGTTCTTGAAGCAGTTGTTGTAGAAGATGTCGGCGAAGCTGGTCGAGATCACGCAGCGGATGCCGAAATCCAGCAGCGCCCAGGGCGCGTGTTCGCGCGAGCTGCCGCAGCCGAAGTTGTCGCCGGCGACGATGATCTGGCTGTCGCGCCAGGCCGGCTGGTTCAGCACGAAATCCGGGATCTCGTGGCCCTGGGCGTCATAGCGCATCTCGTCGAACAGGTTCTTGCCCAGACCCGAGCGGTGGATCGTCTTCAGGAACTGTTTCGGGATGATCATGTCGGTGTCGATATTGACCAGCGGCATGGGTGCCGCGATTCCGGTCAGGGTGGTGAACTTGTCCATGTCGTGATCCTCGCAGAATTGACTTGGGCCGCAGCGGCCCGTTAACCGAGACCCGTCCGGCGCCTTGCGCCATGGAAAGGGCTTCGCTGATGTTTTTCGGGTTTTCCAGCCTTGCGGCCCTGCGCGCCTGCATTGCGCGCGACTGGAGGCCGCAGATCGGAGACCCCGAGATCACCGGCTGGCTGACGGTACTCTCTTACTTCCTGTGCTTCGTGCTGGCCGTCATGGTGCTGCGCCGCCGTCCGGCCGGCGCGGCGCGCGGGCTGTGGCTGACGATCGCCGGGCTGATGGCCTTCCTGGGGGTGAACAAGCAGCTGGACCTGCAGACCGCGCTGACCGCCACCGGACGCTGCATGGCGCGGGCGCAGGGCTGGTACGACGACCGCCATATGGTGCAGCTGGCCTTCATCGCCGGGCTGGTGCTGGGCGTGGCACTCGCGCTGGCCTGGACGACGAATGCCCTGCGCGGGCACATGCGCCGCAACGGCCCGGCCCTGCTGGGGCTGGCCGTGCTGTGCGGCTTCGTGCTGGTGCGCGCGGTGGGCTTTCATCATGTGGACAGGCTCATCAGCGCCGATTTCGCGAACATCAAATACAACTTCTGGTTCGAGAACGCCGGGCTCTGGCTGATTGCGATCAACGCCTTGATGCTGCTGCGGCGGGGCCGGTAAGGCCCCGCGCCGCCCGCCATCAGACGGTTTCCGCCAGCAGTTCGCGCACGTCGGTCAGGTGGCCCCTGATCCCGGCCGCCGCCGCCATCACCGGCGACATCAGGTGGGTGCGGCCGCCCCGGCCCATGCGGCCCTCGAAGTTGCGGTTCGAGGTCGCGGCGCAGCGCTCGCCCGGCGCCAGCTGGTCGGGGTTCATGCCCAGGCACATCGAGCAGCCGGCCAGGCGCCATTCGAAGCCGGCGTCGATGAAGATCTTGTCCAGCCCCTCTTCCTCGGCCTGCATGCGCACCAGGCCCGAGCCCGGCACCACCATGCCGCGCACGCCCGGCGCCAGCCTGTGGCCTTTCAGGATGCCGGCGGCGGCGCGCAGATCCTCGATCCGGCCATTGGTGCAGGAGCCGATGAAGACCGCGTCGATGCTGATCTCGTTCAGCGGCGTGCCCGGCTTCAGGCCCATGTAGTCCAGGCTGCGGCGCGCGGCCTCGACCTTGCCGCCCTCGAAATCCTCGGGCGCGGGCACCTTGCCGGTGATCGGCAGCACGTCCTCGGGCGAGGTGCCCCAGGTCACGACCGGGGCGATGTCCTCGCCGCGGATGGTGACGACCTTGTCCCAATGCGCGCCCTCGTCCGAGAACAGCGTCTTCCACCAGGCGACGGCGGCCTCCCATGCGGCGCCCTTCGGGGCGTGCGGGCGGCCCTTGACATATTCGAAGGTCTTTTCGTCCGGCGCGATCAGCCCGGCGCGTGCGCCGCCCTCGATCGCCATGTTGCAGACGGTCATGCGGCCTTCCATCGACAGGTCGCGGATCGCCTCGCCGCAATATTCGATGACATAGCCGGTGCCGCCGGCGGTGCCGGTGGCGCCGATCACCGACAGGGTGATGTCCTTGGCGGTCACGCCGGGACGCAGCTTGCCGGTGATCTCCACCTTCATGTTCTTGGATTTCTTCTGGATCAGCGTCTGGGTGGCCAGCACATGCTCGACCTCCGAGGTGCCGATGCCATGCGCCAGCGCGCCGAAGGCGCCATGCGTCGCGGTGTGGCTGTCGCCGCAGACCACGGTCATGCCGGGCAGGGTCCAGCCCTGCTCGGGGCCGACGATATGCACGATGCCCTGGCGGATGTCGTTCATCGGGTAATAGTTCAGCCCGAATTCGCGCGCGTTCTTGTCCAGCTCGGCGACCTGGATGCGGCCCTCGGGGTTCTCGATCCCGTCCACGCGGTCGGGCGTCGTGGGCACGTTGTGGTCCGGCACGGCGATGGTCTGGTCGGGGCGGCGCACCTTGCGCCCGGCCATGCGCAGCCCTTCGAAGGCCTGGGGCGAGGTCACCTCATGCACCAGGTGCCGGTCGATATAGAGGATGCAGGTGCCGTCCTCGGAACGCTCGACCACATGGGCGTCGAAGATCTTGTCGTAGAGGGTGCGGGGCGCGCCCGCGTTCGTGTTGCCGGTCATGGCTGTCTCTTTTCTGGAAGACTAGCTGGGAAAGGGCGGAGGGGGTGCCGCAGCCTGCGGCAGGGCGCGCGCAAGCGCCCGCTCCCGTCAAAGTCGGGCGGTGACGGACAGGCTTTCGCCGTAGAACCGGCCGGGCAGGCGGGCGCGGTCGTGAATGTCGAAATAGACGAATCCTCGCATAGGGGCATTAATAGGGCGATTTCACGTCATATTCAATATCGCCACACGGCCCTGTTAATTCCAAGTTGGGAAATGGTCCCTATCTTGGCGCCGAAAGACACGGGAAAGGGGACCGATCATGCTGATTCGCATCATCCTGCGGGCGATCCCGCTGATCTGCGTGGCCGTTTTCGCGTTGGCGGTGCATTGGGCGGACACGCCGCTGAAGCAGGCGCGGGCGGCGGCGGGTGCCGAAAGCCTGCACCTGGCCTGGGGCGCGGGGCAGGTCAGATGCGCCGATCCCTGGGGAAATCTGCCGGTTTCGGCCTGCCCGCCGGCGGATGCGTCCAGAAATCCGCTGCGCCTGCATTGAGCGGGCGCGATTCCGTGCTACATTGGTAAGGCCCCGGCGCCGGGGGAGATCGGCGTGATGACCGGAGGATGAACCCTGTCCAATACCGTCTCGCCGGCCGCTGCGCCGGCTGCGACCACCGCGGAATCCGGGCTGACGAGCGATCAGCTACTGGACCGCATTCTTGCCTCTCTTGACGACGACAAGGCCGAGGATGTCGTGACCATCGACCTGCGCGGCCGCTCGGCCATGGCCGATCACATGGTGATCGCCTCGGGCCGGAACGCGCGGCAGGTGGCCTCGATCGCCGAAAAGCTGGTCGAGCGCCTGAAGGAGCAGACCGGCCGCTCGGCCCGGATCGAGGGCAAGGAGACCGGCGATTGGGTGCTGATCGACACCGACGACGTGATCGTCCATGTCTTCCGCCCCGAGGTCCGCGAGTTCTATCAGCTGGAAAAGATGTGGATGCCCGCCGACGCCCTGCGTTCGGCCACGCTTGAGCGGCTGCGCGCCGAACACGCCGCCATCGAGGCCGGCAAGCACCAGATCTGATCCATGCGCATGGTCATTGCCGCGGTCGGGCGGCTGCGGCAGGGCCCCGAGGCGAAGCTGATCGCCGATTACCTGGACCGTCACGCCAAGGCGGGCCGCGGTCTGGGCCTGCCCCCCGTGACCCTGGCCGAGGTCGACGACCGTCGCGGCGGCGGCATGGCGGCCGAGGCGGCGCTGCTGGCAAGGGCCATTCCCGACGGTGCTGCCCTGGTGGTGCTGGACGAGCGCGGCCAGATGCTGAGTTCCCCCGAATTTTCCACCCGCATCGCCGGCTGGCGCGACCAGGCGCGCGACATCGCCTTCGTGATCGGCGGCGCCGATGGCATCGACCCCAGCCTGCGCGACCGGGCCGACCTGGCGATCAGCTTCGGCCGCATGGTCTGGCCGCATATGCTGGTCCGCGTCATGCTGGCCGAGCAGATCTATCGCGCCACCACCATCCTGGCCGGCAGCCCCTATCACCGGGAATGACAAGCCGTTCAGATTGCTAGGATTTTAAGAAAACACCCGGCAAAGAGCGGGTGAAATCCGCCGGGAAACGGCTATGATGGGCATATCCAGACCAGTATCTTCGGGTGTCTCATGATTCCAACCGTTCACCAGATCCAAAGCCGGGCCGGTCCCGCCGCCACGCAGGCGGCGCGAGAGGTCGAAATCGTCGGTCCCACCCTTGCCCGCGCCCAGCCCGAGGTGCCCGCGGTCGAGGAATCCGGCGGCGTGGGGCAGGACATGCAGCTTGGCCGCCAGGGCATCGACCATTCGCGGCAGGCCGCATCGGCCCAGGCTGCGCAGGGCGGCGGCCCGGCCGCATCCGCGGCCGAGGATGCCGACGGGCCGCAGGATCGCGCGGTGTTTCGGGCCAAGGTGATCCGCTTCCTGACCGCGATCTATGGCGATGACGAATCCTTCCAGCGTGCGCTGAAGCTGGGCACCATCGTGATTCGCGCCGTCGAGGATCAGCCGGACCCCGAGATGCGGCCGGAGCTGTCGCATGCGACCTATCGCCACGGTGCGGCCCAGGCGCAGCAGGCGCAGGCGGCGACGGAACGCCGGGGCGGCGGCCCGCCGCCGAATGTCGCGGCGGGCGATTTCGTGGCCTGGTGGCCGAAATAGCCCTGGCGGAAAGGCCGGGTTCGCCTGCCCGAGTCCTGGTCGAGGGGCGGCCGGCGCGCTTGCCGACCGGGATGCGCTCGGCCTGCGGGCCGGCCTGCTCCCGCACCGGCCTTCCCGAGGCGAGGTCGTCGTAAAGCACCACGTCCGCCTGGGCCAGCCGCGGCGCGCAGGGTCAGGAGTTCGGGGTCGCCCGGACCCGAGGAGACGAAGCTGACAAGGCCGATCTGTTCACGCTGCCCCGGCTGTCCGACATGCTGGCGTCGTGATGCCTGCCCCGGTGCGATGCGATCCGCGGCGACGCTCCGGCGACCTGGGGCCGTAGCGCGTGGCGGCGCCGGGGCGGGAAAGGCTGCCGAACGAAAAAAGCGCCTGAGCGGGAAGGCCCGAACGAAAAGCGGTTGAGCGGGAAAGGTGCCCTACGAAAGATCCGCAGTCATTGTTGTGGCCCTCGGACGAAAGGCCCCCGAAGGATATAAAGGCCCCGAAGGATGGTGCCCTGCACCGGTAAGGGGGCCTGAATGGAAAGGGCCCGTGACCGGAAAGGTCCGTGACCGAAATGGGCCGAGGCTGTGTGGAAATTCAGTCGAGCATGGTCGGGCACGGAACAATGTCCGCCTGCTGGCATTGCGGAGAGACTTTGTTCTAAGGCGGGCCGCCGTGAATGTATTTCTAAGGAAACTGTTCTTCGTGAATTTTCAGAATTGGAGTTTTCACACAGCCTCGGCCGCGACCCCCAAAGGCCTGTGACCGAAGTAAAGGCCGCCGGGTCGGAAAGGTGGCCTGAACGGAAAGCGGCCTGAAAGGGCATCCGACCGAAGAAGGGGCCGGCGGAAGAAGGGGCCGACCGAAGAAGGGGCCGGCGGAAGAAGGGGCCGACGGAACGAAGCAGCTAGCGGAACGAAGAAGCCAGCGAAACGAAGCAACCAGCGGAACGCGACCGCGCATGATCGGCTGCATGACCGGCCATTCAGCGCCCAAAGCTGCGCGAAGCCGGGTGCCCAGGATCTGGGCCCGGCCGGCGCCTGCCCCGTTTCAGGGGCAGGGCACGACCCAGTTGTCGATGATCTCGACCGCCTCGTCGGCGCTTTCGACGAAGCTGATCAGCTCCAGGTCCTCGGGGCTGATGGTGCCGGCCTCGGCCAGCGCCTGCCAGTTGATGACCTTGTGCCAGAATTCCGGCCCGAACAGGATGAAGGGCACCCGCCTCATGCGGCCGGTCTGGATCAGGGTCAGCGCCTCGAACATCTCGTCCATGGTGCCGAAGCCGCCCGGAAACACCGTGACCGCCTTGGCCCGCATCAGGAAATGCATCTTGCGGATGGCGAAATAGTGGAAGTTGAAGCACAGGTCCGGGGTCACATAGGCATTCGGCGTCTGTTCGTGCGGCAGCACGATGGACAGCCCGATCGAGGCGCCGCCGGCCTCGTGCGCGCCCAGGTTGCCCGCCTCCATCACCCCCGGCCCGCCGCCGGTGCAGATCACGTTCTCGGCGCCATAGCTTTTCAGGCTGCGCTCGGTCATCAGCCGGGCAAAGCGCCGCGCCTCGTCATAGTAATGCGACAGCGCCGCCAGGACCGGCGTGCGCGCGCCCTCGCGCCGCTCGGGCGAGGGGATGCGGGCGCCGCCGAACATCACCACGGTCGAGCGGATGCCGCGCGCATCCATGATCATCTGCGGCTTCAGCAGTTCAAGCTGCAGCCGCACCGGGCGCAGCTCTTCGCGCAGCAGGAATTCGGTGTCGGTGAAGGCCAGCCGATAGGCCGGCGCGCGGGTCTGGGCCGTGTCGGGCGTGGTCTGCGCCACCGCCACGTCCTGATGGCTGTCGCGGAACGGGTGGCTGCGCTCGTCAAGTTCTGTCATCCAATCCTCTGGCCGAAACCGCCGCATTGCGCGGCCGCACCCCTCGGCTTATAGCCCTTGGGCAAGAGTTTCCACCGTTGAGAGGCCAGACCATGTCGAATGACGCCCTTGAAGCCGCCATCGAATCCGCCTGGGAGATCCGCGACCAGATCACCCCCGCCACCAGGGGCGAGGTCCGCGATGCCGTCGAGGCCACGCTGGAGGCGCTGGACAAGGGCGAGCTGCGCGTCGCCGAAAAGCGCGGCAGCGACTGGCACGTCAACCAATGGGCGAAAAAGGCCGTGCTGCTGGGCTTTCGCCTGAAGGACATGGAGGTCCAGACGGGCGGGCCGCAGGGCGGCACCTGGTGGGACAAGGTGGACAGCAAGTTCGCCCATTGGGGCGAGGCGCAATGGAAGGTCGCCGGTTTCCGTGCGGTGCCGAACTGCGTCGTGCGCCGCTCGGCCTATATCGCCAAGGGCGTGGTGCTGATGCCCAGCTTCGTCAACCTGGGCGCCTATGTCGACGAGGGCACGATGGTCGATACCTGGGCCACCGTCGGCTCCTGCGCGCAGATCGGCAAGAACGTGCACCTGTCGGGCGGCGTCGGCATCGGCGGCGTGCTGGAGCCGATGCAGGCCGGCCCGACCATCATCGAGGACAATTGCTTCATCGGCGCGCGGTCCGAGGTGGTCGAGGGCTGCATCGTGCGCGAGGGCTCGGTCCTCGGCATGGGCGTCTTCATCGGCAAGTCCACCAAGATCGTCGACCGCGAGACCGGCGAGGTGATGTATGGCGAGGTTCCGGCGGGTTCGGTGGTCGTCGCCGGCTCGATGCCGTCGAAGAACGGCGTGAACCTCTATTGCGCGGTGATCGTCAAGCGGGTCGATGCGCAGACCCGCTCCAAGACCTCGATCAACGAGCTTCTGCGCGACTGAACCGTTGCGCCCCTGCACCGGGCTCGCCCTTGCGTGAGCCCGGCGTGAAACCCAAGCGCCGCCGCTGCGTTCAACCCGCACGAATGTCCTGAAAGCGGAGTTTCACATGCAGGGTTTGGGTTGGCTGGCCGCGATCA
Organism: Paracoccus versutus; assembly: GCF_000763885.1. Lineage (GTDB taxonomy): Bacteria > Pseudomonadota > Alphaproteobacteria > Rhodobacterales > Rhodobacteraceae > Paracoccus > Paracoccus versutus. The sequence continues at coordinate 73,493 of NZ_JRKO01000011.1, read as the reverse complement.
TCGTCGGCGGTCTTGCGGGCTGGATCGCCAGCAGCATCATGAAGGCGGATACGGGGATCATCCTCAACGTCATCCTGGGCATCGTCGGCGCCATCGTCGGCAATGCGCTTCTGGGTCTGGTCGGGCTGAACGCCCAGGCCGGCAGTTGGCTGGCGCAGGGGGTCGCCGGGCTGATCGGGGCGGTGATCCTGATCTGGCTCTATCGTGCGGTGGCCGGATAGCGGAACCGGGCGGGGGTCTTCCCGCCCCTTCCCGTCAGGCGGTGAAATCCGCCGCCTTCGCGCCGGTGAGACGGAGCAGGTCGGCCGGCGCGATGGCAAAGACATGGCGCGGCGTGCCCGCCGCCGCCCAGACCAGGTCGAAATCCAGCAGGCGCGGGTCCAGCCAGGCCTCGATCTGCCGCAGATGCCCGACCGGGGCCACGCCGCCGATGGCAAAGCCGGTCTCGGCCCGGATCAGTTCGGCATCGGCCTTGCCCAGCCTTTGCCCGGCCACCTCGGTCGCCTTGGCCGGATCGACGCGATTGCCGCCCGCAGTCAGGAACAGCACGACATGGCCGCTTTCCTCGCCGCGGAAGATGATCGACTTGGCGATCTGGTCCAGCGCGCAGCCGACCGCCGCCGCCGCGCCCGCGGCGGTGCGGGCGCTGTCGTCGGTCTCGTGGATCCGGGCGGCAAGGCCCGCCGCCTCCAGCGCCGATCGCACCCGTCGCAAGCTCTTGCTCATTGTCACCTCCGTCCGTTTCGGGCGATATGACGGCAAATCGCGACGAAGGAAAAGCCATGCAACAGGTCTATACGCTTCTGGTCCAGGTCGGCCGCGCCACCGACGACGGCCTGCCGCAGGGCGCCACCGGCGCGGCGCTGGTCTGCTACGCCGCCGGCACGACCGAGGACGAGGCGGTGCGCGAGACCGTCGCCATCCTGAAGCAGGCCGGCCTTGCGCCGCTGGAAGTCACCGGCCACGGCAGCATCGACGAACGCCTGGCCGAGGGCCACGAAATCCCCGACGAAGAGCGCGCCCTGATGGACCGCGCGCTGGCCGAGAACGCGGTGATCGTGGCGCAGATGGAGCCGCTCTGGGACGAGCAGGGCTGATCCGCCCCTATCCAGCCGCGCCGGCCTGGGCTAGACTGGCTGCGAGCAGAGCAGGCAGAACAAGAACACGGAACGGACAGGCAGAATGACCAGACGCATCTCGCGCATCGCGACCATGGCCATCCTGATCGGCACGCTGGCCGGCTGCGGCGTGTCGCTGAACCAGGGACCGGGCGCCGCCGGCGGCCATTTCGGCGGGCTGCCCACGGCCGGGGGGCAGGGCTCCGAGGCCGGTTTCCAGAACTGGGTGCAAAGCTTCCGCCCGCGCGCGCTGGCCTCGGGCGTCTCGCCCGCGACCTTCGACCGGGCCATGGCCGGGGCGCATTACCAGCCCAGCATCGTCGCGCTGGACCGCAAGCAGAGCGAATTCACCAAGCCGATCTGGGACTATCTCGACGGCGCCATCGGCACGCGCGGCGCGACCGGCCGGTCCAAGGCTGCGCAATATGCAAGCACGCTTTCGGCCATCGAGGCGCGCTACGGCGTCCCGCGCGAGATCGTGCTGGCCGTCTGGGGCATGGAATCCAATTTCGGCGCCAACCGCGGCAATACGCAGATCGTCCCGGCGCTGGCGACGCTGGCCTATGACGGAAGGCGCGGCGAATTCTTCGCCGGCGAGCTGGTGGCGGCCTTGCGCATCATCCAGTCGGGCGACGTGGACAGCGCCCATATGGTCGGCAGCTGGGCCGGCGCCATGGGGCATACGCAGTTCATGCCCTCGTCCTTCCTCGGCCATGCCGTGGACTTCAACGGCGACGGCCGCCGCGACATCTGGTCGGACGACCCGACCGACGCGCTGGCCTCGACCGCCAGCTACCTGCGCCAGAACGGCTGGCGCCCCGGCCAGCCCTGGGGGACCGAGGTGATCCTGCCGCCGGGCTTCGACTTCAACCAGGCCGGCAAATCGGTGCAGCATTCGGGCAGCCAATGGGCGGCGATGGGCGTGCGCACGATCAGCGGGGCGCCGGTGCCCTCGGGCTCGATCCTGGCGCCGGCCGGGTCGCGGGGCCCGGCCTTCCTGATCACCGAGAACTTCCGCGCCATCCTGAAATACAACGCCTCGGACAGCTACGCCCTCGGCGTGGCCTATCTGGGCGAGGCCATCGCCGGCCGCCGTGGCATCCAGGGCAGCTGGCCGCGCGGCGACCGCACGCTGTCGAACAGCGAAAAGGCCGAGATCCAGCGCCTGCTGATGGCCCGCGGCTTCGACACCGGCGGCGTGGACGGTAAGCTCGGCAGCCAGTCGGCCGAGGCGATCAGGGCCTTCCAGCGCTCGCGCGGCGTGACGCCCGACGGCTATGCCGACACCCGCCTGCTGGCCATGCTGCGCAGCTAAGGCAAAAGGGCGGCCCCGAAAGCCGCCCTTGCGCATTTCTCCGTTGCCCAAATACCCATGCCGCCCGCGCCACCCGGCGCGGCGCGGGCCGTTCAGGCCAGGATCTCGCGGAAATCGCCCAGAACCTGGGCATAGACATCGCGCTTGAAGGGCACGATGCCGTCGATCAGATCGGCCGCCCGCATCCATTGCCAGCGCTCGAACTCGGGATGCGCGGTGGCGATCCGCACCACCTCATCCTCGCCCAGGAAGCGCATGGCGAACCATTTCTGCTTTTGCCCGCCATAGCGGCCCTTCCAGACCTTGCCCAGCAGCTCGGGCGGCAGGTCATAAGTCACCCAGCCGGGCGTTTCCATCAGCACGTCGACCAGGTCGGTGGTGACGCCGGTCTCCTCGACCAACTCGCGCAGCGCCGCCTGGCGCGGGGTCTCGCCCTGGTCGATGCCGCCCTGCGGCATCTGCCAGGCCGGGCCGGGGTTGTCGATGCGCTGCCCGGCAAAGACCAGCCCCGCCGGGTTGATCAGCACCACCCCCGCGCAGGGGCGATAGGGCAGGCCCGAGGGGCCCAGCAGGTCCGCGCTCATTCCGCCTGCGCCCCCTGGGCCGCATCCTCGCCGGTGACGGCGGGCTTTGCGGCATCGGGCACGGCCTGGGCGTGATAGTCCACCGCCGCCAGGCCCTTGAGGATGTCCACCGCATAGGCCAGCTGGTAATCCTCCTCGCGCAGCTTGGCGGTGGCCTCGACCTGCTTGGCCTCTTCCTCGATCTGCTTGCGCTCTTCGTCGCTGATCGAATCGTTGTTCAGCGCGCCGCGCAGGTCGGCTTCCGAGTTCAGGAATTTCGAATCGGTCCGCGGCTGGCCGGCCTCTTCCTCGTCCTGGGGCTTGGGCGCGGGCTGTTCGACGATGATGTCGGGCTGGATGCCCAGCGACTGGATCGACCGGCCCGAGGGCGTGTAGTAGCGCGCCGTGGTCAGCCGGATGGCGCTGTCCGAGGTCACCGGCATCACCGTCTGCACCGAGCCCTTGCCGAAGCTCTTGGTGCCCACGACGATGGCGCGGCGATGGTCCTGCAGCGCGCCGGTGACGATCTCCGAGGCCGAGGCGGAGCCGCCGTTGATCAGCGTCACCATGGGCTTGCCCTGCGCCAGGTCGCCGGGCTTGGCGTTCCAGCGCTCGCTTTCCTCGGGCTTGCGGCCGCGGGTCGAGACGATCTCGCCCTTGTCGAGGAAGGCGTCCGAGACCTCGATGGCCTGGTTCAGCAGCCCGCCCGGATTGTTGCGCAGGTCCAGCACGAAGCCCGTCACCTTGTCGATGCCGCCGGCCTCCTTGATCGCCTTGTCCATCTCGGTCTTCAGGGTCGAGAAGGTCTCGTCGTTGAAGGTGGTGACGCGCAGCACCACGGCATGGCCCTCGATGCGGGTCTTGACCACGGTCAGCTTGATCGTGTCGCGGGTGATGGTCAGGTCGAAGGGCTCCTTCTCGCCCTCGCGCAGGATGGTGATCTTGATCTCGGACCCGACGGGGCCGCGCATCTTCTCGACCGCCTCGTCCAGGTTCATGCCCATCAGCGATTCGCCGTTCACATGGGTGATGTAGTCGCCGGCCTTGACCCCGGCCTCGGCCGCGGGCGTGTCGTCGATGGGCGAGATCACCTTGACCAGCCCGTCCTCCTGCCCGACCTCGATCCCCAGCCCGCCGAAGCTGCCGCGGGTCTGGGTCTGCATGTCGTCGTAATCCTTGGCCGACAGGAACGAGCTGTGCGGGTCGAGCGAGGTCAGCATGCCGTTGATCGCCGCCTCGATCAGGTCCTTGTCGTCCACCTGCTCGACGTAATCGGCGCGCACCCGTTCGAACACGTTGCCGAACAGGTCCAGCTGCTCATAGACCGAGGCGTTCCTGCCCGATTCCTGCGCGACCAGCGGGCCGGCGAATTGGGTGGCGACGGTGATGCCCGCAAGCGTGCCGATCGCCCCTGCCAGAAGATAATGTTTCATTCAGCTCCGTCCTGCCCGGTTGCGTTGCGGCTTGTCCCGTCCGCGGCCTCTCCGACAATGGGATTCATCACGAACCACTCTGCCGGGTCCAGTGTTTCCTTGCCCTTGCGAAGTTCAACATACAGTGTCTCGCTCTGTCCAGCACCGCCCCCGGCCGCGGCATCGGCGACGAATTCGGCGCCGAACTCCTGCGCGGGCGGCTCTTGCCCGCCCATCAGCCCCACCGGCTCTCCTGCCGTCAGGACGTCGCCCGTCTCGCCGAAGACCTGCGCCAGACCGGCGAATATCATCAGATACCCCCGCGCGGGCTCAACGATCATCACATTGCCGTAATCAAGCAGCGGACCGCGATAGCGGATTGTCGCAGGCCAGGGCAACGTGACCAGCGCGGCGGGCGCGGTGGCGATGACCATGCCCGGCCGGCGCACCCCCGCGGCATCGGGTTCGTCATAGCGGCGCAGCACCCGGCCCAGGGCCGGCAGCGGCAGGCTGCCCTGCGCGCCTTCGAAATCGGCCATGGGCGCGCCCACGTCCTGCTCCATCCCGGCGATGCCCGAGGCGAAGGCGTCCAGCGTATCGGCCGATTCCACCAGCGCGGTCAGTTCCCTGGGATCCTCGCCGAAGCGCACCGGCAGGCTGGAGCGGTCCGTCACCGCCGAGGCCAGAAGCCGCCGCGCCTCCTGCACCTGCCCAAGCCCCTGCGCCAGCGTGTTCGCGGCGTTCAGCTGGATGGCGCGCACGGCGCGGATCTCCTCCAGCTTCTGCTGCATGTCGCGGGCCTCGGCCTCCAGCCCCGGCGCGACCGAGGACAGGATCATCCCCGCGCGGGCCGAGGATTCCGGCCCCGAGGGATGTAGCAGCAGCACGGTCTCGGGCGATTTCTGCATCGAGGTCATCACCCCCAGCACCCGGCCCAGCCGCTCGCGGCGGGCGTCGAACTCGGCCCGGATCTCCTGCTCGCGGATGCCGGCACGGCGCAAACCCTCGCGCAGCGCGGCCATGCCCTGCTCATAGGCGCGGATCATCCGGGTCAGCGAGGCGACCTGGTCGTCCTCGGTCAGCGCCTCGTCCAGCTGGCCCACGGCGGCGCGCAGCATGTCGGCCGCCTCGGCCGCCTCCTGCGCGGCCAGGTCCAGGGGCGAATCGTCCTGCGCGGGCGTCGCCGGCTGCGCCGGGGCCATCGAGCCGATGGCAAGGGCCACCAGCACCGGCAAGAACAGCCTGGCTCTCATGCCCGCCCGATCAGCGAGGTGCCGGTCATCTCGGGCGGCAGGTCCAGGCCCATCAGGTCCAGCACCGTCGGCGCCACGTCGGCCAGCCGGCCGTTCCGCAGGCTCGCGCCCTCGGGCCCGCTGAAGACGATCACCGGAACCGGGTTGGTGGTGTGGGCAGTATGCGGGCCGCCGGTCTCGGGGTCGATGGTGGTTTCGCAATTGCCGTGGTCGGCGATGACCACCGCGGCGCCGCCGGCCTTTTCCAGCGCCGCCAGCATCATGCCCAGCCCCTTGTCCACCGCCTCGCAGGCGCGGATGGCGGCGGGCAGGCTGCCGGTATGCCCCACCATGTCCGGGTTGGCATAGTTCACCACGATCAGGTCGTAGCCCGCCTCGATGGCCTCGACCAGTTTTGCGCTGACCTCGGGCGCGGCCATCTCGGGCGCCAGGTCATAGGTCGCGACCTTGGGGCTGGCCGGCATGAAACGGTCCTCGCCCGGCTCGGGGGTTTCCTTGCCGCCGTTCAGGAAGAAGGTGACATGGGGATATTTCTCGGTCTCGGCCAGGCGGAACTGGCGCAGGCCCTTGGCCGCGACCCAGGCGCCCAGGGTGTTGACCACCTGCCGCTTGGGATAGGCGGCCTGCATGTATTCGTCATGGCTGGCCGAGTAATCGACCATGCCCAGAAGCGCCGCCCATTGCGGCCGCCTGCCGGTGTCGAAGGCGGCGAAATCCGGCTGGCCGATGGCGGCCAGGATCTCGCGCGCGCGGTCGGCGCGGAAATTGAGGCAGAAGAAGCCGTCGCCATCCCGCGCGCCGGCATAGCCCTCGATCACTGTGGGCTGGATGAACTCGTCCGTCTCGTCGCGGGCATAGGCATCGGCCACGGCCTGGGCCGCATCCGGCGCGGGCAGCCCCTCGCCGCGCACCATGGCGCCGTAGGCGCGTGCGACGCGCTCCCAGCGGTTGTCGCGGTCCATGGCGTAATAGCGGCCGATGACGGTGCCGATGCGGGCGGCCTCGGGCAGGGCACGCTGAAGCTCGGTGACGAAGCCCGCGGCCGATGTCGGTGCCACGTCGCGGCCGTCGGTGACGGCATGGACCACCACCGGCACGCCCTTGTCGGCCACGGCGCGGGCGGCGGCGATGACGTGCTGGAGATGGCCATGCACGCCGCCGTCCGAGACGACGCCCATCAGATGCGCCGTGCCGCCGCTGGCCTTGAGCTTGCGGATGAATTCACCCAGCGCGGCATTCTCGTAGAAGCTGCCGTCCTCGATCGCCAGGTCGATCTGGCCCAGGTCCATGGCGACGACGCGGCCGGCGCCGATATTGGTATGCCCGACCTCGGAATTGCCCATCTGCCCCTTGGGCAGGCCGACGTCCGGGCCGAAGGTCACCAGCGTCCCATGCGGGCAGTCGCGCATCAGCCGGTCGAAATTCGGCGTCCTGGCCTGGTCGGGTGCGCTTTGTTCGGGGCGCGAGGAAATGCCCCAGCCATCGAGGATGCAAAGGACGACGGGTTTCGGACAGCTCATGCGTCACCTCTTTCGCGGGTCGCGATGCTTCTACGACTGCGGGGCGCGCGGGGCAAGGTCGCCGCGGATCTTGCCGGATTCGTGAAGCGCCCCGCCTTTCGGTGCTGTTGCATGGGTATTTATGCAACGAAGAAGCCCGCAGCCGGCCCAAGACTTCTTCGTTGTTCAAATACCCATGCGGCCGGGCCGCAGGCGCAAGACATGGCGTCTTAGGCGCGGGCCTCGGCCGCGATCTGGGCGGCGGATTTGCGGCCGCGCTCGGTCGCGGATTTCAGCTGGCCGCAGGCGGCCATGATGTCCTCGCCGCGGGGGGTGCGGATGGGCGAGGCATAGCCGGCCTTGTGGACGATGTCGGCGAAGGCCTCGATCCGCTCCCAGCTGGAGCGGCGATAGGGCGAGCCGGGCCATTCGTTGAACGGGATCAGGTTCACCTTGGCCGGGATGCCGCGGATCAGCCGGACCAGCCGGCGCGCATCCTCGTCGCTGTCGTTCACCCCGTCCAGCATCACATATTCGAAGGTGATGCGTTCCGAGTTCGACAGCCGCGGATAGTCGCGCAGCGCGTTGAGCAGCGTCTCGATGTTCCACTTCTTGTTCACCGGCACCAGCCTGTCGCGGGTCTCGTCGGTGGTGGCGTGGAAGCTGACGGCCAGAAGGCAGCCGATCTCTTCGGCGGTCTTGGCGATTTCCGGGACGATGCCGCTGGTCGACAGCGTGATGCGGCGGCGCGACAGGCTGATGCCCTCGCCATCCATCACCACCTTCATCGCGTCGCGGACATTGTCGAAGTTGTACAGCGGCTCGCCCATGCCCATCAGCACCACGTTCGAGACCAGCCGCGTCTCGTCCTTGGGCGCGCCGGGCTTCGGCCATTCGCCCAGGTCGTCGCGGGCGACCAGCACTTGGCCCACGATCTCGCCCGCGGTCAGGTTGCGCACCAGCTTCTGCGTGCCGGTATGGCAGAAGGAACAGGTCAGCGTGCAGCCCACCTGGCTGGAGATGCAAAGCGTGCCGCGGCTTTCCTCGGGGATGTAGACGGTCTCGACCTCGTGCCCGCCATTGATGCGCAGCAGGTATTTGCGGGTGCCGTCGGCGCTGATCTGGCGGGTGACGATCTCGGGCAGCGCGATCTCGAACCTCTCGGCCAGCAGGGCGCGGTAGTCCTTGGCCAGGTTGGTCATCTGCGCGAAGTCGCGCACGCCCCAGTGATAGATCCATTGCCAGATCTGGCCCACGCGCATCTTGGCCTGCCGTTCCGGGGTGCCGGCCTCGATCAGCGCCTCGTGCAGCTGCGCGCGGGTCAGGCCGACGAGGTTCCGGCGCGCCGTCTCGGGCAGCTTGCGCGGGATGGTCAGCAGATCCTGGGTGATCGGGGCGGCGGGCGTGACTGGCGACGGGGCGTTCATGGCTGGCGGGTCCGGGCGGCGAAAGGGGCAATGGGCCTATATAGGGCAAGGCGGCCCAAAAGAAAACAGGGGCTCGCGCCCCTGTCCGCCGCGGTTCCCGCAGCTGTAGCTTATTTGCAGGCGGCCTGGGCCTTGTTCGTCGCGGCGGTGATGCCCGACAGGCTGAAGGTGTCCTTGGTCACGGTGCCCCGCGCCGAGCGCCCGGTCACCACCGCGGTCGAGCCCGCACGCAGCGCCGAGACCAGCTTGGCGTCGTCGGCCGGCGAGCCGGTCCATGCGCTTTCGCCCTCGGTGAACAGCTTGAAGACATTGCCGCCGATATTCACCTCGACCGCCGAATCGGGCGCGAAGGGATAGCCGCCCGAGAACGAGACCTCGCCCGACTGTCCGGGCCGATAGGCGACGTAAAGCCGGATGTCGCCGCGCGTCACTTCCTTGGGCTTGCCGCTGGAATCCAGGTTCTGGGTGGATTTCGGGGCCGACACTGCCCAGCATTCCTTGGGGCTGGTCGCCGAGAAGACGGTCCAGTCGCCCTCGGTCCCGATCACATTCGTCGAGTCCTGGGCCAGGACCGGCGAAGACGCGGCGATCGCAATTGCGGCGGCTGCCGCTGCGGCGCGCGGCGCGAATTTCAACATGCTCTGGCCTCCTGCCATGGTCCGGTTCGATCCGGCTTGTTGCCGATGATGGTGGTGTTTTCAACCATCTGGCGGCAAGATAATGCGAAAAGGAAGGCGTGAAAAACCCCCGTTTGCGGAAAATCGCGCGATTGTCAGAGGAAAAACAGCCATGACCGCAGCCAGACTCATCGAATTGTGGCGGGGCGGGATGCGCGAAAGCACCCATCTGGGCCATGTGGTGATCGCGGATGCGAACGGCATCGTCGAGGCCTGGGGCAATCCGGGGGCGGTGATCTATCCGCGCTCGTCCTGCAAGATGATCCAGGCGCTGCCGCTGGTCGAAAGCGGCGCGGCCGACCAGGCGGGGCTGGGTAGCGAGCATCTGGCACTGGCCTGCGCCAGCCACAGCGGCGGGCGCATCCATACCGAGCGGGTCGCGGCCTGGCTGTCGGGCCTGGGGCTTGATGACAGCGACCTGCGCTGCGGCGCGCATCTGCCGGCCGACCCGGCCGAGCGCAAGCGGCTGGTCTGCTCGGACGAGAGCCCCTGCCAGGTCCACAACAACTGCTCTGGCAAGCATGCCGGCTTCCTGACGCTCAAGCGGCACATGAACGCGGGGCCGGAATATGTCGAGATCGACCACCCCGTGCAGCGCGCCGTGCGCCGCGCCTTCGAGGAGGTGACGGGCGAGGTCGCCACCGGCTGGGGCATCGACGGTTGCTCGGCGCCGAATTTCGCCTGCACGGTCGAGGGGCTGGCCCATGCCATGGCCGGATTTGCGCAACCGGCGGCCGGCAAGCGCGGCCAGGCACAGCGGCGCCTGGTCGAGGCGATGCTGGCCCATCCCGAACTGGTCGCCGGCGAGGGGCGGGCCTGCACCGAACTGATGCGCGCCATGGACGGCCGTGCCGCGGTCAAGACCGGGGCCGAGGCGGTCTTCGTCGGCATCCTCCCCGAACGCGGGCTGGGGGTCGCGCTGAAGATCGCGGATGGCGGCACCCGCGGCGCCGAGGCCGCGATCACCGCGCTGATGGTGCATCTGGGCCTGTTGGAGGAAGCCCACCCGGTGGTGCAGAAATACCTGACTGCGCCCTTGCGCAACTGGCGCGGGTTGGCGACGGGCGAATTGCGCCGGGCGGAAGGGTTCCCGAGCTGATCCGGGCGCGGCTCTGGCGCGCAGCCTTCCCGAGCAGATCGGGGGCTTTGCCCCCGCGCGTTCCGCGCTCCCCCAGGATATTTCGACACGGAAGAAGCCAGGCGCCGGGCATTGCCTTTTTCCGAGGCCTTTTTCCGGGTTTCTTCCGTGGGCAAATATCCTGCGGGGGAAGCCCGTCGGGCTTGCCCGGCGGGCGTGGGGGCGCAAAGCCCCCATCCTTCAAAGAAGCTGCCAGATCAGCCGCAGCGCCAGCAGGGTCGAGGTCGCGACCAGCAGCGGCTTGATGACCCGCGCGCCGATCCGCATCGCCAGCCTTGCGCCCAGCAGGGCGCCGGCGATCTGCGCCACGGCCATGACGGCGCCGACCAGCCAGAGCGGCTTTCCTACCGCCGCAAAGGCGACCAGCCCGCCGAGGTTCGAGGCGAAGTTCAGCAGTTTCGTATGCGCCGTCGCCTTGAGGATGCCGTAGCCCGCCAGCATGACGAAGCCCAGCATGAAGAACGATCCCGTGCCTGGCCCGACCAGCCCGTCATAGAAGGCGACGAGGGGCACGACCGAGGCGGTGAAGGCGGCTGGGGTGATGCGGCGCATGCGGTCGGTATCGTCCAGTCCCGGCCTGAGGGCGAAGAAGGCGGCGATCCCGATCAGCACCACCGGCAGGCCGTAGCGCAGCGCCTGCGCCGGGATCCAGCTTACCAGCAGTGCGCCGCAGAGCCCCGCCGCGAAGGCGACCGCTGCCGCCCCGCTTTGCCCGCGCAGGTCCACGAGCCCGCTGCGGGCATAGGAGATCGCCGCCGTCGCCGCGCCGAAGACGCCCTGCACCTTGTTCGTCGCCAGCGCCTGCGCCGGGGGCAGGCCGGCCAGCATCAGGGCGGGGACGGTGATCAGCCCGCCTCCGCCGGCGATGGCATCGACGAAGCCGGCGGCGAAGGCGGCACCGGCCAGCAGCAGCACGAGATCGAGGGAAAGTTCGAACATTCCGCCCCTTTGGGATGCCGCACGGGAAATGTAAAGCCGGCTCGGGCGGCGCGGCGGGATGCGCATTGGGGCATGCAGAAGCCGTTTGTGCCGGCGGCTTGAGTATTCGGGAAACGGTGAAGCCGCTCAGGCGCGGGGATGGGCGGCGCGATAGACCGCCAGCAGATGCGCGTCGTCCACGCCGGTATAGACCTGGGTCGTGGACAGGCTGGCATGGCCCAGCAGTTCCTGGATCGTGCGCAAGTCGCCGCCCGCCGCCAGCAGATGGGTGGCGAAGGAATGGCGCAGCGCATGCGGCGTCGCCGTCGGCGGCAGGCCCAGCACCTGGCGCGCCTGGCGCATCGCGGCCGCGACCAGCGTCGGGTTGAGCCGGCCGCCGCGGGCGCCGCGGAAGAGCGGTTCCTTGGCTTGCAGCGAATAGGGGCAGAGCCGCAGGTACTCGGCGATGGCCTCGCGCGCGATGGGCAGGACCGGCACCTGTCTTTCGCGCCCGCCCTTGCCGCGGATGGTCAGCGCCTCGCGCAGGGGCCAGTCGGCGCCGTTCAGTCCCAGCGCCTCGGAGATGCGCAGCCCGCAGCCCCAGAGCAGCGTCAGCACCGCCGCGTCGCGGGCGGCGATCCAGGCCTCGGGATGGGCGCCGGCGGTGATCTTCAGCACGTCCTGCGCCTGTTGGGGCGCCAGCGGGCGGGGCAGCGAGCGGGTGTATTTCGGGCTGCGCGAGGCCAGCGCCCTGGAGGCGTCGAAGCCGTGCCGGTCGGCCATCCAGCGGATGAAGCTGCGCGTGGCCGAGAGCCTTCGCGCCAGCGAGCGGGCCGAAAGGCCGCGGCCGCGCTCGGCGGCGGCGAAGGCGCGCATGTCGGTCTGCGTCAGCCCGGCCAGCGTCGCCGGCAGCGCGGGTGTGCCGTGATAGCCGCCGAGGAACGAGAGGAAGGCCAGCAGGTCCGCCTGATAGGCACGGATCGTGTGGTCCGAACGGTCGCGCGTCGCGCGCTCGCTGTCGAGCCAGCGCGCGAGGTTGTCGGCCATGGCCGGGGCCAGCGCCAAAGGCTCGGCCCCGCCGGTCATTTCCTGAGCCAGGAGATCAGCGCCAGCCGGAACGCCTGGCCGAAGAAGCGCAGCAGATCCGTGCCCTGGGCCGGGTTGAAGCGCCCGACATCGGCCGAGCCCATCAGCAGCAGCGCCGGGAAGCGGCCGGGGCCGAGGTCGATGGGCAGAAGCGCCTCGGACCGGATGGGCGCGCGGGCGTCGCCATGGAAGGGCAGGGTCTCGCGCACGACGCCGCGCAGCACGATGTCGTCGCCGCGCGGCATCCGCCGCCCGCCCGAGATCAGCCGCGCCACCGTGCCGGCGGGGGCGATCGCCAGCGGGCTGCCGTCCTCTGGCTCGGGCACCTCGCCGCCCGATTCCATCACCAGCCGCAGGGTTTCCACCCGCAGGATCGGCGCGACGGCGATGTCGAGGTTTTCCAGGAACTCCTCGAAATCCGTCGGCTCCAGCAGCGACAGCACGGCGCGGTGGATGGTGTTCATCCCCGACTGGTTGTCATAGGCGGCCGAGATCACCGATTCATGCGCCGCCTCGAGCCGGTCGAGCCGCGCCTCGAGCGCCTGCATGGCGCGGCCGCGGATGTCGATGACGTTCTCGCCCACCTCGGCCTCGCGCGCGCCGATCAGCGCGCGCATCAGGTCGCGGTCGGAGAGGATCAGCTCGGGCTGCGCCAGCAGCCGGGCGCGGATGTCCTCGGTCAGTTCGGCCGCAGTCTGCTCGGTCATCAGACGATCTTCTGCCCGGTCTTGGCCCAGTCGGCGTTGAACTGTTCCAGGCCCCGGTCGGTCAGCACGTGATTCGCCATCGCCTTGATGACGGCGGGCGGCGCGGTGATCACGTCGGCGCCGATGCGGGCGGCGTCGGTGATATGGTTCACCGAGCGGATCGAGGCGGCCAGGATTTCGGTCTGGAAGTCGTAATTGTCATAGATCTCGCGGATCTGGGCGATCAGCTCCATGCCGTCGAAGTTGATGTCGTCGAGCCGGCCGATGAAGGGGCTGATGAAGGTGGCGCCGGCCTTGGCGGCCAGGATCGCCTGCGCGGCGCTGAAGCACAGCGTCACGTTGACCTTGTGGCCCTGCGAGGACAGTGCCTTGCAGGCTTTCAGCCCGTCCCAGGTCAGCGGCACCTTGACGGTGATGTTCGGGGCGATCTTCACCAGGTGCTCGCCCTCGCGGATCATGTCCTCGGCCTTGGCGGCGACGACCTCGGCGCTGACCGGACCCTCGACGATGTCGCAGATCTCCTTGGTGACTTCCAGGATGTCGCGGCCCGATTTCAGGATCAGCGACGGGTTGGTGGTGACGCCGTCCACCATGCCAAGGTCGTTCAGCTCGCGGATGGCGGCGACGTCGGCGGTATCGACAAAGAATTTCATGCGGGGAAGCCCTTCTTGCGGTTTTGCCGTGGGTTTAGCGCATAACAGCCCGCGCGTGAAGTCCGGGCCGCGCGGCTTGCGGGGCAGAGGTCTTGCATGCCACTATCCCCGCCGCATGCAACCGGAGAATGACTTGGAAGCCTTTCAGCCCGATCTCGTCGCCCTGTTGCCGGCCCTGGCCGCCGGACCGTTGCTGGTGGGCAACTGGCCGCTGCTGCTGCTGATCGGCTGGGCCTCGCTGCCGGTCTGAGATGTCCCCGCCGCTTTTCTATCCCCATGGCGCGCGCATCGCGGTGCTGACGCAAGAGGTGGTCGGGGTGCTGGACTATCTCGCGCCCGAGGGCGGCGTGCGGCTGGGCCAGCTGGTGGTGGTGCCGCTGGGTCCGCGCCGGGTGATGGGTGCGGTCTGGGGACCGGGTGTCGGCGATTTCGATGCGGCGCGGCTGCGGCCGGTGGCACGGCTGGTCGATGCGCCGCCGCTGGCGCCGGGGATGATCGAATTCCTGACCCGCATGGGCGAATACACGCTGACGCCGCTGCCCTCGCTTCTGCGCATGGCGACGCGGGCGCCGGACCTGGACCAGCCGCCCTCGGCCCGGCGCATCATCCATCGCGCCGGGCCGGTGCCCGCGCGCATGACCGATGCCCGCGCCGCCGTGCTGCGGGTGATCGAGGATCACGGCGGCGCCGGCTTTGCGCCCGGCGAGCTGGCGCAGCTGGCCGGGGTCAGTCCGGGCGTGGTGCAGGGGCTGGTCAAGGCCGGCACGCTGGCCGAGGTGCTGGCGCCGCGCGACACCCCCTATCCGCAGCTGGACCCCGCCTTGCCGGGCAAGCCGCTGGCCGCCGACCAGGCCGAGGCGGCCGAGGCCCTGCGCGACGCCTTGCGCAGCCGCGCCTATGGCACCACGCTGCTGCGCGGCGTCACCGGCTCGGGCAAGACCGAGGTCTATCTGGAAGCCGTGGCGGAATGCCTGCGGCAGGGCCGGCAGGCGCTGGTGCTGCTGCCCGAGATCGCGCTTTCGGCCGAGTTCCTGGACCGGGTCGAGGCGCGTTTCGGCGCCCGGCCCGGCGAATGGCATTCCGGCATCACCCGCAGCGAGCGGCGGCGGCTCTGGACCATGGCGGCGCAGAACCATGTCGGGCTGGTGGTCGGCGCGCGCTCGGCGCTGTTCCTGCCCTTTGCCGACCTGGGCCTGATCGTCGTCGATGAGGAACACGATTCCAGCTACAAGCAAGAGGATGTCGTCTATTACAGCGCCCGCGACATGGCGGTGCTGCGCGCCAGCGTCGAGCAGGCGCAGGTGGTGCTGGCTTCGGCCACGCCCTCGGTCGAAAGCTGGGTGAATGCGGCCACCGGCAAATATCGCCGCCTGGACCTGCGCGCCCGCTACGGCACGGCGGACCTGCCCGAGATGGGCACCATCGACCTGCGCCAGCAAGAGATGGAGAAGGGACGCTGGATCAGTCCCCGCCTGGCCGCCGAGATCGCGGCGCGCCGCGACAGGGGCGAGCAGTCGCTCTTGTTCCTGAACCGGCGCGGCTATGCGCCGATCACCGCCTGCCGCGCCTGCGGCCAGCAGATCGGCTGCGACCATTGCGACGCCCGCATGGTCGAGCATCGCTTCCAGAACCGCCTGGTCTGCCACCAATGCGGCGCGACCAAGCCGATCCCGGTGGCCTGCCCCAGCTGCGGGGTCGAGGGCAAGATGACCGCCATCGGGCCGGGGGTGGAACGGCTGGCCGAGGAAGTGGCCGAGCGCTTCCCTGAGGCGCGGTCGACGGTGCTGTCCTCGGACCTGTTCCATTCGGCGCGGGCCTTGAAGGAGGCGATCGCCGAGATCGGCGCGGGCGGCACCGACATCATCATCGGCACGCAGATCGTCGCCAAGGGCCACAACTTCCCGCGCCTGACGCTGGTGGGCGTGATCGACGCCGACCTGGGCCTGCAAGGCGCCGACCTGCGCGCGGCCGAGCGCAGCTTCCAGCTGATGCGGCAGGTCGCCGGCCGCGCCGGGCGCGAGGGCGGCGATGCGCGGGGGCTGGCGCTGTTGCAGACCTACCAACCCGACCACCCGGTGATCCGCGCCATCCTGTCGGGCGAGGACGAGGCGTTCTGGGATGCCGAGGCGGCGGCGCGCCAGGCGGCGGGGATGCCGCCCTTCGGCCGGCTGGCGGGGATCATCCTGTCGCATCCCGACCAGCCAGTGGTCGAGGATTACGCCCGCGAGCTGGCCCGCCGCGCCGAGCCCCTGCGCATCATCGGCGCCGAGATTTTCGGTCCCGCGCCCGCGCCCATCGCCCGCATCCGCGCGCGCTATCGGGTGCGGATGCTGATCCGGGCGCCGCGGCAGGCGCCCTTGCAAGGCGCGATTTCGCAATGGCTGGGCCTGGCGCCGAAGCCGCCCACAAACCTGCGGCTGGCGGTGGACATCGACCCGCAAAGCTTCCTGTAAGCGCAAGCCGCGCCCCGGCCCTGCGGCGGTTTCGCATGACCAGAGCAAGCGGCTGGCCGATGCAGCGCCCCGCCCGCATCTTCTTCGTATGGCTGGGTCTGGCGCGGAAGCCGCCAGCCAATCTGCGGCTGGCGGTGGACATCGACCCGCAAAGCTTCCTGTAAGCGCAAGCCGCGCCCCGGCCCTGCGGCGGTTTCGCATGACCAGAGCAAGCGGCTGGCCGATGCAGCGCCCGCCCGCATCTTCTTCGTTCTGCAAATACTCCCCGCAAGCTTTCCTGCAGCGCCGAGATCGCGGATCGGGGCCCGGCCGCGAAAGACCGGCGAGCCTGCATGATCTCCGGCTCCAGATGGGTCGGACCGGGCGGGCGCGGGGGTCGCACCGATCGCGGCATGAAAAATCCCCAGGGACCGTCGGTCCCTGGGGCTGCAATCGTTACCACTACCGAACCCCTGGGCAAGCGTCGCCGGGCGCCGCTCAGGGGTTTAGTCCGGTTACGACCGCAGATCGAAGCGGTCGGCCTCCATCATCTTCACCCAGGCGGCGATGAAATCGGCGACGAACTTGCCGCCGTTGTCGTCCTGGGCATAGACCTCGGCATAGGAGCGCAGGATCGAGTTCGAGCCGAACACCAGATCCAGCCGCGTCGCCGTCCATTTCACCACGCCGGTCTTGCGGTCGCGGATCTCGTAGTGGTCGCCGGCCTTGGCCCAGGTATTGGCCATGTCGGTCAGGTTCACGAAGAAATCCGTGGTCAGCGCGCCTTCGCGGTCGGTGAAGACGCCGTGGCGGGTGCCGCCGTGATTGGTGCCCATGGCCCGCATGCCGCCGACCAGGACCACCATCTCGGGTGCGGTCAGCCCCATCAGCTGGGTGCGGTCCAGCATCAGCTCTTCGGGGGCGACGATATAGTCCTTTTTCAGCCAGTTGCGATAGCCGTCGTGGATCGGCTCCAGCACCGCGAAGCTGTCGGCATCGGTCATCGCATCCGTGGCGTCGCCGCGGCCGGGCGAGAAGGGCACCTCGACCTCATAGCCCGCCGCCTTGGCCGCCAGTTCCACGCCGACATTGCCGGCCAGGACGATGGTGTCGGCGAGGCTGGCGCCGAACTCGGCCGCCAGCGGCTCCAGTACCGCCAGCACACGGGCCAGCCGGTCGGGTTCGTTGCCTTCCCAGTCCTTTTGCGGGGCCAGGCGGATGCGCGCGCCATTGGCGCCGCCGCGATTGTCCGAGCCGCGGAAGGTGCGCGCCGAGTCCCAGGCGGTCGCCACCATCTCGGCCACCGTCAGCCCGCTTTCGGCGATGCGCGCCTTCAGGCCCGCGATGTTCCATTCGCGGTTGCCGGCGGGCACCGGATCCTGCCAGATCAGGTCTTCGGTCGGCGCCTCGGGGCCGATATAGCGCACCTTCGGCCCCATGTCGCGATGGGTCAGCTTGAACCAGGCCCGCGCAAAGACTTCCGAGAAATAGTCCGGGTCGTTGTAGAAGCGCAGCGAGATCTCGCGATAGATCGGGTCCATCTTCATCGCCATGTCGGCATCCGTCATGATCGGGTTGTAGCGGATCGAGGGATCCTCGACATCGACCGGCTTGTCTTCTTCCTTGATGTTGACCGGCTCCCACTGCCAGGCTCCGGCGGGGGATTTCCGCAGCTCCCAGTCATAGGTGAAGAGCAGGTAGAAGAAGCCGTTGTCCCATTGGGTCGGATGGGTGGTCCAGGCGCCCTCGATGCCCGAGGTCATGGTATAGCGGCCCTTGCCCGACTTGTTGGAATTGGCCCAGCCCAGGCCCTGTTCGCAGACATCGGCCGCTTCCGGGTCGGCGCCCAGCAGCTCGACCTTGCCGTTGCCGTGGCATTTGCCGACGGTGTGGCCGCCCGCGGTCAGCGCCACGGTTTCCTCGTCGTTCATCGCCATGCGGGCGAAGGTTTCGCGCACCAGGGCGGCGGTCTTCAGCGGGTCGGGCTGGCCGTTCGGCCCTTCGGGGTTGACATAGATCAGCCCCATCTGCACCGCGGCCAGCGGGTTTTCCATCGAGGTCGCGTCATCGGCATTGCCCATGCGCTCGTCCTGGGGCGCCAGCCATTCCTTTTCCGCGCCCCAGTAGGTGTCCTTCTCGGGGTGCCAGATGTCGTCGCGGCCAAAGGCGAAGCCATAGGTCTTGAGGCCCATGTTCTCATAGGCGACGGTGCCGGCCAGGATGATCAGGTCGGCCCAGCTCAGGCGGTTGCCGTATTTCTTCTTGATCGGCCACAGGATGCGGCGCGCCTTGTCCAGGCTGACGTTGTCGGGCCACGAGTTGATCGGGGCGAAGCGCTGGTTGCCGGTGCCGCCGCCGCCGCGGCCGTCGGCGATGCGATAGGTGCCGGCGGCGTGCCAGGACATGCGGATGAAGAGCCCGCCGTAATGGCCCCAGTCGGCCGGCCACCAGTCCTGGCTGTCGGTCATCAGCGCATGCAGGTCGCGCTTGACCGCGTCGAAGTCGAGATTGCGCACCTCGTTGCGATAGGTGAAGTCCTGGAGCGGGTTGGTCTTGCGGTCATGCTGGTGCAGGATGTCCAGATTCAGCGCATTCGGCCACCAATCCATGTTCGAGGTTCCCATGGCGGTGTTGCCGCCATGCATGACGGGGCATTTGCCCGTCGAGGGAATATCGTTGCCGTCCATGCTAGCTCTCCTTTGCTGGGCCGCGCCGCGGGGCGGCGCTGGTTGACCGGTGCGGATCGCGGCCGTCTTGTGGCTGCGACGGATGGCTCTTTCGAATCTACGCACCTTCTGGAGACAGGTTCTAGCAGCTTCCGAAATTGTTGGAATTTATAAGTTTTAATAGTTTTAATAACTTTTTATTATGTAGGGTGCCGCAGTTTCGCGCCCCTTTGCGCCGGCCGGGCGCAGGGGGGCCGCCTTTCCGGTGAAAAGGGTCAGTCGCGCGGCCGGGCGCGGTCCATCAGGCTGCGGATCCAGCGCCCCGAGGCCCAGCCCGCCGGCACGCCCAGAAGCAGCGCGGCGCCGGCGGCCTGCATCGGCGGCAGCACCGGCAGGCCGATCCAGCTGGCCAGAAGCGACAGCATGAACAGGTTGATCCAGACCGCCGCCGCCGCGAAGGGATAGAACAGCAGCGCCAGTTTCCAGGCCGGCCAGCCGTCAGTGGCTGGTTCCGTCCTCGAAGGTGATCTTGTTCCAGACATTGTATTTCCCCGAAGGCTTGCGCATCGGCAGCCGTTTCACCTCGTCCAGCGTCCCGGCATCATAGACCACGACCGCGCCCTCGTCCTCCCACAACGAGACCAGGACATGTCTGCCGTCGCGGGTGAATTCGCTATGGGCGAAGGTCTGGCCGGGAAAGGGCGCCAGCGTCTTGACGATTTCCAGCGTCTCCTTGTCGATGACATGCATCTCGTCCTTGTGCGGGCCGAAGAAGACGTCCGCCCAGACATAGGGGCTGGCGGCATGGCCGCGCAGGAAGAAGCCGGGGCCGTCGGTCTTGATCTGCTTGACCAGGCTCCAGTCCTGCATGTCGATGACCGAGATCACCCCCTCGCCCAGATGCGGGGTGGCCATGACGCGGCGGCCGCCCCGTTCCCAGGTGATGCCCGAGCCCAGGTGCGGCATCCCCGGCAAGGGCAGTTCCGCCACCTTGTGCCCGTCGTCCAGGTCGATCACCACGCCCTTGTCGCCCGCCCGGTTGGCGCCGATCAGCTGGCGGTAGTCGGGCGAGAAGAAGAAATCGTCCAGCGGCTCGTCGATCGGGATGCGGCGGATGGCCAGGTCGGCGGTCGCCACCTCCCAGATCTCGGGTGCGTCCTTCAGCGCCAGCACGAAGCTGCGGCGCTGCGGCGCCTGGTAGACGGCGCTGACCCGGCTGGGGGTGCCGCCGACCTCGGTCTCGATCAGCCGCAGCGGATTCAGGTCGGCGTCCAGGATGGTCAGGCTTTCGGGCAGGTAGTTCGCGACCGCGATGCGCTGGCCGTCCGGGCTGATGGCGATGTTGCGGCTGTTCAGCGCGGCGCGGATGCGGCCGACCTCGGCCAGCGACCAGATGTCGTATTTCTGCACCCAGCCGTCGCGCGACATGATGTAGACGAAGCGCCCGTCGGGGCTGAACTTCGGCCCGCCATGCACGGCGAAGGGGGTGGCGAAGCGGTCCAGGACCTCGAACGTGTCGCCGTCCAGCACGCTGACGTGATGGTCGCCGGTCTCCACCACCAGGGTGATGTTCAGCGGATCGGCGGCAAAGACCGGCTTGTCCGCCGGGTGGTAGTCGGCATTCATCTCGCGGCTGGCGGCGATCTGCTCGGCGCTCCAGTCCGGGCGGTGGTCCAACGGTGCGGTGACATAGCCGACCAGAGCCGCGATGGCCTCGGGCGACAGCCGGTCGGCAAAGCCCTCCATCTGGGTCGAGACCCTGCCTTGGGCGATCACCCCGTCGATGACCTTCACGCGCCCCAGCGTCTCGGGGATCAGCGCCGGGCCGGTGCCGCCCAGCCGGTCCTCGCCATGGCAGGCGGCGCAATGCTCGGCGTAATCGGTGGCCGGGTCGGCCTGCGCCGCCAGCGGCAGGGCAAGCAGCAGGCTAAAGGAAACGATGGGCCGGATCATGGCTTTTTCCCCGGAAAGGCGTGACGGCAAGGCGGCCCTGGTCGGCGCCCTCGGCGCCGATCTCGGAGCCTGAGAGATAGCAGGCCGGGTCTTCGGCCCATGGGTCGCCGGTCAGTTGCAGCGCGCGGATGCGGGTATTGCCGCCGCAGACCGCCTGATAGGCGCAGGCGCCGCAGCGCCCCTTCAGCGGCCGCGGCCGGGTGCGCAGCGTGGCCAGGATTGGGTCGTCCCCGGTCCAGATCGCGGAAAACGGCCGTTCCTTGACCGAGCCCAGCGTATAGTCCGACCAATAGGTATCGGGATGGACGCGGCCCTGCGGGTCGATGTTGCCGACCCCGAGCCCCGAGGAATTGCCGCCCCAGGCCTCCAGATGCGCGCGCAGATGCGCGACGGCGGCGGGTGCAAAGCGCGTCTCGGCCCAACGCAGGAAATAGACCGCATCGGCGTCGTTGTTGCCGGTGACGACCTCCAGCGGCTCGCCTTGCTCGACCGCCTGCCAGGCGCGGGCGATCAGCAGGTCCATGGCGCGGCGGGTGCGGGCATGCTCGGTATCCTCGCCCCGGTGCTTGTCGCCGCGACCGGCATAGACCAGATGCGACAGGTAGAACTTGTCCACGCCCTCGTCGCGGCACAGGTCCAGCATGGCGGGCAGGTGATGGGCATTGCCCTCGGTGATGGTGAAGCGCAGGCCCACCTTGACGCCCTGCGCCTTGCAGGCGCGCACGCCGGCCAGCGCCTGGTCGAAGGCGCCCTCGACGCCGCGGAACCAGTCGTTCACCGCGCCGATCCCGTCCAGCGAGATGCCGACATAGTCGAAGCCCAGCCCGGCCAGCCGGTCCACGTTCTGCGCATTGATCTTGGTGCCGTTGGTCGACAGCGACAGGTGGCGGAAATCCAGCCGCCGCGCCTCGGCCGCCAGTTCCCAGAAGTCGAAGCGCGACATCGGCTCGCCCCCCGACAGGATCAGCGCCGGGATGCGGAAATCCGACAGATCCCGCAGCACCGCCATGGCCTGGTCATGCGAAAGCTCGCCCGGAAACGGCCGGTCGGCCGAGACGGTATAGCAATGGCGGCATTTCAGGTTGCAGCTGCGCGTCAGGTTCCAGATCACCACCGGGCGGACCGCATCCGGCCGGCTGCGGCGGCGCGGCGGCGAGGGGTCCAGAAGCTGCTGCATGTATTGGGTCAGGCGGAACATGGTTTGCCTTTCTTAGCCGTCCTTCAGGCGCAGGCCGGTCTTTTTCAGGATCCGGGTGGAATAGAGGATGTCGTCGGCCCGGCAGGCGGCGCCCAGCAGCGCGCGGACCTGGGCGCGCTTTTGCTCGACCTCGGCGCGGCTCTGGCCGTGCAGCATGGCGAACAGGTTGTAGCGCCAGACCGGCGCGCGCGGCCGCAGGTAGCAATGCGTCACGAAATCCAGCGCGCCCACCTTTTCGCCAAGGCCGGCCGCCTGCGCGTCCTCGACGTCCCAGACGCTCATGCCGTTCGCGGTCATTCCCAGCGCGTAGTGGTTGGGCGCGATGGCGATGCGGCGGATCACGCCGCGCGCGTGCAGGACCGACAGCCTGGTGATGACCTGCGTTTCGGTGAGGCCCAGGTCGGCGGCGATCCGGGCATAAGGCGCCTCGACCAGCGGCAGCCCGGCTTGCGTCGCGGCGATCAGCCGGCGGTCGGTATCGTCCAGGACCGTCATGCCGCCACCCGAAAGCCGATGAAGAACTCCCGCAGCTTGGGAAAGCGCCAGACGGTCAGCCCGGTCTCGGCCTCGATCTGCCCGGCGGTCTCGGCGATGGCTTCGGGCGTGGCGGTGGCCAGCACGAACCACATGTTCAGCGCATGGTCGCGGGCATAGTTATGCGCCACCTCGGGATGGGCGTTGACCAGATCGGCGATGCGGTCGAAATCCGCCTGCGGCGCGGAAAGCGCGCAAAGGCAGAAGGCCCCGCCCATCGCCGCGGCGTCGTAGAACGGGCCGAAGCGGGTGATGGCGCCGATCGCGCGCAGGCGTTCGAGCCGCCCGATCAGTTCGGCGCCGGTCAGGCCAAGCGCCGCGCCGGCATCGTCGAAGGGGCGGGGGGTCAGCGGAAACCCCTCTTGCAGGCTGTTCAGGATGGCGCGGTCGGTATCGTCCAGCGCCTCGGGGGGCAGGGTCTGGCGGCTCATGCGGCAACCTCGGCGATGACGGCGCCCCGCTGGCGAAAGCAGCGGGTCGAGAACAGGATGCGATGCGGCACGCCTTGCAGTTCGGGCAGGGCGCGGGCCTGGACCAGCACCTCCATCGCCTCGGCGCGCGAGCGGGCGTGGATCATGCAGAACAGCGGCCAGCTCCACAGCCCCGGCACGCAGCGGCGCTGATAGCACAGCGTCACGCCGGGAACCCCGGCCAGCGCCGTGCCGGCGGCCTCGACCGCGGCTTCGGGCAGGCGCCAGACCACCATGGCGTTCTGGGTCCAGCCGAGCGCGCGATGGCGCACGATCACGCCGACGCGGGTCAGGATGCGGGCCTCGGCCAGCGCGCGGATGCGCGAGATCACCTCGGCCTCGCTGCGGTGCAGCGCCTGTCCCAGCGCGACGAAGGGGCGCGGCACCAGCGCCAGCCCGGTGGTCAGCGCCTGCATCAGCGCCTTGTCGCGCGGGCGCAGCGCGGCCAGGTCGGCGGGCCGGTCCAGCGCCATGGCGCGGCGCGGGCCGAGCAGCGGAAAGCCCAGGTCGATGTTGAAGGCCCGCACCAGCGGCAGCGACAAGGGCAGCAGCCCCGTCGCCGTCTCGATCCGGGCCAGGCTTTCCTCCAGCGCGGCGGCATCGGGGGCGGTGGCGACGAACCACAGGTTCCAGTCGCTGCCCTCGCGCAGATAGGCGTGGTTGACGCCGGGCTCGGCCCCGACCAGCGCCGCGACCTTGTCGATGCGCCGCACCGGCACGCGCAGCGCGGCGAGCGTCGAGG
Source organism: Paracoccus versutus (assembly GCF_000763885.1). Classification (GTDB taxonomy): domain Bacteria; phylum Pseudomonadota; class Alphaproteobacteria; order Rhodobacterales; family Rhodobacteraceae; genus Paracoccus; species Paracoccus versutus. Next base: position 49,732 of record NZ_JRKO01000011.1, on the reverse strand, counting down.
CGCCGGCGGTGTTCGGCCGGCAGGTGGCGCCGATGCGGGCGATCAGCCCCTCGTCGCGCAGGCGGGTCAGGCGGGCGATCACCTCGGCCTCGCTGGTGTCGAGGCGGTGGGCGATGGCGGCGAAGGGCCGGGTCTCCAGCGGCAGGTCGCGCTGGAAACCGTCCAGCAGGCGCAGGTCCAGATCATCCATGTCATAACCCCGTGCGATGCGCGCGATCGGTGAAGAAGATGCCCGAGGGCGCGCGGGCCTCGATCTCGCCCAGAACCTCGCGGGTGCGGGTGTCGCGGATCTCGACCCGGTTCTCGTCGCGGACCGACAGCCAGACCTCGCGCCCGCGGGGGGCGAATTCCATGTGCAGCACACCCTTGCCGGGGGTCAGCGTGTCCAGAACCTCGTGGGTCAGCACGTCCACCACCTGCAGCTTGTCGTTGTCGGGCGGGGCGAAGTTCACCCAGACCTCGCGCTGGTCGGGGCGGGCCAGGGCAAAGACCGGCTGGCCGGCCAGCTCGGTGCGGCCGATCTCGGCCAGCCCGTCGGCATCGACCCAAAGCAGCTGGTGCAGCCCCACGGCAGGCAGGGCGAAAAGCCCGTCGGCCAGGGTCCAGCCTTGCAGATGCGGCATCTTGTAGACCGGCAGGTCGGGCTGGTCCTTGCCGTAGTCGGGCAGGAAGCGCGTGACCTTGGGCGGGTCTTGCCACAGGTCGACCTGCGTCAGTCCCTTTTCGCCGAAGAGCCCGACGATATAGTGCCGCCCGTCGCCGGTCAGCAGCGCGTCATAGGGGTTGGCGCCGATGCCTTCCAGCGTCGTCACCGCAGGCTGCGCCGGATCGGCGGAATGGTCGAGGATCCAGACCTCGCCCGTGTCCCAGGTAGCCACCACGAAGCGCGAGCCGGGCGCATCGGCGATGCCCACGGTCTTGGAGCCCATCGGCACGTCCGCCACCAACTCCAGCGTCTCGGCGTCGAAGACCTTGACGCCGCCCGGCTCGTAATTCGCGACCGCGACCAGACGGCCGTCGTCCGAGATGGCGCCGCCGATGGAATTGCCGGCCTGCACCACGCGGCGGACCACCTGCCGGGTCAGGATGTCGACCTTGGTCAGCCCGCCGTCGCGGCCGAAGACATAGGCGAAGCGTTCGTCGGGGGAATAGACCAGGCTCGCGTGGGACAGGTCGCCCAGCCCCTCGATCCGGCCGAGCGCGGCGCGTTCGCTGCGGTCCACGACCAGCAGCGAGCCGGCCTCGCGCTCGACCACCAGGCCCAGGTCGCCGGTGCCGCGCAACGCGTCGGCCAGCGCCGGGCTGGCGATCATCAGGGCGGCCAGGAATGGCTTGAGCATCATTGCGTCTCCGTCGTCAGAAGGTAATCGGCGATCCAGCGCGCCTCGTCCTCGGTCAGCAGCGGGCGCCAGCCGGGCATGGCGGTGCCGGGCATGCCGTCCAGGATCACGCCGCTCAGATCCTCGGCATCGCGCCCGGCCAGCGCCTGGGCGGTGATCGGCCGGCCGAGCCCGCCGGTCAGCCGCAAGCCGTGGCACGAGCCGCAATCCTGCCGCACCAGATGGCGCAGCTGGTCCTGCCGCGCGGCATCGGGCGGGCCCGCCGCAGCGGTCCCGGCCAGCAGCACCAGCAGGAGCGCCAGCCTAGCCATGCGCCACCAGCCGCCATTCCGGGCGGTAAAGCCCCTGCGGCAGGGCGCAATCCTCGGCCATTGCCGCGACATGGCCGACGATGAACAGCACCGGCGCCGGCAGCGGCTCGCGCGCCAGGGCGGCGGCGATGCCCGACAGCGTGGCGCGCAGCCGCCGTTCCTGCGGGGTGCTGGCCTGCGACACGGCCAGCACCGGCAGGTCGGCCGGCATGCCGTGGCGGATCAGCTGGGCCGCGATCTCGGCCATGTTCGCCGCGCCCATGTAGACGGCCAGCGTGGTCTTCGGATCGGCCAGCGAGGCCCAGTCGAGGTCCAGCGCCGCGTCCCGCGCCCGGTGGCCGGTGACATGGCGCAGCCCGGTCGCCAGCCCGCGATGCGTCAGCGGGAACCGGGCCGAGGCCGCCGCGCCCTGCGCCGCGGTGATGCCGGGCACATAGTCGCAGGGGATGCCGGCACGGGTCACGGCCTCGAACTCCTCGCCGCCGCGGCCGAAGATGGTCGGATCGCCGCCCTTGAGCCGCGCCACGGCCAGGCCGGACAGGGCCAGCTCGACCAGAAGCGCGTTGATCTCATCCTGCGGCACGGGATGGAAGCCCGCCGCCTTGCCCACCGGGATGCGCCGGACATGGGCGGGGATGCAGGCCATCACCTCGTCCGAGACCAGCCGGTCATGCACCACCACATCCGCCTGCTGCAAAAGCCGCAGCGCCCGCAGCGTCAGCAACTCGGCGTCGCCCGGACCGGCGCCGATCAGATCGACCCTGCCCATCCGTGCCTTGCCCGCTGCCGCATCGTTCAAGTTGCGCGCGGCCATGCCTGGCGCCGCGCCGCCCGTCACCGTCTTGCCGGCCATGTCGAACCCCATTGAAATACTGCCGGGGCGGGGGCGCGAACGCCCCCACCTGGGTTGTGACCGCTCAATAGGTGTCGGTCATGGTGTTGTAGACGTTGAACTTGCCGGTGGGCGTCACCAGCCGCTCATCCTTGATGACGTGCTTCAGCTCCAGCGTCTTGTCGTCCACCACGACCAGCGCCGATTCCTGGTCCTTGCCGTTCCAGACGCTGAACCAGACCTCGGTGCCGTCCTTGTTGAACTCGCCCTGCACGACGCGGGGCTGGCCCTCGGTGATGCCGGCCCATTCGGCGATGGGCAGGGTGGTGAACTCGGGGTCCGAGTCGTCGCCCGTCATCGCCTTGGTGTCGAAGACCGCGACCGAGCCCGAGATCTCGGCCTCGGGGTTCAGGGTCGCATCGACATAGAGGTATTGCGAATTCGGGTGCGTCTTGATGAACAGCGAGCCGCCCCCCAGCGCCGGGAAGCTGTCCAGGATCTTCCAGGCATTGTCGGGATGGCCCTCGGGATCGGTGCCGATCAGCGCCACCGAATCGTCGCCCATGTGCGAGGTCGCCCAGACCGGCCCGAAGGTCGGGTGGACGAAGTTCGCGCCGCGGCCCGGATGCGGGGTCTGGCCGCCGGTATCCTCGATCGCGACCAGCTTGCCTTCCTTGGTGTCGATCACCACCAGCTTGTTGCGGGCGTTCGCCGCGGTGATGAAGTAGCGGTGCGAACCGTCCAGGCCGCCGTCGTGCAGGAAGCGCTCGGCGCTGATCTCGGTGGTCTTGAGGTTGTCGAGGTCGGTATAGTCCACCAGCAGGATCTTGCCCGTTTCCTTGACGTTCACGATGAACTCGGGCCGGTAGTGGCTGGCCAGGATCGCGGCGACGCGCGGCTCGGGGTGATATTCCTGCTCGTCATAGGTCATGCCGCGCGTGGACTGGATCTTTCTCGGCTCCAGCGTCTCGCCGTCCATGATGACGTATTGCGGCGGCCAATAGGCCCCGGCGATGGCGTATTTGTCCTCCCAGCCCTCCATCTTTGAGGTCTCGATGGAACGCGCCTCCGAGCCGATCTTGATCTCGGCGACGGTAGTGGGCTCCTTCATCCACAGGTCGATCATGTTGACCTTGCCGTCGCGGCCGATCACGAACAGATAGCGGCCCGAGGCGGACAGCCGGCTGATATGGACCGCATAGCCCGTATCGAGGACCGACTTGATCTCGTAGGTGGCGCCGTCGATCAGCGCGATCTGGCCGGCGTCGCGCAGGGTGACGCTGAACAGGTTTTCCAGATCCCAGTCGTTTTCCTGATGGGTGGGGCGGTCTTCGGGCGCGACATGCACCTTCCAGGATTCGCGCATCTCCTTCATGCCGAATTCCGGCGGCGCGGCCGGGTCAAGAAGCAGGTAGTTCGCCATCAGGTCGACCTGCTCGGCCGAAAGGTCGCCCGAGGTGCCCCAGTTCGGCATCCCCGCAGGCGAGCCGTAGGTGATGAAGCTTTGCAGGTAGTCGAAGCCCAGCTCGCGGGTCAGGTCGGGGGTCAGCGCTTTGCCGGTCGCGCCCTTGCGCAGGACGCCGTGGCAACCGGCGCAGCGTTCGAAATAGATCTTGTTGGCCTCGTTATACTGGGCATCGGACAAGGCGGGGACGCCCTCGGGGGCGCCCGGCGCCGCGACGTCCTGCTGCGCAAGGTTGTCCAGCGAGGGCTCGTAGCGGTTGTCGGTGCGGGTCTTGTGGTCCTCCAGCGCGGCGGCTGGATCCTTTGGCGGGGCGGCCTGTTCCTGTGCGGAGGCCGCAAGCGGCCCAAGGACAATGGCCAGGGCTGCCGAGGCCAGAAGGCCGGGTCTGGCGAATGGAGTCCTTTGTCTCATCTGGCTTTCCTATTTGCTGGCGCGCGTTCCCGTCGTTCCTGTGCGGAATTTGCGCGCAAGGCTTTGACCATTGTTAAGGCCGGGCTGCGGCATTCGCGCGATCAGCAGGAAAACCCTGGGATGCGGATGGCGATGCCCGTCAAATATCTTGTTGCACCCTGCCGCCTGCTGGCTGCGCTTCTGGCGCTGGTCCTGCTGATTCTGCCCGCCTGGGCCGAACCGCCCGCCGCCCCCGACGCGCGGCTGGCGCAGGCGCTGTTCGGCGCCGACGGGCCGGTGGTCTTGGACCGCCGCGAAACCCCGGTGCCGGGCTGGAGCGTCAGCCGCGACGGCCGGGCGCTGGGCATGATCGGCTCGACCTGGGAGATCGCGGCGACCACCGGCTATTCCGGCAAGCCGCTGGACGTGCTGGTCGCGGTCACGCCCAAGGGGGTCATCGCCGGCGCCAGGCTGGTGCGCCAGACCGAGCCGGTGCTGAGCCTCGGGATCTCGCAGGCGCATATCGCCGCCTATGTGGACGGGTTCCGCGGCGTCGACCTGTCGCAGGGCCAAGGGCGGGATCGCGGGTTGCCGCCGGTGATCTCGCGCGCGACGGTCTCGACCGGGGTGATTCGCGACGGCATCCTGCGCAGCGGCCGGGTGCTGGCGCAGGCGCAGGGGCTGGGCGGCGGCGGCATCGACCGCGTGGGCTACCGCCCCGCCACCTGGGCCGAACTGCTGGCCGAGGGGGCATTCGGCCATGCCTCGGTCTCGATGGCCGAGGCGGCGCGGGCCTTTGCCGGCGCCAAGGTGCCGGTCGAGCCATCGGAGGCGCCCTTCCTCGACCTTTATGCCGGGCTGATCGACCCGCCGACCGTCGGGCGCAACCTCTTGGGCGCGCAGGACTTCACCGCCGCCGTGGGCGCCTTGCAGCCGGGACAGGCGCTGGTGGCGGTGCTGTCGCGCGGCCTCTACAGCCCGCGCGGCACGGAATGGCGCCGCTCGGGCCGGTTCGAGCGCATCGCCTTCGAACAGGGCGCGCTGCGGATCGAGCCGGGCGACGGCGATTTCGTCATGGCCGAGACGCTGGCGCTGGCCGACGCACCGGCCTTCAAGGAAATCAGCCTGTTCCGGCTGAACATCGACCCTGCCGCCGGCGGCATCGACCCGCGCCGGCCCTTCGACCTGGTGGTGACGGCGACCCGGCCGCTGGCCGCGGGGGGCGAAGGCACGCTGCCCATCCGCGCCACCATCCGCCTGCCCGCGGCCTATGCCGTCGCCGAGGCCCCCGCCGTCCCGCTGTGGCAGGAGTTCTGGCAAAAGAAGATCCCCGGCATCGCCATCGTCGGCGCCATGCTGTTCGTGCTGGCGCTGATCCTGTTCGGGCAAGAGGCGCTGGTGCGCCGGCCGATGCTGTGGCGGCGCGTGCGGCTGGGCTTTCTGGCCACCACGCTTTTCGTGCTGGGCTGGGGGCTGAACGGCCAGCTTTCGGTGGTGCAGGTGGTGGCCTTCCTGAACGCGCTGCTGTCCGGCTTTCGCTGGGAGACCTTCCTGATCGAGCCGATCATCTTCCTGATCTGGTCCGCCGTCGCTCTGGGGCTGCTGTTCTGGGGCCGCGGCGTGTTCTGCGGCTGGCTGTGCCCCTTCGGCGCGCTGCAAGAGCTGATGAACGCCGCCGCCCAGCGGCTGGGGGTGCGGCAGATTGCCGTGCCCCAGGCCCTGCACGAGCGGCTATGGGTCATCAAGTATACGCTGTTCGTCGCCATCGTCGCGCTGAGCTTCTACAGCATGGAGCAGGCGCTGATCCTGGCCGAGGTCGAGCCGTTCAAGACCGCGATCTCGATGCGCTTCCTGCGCGCCTGGCCCTTCGTGCTGTTCGCGCTTGCGGTGCTGGCGGGCGGGCTGTTCATCGAGCGGTTCTATTGCCGCTACCTGTGTCCCCTGGGCGCGGGGCTGGCGATCCCGGCCAAGCTGAAGATCTTCGACTGGCTCAAGCGCCGCCCGCAATGCGGCCGCGAATGCCGGCTGTGCGAGACGAAATGCACCGTCGGCGCCATCGACCCGCTGGGCCGGATCAACCCCAACGAATGCGTGCTGTGCCTGCGCTGCCAGGTGGTGATGAACGACCCCGGCACCTGCCCGGTGCTCAAGCGCCGCGCCCGCAGCCCCGCCCCGACCGGAGATGCGCCATGAACCGCCGCCGCTTCCTGCTGCTGACCGCCTGCGCCGCGCTGCCCGGCATGGCAGGCGCCGCACCCGCCGCGCCTTCCCAGGAATGGCGGGGTCGCGCCATGGGTGCCGATGTCACCCTGCGGCTGCATGGCGCAGGCCCGGCGCAGGCGCGCGGCTTCTTTGCCGAGGCGGCGCGGCTGCTGGCCCAGGTCGAAAACCTGTTCTCGCTGCATCGCGATTCGGACCTGGCGCGGCTGAACCGCGACGGGCGGCTGCGCTTTCCCGCCGCCGGCATGGTCGAGTTGCTGGCCCTGTCCGACCGGCTGCATCGCGCCACCGGCGGCGCCTTCGACCCCACCGTGCAGCCGCTGTGGCTGGCGCGGGCGCAGGGCGGGGACGAGGCCGCGGCCCGTGCCCTGGCCGGCTGGGATTCGGTCGCCTGGTCGCGGGCCGAGGTGCGGCTGGCCCGCCCCGGCATGGCGCTGACCTTCAACGGCCTGGCGCAGGGCTGGGCTGCCGACAGGCTGGCCGAGGCGGCCGCGCGCCACGGCCTGACCGACCTGCTGATCGACGCGGGCGAGATGCGGGCGCTGGGTGCGCGCGGCTGGCGGGTGGGGCTGGCCGATGCCGCAGGGCGCGAACACCGGCGCATCCGACTGGGCGACCGGGCGCTGGCGACCTCGTCGCCCGGCGGCACGCTGATCGGCCCGCGCGGCCTGCCGCATATCCTGGCGCCGGACGGCGGGGCGCCGCCTTGGGACACGATCTCGGTCAGCGCCGACAGCGCCGCCCTGGCCGACGGGCTTTCGACCGCGCTTTGCCTGATGCCGCCCGAGGCCGCCTGCGCGGCGCTGGCGCGCCTGCCGGGCTGCCGGATCGAGCTGGCGATCCCCGCGCCGCATGCGGAATTTCCCGGCAAGATCTCAAGCTTTTGCCTCGCTTGACTTTCATCAATGATCGACTCACGCTTGCCGGACAGTGAGGTCGTATCGAAAACAACAGATAGGGGACCCGCGTCATGAGCGAAATCATGACCAAGAACATGGCCCGGAACGTCTTCTACGGCGGGTCCATATTCTTCATCCTGATCTTTGGCGCGTTAACCGTGCATAGCCATATCTATGCCCGCACCAAGGCAGTGGATGAAAGCCAGCTCACCCCCTCGGTCGCCGAGGGCAAGCATATCTGGGAACGCAACGCCTGCATTGACTGCCATACCATCCTGGGCGAGGGCGCCTATTTCGCCCCCGAGCTTGGCAATGTGATGAAACGCTGGGGCGTGCAGGATGATCCCGAATCCGCCTTCGAGACGCTGAAGGGCTGGATGGAATCCATGCCCACCGGAATCGAGGGTCGCCGCCAGATGCCCCGCTTCGATCTGACGGACGAGGAATTCCGGGCGCTGTCGGATTTCCTGCTGTGGACCGGCACGATCAACACCCAGAACTGGCCACCGAACGACGCGGGCTGAGGGGGAAAACCGATGAGATACCATTCGCAACGCATCGCCTATGCCTATTTCCTGGTGGCCATGGCGCTTTTCGCCGTTCAGGTGATTTTCGGCCTGATCATGGGCTGGATCTATGTCAGCCCGAATTTCCTGTCCGAATTGCTGCCCTTTAATATCGCGCGGATGCTGCATACCAACAGCCTGGTCGTCTGGCTGCTCTTGGGCTTTTTCGGCGCGACCTATTACATCCTGCCCGAAGAGGCCGAGCGCGAAATCCATTCGCCGATGCTGGCCTATATCCAGCTGGGCATTTTCGTGCTGGGCACGCTGGGCGTGGTCGTGACCTATCTGTTCGACCTTTTCCATGGCCATTGGCTTTTGGGCAAGGAGGGGCGCGAGTTCCTGGAACAACCGAAATGGGTCAAGGTCGGCATCGCCGTGGCCGCGGTGATCTTCATGTACAACGTCAGCATGACCGCGCTGAAGGGCCGGCGGACGGCGGTCACGAACGTGCTGCTGATGGGCCTGTGGGGGCTGGTGCTGCTGTGGCTCTTTGCCTTCTACAACCCGGCGAACCTGGTCCTCGACAAGCAATACTGGTGGTGGGTGATCCACCTGTGGGTCGAGGGCGTGTGGGAGCTGATCATGGCCGCCATCCTCGCCTTCCTGATGCTCAAGCTGACCGGCGTGGACCGCGAGGTGGTCGAGAAATGGCTTTACGTCATCGTCGCCACGGCGCTGTTCTCGGGCATCCTGGGCACCGGGCACCACTACTACTGGATCGGCCTGCCGGCCTATTGGCAGTGGATCGGCTCGATCTTCTCGAGCTTCGAGATCGTGCCCTTCTTCGCGATGATGTCCTTTGCCTTCGTCATGGTCTGGAAGGGCCGGCGCGACCACCCGAACAAGGCGGCGCTGGTCTGGAGCCTGGGCTGCACCGTGCTGGCCTTCTTCGGGGCCGGGGTCTGGGGCTTCCTGCACACGCTGCACGGGGTGAACTACTATACCCACGGCACGCAGATCACCGCCGCGCATGGCCACCTGGCCTTCTATGGCGCCTATGTCTGCCTGGTGCTGGCGCTGGTGACCTATTGCATGCCGCTGATGAAGAACCGCGACCCCTACAACCAGGTGCTGAACATGGCCTCGTTCTGGCTGATGTCCTCGGGCATGGTGTTCATGACGGTGACGCTGACCTTCGCCGGCACGGTGCAGACCCATCTGCAGCGGGTCGAGGGCGGGTTCTTCATGGACGTGCAGGACGGGCTGGCGCTGTTCTACTGGATGCGCTTCGGCTCGGGCGTCGCGGTGGTGCTGGGCGCGCTGCTCTTCATCTATGCGGTGCTGTTCCCGCGCCGCGAGGTGGTCACAGCCGGCCCGGTGCAGGCGCACAAGGACGGCCACCTGGAGGCTGCGGAGTAAGCCATGAACGCCTATGCGAAACCCGAACGGAACGGGGCGGCCGACGCCCCCTTCTACCTGCCGCAGGGCGACGAGGTCGCGGTCTTCGAGGCCGCCGCCGCGAACGACCTGCCGGTGCTGCTGAAGGGCCCGACCGGCTGCGGCAAGACGCGCTTCGTCGCCCATATGGCGGCGCGGCTGGGCCGGCCGCTTTATACGGTCGCCTGCCATGACGACCTGTCGGCGGCCGACCTGATCGGCCGCTACCTGCTCAAGGGCGGCGAGACGGTCTGGACCGACGGTCCCCTGACCCGCGCCGTGCGCGAGGGCGCGATCTGCTATCTCGACGAGGTGGTCGAGGCGCGCAAGGACGTGACCGTCGTTCTGCACCCGCTGACCGACGACCGCCGCATCCTGCCCATCGACCGCACCGGCGAGGAAATCGAGGCGGCGCCCGGCTTCATGCTGGTCGCCTCCTACAACCCCGGCTACCAGAACATCCTCAAGACGCTGAAGCCTTCGACCCGGCAGCGCTTCGTGGCCATGGAGTTCGACTTTCCCGAACCCCGGCGCGAGGCCGAGATCGTGGCCCGCGAAAGCGGCCTCGACCGCGACCGCACCCTGGGGCTGGTGCGGCTGGCGGGCAAGATCCGCGGCCTCAAGGGCCAGGACCTGGAAGAGGGGGTCTCGACCCGGTTGGTGGTCTATGCCGCCAGCCTGGTCGCGCGGGGCATGTCCCTGGACCGCGCCATCGAGGCGGCGATGATCGAGCCCCTGACCGACGATGCCGAGGTCAAGCGCGGGTTGCGCGACCTGGCCGCGGCGATCTTCGGCTAAGGGAGGACGCCATCATGGGCCTGGACCTGGAACCCTGGGAACCCGAGGAAACCGTCGGCAAGCTCTGGCACGTCTGGGCCAGCAGCTTCGGCGCGCCGGAGGCGTTCGAGGATCAGGCGGTGGCGCTTTCCGAGGTCTCGGGGCGGCTCGCGGTGCTGTTCCGGGCCCTGGGCGGCGGCGCGGGGGTCGAGATCCGGCCCGCCGCCGCCCAGGCATCGCATCATCGCATCGGCTGGCTTCGCCGGCTGGGCACCCCGGCCGAGATGGTGCCGCGCGCAAGTTTCGACGGCGAGATCCTGCGCCTGCCGGAACGGCTGACGGCGCTGCCCTCGCGCCAGGCGAACGGGGCGCTTTACCTGTGGCTGGCGGCCTGCGCCGCGCATGGCAGCCCGGTGCCGCCGCAGGACGATCCGCTGCGCCGCGACCTGGCGCGGCTGGGCGCGGCGCGCCGGGCCGTCGCGGCGACGCTGGAGGATGCGCCGGGCCTGGCCGGGCTTTACGACGATCTGGCCAGGCTGGTGCTGTCCCTGCGCCCCGACCCGCCGCTGCCCCCGGCCGAGGCGGTGGTCGAGGCGCTGGCGCGCCATCTTCTGGGCGATCCCGCGCCGCTGCCGCCCCTGGCCCGCGACTGGCTGGCCGAGCTGGACGATCCGCAGGCCAGGGCGCCGCGCGACTATCACTCGATGCGGCCGGTGCCGCTTTGGCCCGACCTGGCCCTGCCCGAGACGACGCTGGCCGCGGCGCCGGGCGATGCGCCCGACGGCATCGCCGCCGATCCGGCCAGCGCGCGCATGTTCCGCGCCCGCCGCCGGCAGAGCGACCAGCCGCAGCGCCGCGACAGCCTGATCTTGCACAAGTTCGAGGCCCTGCTGAGCTGGGCCGACCTGATGAACCTCAACCGGCATGTCGACGATGACGATCAGGACGACGCGAAGAAGGCGGCCGAGGATCAGGAAGAACTGGGCCTTGGCCAGGTGTCGAAGGCACCGGCGACGCGTTTGCGGCTGCATCTCGATCTTGCGCCCGAGGATGCGGATCTTGAGGCGGTCGCCGGCATCCGCACCTATCCCGAATGGGATGCGCGGCGCGGCCGCTACCTTGCCGATCATGTGCGCGTGCTGGAAAACCGCGCGCCCGAGCATGACGAGGCGCTGACCCCGGACCCCCGTGCGCAAGCCCGCATCCGCGCCGTGCGCCGCCAGTTCGAGGCGCTGCGTCCCGGCCGCGTCACCACCACCGGCCACCGCGACGGCGAGGAACTGGACGCCGAGCTGACCGTCCGCGCCGCCGCCGACCTGCGCGCCACCGGCCAGGGCAGCGACCGCATCTGGCGCCAGTCCCGGCCGCTTGCACGCAACCTTGCGGTGTCGATCCTGCTCGACGTGTCGCGTTCCACCGAAAGCGCGGTGACGGGCCGCGCGGTGATCGAGATCGAGCGCGAGGCGCTGGCGGCGCTGGCCTGGGGGCTGGATGCCTGCGGCGACCGTTTCGCGGTCAACGCCTTTTCCTCGCTGAAGCGCGACCGGGTGTTCCTGACCGCCTGCAAGGATTTCGACGAGCCGATGGGCGCCGCGGTCGAACGGCGCATCGCCGGGCTGCGGCCGCGCTTCTATACAAGGCTCGGCGCCGGCATCCGCCATGCCTCGGCCGGGCTGGCGCAGCAGGCCAGCAGCCGGCGGCTTTTGCTGGTCATCACCGACGGCAAGCCCAACGACCTCGACCATTACGAGGGTCGCCACGGCATCGAGGACAGCGCCATGGCGGTGCGCGAGGCGCGGCGCGCCGGCCATGCCGTGCATGGCATCACCGTGGACCGCGACGCGAAAAGCTGGTTTCCCCGCATCTTCGGCCAGGGCGGCTTTTCGCTGATCCCGCATCCCGACCGGCTGCTGGCGGCCCTGCCGGTGATCTATCGCCAGCTGGTGGCGTGATGCGGGTCCAGGATCTGCCGGGCGAGCCGATCATGTGGGTGCTGATCGCCTCGGAACTGCTGGTCTTTGCCGCCGGCATCACCGCCATGGCCGGGGTGCGGCTGACCGACCCGGCCGGCTTTGCCGCGGCGCAGGCGCAACTGCATGGCTGGATGGCGGCGCTGAACACGGCGATCCTGGTCAGCTCGGGCTTCTGCGCCGCCCTGGCCGAGCGCGCCTGCCACCGCGGCGACGGCCGCCGCGCGCGCATCGGGCTGGCGCTGGCCGCCCTGGGGGGCGCGGCCTTCCTGGCGGTGAAGGTGGTGGAATATGCCGGCGACCTGCGCGCGGGCCTGGGGATGGAGAGCCATCCGTTCTTCACCTTCTACTACCTGCTGACCGGCTTTCACGCCGCGCATGTGCTGTTCGGCATCGGCGTGCTGGCGCTGGTCGCGATCCGGCTGCGCCCCGAAGAGGTGCAGGCGGGCGCGGCCTTCTGGCACATGGTCGACCTGGTCTGGGTGCTGATCCTGCCGCCGGTCTACCTGCTGGGCTAGGGGATGGAATTGACGCGCATCTGGCTGACCCTGCTGGCGCTGACCGCCGCGACCACGGCGCTGGCCTTCGTGCCCGGCCCTGCCGCGGCGGCGGCGCTGCTGGCGGTGGCGTTCCTCAAGGCCCGCGCGATCCTGGGCGGCTTCCTGCATCTCGGCCGGGGCTCGGGCTGGCGCGCGGCCTTTACCGTGCCGCTGGCGATCTGGCTGGCGCTGGTCTGGGGGCTGCACGTCATATGACGACCCCGCCGGTCAGCGACCCGGTTCGTTCCGGTTCTGCCGCGGATGGCCATGCGCCAGGTTGACGAGCTGGGTCTGGCTGTTGACCCCGGTCTTGACGAACAGCGCCTTTTGCTGGGTTCGCACCGTCTCGTGCGACAGCCCGGCCGCCTCGGCGATCTGCCTGAGGTTGAGGCCCTGCAGCAACCCGCCCAGCACCCTGCCTTCCGCGGCGGTCAGGTCATGGGCCAGGCGCAGCCGGTCGCGCTTTTGTTCAAGGTCCAGCCCGTGCAGCCCCGGATCGACCACCAGCATGACGCAGGGGCCAAGCAGCAGTTCCGACAATTCGTCGCGGCGGATGCGGACCATGGTGATCGTGGCCTGCGCCGTCCTGAACTCTGCCAGCCTGCGCCCGGCGCGGTTGCGCGACAGCATCTCGCCCAGGCAGTCGTCGGCAGCCTGATCGACCAGCCCGACCGTGCCAAAGGGCGATTGCCGGACCGCCTGCCAGACCCTGTCCCAGAGTTGCGCGGCCGGCGACACCGGCAGGATCTTGCGATCCGCGCCGACGATCATCACCCCAAGGTCCAGTGATTGCGACAGCACCGCGGGCAGTTCCGCCAGCGCGCCCAGCCCCGAGCCGCGGCGGCACCAGGCCATGGCCCGGTGCAGGTGCCCGGAAATCCGGTTGAAGGTTTGCGACCATGCCTCGATCAGCGCGGACTGGCCCAGCGGGGCCATGATCGTCAGCGTCGCGGTGCCCGAACGCCGCGCATCCAGCAGCAGCCCCGCCGCCGTGTCCAGCCCCAGCGGCCTGAGGAAACCGTCGTGAAATTCGGTGCGCAGCAATTCGTCATGCGGCACCAGCCGATGCGCCGGCATGGACTGGCGCGACTGGGCCGCCATCGCCCGCTCCATCCAGGGGTTGCGGTGGGTATAGTAGTCCACATATTCCGCCAGCGCCTTTTCCGGCGCGCTGTTGTGCAGGATGGAGCAGCTGCCGTCGGCGCCCTGGTAGAACATCGCCCCCATGCCGCCCGGCGTTGCGCGCTCGATCTCGGCCAGGAAGTCGCGCCAGCTGCGCTCGCCCAGAAGGATCGCATAGATCAGGTCGGTCAGCCGTTCCTCGATGCCGTTCATGGATCGCCTGAAATGCCCCGCCTGCCTCTTGCTTTGCAGCCCTTGCCGCGGGCAGGGGGCGGGCCTTGTCCGGCCCGCGCATCCGACCCGGACGGGAATGCCCGGGTCGATGTTATTTTCGGATCCGCCCAGGTCAAGCGCCGATACCGGGCAAGGCCATGTTTTGGCCGCATTTTCGACAGCGCCGCGCCCCGCCGGCTACGCGGGGCAGCTGGCCATCCACCCGTCCGGGGCATAGGCACAGGACTGATTCGCGGTCTGCCTTGCCTCGGCGGCCAGGCGGCGGGTGTCCTGCAAGGCGGCCGGGATGCCGGCGACGCATTCGGCGTCCCCGGCCGCCCTGGCCTCGGCCAGGCAGGTTTCCAGCACCGCGATGCCCCTGTTCGCGCCGCATCATGCCATCTTGACCGAGACATGGACCGAGCTGCCGCCTTGCGCGCCCAGGGCGAGCAGCCGGTCGGAATAGTCGCGAAGCCGGCTGCTTGCCGCGCGGCATTGCGGCCGCTGGTCGCATTTCCCGGTGCCGGGCCGGGATGCGCCTGCCGAGGCCGCTGCGGGCGTGTCCAGCGTGGCGGTTCGCCTTGGATCGGCGACCCCGTGGCGGCGGGCGCAGCCTCGGCCGCCGAACGGCGCTGGGCGGCATCGTTCAGGCTGGCGGTCGCGACCTGAAGCCGGGCGTCGCGATAGGCATCCCCGCCGAAGGCCGCCGCCGGCAGGCCCACGGCCGCCGTCATCTCGCCCTGGTTCACCTGGTCGGCGGTCGTGGGGTCCAGCCCGGAGGTGTCGCAGGCCGACAACAGCATCAAGGGCGCCAAGGCACTGGCAAGAGCAAAGCCGCGGTGCGTTTCAACCTTTCCACGGAAAGCAATGCACCGTCGCTATCGCGCAACCGCCGGCGGGCCTTCACCCGATGGGGCGAGGGCCGGCGCGGCGCGCGGTGATTTCCAATGCCGGGGGCGGCGGGTCAGTCCATGGCCAGCATGCGCAATTCGGCGATGTCGGCGATGGTGGCCTTGTCGGCCTCGACCTCGACGCCGTGCTGGCGCAGCCGGGCGAAGGCGCGCGACAGGCTTTCGGGCTGCATGCCCAGGTGCCCGGCGATCAGGCGCTTGTTATAGGGCAGCCGGACTTCGGCCGGGCCGGCCACGGCATCCGACAGGTCGGCCAGGAACTGCGCCACCCGCTGCACCCCGGTATGGGCCTTGAGCTTTTCGATCTGGTCCACCAGCCCTTGCAGATGCACGAAGGTCGAGGCGAGCAGGCCGATGGCGAATTCCTGATTCTCCAGCAGAAGCTGGCGCAGCCGCGCCCCGTCGATCTGCAGGACCGTGCAGTCCGACACCGCCTCGGCCGAGACGGGATAGGGCGTGCCGCGCAGCGCCATCGCCTCGGCGAAGCTGCGGTTGCGGCCCAGGATCGCCACCACCGCCTCGGACCCGCCGGGGGTCAGCCGCGACAGCTTGATGAAGCCGTTCAGCACGATGAACACCGCCCGCGCCGGATCGCCTTGCAGGAAGATGGTCTCGCCCTCGCGATAACTGCGGCGCTGGGCGTCCTTCAGCAGCTTGTCGCGCACTTCGGGGGCCAGCCCGTTCAGCAGAACGGATTTCTTCACCGCCTCGGGCAGGGGGGCGTTCATCGCAGCCTCATCCTTGGTTTCGCGCGGGGCCGAGTGTCGCACGAGCGGCGGGCGAGGAAAAGACCGTGCGTTCCACTCGGCATTTGCCGGCCATCAGGGCGACAGCCAATGCTCGCGCAAGGCGAAATCGCGGTCCAGCAGCACCAGCTCGGCCGGCCGGCCGGGGGCCAGCGTGCCATGACGGTCCTGCAAGCCCAGCAGTTCCGCGGGAATGGCCGAGGCCATGCGCAGCGCGCGTTCGGGCGCGATGCCGACCTGGCGGACCAGCACGGCGACGGCCTGCGGCAGCGTCAGGTCGGCGCCGGCCAGCGTGCCGTCGGCCAGCGTCAACCGCCCGTCGCGGCGCAGCACCTTGCGGCCGCCCAGTTCCATCTCGGTCAGATCGGTGCCGGCGAAGGCCATGCAGTCGCTGACCAGGAAGATGCCCTCGGGCCGCGCCCCCAGCGCCAGTTGCATCACCGCCGGATGGACGTGGATGCCGTCGGCGATCAGCCCGGCGCTCGCCTCGCCGGCCAGCACCGCGCCCACCAGCCCCGGCGCGCGGTTGCCGATCTGGCTCATGGCGTTGAACAGATGCGTGGCGCAGCGGGCGCCGGCGGCAAAGCCGGCCTGGGCCTGTTCGAAACTGCAATCGCTGTGGCCCAGGCTGACCACCGCGCCGGCCCCGGCAAGGGCGGCGATCTGCTGCGGGCTTGCCGCCTCGGGCGCCAGCGTCACCATCAGCGCCGGCAATTGCCGCGCGGCCTCGCACAGCCGGGCCAGGTCGTCCTCGGCCATCGGCCGGATCAGCGCCGGGTCGTGCGCGCCCTTGCGGCGCGGGTCGAGATGCGGCCCCTCCAGATGCAGGCCCAGGAAGCCCGGCACCTGCGCCTTGGCGGCCGCGATCCCCAGCGCGATGACATGGGCGGTGGCCGCGGGCGTGTCGGTGATCAGCGTCGGCAGCACCCCGGCGGTGCCAAGCGCGCGATGCGCGGCGCAGATGCGGCGCAGCCCGTCCAGATCGGTCGTGCCGTCCAGCATCAGCCCGCCGCCGCCGTTCACCTGCAGGTCCAGGAAGGCCGGGGCCAGGATGCCCGTGACCGCCCGCCGCCCCTCGGCCGGGGCCTCGGGCTCGGGCAGGATGGCGGCGATCTCGCCCGCCTCGATCACCAGCGCATGACCGTCGAGGAAACGCGCGCCGTCGAAGATGCGGGCGCCGGTCAGGACCTCGCGCGCCATCACACCGTCTCCGTCACCTTGCGCAGATGCGGCGGCGTGTCGGGGTCGAAGCCGCGCCGCCGCGCCAAGCCCTCGATGAAGGCGTAGAAGCCGGCGATGGTGACAAGCGGCGCCACCAGCGGATGCAGGCCGGGGACCGAGGGCAGGGTGACGGCGCCGCCGACCTCGGTGCCGGTGACGAAGACATCCGCGCCTTGCGCCGCCAGCCGCTCGGCCGTGGCCTTCAGCTGGGGCAGGGCGGCGTCCTCGATCCCCAGCGCCAGCACCGGAAAGCCGGCCTGCACGATGGCGGCGGGGCCGTGCAGCACCTCGGCGGCCGAATAGGCCTCGGCATGGATGCCCGAGGTCTCCTTGAACTTCAGCGCCGCTTCGCAGGCGATGGCGAAGCTGGGGCCGCGGCCGAGGACAAAGGCCGACGATGCCCGCGCCAGCCGCGCCGACAGCGGCGACCAGTCCAGCGCCACGGCCTGCGCCAGCCCTTCGGGCAGGGCGGCGACGGCGTCCTGCAAGGCGTGATCCTGCCGCCATTCCGCCAGCAGCGACAGGCCGGCCAGCACCGAGCAGACGAAGGTCTTGGTGGCGGCGACGCTTTTCTCCTCGCCCGCCTGCAGCGGCAGGCAATGGGCCGAAACCTGCGCCATCGGGCTGTCGGGGACATTGGTGATGGCGATCGACAGCGCGCCGCCCTGGCCCGAGGCGCGCATCATCTCGACCCCGTCCGGGCTGCGGCCGGATTGCGAGATGCCGATGCAGGCCGCCTTGCCCAGCCGCAGGGGCCGGCGATAGATCGAGGCGATGGAGGGCCCGACCGAGGCGACCGGCACGCCCGCCTCCAGCTCGATGGCGTATTTCAGATAGGTCGCGGCATGGTCGGACGACCCTCGCGCCACCGTCACCACCAGGTCGGGATCCTTGCGGCGCAGGGCGCTGGCGGCATCCAGCACCGCGTCGCGCGAACGGTCAAGGAAACGGGCGGCGGCTTCGGGGATCTCGGTCACTTCGCGCGCCATATGCGTCTGGCTCATCACGGGTTCCTTTCGCCTTCCGGGGCAAGTTTCAGTTCCACGGCGAAGTCATAGGCATCGCCGCGATAGAGCGAGCGGGTGAACTCGACCACCTTGCCCGAGGGCAGGTAGGAGATGCGTTCGATCCGCAGTCCGGCCACGCCGGGATTGACGCCCAGCAGCTCGGCGTCCTTGGCGTTCAGGTTCGCGGCCGAGATGCGCTGCACCGCCCGCACCGGCCGCAGCCCGCGGCCTTGCAGCACGGCGTAAAGCGAATCGGTGACGCCTTCGGGATCGGGCAGGATCGCCTGCGACAGCGAGGCGCGCTCGATGGCCAGCGGCACCCCGTCCGAGCTGCGCACCCGTTCCAGCCGCGCCACCTTTTCGCCGACGCCCAGCCCCAGCGCCATCACCTCTTCGGGCGCCGGGGCGTGCAGGCCCCGCGCGATCCAGCGGCTTTCGACGCTGCGGCCGCGCCGGGCCATGTCCTCGGTAAAGGATGTCAGCAGCGACAGCGCCTGTTCCAGCTTTTCGACCCTGGGCGCGACGAAGGTGCCCGAGCCGCGCCTTTGCACCAGCTGCCCCGAGGCGACCAGTTCCGCCACCCCCTTGCGCACGGTGACGCGCGACAGGCCGGTCATCGCCGCCAGTTCGCGTTCCGACGGCAGGCTGTCGCCCGGCTGCAGCCGCCCAGAGGCGATGGCCTCGGCGATCAGCCGGTGCAATTGCAGGTAAAGCGGCCCGCCGCCGGTTTCCTCGAAAGCCTCGGGGGTGAACAGCTCGCCCATCACGCCTCCTGCCGGGCCAGGTGCAGCGCGCCGTCGAGGCCCGAGCCCCTGGGCGGCTGGATGGGCCACAGCCCCTGCAGGCGGGCGGCGTAATGCGCGCCAAGCCCGCCCAGGAACACCACCGGCAGGTGGCGGCTGGCCTGCAAGGTGTCGATCATGGCGCGGATCTCGGCCACGGCCGCGGCAAAGATGCGCTCGCCCGCCGGGTCGGTGCCGGCGGTGATGCGCGGCGCGAATGCGGCGAATTCGGCGGGCCGGGCGCGGAAGCCGAAGGAGATCACCCCCTCGATCCCGCCCAGCTCGTCCAGGACGGCTTGCAGCAGCGGGCTCATCGGCGCGAAGCCGTCCTCGGCGCGCAGGGCCTCGGACAGAAGCGCCCGGCCCAGCACCGCGCCGCTGCCCTCGTCGCCCAGGACGAAGCCGCGCCCGCCATATTGCCGCATCTCGCCGCCGATCTGGACCGCAAAGACCGAGCCGGTGCCCATCGCGGCGACGATGCCGTCCCCGCCCCCCAGCGCGCCGGTGGCGGCGGTGACGGCATCGGTGACGATGCGCGTGCGGCGAAAGGGCAGCATGGCCTGCAGGCCGCGGGCGGCGGCGGTGACATTGGCGCCGGCCAGGCCCAGCACGGCGGTCAGCTCGTCCAGATGGCCCCGCCCGGCGTCCTGAAGCGCGGCGCGGGCGGCGGCGAGGATATTGGCGCAGGCCCCCTCGGTCTCGACCGAGATATTCGCCGGCCCCGCCGCGCCCCGGCCGATGATCCGGCCCGAGCCGTCCGCGACGGCGGCGCGGCAGCCGGTCCCTCCTCCGTCTATGCCCAGGAAATATGACATGGCGACTCCCTTTGCAGGAAAGATACCAAAACAATACCAAATGGGAAGGGTTAATTTGAATTTCCTCAAGAAACGCCGATTTTCGGCCTTTTTGAAGAAGGGGGTTTACAAGTGGTATTGTTTTGGCATTATCAACGGAACAGGGGGAATCACATGACCGCATCCGGCACCGAGGCAAGGCATCCGGCATCGACAGGGCTTCACGCGCGCCCCGGCGGCGACGTGCTGCGCATCCTGCTGGAGGCGCAGGTCGCGGCGCTGGCTGCGTTGCAGCCCGCCTTGCCGGCGCTGGAACGCGCGGCCGAGGCCGCAGCAGAGACGCTGCGCCGGGGCGGCAAGCTCGGCTATGCCGGGGCCGGTTCCTCGGGGCTGATGGCGCTGGCCGATTGCCTGGAACTGGCCGGCACCTTCGGCATCGCGCCCGAGCGCACGCCGATGATGTTCGCCGGCGGGACCGAGGCGCTTTTGCACCTGCAAGGCAGCGTCGAGGACGACCCGCGGCTTGCGCTGGCCGACCTGGACCGTTCCGGGCTGGCGGCGGGGGATGTGCTCTTGTGCCTCTCGGCCTCGGGGCGCACGCCCTATGCGCTGGCGATCTGCGCGGCGGCGCAGGAGCGGGGCGTGACCGTGGCCGGCCTAGCCAATGTGGCGGGCTCGGCCCTGCTGGAGCGCGCCGACATCCCGGTGCTGATCGAGACCGGGGCCGAGGTGGTTTCCGGCTCGACCCGCATGGGGGCGGCCACGGCGCAGAAGGTGGCGCTGAACATGCTGTCGGTGCTGGTGGCGATCCGGCTGGGCCATGTCCATGACGGCTACATGGTCAACCTGGTGGCCGACAACATCAAGCTGGTGGACCGCGCCGCCCGCATCGTCGCCGCCGTGGCAGGGGTCGGGCGCGACGCGGCCGAGGCGGCGCTGTCGCGCAGCGGCGGCGCGGTGAAGCCCGCGATCCTGGTCGCGCGCGGCATGGCGCCTGATATGGCCCAGGCGCGGCTGGCCGCAACCGGGGGCCTTCTGGCCCCGCTGATCTGATTGCAACCGGAGGGTCCGCGAGAGACCCGATGCCGAAGGGAGAAGACCATGACCAAGACCATCCGCCTGGCGCTGCTGGCCAGCACATTGCTGACCGGCGCCGCCTGGGCCCAGGACGTGACGCTGACCATCGAGAGCTGGCGCAACGACGACCTTGCCATCTGGCAGGAAAAGATCATCCCGGCCTTCGAATCGGCCAATCCCGGCATCAAGATCAATTTCGCGCCCTCGGCGCCGCCGGAATACAACGCGGTGCTGAACTCCAAGCTGGATGCGGGCTCGGCCGGCGACCTGATCACCTGCCGGCCCTTCGACGCCTCGCTGGAACTGTTCAAGAAGGGCAAGCTGGCCGACCTGAGCGACCTGGCGGCGATGGCGAATTTCTCGGACGTGGCGAAATCGGCCTGGCAGACCGATGACGGCGCCCAGACCTTCTGCGTGCCGATGGCCTCGGTGATCCACGGCTTCATCTACAACAAGACCGCCTTCGAGGAACTGGGGCTGACACCGCCGAAGACCGAGGCCGAGTTCTTTGCCCTGCTCGACAAGATCAAGGAGGACGGCACCTATATCCCGATGGCCATGGGCACCGCGGACCAGTGGGAGGCCGCGACCATGGGCTACCAGAACATCGGCCCGAACTACTGGAAGGGCGAGGAGGGCCGCAAGGCGCTGATCGAGGGCACGCAAAAGCTGACCGACGAAGGCTGGGTCGCGCCCTTCCGCCAGCTGGCGAAATGGAAGGACTACCTGGGCGACGGGTTCGAGGCGCAGACCTATCCCGACAGCCAGAACCTGTTCACGCTGGGCCGCGCCGCGATCTATCCGGCCGGGTCTTGGGAGATCGGCGTCTTCGGCCCGCAGATCGGCGGTGCCTTCGAGATGGGCGCCTTTCCGCCCCCCGTCCCGGCCGAGGGCGACACCTGCCATATCAGCGACCATACCGACATCGCGCTGGGCATGAACGCGGCGACGCAGCACCCGGAAGAGGCGCGGAAGTTCCTGGAATGGGTCGGTTCGTCCGAGTTCGCCACGCTTTACGCCAATGCGCTGCCGGGCTTCTTCTCGCTGAATTCGGCGCCGGTCGAGATGGAGGATGCGCTGGCCAAGGAATTCGTCTCCTGGCGCGAGAGCTGCGAGCCGACCATCCGCTCGACCTACCAGATCCTGTCGCGGGGCACGCCGAACCTGGAGAACGAGACCTGGACCGCCTCGGCCAATGTCATCACCGGCACCGAGACGCCCGAGGCCGCGGCCGAGCGGCTGCAACAGGGCCTGGCCTCGTGGTACGCGCCGCAGCAGAACTGAGCCTCGGCCGGGCCTGACGGCCGGAAGTCAATGTTGCCGGGCCTGGCGGCCCGAGATGAAATGTTGCCGGGCCTGACGGCCCGGCGGTGGCGGGGGGCTTTCCGCCCCCCGCACCCCCCGAGGGTATTTTTCAACGGAGAAGGAGGGCGTCATGGCGCAGCGGAAAGCGTTTCGCTGGCATATCGCGGTGTTTCTTGCGCCCGCGGTGCTGGTCTATACCGCCATCATGATCGTGCCGCTGTTCGGGACGCTGAACCTGTCGCTGTTCAACACCGGCGAGGAGGGCCGCGTCTTCGTCGGCCTGCGGAATTTCGCCACGCTGTTCGGCGATCCGCGCTGGTCGGCGAGTTTCTGGAACGCGCTGGGCAACAACGCCTGGTTCTTCCTGGTCCATATGCTGGTGCAGAATCCGGTCGGCGTGGCGCTGGCGGCGCTGCTGAGTTCGCCGCGGCTGCGGGGGGCGGCCTTCTATCGCACCGCGATCTTCATCCCGACCATCCTGAGCTTCGTCATCGTCGGCTTCGTCTGGAAGCTGATCCTGTCGCCGATCTGGGGCATTGCGCCCGGCATGCTGGACGCCGTCGGGTTGAAATCGCTCTTCGCGCCTTGGCTGGGCCGCGAGGGCACGGCGCTGACCACCCTGGCGCTGATCTCGGTCTGGCAATTCGTCGGCATCCCGATGATGCTGATCTATGCCGCGCTGCTGTCGATCCCCGACGAGGTGATCGAGGCGGCCGAGATGGACGGCGTCACCGGCTGGTCGCAGTTCTGGAAGATCAAGCTGCCGCTGATCCTGCCCTCGATCGGCATCATCTCGATCCTGACCTTCGTCGGCAATTTCAACGCCTTCGACCTGATCTACGTCACGCAAGGCGCCTTGGCGGGGCCGAATTTCTCGACCGACATCCTGGGGACGTTCCTTTACCGGACCTTCTTCGGCTTCCAGCTGCAGATCGGCGACCCGCATATGGGCGCGACCATCGCCACCGCCATGTTCGGCATCATCCTGCTGGGCGTCGGCTTCTACCTGTTCGCCATCCAGCGCCGGCTGCGCCGCTATCAGTTCTGAGGGGAGAGCCATGAGCCAAGCCCGCCATTCCACCGCCCGCAGCCTGGCTGCCCATGCGGTGCTGATCCTCTATACCGTGATCGCGCTGTTTCCGGTCTTCGTCGTGGTCATCAACAGCTTCAAGAACCGCCGCGCGATCTTTGCCGATCCGCTGGCCGTGCCCACGGCGGAAAGCTTCGACCTGGTCGGCTATCGCACGGTGCTGGCGCAGGGGGATTTCCTGCTTTACTTCCAGAACTCGCTGGTCGTGACCGTGGCCAGCCTGTTCTTCGTGCTGCTCTTCGGCGCCATGGCGGCTTTCGCCCTGTCGGAATACCGCTTTCGCGGCAACATGCTGATGGGGCTTTACCTGGCCTTGGGGATCATGATCCCGATCCGGCTGGGCACCGTCGCCATCCTGCAGATGATGGTCGCATCCGGGTTGGTCAATACGCTGACGGCGCTGGTGCTGGTCTATACCGCGCAAGGGTTGCCGCTGGCGGTGTTCATCCTGTCCGAGTTCATGCGCGGCGTCTCGGACGACCTGAAGAACGCCGGCCGCATCGACGGGCTGTCGGAATACACCATCTTCTTCCGGCTGGTGCTGCCCTTGGTGCGGCCGGCCATGGCCACCGTCGCCGTCTTTACCATGATCCCGATCTGGAACGACCTGTGGTTCCCGCTGATCCTGGCGCCGAGCGAGGCGACCAAGACCGTCACCCTGGGCAGCCAGGTCTTCATCGGCCAGTTCGTCACCAACTGGAATGCGGTGCTGGCGGCGCTGAGCCTCGCCATCCTGCCGGTGCTGGTGCTCTACTTGGTGTTCTCGCGCCAGCTGATCCGCGGCATCACCGCCGGCGCCGTCAAATGATCCGTCTTGCAGCAAGGAGACCCCGATGGGAGCCCTGACCCTTACCCAAGTCACCAAGTCCTTCGGCACCACCCAGGTCATCAAGGGCGTGGACCTGGCGGTCGAGGATGGCGAGTTCTGCGTCTTCGTCGGCCCCTCGGGCTGCGGCAAGTCCACGCTTCTGCGCATGATCGCCGGGCTCGAGGACGTGACTTCGGGCGACGTGGCCATCGACGGCGCGCGGGTGAACGACCTGGCCCCGGCCCGGCGCGAGATCGCCATGGTGTTCCAGAGCTATGCGCTTTACCCGCATCTGACCGTGCGCGACAACATGGGGTTGGCGTTGAAACAGGCCGGCACGCCCAGGGCACAGATCGAGGCGGCGACCGGCAAGGCGGCCGAGATGCTGGCCCTGGCGCATCTGCTGGAGCGGCGCCCGGCCGAGCTGTCGGGCGGCCAGCGCCAGCGCGTCGCCATCGGCCGCGCCATCGTGCGGCGCCCGAAGCTGTTCCTGTTCGACGAGCCGCTGTCGAACCTCGACGCCGCGCTGCGCGTGCAGACCCGGATCGAGATTGCCCGGCTGCATCGCGAACTGGGCGCGACGATGATCTATGTCACCCACGACCAGGTCGAGGCGATGACGCTGGCCGACAAGATCGTCGTATTGCGCGGCGGCGTGGTCGAGCAGGTGGGCCGCCCCATGGACCTTTACAACGATCCCGACAACACCTTCGTCGCCGGCTTCATCGGCAGCCCGCAGATGAATTTCCTGGATGCCGGCAAGCTGGGCCTGCGCTCGGCCAGGCTGGGCATCCGCCCCGAGCATCTGGTGCCGGGCGGCGGCCAGATCGGCGGCCGCGTCAGCCATGTCGAGAAGCTGGGCGGCGAGACGCTGGTCTATGTCGCATCCGAGGACCACGGCCTTTTGACCGTGCGGCTCTTCGGCGAGCAGGACTATGCCGTGGACGAGGTGGTCGGGCTGGGGTTCGAGCCGAACCGCGCCTTTCACTTCGACGCCGAGGGGCGGCGGCTGCGCTAGATCACCACGACGCCGGAATGCTTGGCCTTGTGTTCCGGCTCGACATGGATGGTGATGAACGCGCCGGGCAGCTTGCGCTTGAGCGCCTGTTCGATGCGGTCGCAGATGTCATGGGCGGCATCGACCGTGGTCTGGCCGTCCACCACCAGGTGGAAGTCGATGAAGGTGCGCGGCCCGGCATGGCGGGTGCGCAGGTCATGCGCCTCGATGGCGCCGACGGCGGTGTCCGAGATGGTGGCGCGGATCTCGGCCAGCGTGTCCTCGGAAACCGCCTCGTCCATCAGGCCCGAGAGCGAGCTGGCCATGACCTTCCAGCCCGACCACAGGATGTTCAGCGCGACCAGCGCCGCCAGCGCCGGGTCCAGCACCGCCCAGCCGGTGAGGACCGCCAGCGTCACGCCCGCCACCACGCCCGCGGACGAGATCACGTCCGACAGGAGATGCCGCCCGTCGGCGACCAGCGCCGGCGATTTCAGCCGCCCGCCGCGGCTGATCAGCACCCAGCACCACAGCGCGTTCAGCACGCTGGCCAGGCCGTTGACCAGAAGCCCTTCGAGCGGCGCATCCAGCATGCGCGGGTTCTGGAAACCGTGCCATGCCTCGCGCAGGATCAGCAGCGCGGCGACGATGATCATCACCCCCTCCAGCACGGCGCTGAAGAACTCGGCCTTGTGATGGCCATAGGGGTGGCCGCGGTCGGCGGGCTTGGCCGCGACCCGGATCGCGATCAGCGCGGCGACGGCGGTGGCGACGTTCACCGTGCTTTCCAGCGCATCCGACAGCAGCGCGACCGAGCCGGTCAGCCACCAGGCAAGCGCCTTCAGCGCCAGAACGACCAGCCCGACGAGGATGCTGCCGAAGGCGATCTTTTCGGTCGCAGACATGGGCGCTTCCTTTTCCGAATCCGTCGCGCCGGGGTTTTATCCGGGTTGGCGGTCAGGGCCAACCGGCCTTGCGGGAAAGTTGCGTGCTGCGGGAAAGGGGGCGCCCCGGTCAGGCCCGGAAGGTGCGCGCCGCCGGGTTGTCCGAACGGGGACGCGCAGCCCCGGTATAAAGATCCGAGGATTTTTCCAGCTGGCCGCGCTGGATCTGATGCGGTTCGGCCGGGATCCTTCTGGCCGCCCATGCGTCGGCGGCGAAAAGGGCGCAGACGCCCGCGCCCAGGAAGCCGAGGGCCGAGACCCACCAGGGCAAGCCCAGGATCATCGACAGGATTGCGGCTCCCAGGCTGGCCAGCACGCTTGTGAACATGATCCCCGTCGGCTCCACCAACTGAACAGTATAGTTCACATAGCATGCCCGAAGCGCGATTCAACGGAAGTGTTTCGGATGAAGCGGCATTTGTCCGGGTGGCCGGGGGTGCCGGTGGCCGGGATGGTCCCTGGCGCAGCTAAAGGAAAGGGGGCCCGCAGGCCCCCGATCCGTCCTATTCCGCCGGCACCGCCGCCAGATCCTCGACCGGGGCGATGGGATACTGCAGATGCGGCAGCATCTCCCTGGGGCAGACTTGCAGGAAGTTCGCCTTTTCGTCCTCCCAGTTCTGCAGGATCTCCTCGGCCCGGCGCGAGCGGGTCTCTTGATGGTGCCGCTCGATCAGGTCGCGAAGCTGCTCTTCCCAATGCGCCTGCGTCACCGGGCACAGGACCAGCGTCTCGGCGTTGATATAGTCGCGCGCCAGCCCCTCCGGGTCGTAGAGATAGGCCATGCCCCCGGTCATGCCGGCACCGAAGTTCGCGCCGATCCGGCCCAGGATCACCGCGACGCCGCCGGTCATGTATTCGCAGCCGTTCGAGCCGCAGCCCTCGATCACCACCTTGGCGCCCGAGTTCCTGACCGCGAAGCGTTCGCCCGCGCGGCCGGCGGCGAAGAGATGGCCGTCGGTCGCGCCGTAAAGCACCGTATTGCCGATGAGGGTGTTCTCGGCCGCCTTCAGCGGGCTGCCCATCGGCGGGCGCACGACGATGGTGCCGCCGGACAGGCCCTTGCCGACATAGTCGTTGGCATCGCCCGAGACCTCGATCTTCAGCCCCGGCGCGGCGAATGCGCCCAGCGACTGGCCCGCGCTGCCGGTCAGGCGCACGGTCAGGTGATCGGGTTGCAGCTTGTTGCGCATGCCGAAGGTCTGCACGATCATCGACGAGGTGCGCGTGCCCACCGTCCGCTGCGTGTTCCTGACCGCATAGGAAAGCTGCATCTTCTCGCCGTCCGAGAAGAAGCGGCCGGCATCGCGGATGATCTCGGCGTCCAGCGTGTCGGGCACCGCGTTGCGCGGCTTCGAACGGTCGTAGACGATCTTTTCCGAGCCATCGACGGTGATGAGCAGCGGGTTCAGGTCCAGGTCGTCCAGCGACTTGTCGCCGCGGCTGACCTGGGTCAGCAGGTCGGCGCGGCCGATCACCTCGTCCAGCGAGCGCGCGCCGATGCTGGCCAGGATCTCGCGCACCTCGGTGGCGTAGAAGGTGATCAGGTTCACCACCTTGTCGGCCGAACCGTTGAACATGGCGCGCAGCTTTTCGTCCTGGGTGCAGACGCCGACCGGGCAGGTGTTCGACTGGCACTGGCGCACCATGATGCAGCCCATGGCGATCAGGGCGGCGGTGCCGATGCCGTATTCCTCGGCCCCCATCATCGCCGCCATGACGATGTCGCGCCCGGTGCGCAGGCCGCCGTCGGTGCGCAGCGTCACCCGGTCGCGCAGGCGGTTCATCGCCAGCACCTGATGCGCCTCGGTCAGGCCCATCTCCCAGGGCAGGCCGGCGAACTTGATCGAGGTGGCCGGCGAGGCCCCGGTGCCGCCGTTGTGGCCCGAGATCAGGATCACGTCGGCCTTGGCCTTGGCCACGCCCGCCGCAATGGTGCCGACGCCCGAGCTTGCCACCAGCTTCACCGTGATCTTGGCGCGCGGGTTGATCTGCTTGAGGTCATAGATCAGCTGCGCCAGATCCTCGATCGAATAGATGTCGTGGTGCGGCGGCGGCGAGATCAGCGTCACGCCCTTGGTCGAATGCCGCAGCCGGGCGATCAGGTCCGTCACCTTCATGCCGGGCAGCTGGCCGCCCTCGCCGGGCTTGGCGCCCTGGGCGACCTTGATCTCCAGCTCCTCGCAGGCGTTCAGGTATTCTGCGGTGACGCCGAACCGCCCCGAGGCGACCTGCTTGATCTTGGCGCAGGGGTTGTCGCCATTGGGCAGCGGGTGGCTGTGGGCCGGGTCTTCGCCGCCCTCGCCCGAGTCGGATTTCGCGCCGATGCGGTTCATGGCGATGTTCAGCGTCATATGCGCCTCGGGCGACAGCGCGCCCAGCGACATGCCCGGCGTCACGAAGCGCTTGCGGATCGAGGTGATCGATTCCACCTCTTCCAGCGGCACCGGCTTGCCCAGCGGCTTGATGTCCAAGAGGTCGCGGATATGGATCGGCGGGTTCGCCCGCATGGTCGCGGTGAACTGCTTCCAGATGTCGTAGGACGCCTTTTCGCAGGCCAGCTGCAACAGCCGCATGGTATTGGCTTCCCAGGCGTGCTTCTCGCCCGAGCGGCGCGCCTTGTAGAAGCCGCCCACCGGCAGCAGATCGACCAGGGCCGCGCGGAAGCCCTTGGCATGGGCCTCTTCCAGCTTGGCTTGCAGCCCGTGCAGGCCGATGCCCGAGATGCGCGACTGCATGCCGGGGAAATATTCCGCCACCATGGCGCGGGAAAGCCCCACCGCCTCGAAGTTCAGCCCGCCGCGATACGAGGACAGGACCGAGATCCCCATCTTGGCCATGATCTTCAGCAGGCCCGCGTCGATGGCCTCGCGATAGCGGGTCATGATGTCGATCAGGTTGCCGTCCAGCAGCCCGCGCTCGATCCGCTCGGCCAGGGTGTCCTGCGCCAGATAGGGGTTCACCGTGGTCGCGCCGCAGCCGATCAGCACCGCGAAATCATGCGGGTCCACGCATTCCGAGGCGCGCACGTTCAGCGAGCAGAAGGTCCGCAGCCCCTTGCGCGTCAGCCAGCTATGCACCGCGCTGGTCGCCAGGATCATCGGCACGCCGACGCGGCTGGCCGAGATGCCCTCGTCGGTCAGGATGATATGGCCGTTGCCGGACCGCACGGCATCCTCGGCCTCGGCGCGGATGCGCGCCAGCGCCTCGCCCAGGGCATCGGCGCCGCCATCGACCGGGAAGGTGCAGTCGATCTGCGTCGCCTGGTCGCGGAACATGCGGGTCAGCTCCTCGAACTCGCCATTGGCGAGGAAGGGGCTTTCCAGCATGGTGATCTCGGCATGGGTCGAGCTTTCCTCAAGCACGTTCTTGAGGTTGCCGAAGCGGGTGCGCAGGCTCATCACCCGGCTTTCGCGCAGGCTGTCGATGGGCGGGTTCGTCACCTGGCTGAAGTTCTGCCGGAAGTAATGCGACAGCGGCCGGAACTGGCGCGACAGCACCGCGGGCGGCGTGTCGTCGCCCATCGAGGCCAGCGCTTCCTTGGCGTCCTCGGCCATCGGCACCAGCATCTGCTCGACCAGCTCGACCGTATAGCCGACGGCGATCTGGCGGCGGTGCAGTTCCTCGCCGACATGCAGCGGGGTCTCAGGCAGCTTGGCCATCAGCTCCGAGGGCTGGACGACCTTTTCCACCCAGTCGCCAAAGGGCTGGCTGGCCGCCAGGTGGTCCTTGATCTCGCGGTCGTGGTAAAGCTTGCCCTCGGCCATGTCGACGGCGATCATCTGGCCCGGACCCAGCGCGCCCTTTTCGCGCACGGCGGTCTCGTTCACCGGGACCATGCCGGCCTCGGAGCCCGCGATCAGCAGGTTGTCGCCGGTCACGACATAGCGCAGCGGCCGCAGCCCGTTGCGGTCCAGGCCGCCGCAGACCCAGCGCCCGTCGGTCATCGCCAGCGCCGCCGGCCCGTCCCAGGGCTCCATGATCGAGTTGCAATAGGCATACATGTCCGCCCAGGCCCTGGGCATGTCGGTGGTGGCCTTGGACCAGGCCTCCGGCACCAGGATGGTCTTGGTCATCGGCGCATTGCGCCCCGAGCGCACCAGCACCTCGAACACCGCGTCCAGCGCCGCGGAATCGGACGAGCCGCCGGGGATGATCGGCTTGATGTCCTCGGCCATCTCGCCGAAGGTCCGCGAGGCCATGCGGATCTCGTGGCTGCGCATCCAGTTCGAGTTGCCCTTGAGCGTGTTGATCTCGCCGTTATGGGCCAGCATGCGGAAGGGCTGCGCCAGCCACCATTGCGGGAAGGTGTTGGTGGAATAGCGCTGGTGATAGATGGCAAAGGCGGATTCGAAGCGCTCGTCCTTGAGGTCGGGATAGAACTCGGCCACCTGTTCGGCCAGCATCATGCCCTTGTAGATGATGCTGCGGCAGGACAGCGTGCAGATATACATGCCCGCGATCTGCGCCGCCACCGCCGCCTTCTCGATCCGGCGGCGGATGATGTAAAGCTCGCGCTCGAACTGCTCGTCGTCGATGTCCTTGTCGCAGCGGATCAGGATCTGCTCGATCTCGGGGCGGGTGGCATTGGCCTTTTCGCCCAGGACCGAGGTGTTCACCGGCACGTGGCGCCAGCCGTAGATGTAATGGCCCATGCGCAGCACTTCGGATTCCACGATGGTCCGGCAACGCTCCTGCGCGGCGAAATCGGTGCGCGGCAGGAAGACCTGGCCCACGGCGATCAGCTTGTCGTGGTCGGGCTCGTGCCCGGTGCGGCGCACCTGGTCGTAGAAGAAGGGCACCGGGATCTGCACATGGATGCCGGCGCCGTCGCCGGTCTTGCCGTCGGCGTCCACGGCGCCGCGGTGCCAGATCGCCTTCAGCGCGGTGATGCCGCTTTCCACCACCTTGCGGCTGGCCTTGCCGTCGATGCTGACGACCAGCCCGACCCCGCAGGACGAATGCTCGTCCTCGGCACGGTAGAGCGAATGTTCCGCCATCCAGTCGCGGCGGGCCTGTTCCTGCTGTTCCCAGCTCATCTGTTCACAGTCCTTCACGTCCGTGCCTCCTTCGTAAGCTGCCACAGGATGTCGGCGCCCTGGCCGCCCACCATCTGCAGGTCGCAATCATATTCCGGCTTGGTCGAGCCGAAGCCGGGCTGTCCGGGGAACGAGAACGTCACCGGGCTGTCGTTGGTCTGCTGCACGGCGCCGGTCCAGTCCTCGGAGGTCTCGACCCCGCCGTAGAACCGCCCCTGCGCGCGGCTGATGAATTGCTGGCCGCGGCGCTGGATCAGCACCTGGCCGGATTCGCCATAGGTGGTCAGCTCGAAGCGCGTGACCTCCAGCGTCACGCCGTCGATCTGCACCTTTTCGCCGGTCAGCTCGTCATGGCCCACATGGCGCAGCCGCTCGCCGCTGTTCGAGCGGGTCCAGAAATCGAAATCGTCGCGTCCGGTCTCCAGCAGCGTGCTGAACGAGGCATGGTCCTGCGCCTCGTCCTCCAGCAGGTCGGTCAGGCCGCTGCGCAGGTCGGTGCTTTCCATCCAGCGCGTCTCGCGGTCGATGCGCGACTGGAAGGTTGGGCCCTCGGGGGTGAAATAAGTCACCCGCTGGTCCCCCGGCGCATCCGAGCCGCAGCGATAATGCTGCGAGACGCTGCAACCGCGGTTCTGCACCGTGATCTCCAGCTTGCAGCCGGAAGGCGGGGTGAAATTCGCCGCCGCGGCGGGCAGGGCAGGAAGCGTCAGCATGGCTGCCATTCCTGCCGCCAGCGCCATGCCGCGCGCCATCGGCGCGGCGCCGGGTGCGGGGCTGGGGCGTGGTTGTCGTGCCATGGCCGCCCCCTATTCGGCCGCGACGCGGGCGGCACCCGACAGGTAGCCGGCGATGCTGTCGGCGGCCTCGCGGCCGTCGCGGATCGCCCAGACCACCAGGCTGGCGCCGCGCACGATATCGCCCACGGCAAAGACGCCGGGCAGGCTGGTCTGGTGCGTCTGGTAATCGGCCTTGATCGTGCCCCAGCGCGTGACCTCCAGCCCATCGACGCCCCAAAGCCGCGGCAGTTCCTCGGGCTCGAAACCCAGCGCCTTGATGACCAGCTCGGCCGGCTCGTCGTAATCGGCGCCCTCGATCAGTTCCGGCGACTGCCGGCCCGAGACATCGGGCTGGCCCAGCCGCATCCGCTGCACCCGCACGGCGCTGATGGTCGGGATCTCGCCGGTGTCGTCCACGTCGCGTTCCTGCGCGACCATCGCCTCGCCGGTGACATGGCCGGTAAAGGCGCCGGGGGCGGACAGCCAGACGAACTCGACGCCTTCTTCCTCGGCGTTCTGCACCTCGCGCTGGCTGCCGGGCATGTTGGCCCGGTCGCGGCGGTAAAGGCATTTCACCGATTGCGCGCCCTGGCGGATCGCCGTCCTGACGCAATCCATCGCGGTGTCGCCGCCGCCGATGACCACGACGCGCTTGCCCTTGGCGTTCAGCTCGCCATCCTCGTAGTCGGGGATCTCGTCGCCCAGGTCCACCCGGTTCGAGGCGGTCAGGTAATCCAGCGCCCGCACCACGCCCTTGGCGGCGGCATTGTCGATGTCCAGGTCGCGGGTCTTGTAGACGCCGGTCGCGATCAGCACCGCGTCATGCTTGCCGCGGATGGCGTCGAAGCTGATGTCCTCGCCGACATTGACGTTCAGCACGAAGTCCACGCCGCCCTGGGCCAGCTGCTCCGTGCGCCGCTCGACCACCTGCTTTTCCAGCTTGAAGCCGGGGATGCCATAGATCATCAGCCCGCCGGCGCGGTCGTGGCGATCATAGACCGTGACCTGGAAGCCCATGCGGCGCAGCCGGTCGGCGGCGGCAAGCCCGCCGGGCCCGGCACCGATGATGCCGATGGATTCCGGCCGTTCCTGCATCGGCACGACCGGGGTGATCCAGCCCTGCTCCCAAGCGGTGTCGGTGATGTATTTCTCGATGGCGCCGATGGTGACGGTGCCGTGGCCGGACTGTTCGATGACGCAATTGCCCTCGCACAGCCGGTCCTGCGGGCAGATGCGGCCACAGATCTCGGGGAAGGTGTTGGTCTCCTGGCTGCGCAGATAGGCTTCCTGCGTGCGGCCCTCGGCGGTCAGGCGCAGCCAGTCGGGGATGTTGTTGTGCAGCGGGCAATGGCTCTGGCAATAGGGCACGCCGCATTGGCTGCAGCGGCTGGCCTGTTCCTTGGCCTTGGCTTCGGCGAACTCGCGATAGATCTCGTGGAAATCTTCCGAGCGGGATGCCGCGTCACGCTTCTCGGGCATCTCGCGCCCGATGGTGACGAATTTGAGCATCTTCTGCGTGGCCATGGCTGCGCGTCCTTCGATGACGAGGGTGTTCACAGCCTGATAAGACAGGCTGCCGTCAAAGAAAAGTCAGCACAGTTGACCTAATTAACGATTCTTCCGATCCGCCTTCACTTTTCCATGCTGCAAATGCGAAAAATGGGTCAGCATTGTTTACCATCCTGCCTGCAAAGCCAGCAGAACCACGGCCCCGACCACGATTCGCCACCAGGCGAAGAAGCCGTAGCCATAGGTCGAGACATAGTTCAGCAGCCCCCGCACCACGACCACGGCGGCCAGGAAGGCGCAGACGAAGCCCAGCACGATGTTCCCGGTCGCCGCTGCGTCCAGGATGTCGCGGTTCTTGTAGAGGTCATAGACGAAAGCGCCCAGCATCGTCGGCATGGACAGGAAAAAGCTGAATTCCGCGGCAGAACGCTTGTCCGCGCCCAGAAGCAGGGCACCGACGATGGTCGCCCCCGAACGCGAGACGCCGGGAATCATCGCCAGGCACTGGATGAAGCCGATCTTCAGCGCCATGGGCAGCGGGAAATCCTCGGCCGAGAAATGGCGCGGCCGGGTCGCCATCCGGTCCACGAACAGCAGCACCACCCCGCCGACGATCAGCATGATGGCGATCAGGGCCGGGGTTTCGAACAGCACTTCCTTGATGATGCGATGCGCCAGCACGCCGATCACCACCGCGGGCAGGAAGGCCAGCAGCACCGCCAGGATGAAGCGCCGCGCGCGCGGGTCATGCGGCGCGCTGGTGAAGATCCGCCACAGCCGCCCGGAATAGACGCCCAGGATGGCCATGATGGCGCCCAGCTGGATCAGCACCTCGAAGGCGCGGCCAGGCGAATCGAAGCCCAGGAAATGCCCGGCCAGCAGCACGTGGCCGGTCGAGGACACGGGAATGAACTCGGTCAGCCCCTCCAGCAGACCAAGGGCGGCGGCAACGAGGGTGTTGTGGTCCATCAGCCGTTGCGCAGGTTCTTCGCCGAGGCGGTGATCGCCTCATATTGCCCCGAGGACCGGAAGCGCCACAGGTATTGCGCGATGATCGCGGGGGCGGCGGTCGGCTCGATCCCCAGGTCGGCAAAGGTCTTGACCTGTTCCGAGACCCGGTTGGGCCGGCGCAGCAGCCGGGCCTGGTCGCGGGTCATGATGCGGTTGGTCAGAAGCCCGCCGCTGACGGTCTGCACCGTGTCCAGCACCGATCCCATCACCCCGCCCAGCCAATGCGGCAGGCCGACGATGGCGCGGCGGCGGCCGGTCGCGACCAGCACCTGCTGCGCCACCTCGCGCATGGTCAGCACATCGGGGCCGCCCAGCTCATAGATGCCGGGCCGGGCCTGTCCCGCGGCCGCCATGGCGGCGGCCTGGGCCACGTCCTCGACATAGACCGGCTGCATCGGCGTCCTGGCGCCCGGCACCAGCAGGATCGGTCCCAGCCGGGTCATCGAGGCGATGCGGTTGTAGAAATGATCGTCCGGCCCGAACATGACCGAGGGGCGCAGGATCGCCGCATCGGGGCGATGCGCCAGCACCGCGGCCTCGCCCCGGCCCTTGGAGGCGGCATAGCGGCTGTCCGAATCCGGGTCCGCGCCGATGGCCGAGACATGCACGAAATGCCGGACGCCGGTTTCGGCGGCGATGCGGGCGATGCGGCCCGCGGCTTCTTCGTGGATGGCGTCGAAGGTGTTCCTGCCTTCGCGCACCATGATGCCGACGCAGTTGATCACCGCATCCGCATCGGCCATGCAGGCGGTCACGGACAGGTCGTCGCGGACGTTGCAGGGCACCGGCTCGACCTGGCCGGGCGCGCCATAGGTGCGCACCACGCCGGCTTCGTTCGGGCGGCGGACGGCGACGCGGATGCGCCAGCCCTGGGCGGCCATGATCCGTGCGATCTGCCGGCCCAGGAATCCAGACCCGCCATAAATGGTGACAAGCTTGGCTGCGGACATGCGGCGCTCCCTTCGTGCGTGCTTGATCGTTCAATACCCAAGCCTTCCGCCAGCGGCAAGCCGTGGCGGCCGGCCTGCGACGATCGGGTCCGCCTTGCCGGCCGCTCCCGGCGTGTGCCGCGCCCTTTCTACGACCGGGCGAGGGCGGCAAACGGGCTCGGCATGAAAGACCTGTCAGGTCGCGCCATGGAGGAGGTGCGGCCTCGCCGCCGCCGCCGCGGGCGCAAGGCGGTCGCCATGGGGTCATGGCGACCGACATGGGCGGCCTGCTCTCGGTCGCCTGGGCGGGGCTGTGTGGATGACTTCGACCGCGGGAGGATCGAGCGGGTCTGTATAAGGCGAAGGGGGCGGTCATGCCGGGCCGTCCGGCTGAAGGGGGCCGGGGCCGTCTGGCCAGGGCGCGGCTTTCCGGTGCCGCCAGCCCATGGATTGCGGCCCAGAACAAGGCCAGGGCGAGGGCCTGGGCGAGGGCGTGAAACGGGGGCGTGAAAAAGATTTGCGGCCGGGCGCAGATTTTTGTCGATCCCCCGTTGACACCCCCAGCGGCTGGGCTTAATCACCCGGCTCACGCGACCTGCCCAGGTGGCGGAATTGGTAGACGCGCACGGTTCAGGTCCGTGTGCCGCAAGGCGTGGAGGTTCGAGTCCTCTCCTGGGCACCATAAACAAAAGCCGCGCAAGCCCTTGGGTTTGCGCGGCTTTTGCTTTGCGCGGCAGGGGCCCTTTCGGGCGGGCCTTGTCGCCGGTGGCGCGGTTGCATGAGTATTTGGGGAACGAAGAAGCCATGCGGAGCCGCGAAGGGCGTCGCCATGGCCTTCCCGGCCAGGAAGGGTGCCGGCAAGGCGCCGTGGGGAAAGGAAAGCAAGCCGCATGATACCGCGTTTCGGATCGCTGCCGGGGCGTCGCGCCTATCGCCTGCGTCCGGGGGCCTATGGCCTGTTGATCCGCGACGGTGCGGCGCTGCTGACCTTCCAGCAGGCGCCGCAGCCGGAGTTCCAGCTGCCCGGCGGCGGCATCGACCCAGGCGAATCGCCGCTGGCCGCGCTGCATCGCGAGGTGCGCGAGGAGACCGGCTGGAGCATCGGCAATCCGCGCCGCTTCGGCGCCTACCGGCGCTTTTGCCATATGCCGGATTACGGGTTCTGGGCGGAAAAGCTCTGCACCCTCTGGCTGGCGCGTCCGGTGGCGCGGCTGGGCGCCCCCGCCGAACCGGGGCATGAGGCGCATTGGGTGCCCCTGCGGCAGGTCGTGGAACTGTTGCCCGATCCGGGCTCGCGCGCCCTGGTGCGGGCGGCGTTGCGGCGGATCTGAGCCGCGCCTGCTCAGCCCCATGGGTGGTCGCCGTTCCTCTGCCGCTCGACCAGCACGGCCGAGATGTCGTCGCTGCGCCGGCCGCCGGCGTAATGCGCCGCCGACCAGCAGATCGATTCCAGCAGCGCATCGCCGCGCAGCGTCGCATTGGTGCGCAGGATGGCGTTCAGTCCCTCCTCGCCCAGGGGTTCGCCGCGCGCGTTCTCGCTTTCGGTCAGCCCGTCCGAGCTGATGAACAGCCTGTCGCCGGGGCCGAGCGCCAGTTGCACCTCGTCATATGCGGCATCGGGAAAGACCCCCACGGGCAGGCCGCCGCCGCCGATCCGCTCGATGCGGCCGTCGGCGTGTTGCAGCACCGGATGGGGGTGGCCCGCCTGCACCAGCCGCAGTTGGCCGGTCAGGAAGTCCAGGTCGGCATAGACCATGGTGAAATAGGATTCGATGCGCAATTCCTCGATCATCAGCGTGTTCAGGTGGCGCAGGACTTCGGCCGGGGGGCGGGCGTCGTAAAGGCCCAGATCGGTGATGCGCAGCGCGATGTTCTGGTCCGTTCCGCCCGACAGCAGCGCCGCCAGCCGGGCGCAAAGCAGCGCCGAGGCAACGCCATGGCCCGCCACGTCCAGCGCGAACAGCCCGATGCGGCGGGCGTTGATCGGGAAGAAGCCGACCAGGTCGCCGCCGATATGGCCGGCCGGGCGCATCAGCAGCGACAGGTCGAAATCGCCGTAGCGGCCATGGCGTTCCCGCACCAGCCCCTGCTGAAGGCGCTGCGCCTCGCGCAGGTCGCGGTCGATCGCGGCCTGGGTCTCGCGCAGCTGGGCCAGGGTGGCGCTGAGCTGGGCATTGGCGCTACGCAGGCTTTCCTCCATGCGCAGAATGCGTTCGCTGGCGGAAAGCCGCGCCAGCAGTTCGGCGCCCGAGACCGGCTTGGTCAGGAATTCGTCGGCGCCGGCGCGCAGCCCCTGGGCGATGTCCTTCTTGTCGTTGCGCGAGGTCAGCAGGATGAAATAGCCATAGCGGTCCGACTGCATCTCGCGGAAGCGGCGGCAGAATTCCAGCCCGCTTTGCCCCGGCATCATCCAGTCCGAGATCACGATGTCCGGCCGCCGTTCCAGGCAGATGCGCATCGCCTCGTCGCCGCTGGCCGCCTCGACCACCTGGTAGCCGGCGCGGATGAGCTGCACCGCCAGGGTCCGCCTTTGCGCCCGGCTGTCGTCGACAAGCAGCACCAGCCGCATGCTGTGCGGTATCGTCGTCGCGGCCTGGGGATCGAGGATCATCATGCGCCAGGGTCTAGACCACGGGGTCTGAATGTTCCGTTAATCCAGACAATTTTCGCGATTAACACGTCATAGATGAAATTGCTGTTATGAAGGCCGGGTGATTCTTCCGAGGGTTGTCCATGCTGGATTGGAACCGTATCAACGAACTGCGCGGGGAGGTCGGCGATGACGAATTCCAGCTGATCCTGGAGCTGTTTCTGGACGAGGTGGAAGGCGTCATCATGCGCCTGTCGCGCCGGGACGTGCTGCAGCTGGAAACCGACCTGCATTTCCTGAAGGGATGCGCCTGGAACCTGGGCTTTACCGATTTCGGCAATCTTTGCGATGCGGGCGAACGCAAGGCCGCCGGTGGCCGGGCGGCCGAGGTCGATGTCGAATCGCTGCTGGCCAGCTATTCCGCGTCGAAACAGGCGCTGATGCGGCAACTGGACGCGGCGCTGCGCCCCGACAGGCGGGCGCGCCTTGCCTGAGCGCCGGTCAGATCAGGAATTCCGCCAGCACCGGGTCGCGGGTGATGTCGCGATGGCCGATCCCCGCCGCCTCCAGCCTTTCGCACAGCCGGGCGAGGTTTTCCGGCGCGGTGGTCTCGATGCCGATCAGGACCGAGCCGAAGTTGCGCGCCGATTTCTTCAGGTATTCGAAGCGGGCGATATCGTCCTCGGGGCCAAGCAGCTGCAGGAAGTCGCGCAGCGCGCCGGGCCGCTGCGGCATGCGCAGGATGAAATAGCGCTTGAGCCCCGAGAAACGCTGGGCGCGTTCCTTGACCTCGGGCAGGCGTTCGAAGTCGAAATTCCCGCCCGAGCAGATGCAGACCACCCGCTTGCCGGCGAGATCCGGGATGTCGCGCAGCACGTCCACCGCCAGCGCCCCGGCCGGTTCCAGCACGATGCCCTCGATGTTCAGCATCTCGAGCATGGTGGCGCAGATGCGATCCTCGGGCGCGGTATGGACGCGCTCGGCGTCGAAACCGGCAAGCGCGGCAAAGGGCAGGTCGCCGATCCGCGCCACGGCGGCGCCATCGACGAAATTGTCCACGGCGGGCAGGGTCACGGGGGCGCCGGCCAGCAGCGCCTCGCGCAGGCTGGCGCCGCCCTCCGGCTCGGCGAATTCGGCGCGGGTGCTGGGGGCCAGCTCGGCCAGCAGCCGGGTGACGCCGGCGGCCAGCCCGCCGCCGCCGACCGGCAGAACGACGACATCCGGCGCCCCGCCCAGCTGCTCGAGCAGTTCCAGCCCCACCGTGGCCTGCCCCTCGATGATGTCCGGGTCGTTGAAGGGCGACAGGAAGGTGGCGCCCTGCGCGCGGGCGAAATCCTGCGCCGCGGCCAGCGTCTGGTCGAAATAATCCCCGGTCAGCACGATCTCGATGGCGCCATTGCCGAAGATGCGGGTCTTGTCGATCTTTTGCCGGGGCGTGGTGACGGGCATGAAGATCGTGCCGCGGGTGCCGAAATGGCGGCAGGCATAGGCCATGCCCTGCGCGTGGTTGCCGGCGCTGGCGCAGACGAAATGCCCCTGCGGCCCGGCGCCGATCTTGCGCATGGCGTTGAAGGCGCCGCGCAGCTTGTAGCTGCGCACCGGCGTCAGGTCCTCGCGTTTCAGCCAGATCTCGGCGCCGTATTTCGCCGAAAGGTGGTCGTTCTTCTGCAAGGGCGTCGGCTCGAAAAGGTCGCGTAGCGCGATCCCGGCCTGGCGGACAGAGGCGGCAAAGTTTTCCATGACCGGCGAATGGCGCGAAAAGCGGCGGTTGGCAAGTGGGGATGGCTTGCCGCCCTGGGCGATGCCCGCCCGCCCTGGCTAGCGGGCGGCGTCCATCTCGCAGGGCAGGACGACGGGCTGCGCGGTATCGGGCATCCAGGCAAGCACCTGCGTATCGGAAAGGAAGGTGACGGCAAGGGGCCGGGACGGCATGGAAGGGAACGCGCATCGGTAGCTTTCCTGCCCATCCAGCGCGCGGACGGTGCCGGGCAGGTCGGGCATGATCGCCAGCGATGATGCCAGCGGCATCGCGATCATCGCGCTGAGCGGCAGGACAAAGGCCATCGACCGCAGGGCTGCGCCGCCGCCCCCCGTCAGCATTTGCAAGGTAAACAGCCCGAACAGCAGCAGCATGAGCAGCGCCCCGACCCCGGCGAAGGTCAGCCAAAGGCTCATGACCGCGGTCAGCACGTCCAGGCTCATCGGAAAGG
Source organism: Paracoccus versutus (assembly GCF_000763885.1). Taxonomy (GTDB): domain Bacteria; phylum Pseudomonadota; class Alphaproteobacteria; order Rhodobacterales; family Rhodobacteraceae; genus Paracoccus; species Paracoccus versutus. Next base: position 9,968 of record NZ_JRKO01000011.1, on the reverse strand, counting down.
CGTCGGGCGAAACCCCGAAACTGTGCGCCAGGATGTCGCGCGCGCCCCGCCGGGCAAGCATGGCCATGCCAAGCGGAATGGCGATGGTCAGCCCCAGCCTGAAACCGGGCCAGCGCTGCAGGCTGCCCATGATCGCGATGGCCCAGCCCAGCACCGCGATGCCGAAGGCCAGCGTCAGCACGGCAAGGGCGACGGGATCATGCCAGGCGGGCAGCGGCTCGACCAGCAGCGGCGGCAGGAAAAGGACCGCGGCGATGATCGCGCTGAGCCACCAGCAATCGCGAAAGACGCGCCGCAGCAGCGCGCCCGCCTGGTCCATGAAGGCATCGCGCGCCCGCCGCAGCCTGCGCCGGCACAGGATGACCCTGCTCCGGGCCCCGTGCCGAAATCCCCCCGGTTTGCCGGAAAAGCCCTGCCTGCGGTTGGGCCGCGCCCCGCTCTTGTCGGTCATCGGAAAACATCCTATTGCAACATCAACTCAAAAAACGGGGGCCATATCGCATGTCCGACGCGCCGAAGAAAGTCGTCCTTGCCTATTCGGGCGGGCTCGACACCTCGATCATCCTGAAATGGCTGCAGACCGAATATGGCTGCGAGGTCATCACCTTCACCGCCGACCTGGGCCAGGGCGAGGAGCTGGAGCCGGCGCGCCAGAAGGCCGAACTGCTGGGCATCAAGCCGGAAAACATCCATATCGTCGACGTGCGCGAGGAGTTCGTGCGCGATTTCGTCTTCCCGATGTTCCGCGCCAATGCGGTCTACGAGGGGCTTTACCTGCTGGGCACCTCGATCGCCCGCCCGCTGATCTCCAAGCACCTGGTGGAAATCGCGCATCGCCACGGTGCCGATGCCGTGGCCCATGGCGCCACCGGCAAGGGCAACGACCAGGTCCGGTTCGAACTGTCGGCCTATGCGCTCGACCCCTCGATCAAGGTGATCGCGCCCTGGCGGGAATGGGATCTGACCTCGCGCACCCGGCTGATCGAATTCGCCGAAGAACACCAGATCCCGATCGCCAGGGACAAGCGTGGCGAGGCGCCCTTCTCGGTCGATGCCAACCTGCTGCACACCAGCAGCGAGGGCAAGGCGCTGGAAAACCCCGCCGAGGAAGCGCCCGACTACGTCTACCAGCGCACCGTCAGCCCCGAGGACGCGCCCGACCAGCCCGAATACATCGAGATCGGCTTCGAGCGGGGCGACGCGGTCTCGATCAACGGCGAGGCGCTGTCGCCCGCCACCATCCTGACCGCGCTGAACGAATACGGCCGCAGGCACGGCATCGGCCGGCTCGACTTCGTGGAAAACCGCTTCGTCGGCATGAAGTCGCGCGGCATCTACGAGACCCCCGGCGGCACCATCCTGCTCGAGGCGCATCGCGGCATCGAACAGATCACGCTGGACAGCGGCGCCGGCCATCTCAAGGATTCGATCATGCCGCGCTATGCCGAGCTGATCTACAACGGCTTCTGGTTCAGCCCCGAGCGCGAGATGCTGCAGGCGCTGATCGACAAGAGCCAGGAACATGTGACCGGCACCGTGCGGCTGAAGCTCTACAAGGGCAGCGTCCACACGGTCGGCCGCTGGTCGGACCATTCGCTCTACAGCGAAAAGCACGTCACCTTCGAGGACGATGCCGGCGCCTATGACCAGAAGGACGCGGCGGGCTTCATCCGGCTCAACGCGCTGCGGCTGAAGCTGGTGGCGAACCGCAACGCCAGGTTCAAGTAAGACCCACCGGCCGCGGGCAGCCCCCGCGGCCTTTTTCATGAGGCCCGCCATGTCCCGTCCCGCCCATATCGCCATCGTCACCGTCTCGGATCGCGCCGCCAGCGGCGAATACGAGGACAAGGGCGGTCCGGGGGCCGAGGACTGGCTGCGCGCCACCATCACCTCGCCCATGGACATCACGCGCCGCATCATCCCCGACGGGCGCGAGATCGTCGCCGAATGCCTGCGCGACCTGGCCGACGACCAGGGCGCCGACCTGATCCTGATCACCGGCGGCACTGGCCCGGCGCCGCGCGACCAGACGCCCGAGGCCATGGCCGACGTGATCGAAAAGGAACTGCCCGGCTTTGGCGAGGAAATGCGCCGCGCCAGCCTGCGCGAGGTGCCGACCGCCATCCTGTCGCGCCAGACCGCGGGCATCCGCGGCGCCTCGCTCATGATCACCCTGCCGGGCAAGCCCTCGGCCATCGCCACCTGCCTCGACGCGGTCTTCGCGGCGGTGCCCTATTGCCTCGATCTGATCGGCGCGGCCTGGATCGAAACCGACCCCGCCCGCATCAAGGCGTTCCGGCCTAAGAAATAGGCGCGGGCCGGACCCGCAGATCGGCGGGCAGCGATTCGCGCAGCACCAGTTCGGCATTGCCAAGGTCGTTCTCCAGATGCGCCATCACCTCGGCGGGCGAACGCCCCAGCCCCTGCCAGCGCGCGGTCAGGCGCCGGCGCAGCTCCTCGATCGGCACGTCCAGCATGACCGACAGATCCCAAAGCCCGGCCAGTTCGCGCCAGGGCGCGCGGTCCAGCAGCAGGTAGTTGCCCTCGACAACCACCAGCCGATGCCCCGCCTCGACGCGGCCGGCGCCGGCGATGGCCAGGTCCAGGCCGCGGTCGAAGACCGGATGGACCACCTCGCCCCCCGCCTTCAGTCGCCGCACCAGCGCGACGAAACCCGCGGCGTCAAAGGTCTCGGGCGCGCCCTTGCATCCGCGCAGCCCGTCCGCCTCCAGCAGCCTGTTGTCCAGGTGGAACCCGTCCATCGGCACCAGAACCGCATCGTCCAGCCCGGCCACCAGCTGCGCGGCCAGGGTCGATTTCCCCGATCCGGGCGCGCCCAGGATGGCCACGATCCGCCGGCCAGGGCCTAGCCTTGCCACAAGGTCCAGTATTTCTTCCATGCAAAAATATCCTGGGGGGAGTCCGAAGGACGGGGGGCAAAGCCCCCCGCAGCCGCGCCGTTCAGGCCGCCGTCGCCACCTCGTCCGGCACCTTTGCCCCAGTCATGAAGGCCACCGCGTCCGACATGGAATAGTCGTCCGGCCGGATCACGCAAAGCCGCCGGCCCAGCCGGTGGATATGGATGCGGTCCGCCACCTCGAAGACATGCGGCATGTTGTGCGAGATCAGGATGATCGGGATCCCGCGCGAGCGCACGTCGCGGATCAGCTCCAGCACGCGCCGGCTTTCCTTGACGCCAAGCGCCGCCGTCGGCTCGTCCAGGATCACCACCTTGGAGCCGAAGGCGGCGGCGCGCGCCACCGCCACGCCCTGGCGCTGGCCGCCCGACAGCGTCTCGACCGCCTGGTTGATGTTCTGGATCGTCATCAGCCCCAGCTCGGTCAGCTTCTCGCGGGCGAATTTCTCCATCGCCGGCCGGTCCAGCTTGCGCAGCCACTTGCCCATGATGCCGGGCTTGCGCAGCTCGCGCCCCATGAACATGTTGTCGGCGATGGACAGGGCCGGCGACATGGCCAGCGTCTGGTAGACGCATTCGATGCCATAGCCGCGCGCATCCAGCGGGCTGGCAAAGCGCACCGGCTTGCCCTCCAGCGTGATCTCGCCCTCGTCGGGCTGGACCGCGCCCGACAGCGCCTTGATCAGCGAGGACTTGCCCGCGCCGTTGTCGCCGATGACGGCCAGGATCTCGCCCGGCATCAGGTCGAAGTCGCAATGGTCCAGCGCGGTGACCTTGCCATAGCGTTTCACCAGCCCGCGGGCTTTCAGAAGCGGTTCCCCGGAAATGTTCGCGTTCATGCCGATGCCTTTCTGATCCATTGATCCACCGCCACGGCGAGGATGATGAGCAGGCCGATGAGGAAGAAGGTCCATTGCGGATCGGTGCCGACCATCTTCAGCCCCATCTCGAACACGCCGACGATCAGCGCGCCGAAGAACATGCCGACGATGGATCCGCGGCCGCCGAAGAGGCTGATCCCCCCGATCACCACCGCGGTGATGGACTGGATATTGCCCAGCTGCCCGGTCGAGGCCGAGGGCGAGACCGAACCGAAGCGGCCGATCATCACCCAGCCCGCGATGGCGCAGAAGAACCCGGCCAGCGCATAGACCTGGATCAGCACCCGCCGGGTGCGCACGCCGGCCAGTTCCGCCGCATCCGGGTCGTCGCCCACCGCATAGACATGCCGGCCCCAGGCGGTATGGCGCAGGACGTAGGCCAGGATGGCGACCAGCGCGACCATCAGGAACACCGCGTAAAGGATCTTCACCCCGCCGGGCTGGATGGAATAGCCCCAGAATTGCAGCGCCGGCGCCTCGGCGGCGATGGCCGACGAGCGGATGGTCTCGTTCGCGGAATAGATGTAGTTCGCCGCCAGGATGATCTGCCAGGTGCCCAGCGTCACGATGAAGGGCGGCAGCTTGATGCGGGCGACCAGCCAGCCGTTGGCAAAGCCCATGGCGGTGCCCGCCGCCAGCCCCAGCGCGATCGCGACCGGCGCCGGGATGCCATAGCGGAATGTGAACTGCCCCATCAGCACCGAGGAAAACACCGCGATGGCGCCGACCGACAGGTCGATCCCGGCGGTCAGCACCACCAGCGACTGCGCGCAGCCCAGGATGCCGACGATGGCGATCTGCTGCAGGATGGTGGACAGCGTCACCGCCTTGAAGAAGTTCGGCGACAGCAGGCCAAAGACGATGATCGCCGCGACCAGCACGATCATCGGCACGGCCGAGGGCGTCATGTGCAGCCAGTGCTGCAGGCGCTTCAGGGCGGTTTTCTGTTCGTGGAACTCGGCAACCTTGTCCGAGGCGCCTTGCAGGCCCTCCTCGTAGCCGGCGGCCGTCTTGGTGTCGGATGACATGGACGGTCTCCCCCCTTGCAAGACGCCGTGCAGGGCGCCGCTGCCTGTGGTCAGGGCGAGGTTTCCCCCGCCCTGCGGTTCAGTCGAGGCTCAGCCCCAGCAAAGCTCGGCGCCGCGGGCCGAGTCGATGGATTCGATGCCCTCGGCCGGCTTGTCGGTCACCAGTTGCACGCCGGTATCGGTGAAATCCTTGCCCTCGGTCGGCACGGGCTTGGTGCCGTCCTTGGCGAAGGCGGCGATGGCCTCGATGCCCTGCGACGCCATGTCCAGCGGATATTGCTGCGAGGTGGCGCCGATCACGCCGTCCTTGACGTTCTGCACGCCGGGACAGCCGCCATCGACCGAGACGATCAGCACGTCGCCTTCGCGCCCGACGGCCTTCAGCGCCTCATAGGCGCCGGCGGCGGCGGGTTCGTTGATGGTATAGACCAGGTTGATGTCGGGATCCTTGGCCAGCAGCGTCTCCATCGCCTTCAGCCCGCCTTCCTCGTTGCCCGAGGTGACTTCGTGGCCGACGATGCGCGGGTCGGTCTCGTCGCCCCATTTCTCGGGGTCGCCCAGCTCGATGCCGAAGCCCTGCAGGAAGCCCTGGTCGCGCAGCACGTCGACCGAGGGCTGCGAGATCGCCAGGTCCAGAAGCGCGATCTTGGCCTCGGCCGCCGCATCGCCCATGGTGGCCTTGGCCCATTGGCCGATCAGCTCGCCGGCCTTGAAATTGTCGGTGGCGAAGGTCGCGTCCGCCGCATCGACCGGGTCCAGCGGCGTGTCCAGCGCGATGACCAGCAGCCCGGCATCGCGCGCCGCCTGGAGGGAATCGACGATGGCCTTGGTGTCCGAGGCGGTGATCAGGATGCCCTTGGCGCCGTCCGCGATGCAGGCCTCGACCGCCGAGACCTGGCTTTCGTGGTCGCCGTCGATGCGGCCGGCATAGGATTTCAGCTCAAGCCCCAGCTCGGCGGCCTTGGCCTGCGCGCCTTCCTTCATCTTCACGAAGAAGGGGTTGGTGTCGGTCTTGGTGATCAGGCAGGCGCTGTCGGCCTGCGCCATGCCGGCGATCAGGGTCAGGGCCGTGCCCGCCAGCGCCGCGCGCAGCAGTTTGGTCTTGGTCATGATGTCCTTCCTCCTCTGGGCGGGTCTGACCGCCGCCTCCTGTAAAAGGCTGCCGAAGAAACGGGGGCTTGTCAATAAATCAATTTCGTTGATTTAATAGGGGAGGGAGGAAGCGACCATGCCGAACACCAATCCGGCGGCGACGCCGCAGGGGGTCCGCAGCCAGAACGAGCGGCTGATCCTGTGGCTGATTCGCCGCAACGGGCCGATGCCACGCGCCGCGCTGGCCCAGGCCACGGGCCTGTCTGCGCAGGCCGTCACCAACATCACGCGCGAGCTGATCGCCGCGGGCCTGCTGGATGCGGGGGGCGAGCGGCGGCGCGGCAAGGTGGGCCAGCCGCTACTGCCGCTGGCCCTGGCGCCGGAGGGGGCGCTGTTTCTGGGCCTCAAGGTCGGGCGCCGGGTGGCCGAGCTGGTGCTGGTCGATTTCGCCGGCGGCATCCGGCAGATCCGGGTGCTGCCCCATGCCTATCCGCAGCCCGACGCGATTCGCGACTTCGCCGTCGCCGGCGCGGCCGAGATCCTGGCCGAATTGACCCAAGCGCAGCGCGCGCGGCTGTCGGGCATGGGCATCGCCAGCCCCTTCTACCTGTGGGACTGGGCCGAGGAGATGGCCCCCTGGCGCGGCCGCGACCTGCGCGCCGAACTGGCGCAGGCGCTGGACCTGCCGGTCTGGCTGGAGAATGACGGCTCCTGCGCCTGCGGGGCCGAGATGATGTTCGGCACCCAGGAATTGCCGCAGGATTTCCTGTATTTCTATGTCGCGCATTTCGCCGGCGGCGGCGTGGTGCTGGACGGGCGGCTGCGGCTGGGGCCGTCGCGCAATGCCGGGGCGATGGGCTCCTATCCGGTGCCGGGGGGGCGGCAGGTGCTGGACGTGGCCTCGATTTCCGTGCTGGAATCGGCCTTGGGGGGCGACCTGCCGCTGGACGATGCGGCCTGGGATCTGCCGGCCGGTATCGTCCGGGAATGGCTGGACGAATCGGCGCGGGTGCTGTCCCATGCGGCTCTGGGGGCGGTGGCGGTGCTGGACCTGCCGCTGGTGGTGATCGACGGCGCCATGCCGGCCGCGCTGCGGGCCGGGCTGGTGCAGGCGACCGCGGCCAGCCTGGCCGGGATGCGCCACCACGGCGTCACCCTGCCCGAGGTGCGCGCCGGAACCCTGGGCCGCCGGGCCCGCACGCTGGGGGCGGCCGCGCTGCCGCTGGGGGCGGGCTTCCTGCCGGGCGGCAGTTTCTCGGCCCCGCGGCCGGGCCGGAACGGGCATGAAACCCAGGGTGCGCCCGCGCGTTCCCGTGACGACAGGTGAAGAAAGGAAGCCGCGGCCATGGCCGACGATCCATACAAGGCGCTGGGGCTGGGCAAGAACGCCAGCCAGGACGACATCAAGCGGGCCTATCGCCGGATCGCCAAGACCGACCACCCGGACCTCAATCCCGATCCTGCCGCGCATGAGCGCTTCAAGGCCGCCTCTTCCGCCTATGACCTGCTGAAAGACCCCGAGCAGCGCGCCCGCTTCGACCGCGGCGAGATCGACGCCCAGGGGCAGGAGCAGCCGCAGCGGCATTACTATCGCGAATATGCCGAATCGGGCGACAACCCCTATCGCCAGCCGCATGGGTTCGACGATCTGTCGGACGTGTTCTCGGACCTGTTCGGCGGCCGTGCCGGCGGCGGCGGCCGGCGCGGCGGGGCGCGCAGCTTCGACATGCGCGGCCCCGACCAGCGCTTTACCCTGGAGATCGACTTCATGACGGCGGCCCGCGGCGGTTCGACCCGGATCACCATGCCCGACGGCAGCGTGCTGGAGGTCAAGATCCCCGAGGGCGCGCATGACGGCCAGGTCATCCGCCTGCGCGGCAAGGGCGGTCCCGGCATGGGTAATGGCGAGCCGGGCGACGCGCTGCTGACCCTGATCGTGGCCGAGGATCCCGACTGGAAGCGCGACGGCAACGATGTCGAGACCACGCTGCCCATCACCATCGACGAGGCCGTGCTGGGCGGCAAGGTCGAGGCGCAGACCATCGACGGCCCGGTGATGCTGACCGTCCCGCGCGGCGCCAGCTCCGGCCAGAAGCTGCGGCTGAAGGGCCGCGGCATCAGGGGCGCGGACGGGCGGCGCGGCGACCAGCATGTCGTGCTGAAGATCGTGATGCCGCCCAGGGTCGACGACGAATTGGCCCGCTTCATCGAAGAGTGGCGCCAGAACCATGCCTATGATCCGAGGAGGGGAAAATGACCCAGCCCCATCATACCCTGGCCGAGACGCTGGAGGCGATCAGCGACCTGACGCCCGAGCAGCTGGAGCGCTATATCCGCGCCGGCGTGGTCGTGCCGGTGCAATCCGAACAGGGTCCGCTGTTTCGCGACATCGACCTGGCGCGGCTGAGCCTGGTCGTCGACCTGGCCGAGGGCTATCATCTGGACGAAGAGGCGCTGGCCCTGGTGCTGTCGCTGGTCGACCAGCTGCACGGGCTCAGGGGCGACATGCGGGCGATCCTGGACGCGGTGGCGCGCGAGCCGGTCGAGACGCGGGTGCGGCTCAAGGCCGCGATCCGCGAGGTGCGGGTGGTGACGCGCTAGTCCGCCCTGCCGCAGGCGGGCAGGGCGCGGGAGGGCAGCTCGGCCATGATCGCCAGCCGCTCGGCCTCGGTCATGCGGCCCCAGCCGGCGATCTCGTCGATGCTGCGCAGGCAGCCGGTGCAAAACCGGCTTGCCGGCTCGATCCGGCAGATGTTGACGCAAGGCGTCGAGGGCTTCATCCGCCGGCCCCCAGGAAGCGCAGCCGGTCCAGCGCGCCTTGCAGGATATAGCCGGCCGCGACCTGGTCGATGACCTCGGCGCGGCGCTTGCGCGAGGTGTCGCCCTCGAGCAGCGCGCGTTCGGCGGCGACGGTCGACAGCCGCTCGTCCCAGAAGGTGATCGGCAGCGGCGTCAGCCGTTCCAGGTTGCGGGCAAAGGCGCGGGTCGATTGCGCCCGCGGCCCCTCGCTGCCGTCCATGTTGCGCGGCAGGCCCAGCACCAGCCCGACCAGCGCCCGGTCGGCGGCGATCTGCAGCAGCGCCTGCGCATCGACGGTGAACTTCGTGCGCCGGATCACCGTCAGCGGCGAGGCGACGCTGCGCAGCCCGTCGCTGACCGCGACGCCGATGGTCTTGGTGCCCAGGTCCAGCCCGGCGACGGCGCCGGTGCGGGGCAGGGCTGCGGCGAAGCTCTCGACGTTCTCGCAGATCATTCCAGCCCGGCCTGTTTTGCCGCCGCCTCGATCACCTCCAGCGCCGCGGCATCGCCGGCGAACTGCTTGCGCGCCTCGCCCAGGATGTCGCCGGCATGGTCCTTTTGCCCGATCACCGGCAGGGACGAGATCAGCCGCGCCCATTCCTCGGGCGTGCCGCCCTGGGTCGCCAGCCGGGTCTCCAGCCCCTTGACCATGCCCTCGACCATCTGCTGGCGCTCTTCGGCGGTCATTTCCTCGGCCGCGGCCATGGCGTCGGCATCCGGGCCGGGCATCGCGGGCAGGCTGGGCATGCCCGGCGTGCCCGAGGCGGCGGGTTCCGGTGGGGTATAGTCCGGGTGGCCGGCAAACCAGGCCAGATCCTGGATCGAGCCGCGGATCGGCGCGATCCAGGGCGCGTCCTCGGGGCCTTCGGCCAGCAGCCGGGCCCAGACCGGAAAGGCCTGGTCGGGCCGGCCGTTCTGCAGGTGCAGCAGCCCGGCCATGAAGCGCGCCTGCGGATTGCGGGCATCGCGCGCCAGGGCTTGGGCCACGGCATCCTCGGCCTCGCGGGTGATGATGCCGCCGGCCGCCTCGATCGTCAGCCCGGCCAGCCGCGCCAGATCCTCGGCGCTGGCCTTGTCGCCGCGCAGGGCAACCAGCCGGCGCTGCGCATCCTTGGCGGCGACGAGGTTGCCCAGCCGCTCCTCGTGCTCGGCCAGAAGCTCCAGCCCGCGCGGGTCGTTGGGGTTCTTCATGACCGCCTCGCGCAGCCGTTCGATCAGCGCGACATAGTCGGCATCGGGCTCGGGGCGGGC
>NZ_JRKO01000010.1 GCF_000763885.1 Paracoccus versutus | reverse complement strand
CGCGAGCAGATCTCGCCCGCCATCCTCGCCGTCGCCACGCTGCTGGTCATCTTCTCCATCGCGCTGCTCACCACCGTCGAGCTGCTCCGCAGGCGCTCGGAACGGCTCAGGGGCCTGACCCCAAGGTAGAACCGGACGCCGCCCCTTCGGGGCGGCGTTTGCGCATCAGGGCAGGGCGCCGAGCCAGAACCAGACCGACAGCATCGACAACCCCGTCGCCATCAGCACCGTCGAGGCCGAAACCCGCTTGGCAACCCCGTAAAGCGACGCGAAAAGATAGGCGTTGACCCCCGGCGGCATGGCGGCCGTCATCACCGCCGAGCGCATCTCGGCCACGCTCAGCGCGAACAGCTTGCCCAGCCCGAAGGTCACGCCCGGATGCAGCAGCAACGAAATGCAGCAGCACAGCGCGATGGCCCGCGCCTCGCCCTCGGGGCGATAGCGGTATAGCACGCCGCCCAGCCCGAACAGCGCTGCCGGCAGCGCCGCGCTGGACATCATCCTGACCGCGGCCCAGAAACCCTCGGGCAGGACCAGCCCGGCCTGGGTCAGCAGGTTCACGGCAAAGCCGCAAAGGATGCCGATGACCAGCGGCGTATGCAGCACCCCCGACAGCGCCCGCAGGGCCACCCCGCCGACCGACAGGTCCTGGCCACGGGCGCGGGCGAATTCCATCGCGGTGATGCCGAAGGTGTAAAGCAGCGGCGAATGCAGCGAGATGATGGTGAAATTGCCCAGCAGCGCCTCGGGACCATAGGCGCGCTCGGTGATCGGCACGCCCAGCAGCAGCGAGTTCGAGAACAGGCAGACGAAGCCGATGGCGATGGCGTCCTCGATGGGCCGCCGGAGCCAGCGAAACGCCAGGATGGTTCCCAGTGCAAAGGACAAGAGCGCGCCGCTGTAGAAGGCCAGGAGCAGCAGCGGGTTGTAGTTCGCGCCCAGGTCCAGCCCGGCGATGGCGCCGAACAGCAGCACCGGCAGGGCGAAGTTCTGGGCAAAGCGCATGACGCCATCGACCGCGACCTCGGTCAGCCATTTGCGCCAGCAGACCAGATAACCGAAGCCAACCACCAGGAAAACCGGCAGGATGACGTCGAAAAGTGCGGTCATATCAGCTCGATCCGCATCCCGTCATGGGCGGGCACCACATTCTCGGGCGTCTCGCGCATCATGGCGTCGTAATCCAGGTCGACATGCATGTTGGTCAGGATCCCCCGCGCGCAGCCCGAACGCGCGATCCATTCCAGCGTCAGCGCCAGATGGGCGTGGCTGGGATGCGGGATGCGCCGCAGCGCGTCGCAGATGAACACCTCGCAGCCCATGATCGTCGGCCAGGCGTCCTCGGGGATCGCCAGCACGTCGGGCAGGTAGACCAGGCTCTGCTCGACCCCGCCTATGCGAAAGCCAAGCGCGTTCATGTCGCCGTGGTTGACCTCGAAGGGTGCAAGTTCGATGCTGCCGCCCGCGCCCTCGATGGCGAAGGGGCCACGGATCGGTTGCAAATCGCAGATCGGCGGGTAGGAGGAACCGGGCGGCGTCTCGAAGATATAGCCGAAGCGGGTTTTCAGCGCCGCCGCGGTCGGCAGGTCGGCCCAGACCGGCATCCGCCGGCGCATGTTGAAGACGATCTGCCGCAGGTCGTCGATGCCGTGGATATGGTCGGCATGGGCATGGGTATAGGCCACCGCGTCCAGTTCCGCGACATCCGCGTCCAGCAGCTGCGGCACCAGGTCCGGCCCGGTGTCGACCAGCAGGCGCGTCACCCCGTCATGGCCGAAGCGCTCGACCAGGAGCGCGCAGCGGCGGCGGCGGTTGCGCGGGTTCGCCGGATCGCATTCGCCCCAGCGATTGCCCAGCCGCGGCACGCCGCCCGAGGAGCCGCAGCCCAGGACGGTGGCGCGGATCATGCCGCGGCCTTGCGAAACAACCGCTCGAAGTTCAGCGTGGTGAGGCTGGCGAATTCGTGCTGGGTCATGCCCAGCAGGTCCGCGCCGACCTTTGCGGTATGGGCGACGAAGGCCGGCTCGTTGCGCTTGCCGCGATGGGGCGGCGGGGCGAGGTAGGGCGCGTCGGTCTCGACCAGGATGCGGTCGGCGGGGGCGGCGGCGAAGATCTCGCGGATCTCGGTCGAGCGCGGGAAGGCCGCGATCCCCGACATGGACAGGTAGAAGCCCAGGTCCAGCGCCACCCGCGCCAATTCGCGCCCGCTGGTATAGCAATGCATCACGCCGGTGAAGGCGCCGGCGCGATGTTCCTCGGTCAGGATGCGGGCCATGTCCTCGTCCGCATCGCGGGAATGCACGATCAGCGGCAGGCCGGTGCGGCGCGCGGCCTCGATATGGATGCGCAGGCTTTCGGCCTGAACGGCGGCGCTGTCGGCGGTATAGTGATAGTCGAGCCCGGTCTCGCCGATGCCGACGAAACGCGGATGGCGCGACAGGGCCACCAGTTCCTCGACCGTGGCCAGCGGCTCTTCGGCGGCATGCATCGGATGGGTGCCGGCGGCATAGAAGACGCCCGGATGCGCCTCGGCGATGGCGCGCACGGCGGGCTCGTTGCGCAGCCGGGTGCAGATCGTCACCATGCGGGTGACGCCCGCCGCATGGGCGCGGGCGACCAGCTCGGCCTGCTGGCCGTCGAAATCGGGGAAGTCCAGGTGGCAATGGCTGTCCACCAGGATGGGAAGATCGGATTCGGGCATGATCGGTTTCCGTCAGACGGCGGGCTGGTTCGCAAGCCCGACCAGCATATCCAACACCAGCGCGGAAGGGTCAAGGTTGACCGCCCGCCCGGCGCGGGCCCGCGCCGACAGCTCGGCCTGGGCGGCGGCCCAAAGCCGTGCCGCCGCGGGGTCGGGGGCGACGCGGCCCAGCACCTCGGCCTCGCCCTCGGCCGCCTCGGGCAGGGGGGCGCCCAAAAGGCCGGTGCGCGCCGCGCGGGTCAGGAAACGGTCGAGCAGGGTCACGACCAGGTCGAAGGGATCGCCCTCGGCCCCTGCGCGTCCCGCCGCCAGATCGGCCAGGGCGGCGGCGGCGCGGCGGTCCATGCGCGGATATTCGGCGAAAAGCCCGGTGATGCGCTGGTAAAGCGCCAGCCCGTCCTGGCCGGCCAGCCGCAGCGCCTCGCCGATCGAGCCGCCGGACAGCGCCGCCAGCCGCGCCGCGTCGTGGTCGAGCCCAAGGTCGTGCAGCACCCGGCCCATGTCCTCGGGGCTCAGCGGGTGCAGCCGCAATTCGCGGCAGCGCGAGCGGATCGTCGGCAGCAGCCGCGCCGGTTGATGCGCGACCAGCAGCAGCGTCGCATGCTGCGGCGGCTCCTCCAGCAGTTTCAGCAGCGCGTTGGCGGCGGCCTGGTTCATTTCGTCCGCGGCGTCGATAATGGCGGCGCGGCGCCCGCCCTCGACCGCGCTCATGTGGAAAAAGCCCTGCAGGCGGCGGATTTCGTCCACGGTGATCTCGGCGCGCAGGCGCAGGGTCTTGTCATCGACCGGGCGCCGGACCAGGTGCAGCCGCGGTTCGGACAGCGCCCGGATGCGGCGGACGGTCGGATCGTCCTGCGGCGTGGTCAGGTCGGGCGTCGCGGCGCCGCTCAGCAGCCATTTGGCGACGGTCCAGGCCAGGGTGGCCTTTCCGGTGCCGCGCGGGCCCGAGATCAGCCAGGCATGATGCAGCCGATGCGCCTGGGCGGCGGCCAGGAAATCCGCGACCGCGGCGTCCTGGCCGATGATGCGGGCCGCATCGCGGGGATGGGGGGCGCCCGGCACGCGGTCGGGTTCGGGCAGCGGCTCGTCGTTCATGCCGGATCTGCTCATGTCAGGGCGGCCAGAACGCGGGCGGCAACTTCGTCCTCGCTGCCGCGGCCGTCGATCACCCGGATGCGTCCGGGCGCCTCGGCGGCAAGGGCCAGGAAGCCTGCGCGCAGTTTCTGCTGGAAGCCCAGGCCCAGCGTTTCGAAGCGGTCCTCGGCCCCGCCGCGGGCCTGGCCGCGGGCCAATGCCACCGCCGGGTCGATGTCGATGATGAAGGTGCGGTCGGGCTCGATGCCGATGGTCAGCCGGTGCAGTTCCTCGACCAGTTGCCGCAGGTCGGCGCGGGCGAGGCCCTGGTAGACCCGGCTGGAATCGGCGAAGCGGTCGGTGACGATCCAGGCGCCCCGTTCCAGCGCCGGCCGGATCAGCCGCTCGACATGGTCGCGGCGGGCGGCGGTGAACAGCAGCAGCTCGGTTTCGGGGGACCAGCGCTCGCCGCCGCCCTCGACCAGAAGGCGGCGGATTTCCTCGGCGCCGGCGCTGCCGCCGGGTTCGCGGGTCAGCAGCGTTTCGGTGCCGCGCGCGTTCAGCGCTTGCGCCAGCCGCCGCGCCTGGGTGGACTTTCCCGATCCGTCGATGCCCTCGAAGCTGATGAACATGGCGGGCGCGGCGTCAGTTGCGCACCGCCTGGACGGCCCTTTCGCCCAGGCGAAAGGCCGCGCTTTGCATGCGGCCCAGCACGCCGGTGCGGGCGACGTCGCTGGCGGCGAACAGCGGCAGGCGCGATTGCCCGGCGCCGGGGATGTCCACGATCAGCTCGCCCAGCTGGTCGCCCTGGGCGATCGGCGCCTCGATGGGGCCGTTGAACACGGCCTCGGCCTTTACGCCTGCATGCGAGCCGGCGGGGATCAGCACCCGGACCCCGTCCTTGGTGGTCAGGCCGACGCGGCTCTTGTCGCCCAGCCAGACCGGGGCCTGGACCACGATTTCGTCCTTGGGGATGATGGTGCGCATGGTGAACTGGCGATAGGCCCAGTTCACGATCTGCTCGGATTCCTCGGCCCTGGCCTTTTCGCTGGGCAGGCCGGTGATGACGAAGACGATGCGCCGGTCGCCCTGCACGGCCGAGCCGACAAGCCCGTAGCCCGCTTCCTGGGTGTGGCCGGTCTTCAGCCCGTCGGCCTTCCAGTCGCCCGTTCCCAGCCGCAGCAGCGGATTGCGGTTGCTGGCATTCGAGGGCACCCGGCCCTTGTAGTTGTATTCGGTGAGGGCGAAATTCTTGTAGAGGTCCGGGAATTCGGTGATCAGCCGGGTAGCAAGCAGGCCCAGGTCGTGCATCGACATCCGGTGCCGGGGGTCCGGCCAGCCCGAGGAATTGACGAAATGCGAATTCGTCATGCCGAGTTGCCGGGCGCGTTCGTTCATCAGCCGCGCAAAGGCTTCCTCGGTTCCCGCCAGCCCCTCGGCCACCACGACGCAGGCGTCGTTGCCCGAGTTGATGATGATGCCGTGGATCAGATCCTCGACCGTAGGGCGGTCGGCGGGTTCGACGAACATCTTCGACCCGCCCATCTGCCAGGCCTTGGTCGAGACCGGGAAGGTCGTGTCCATCGCCACGCGGCCGTCGCGCAGCGCCTCGAACAGCATGTTCAGGGTCATCAGCTTGGACATGGAGGCCGGCGGCAGCGGCTCGTCGGCGTTCTTTTCCATCAGCACGGTGCCGGTGGCCACGTCATAGACCCAGGCGGCGCGGGCCGTGGTGTCGAAGGCCTGCGCCGGCAGCGCAAGCAGCATGGCCAGAGCGAAGATGCGGAACGTCAGAGCGCGCATGGATTATCCTTGACCTGTCGCCTTTGGCCCATGGTTATCCCAGCGGGCCAAGACCCGCAACGCCGCCCGGCGGCCTGTGCCGCGCAAGTGAACGGCGCGCGGCCTAATAGCTGCGGATCAACCCCACCAGCCGGCCCTGGACGCGGACCTTGTCCTCGGGCAGGACACGGGTTTCATAGGCGGGGTTGGCGGCCTCCAGCGCGATCATGCCGCCCTTGCGGCGATAGCGTTTCAGCGTCGCCTCGAAACCCTCGACCAGCGCCACGACGATGTCGCCGTTCTCGGCCGTGTCCTGTTCGCGGATCACCACCACGTCGCCGTCGTTGATCCCGGCCTCGATCATCGAATCGCCGCGCACTTCCAGCGCGTAATGGCGGTCCTGGCCCGAGAGCATCGAGCCGGGCACGGCGATGTGATGCGATACCTCGGAAATCGCCTCGATCGGAACGCCGGCGGCGATGCGGCCCATCACCGGCAGTTCGATGGCCGAGACGGAGATTTCCATGGCGCCGCGCGGCAGGGGCGCGGGGCGGTCGGGGACGACCCCTTCGATCACGCGGGGCTGGAAGCCGGAACCCTTGCTGAGGCTGTCGGGCAGGCGGACGATTTCCAGCGCGCGGGCGCGATGCGGCAGGCGGCGGATGAACCCGCGTTCTTCAAGGGCGGTCACGAGGCGATGTATTCCCGATTTCGAGCGCAGGTCCAGCGCGAGTTTCATTTCGTCGAACGAGGGCGGCACCCCGTCGCGAGCCATCCGCGCCTGAATGAATTCAAGAAGCTGGATCTGTTTCTTCGTCAGCATGCTCTGCCCCCGATCTGCTGCGGCCGCCATCATGTTCATAGAATGTTCTAGCGCGCCCCGTCCCATGCGTCAATCACTATGACGATTCGGGTAAATGTCCGGTTAACCGGGCTAGAGCGGCAGGTAGTCCATGCGCTCGCCCGCCCGTCGGGCCGGGTCGTGGGCGGGGCGGATCAGCAGCGCGTCGGCCTCGGCCAGCAGCCAGAGCCGGGCGGAATCCTGGTCGGCGAAGGGCTCGATCGCCGGCAGGCCGTCACCGGGCGAAAGCCGGGCGCGCAGGTAGTGCTGGCGGTCGCCCTCGGGCGGCAGCTCGCGGGCAAGCGTGGCCTGCAGGGGCTCGGGCCCCGGCGGCAGGCCCTGCATGGCGCGGATCAGCGGCTGCATGAAGAGTTTCGCGCAAACCACGGCAGAGACGGGATTTCCCGGCAGGCCCAGCATGGCGGCCGATCCGATGCGGCCGGCCATCAGCGGCTTTCCGGGCCGCATCGCCAGCTTGTAGAAGGCGCGCTCCATGCCCAGGTCGGCCGCGACCTTGCCGATCAGGTCGTGGTCGCCGACCGAGGCGCCGCCGATGGTCACGATCAGGTCGCACCCTTCGGCCTGGGCAAAGCGGTCGCGCAGGCTTTTCTCGGTATCGCGGGCCAGCGGCAGGACCAGGGGCTCGGCCCCGGCCTCGCGCGCCAGCGCGGCGATGGCGAGGTCGTTCGAACTGATGATCTGGCCCGGCGCGGGATCCGAGCCGGGAGGAACCAACTCGTCTCCGCCGGCCAGGACGGCGACGCGGGGGCGGCGCGCGACCGTCACCTGCGGCACGTTCATCGCCGCCAGCAGCGCCAGGTCGGCGGGGCGCAGCGGGCGCCGCGGCAGGAATTCCGAGCCCTCCGCGAAATCATTGCCCCTGGGGCGGATGTTGGGGTTGCCGCCGGGCTCGGCGACGGTGATCCGGTCGCCGTCGCGCGTGACCATCTCTTGCATGACCACGCGGTCGTAGCCGGCGGGAACCGGGGCGCCGGTAAAGATGCGGATGGCGCTGCCGGGGGACGCCTCGCCCTGCCAGGGCTGGCCGGCGGCCGCGGTGCCGATCACCGCCAGCGGTCCGGGCAGGTCGGCCGAGCGCAGCGCATAGCCGTCCATGGCCGAGGCGTCGAAGGGCGGCTGCGTCAGCCGGGCCAGCGCCGGCGCGACCATGGCGCGGCCAAGCGCATCGGCCAGCGCGACCTGCCGGGGCTCGGGGGCCGGGGCAAGGGCCAGGACGCGGGCGCGGGCTTCTTCGACGCTGATCATGGGTTCCCCCTTCAGGGTGCGGCGCGGAACGGGCCGGATTTGCCGCCGGTCTTGGACAGCAGGCGGATGCCTTCGATCCGCATGTCCTTCTGCGCGGCCTTGAGCATGTCATAGACGGTCAGGCAGGCGGTCGAGACGGCGGTCAGCGCCTCCATCTCGACCCCGGTCTTGCCGGCGGTGCGGACGGTGGCGGTGACGCGGATGCCGGGCAGGGCGGGGTCGGCGGCCAGGTCGACCGAGACCTTGGTGATCGGCAGCGGGTGGCACAGCGGGATCAGGTCCGCGGTGCGCTTGGCGCCCATGATCCCGGCCAGCCGCGCCACGCCCATCACGTCGCCCTTGGCCGCGCCGCCCTGCGCCAGGGCCAGCGTCTCGGGCGCCATGATCACCACGCCCTCGGCCACCGCCTCGCGCGCGGTCTCGGGCTTGTCCGAGACATCGACCATATGCGCCTGGCCCTGGGCGTCGAAATGCGTCAGGCTCATGCCGCAAGACCCAGGATCTGGCGGGTGGCGCCGGTCACGTCGGGCTGGCGCATCAGGCTTTCGCCGATCAGGAAGCGCCTGACCCCGGCCTCGGCCATGCGGTTCAGGTCGGCAGGCGTGAACAGCCCGCTTTCGCAGACCAGATCGCGATCGGCGGGCACATGCGGCGCCAGGTCCAGCGTCACGTCCAGGCTGACCTCGAAGGTCTTGAGATTGCGGTTGTTCACCCCGATCAGCGGCGATTTCAGCCGCAGCGCGCGGTCGAGTTCGGCGCGGTCATGCACCTCGACCAGCGCGTCCATGCCCCAGTGGAAGGCGGCGTCCTCAAGCTCGGCGGCCAGGGCGTCGTCGACCGAGGCCATGATGATCAGGATGCAATCGGCGCCCCAGGCGCGGGCCTCGGCCACCTGGTAGGGATCGTAGAGGAAATCCTTGCGCAGCGCCGGCAGGTCGCAGGCATCGCGCGCGGCGGTCAGGAACTCGGGCGCGCCCTGGAAGCTCGGGGCGTCGGTCAGCACCGACAGGCAGGCCGCCCCCCCGGCCTCATAGGCGCGGGCCAGCGCGGGCGGGTCGAAATCCGGGCGGATCAGACCCTTGGAGGGGCTGGCCTTCTTGATCTCGGCGATCAGCGCATGGCCGGTCGCGGCCTTGCCCTCCAGCGCGCGGGCAAAGCCGCGCGGCGGGGTGGCGGCACGGGCCGCGGCCTCGACCCCGGCCAGCGGGCGGGCGGCCTTGGCGGCGGCGATTTCTTCCAGCTTGTAGGCCTTGATGCGGTCGAGAATATCCATGGCGTCGGTTTACCCCGCGGTGGCGGTTTCGGAAAGGGCCCAGTCGATTGGCGGCTCGCCCCGCGACCGCAGCCAGTCGTTCACCCGGCCGAAGGGGCGCGAGCCGAAGAAGCCGCGCCGCGCCGACAAGGGCGAGGGATGGGCGCTTTCGATCACCAGGTCCTGCGGCCGCGGCAGCCCGGCCAGCGCCTTTTGCGCATGCGCACCCCAGAGGATGAAGGCCAGCGGCCGTTCGGCCTGGGCGCGGGCGACGGCCTGGCGCGCCAGCTTCTCCCAGCCCCATTTCGCATGGGCGCCGGCCTGTCCGGGCAGCACGGAAAGCGAGGTGTTCAAAAGCAGCACCCCCTGCCGCGCCCAATGGCTGAGGTCGCCGTTCGGCGGGGCGGTGCCCAGATCGTCGCGCATCTCGGCATAGATGTTTTTCAGCGACCGCGGCAGGGCGGTTTCCGGCGTGACCGAAAAGGCCAGCCCGTTGGCATGGCCCGGCGTGGGATAGGGGTCTTGCCCCAGGATCACCACCCGGGCCTGCTCGGGCGGGGTCAGCTCCAGCGCGGCGAAGACGCGGGCGGGGCCGGGCAGCCAGTCGCGGTCCCGCAGGCGGGCGGCGATGGCCGGCCAGTCCTGGCGAAAGAACGGCAGTTCGGCCCAGGCGGCGGGAACGGGGATGCCCTCAGCCATGGGGCTCGGCCGGCGCGCCCACTTCGGCGGCCAGCGCGGCCAGCTTGGCCCTGGCCTTGCCGCTGTCGATCGAATCGCGGGCGATCTCGGCCCCTTCGCGCAGCGAGGCGGCCTTGCCGGCGATCAGCAGCGCGGCGGCGGCGTTCAGCACCACGGCGTCGCGATAGGCGCCCGGCGCGCCCCCCAGCAGCGCCCGTAGTGCCGCGGCGTTCTGCGCCGGATCGCCGCCCAGGATCGCCTCGAACGGATGGACGGGCAGGCCGGCATCCTCGGGCGAGATCTCGAACTCGGTGATCTCGCCGTCCTTGAGCTGCGCCACCCAGGTCGGCTCGGCGATCGAGATCTCGTCGGTGCCGTCGCCGCCATGCACCAGCCAGGCGCATTCCGAGCCAAGCTCGCGCAGCGTCTCGGCCATGGGCCGGTTCCAGACCCGGTCGAAGGTGCCGGTCAATTGCCGCCTGACCGAGGCGGGGTTGGTCATCGGCCCCAGCAGGTTGAAGATCGTCCGCGTGCCCAGTTCCGCCCGCGCCGGGCCGACATGGCGCATGGCCGGATGATGCACCGGCGCCATCATGAAGCAGATGCCGGTGGCGGCCAGCGCGGCCTCGGCGATCTCGGGCGTGCCCATCACGTTCAGCCCCAGATGGGTGATGGCATCGGCCGAGCCCGATTTCGAGGACAGGTTGCGGTTGCCGTGCTTGGCAACCGGCACGCCCGCGCCCGCGACCACGAAGGCGGTGGCGGTCGAGATGTTCAGCGTGCCCTTGCCGTCGCCGCCGGTGCCGACGATGTCCATCGCGCCCTCGGGCGCCTGGATGCGGTTCATGCGGGCGCGCATGGCGCGGGTGGCGGCGGCCATCTCCTCGACCGTCTCGCCGCGCACGCGCATGGCCATCAGCAGGCCGCCGATCTGGGCGGGGGTGGCCGCGCCCTCGAACAGCGCGCCAAAGGCCGCCTCGGCCTCGGTCCCGGTCAGCGGCCGGCTGGCGGCCAGGCCGATCAGCGGGCGGATGTCGGTCGCCGCGCTCATGCGGCGCGGTCCAGGTTCGAGCAGCGGCGCAGGAAGTTGCGGATCATGTCGTGGCCGTGTTCCGAGGCGATGCTTTCGGGATGGAACTGCACGCCCTCGACCGGCAGGGTCCGGTGCATCAGCCCCATGATCGTGCCGTCCGCGGCGGTGGCGGTGACGCGCAGGCATTCGGGCAGGCTTTCCGGCTCGACCGTCAGCGAATGATAGCGCGTCGCGGTCAGCGGCGAGGGCAGGCCGGCGAACACCCCGGTCCCGTCATGGCTGATCGCGTCGGTCTTGCCATGCACGATGCGGCCGGCGCGCACCACCTTGCCGCCGAAGGCCTCGCCGATGGCCTGGTGGCCCAGGCAGACCCCGAACAGCGGCACGCCCTTGTCCGCCGCCGCGCGGATCAGCGGCACGATGATCCCGGCATGGGCCGGATCGCAGGGGCCGGGCGAGATCACGATGCCCTGCGCGCCCATCCCCAGCGCCTCTTCGACGGACAAGGCGTCGTTGCGGCGGACGACGACCTCGGCCCCGGCCTCGCCCATGTAATGCACGAGGTTCCAGGTGAAGCTGTCGTAATTGTCGATGAGCAGGATCATGGTCTGGGCCTTCCGGCTGGAGCGCCTTGCATTGGGGGGGTGAACCCCGGAAATTCTGCGGCTATAGATGGGCTAAAGCCTTGCCGCGGGTCAAGAGCGCGAGGCAAGAAAAACGGCGCCGGGGGGCATGCGGCGCGGCATTGGGGGCAGGGGCTGGGCAAGGGCATGGCAAGAGGGTTCGCGACGGGTCTGGTTCATGGCGCGCTGGCCTGCGGCGCGGCGCTGGTCGGGCTGTCGCTGGCGCTGCCGCAGCCGCCGCATCCGCAGGCGCCCGCCGCCGTTGGCCAGGGCCCCGCGGCCGAGACGCTGTCGGTCCCGGCGGGGTCCGAGTTCTCGCGCGCCAGCGACATGCAGCCGCAGGCCCCGGCGCCGCTTGCCGCCGGGGCGCCGCGTCCCGCCCTGGCCCCGCTGGCGCCGCGTCCGGCCGACGAAACCGCCCCGGCGCCCGCCGATCCCGCCGGGCTGCGCCCGCTTGCGCCCGCCGAAAGCCCCGCCGCGCCCGAGATCGCCCTGCCCGAGGCCGATCCCATCGACCTGCCCGATCCGGCGGGCGAGGCGCCGATCCCGGTGCCGCCGCCCGGCCAGGTGGTGGTGCCCGCGCTGGACCGCGCCCCCGAACGCGCCCTGCCGGCCCCGGCGCCCGAGACGCAGCCCCGAGCGGCGCATGAGGCACCTGTCGTTTCCACCGGGACGCAGCCGGCTTCGCCAGCCCCTGCCCTTGGAGCGGACGCGGCATCCGCCGACACGATGCCCCAACCGGCCGGGTCCGCGCTGCCGTCGCTGCCCGCCGTCCCAGCGCCCGAGGCGCAGCCCCAAGCGACGCCCGATGCATCTGCCGTTTCCAACGGGACGCAGCCGGCCGGGAACGCGCGCCCTTCGCCGCCTGCCGCCACAATGCCCGAGGGGGCGCCCGGCATGGCAGAGCCTTCCGCCGCGCCCGAAGACACCGCGCGCGGGCAGGGCGGCGAGCCTGTCCGGCCCGCAGCCGGTGCGGGCCTCGACCTGTCCACGCCGCCCGATTTCGGTGCGCTGCGCCTGACCGACTGAGGCCCGTCGCCATGCTGCCGCTGAACCCCGCCCTTGCCGCGACCTTTCGCCCGCCCGTCATGGAGGCGCGGCGCTGGCTTGCCGGACTGACCTTTCCGCCCGAGCGGCCGCTGATCAACCTCAGCCAGGCCGCGCCGGTCGAGCCGCCGCCCGAGCCCTTGCGCCGCGCCATGGCCCAGGCGGCGCTGGAGCGGCCCGACGCGCATCTCTATGGCCCGGTGCTGGGCCGTCCCGAACTGCGCGAGGCAGTGGCCCGCGAATGGTCGCGCGCCTATGCCGGCACCATCCGGCCCGAAGAGGTGGCGATCACCCAGGGCTGCAACCAGGCCTTCTGCGCCGCGATCCAGAGCCTGGCCGGGCCGGGGGACGAGGTGATCCTGCCGACGCCCTGGTATTTCAACCACAAGATGTGGCTCGACATGCAGGGCATCCGCACCGTTCCCCTGCGCTGCGGCGGGGACATGGTGCCGGATGCGGCCGAGGCGGCCAGGCTGGTCACGGACCGCAGCCGCGCCATCGTGCTGGTCAGCCCCAACAACCCCTCGGGGGCGGAATACCCGGCCGAGACCCTGCGCGCCTTTGCCGAGCTGGCGCGGTCGCGCGGGCTGGCGCTGGTGCTGGACGAGACCTATCGCGACTTCGATGCGCGCGAGGGCGCGCCGCACGACCTGTTCGCCGATCCCGACTGGGGCGAGGTGCTGGTCCATCTCTACAGCTTCTCGAAAGCCTATCGCCTGACCGGGCATCGCGTCGGCGCGCTGATCGCCAGCCCGGCGCGCCTGGCCGAGATCGAGAAGTTCCTCGACACCGTCGCCATCTGCGCCGGCCAGATCGGCCAGATCGGCGCGGCCTGGGGCATGGCGAACCTGCGCACCTGGCTGGCGGGCGAGCGGGCCGAGATCCTTGCCCGCCGCGCCGCCATGGCCGAGGGCATGGCGCGGCTTCCCGGCTGGCGCGTCAAGGGCTGCGGCGCCTATTTCGCCTGGGCCGAGCATCCGTTCGACATGCCCTCGCCCGAGCTGGCGCAGCGCCTGCTACATCAGGCGGGGGTCCTGCTGCTGCCCGGCACCATGTTCATGCCCGAGGGCGATGCGCAGGGCGCGCGCCATGTCCGCATCGCCTTCGCCAACGCCGACCGGGACGGCATCGCCGCGCTGATGCGCCGGCTGGAGGCGTTCCGGCCCTGACCGGCCGACCGGATTGTGATCTGCGGTAAAGGCGGCGCGGCGTCGCGGCCCTTGCCGCCGGGGCCTCGGCACCCTAAAGACTTGCGCTGACTGACAAGAACAATGGCGGGGCACGGCGACAAGATGCGAGGCAAGGGCAAATCGACCATCGTCTGGTTGCTGATGGGCATGCTGGTCCTGGGGCTGGGCGGCTTCGGCGTCACCAATTTCTCGGGCGGCTCGGCCGACATCGGCGCGGTGGGCGATGTCGAGATCTCGGCCCAGGACTATGCCCGCACCCTGCGCGCCGAGATGCAGGATTTTTCCGCCCGCACCGGCCGGCAGATCAGCGCCGCCGAGGCCAAGGCCATCGGCGTCGACCAGGCGGCGCTGGCGCGGCTTTACACCGCCGCGGCGCTCGAGGCCGAGGCGAACCGGCTGGGCGTCTCGGTCGGTGACCAGGCGGTGGCCGAGCAGATCACCGGCATCGCCGCCTTCCGCGGGCTGAACGGCCAGTTCGACCGCGCCATCTATGCCGATGCGCTGCGCCGCGAGGGGATGCGCGAGGCCGAGTTCGAACATGACCTGCGCATGGACATGGCGCGGCTGATCCTGCAGGACGCGGCGCTGGCCGGGGTCAGCGCGCCCGAGCCGGTGGTGGCGCAGACCCAGGGCTGGCTGCTGGAGACGCGCGACATCCATTGGCGCGAACTGACGGCCGAGGATCTGCCCGCGCCGGTCGCCACCCCGGACGAGCCCACGCTGCAAGCCTGGCACAAGGCCAATGCCGACCGCTTCACCGCGCCCGAGATCCGCAGGATCACCTATGTCTGGCTGACCCCCGAGATGCTGGAGGGCGAGGTCGAGGTCGACGAGGCGGCGCTGCGCGAGCTTTACCAGGACCGGATCGAGGAATTCCAGCAGCCCGAGCGCCGCATGGTCGAGCGGCTGGTGTTTCCGACCAGGGCCGCGGCCGAGGAAGCCAAGGCGCGCATCGACCGCGGCGAGATCACCTTCGAGCAGCTGGCCGCCGAGCGCGGGCTGACGCTGGCCGACATCGACCTGGGCGAGGTGAGCCAGGCCGAGCTGGGCGCCGCGGGCGAGGCGGTCTTTGCGCTGGAAGAGCCCGGCGTCGCCGGCCCGGCCGGTTCCGACCTGGGGCCGGCGCTGTTCTCGATGAACGCGATCCTGGAGCCGCTGGACATTCCCTTCGAGGAGGCGCGCGACGACCTGCGGCTCGAGGCCGCGGTGGACCGCGCCCGCCGCCAGATCGAGGAACGCTCGGGCGAGTTCGCCGACCTGCTGGCCGGCGGCGCCGCGCTGGAGGACATGGCGCAGGACACGCCGATGCAGCTGGGCCGCATCGACTGGAGCCAGGGCGCCGAGGCCGATCCGAACGGCATCGACGCCTATCCCGAATTCCGCCAGCGCGCGGCGCAGCTGACCGAGAAGGACTTTCCCGAACTGTTCGAGACCGGCGACGGCGGCGTCTTCGCCATGCGGCTGGACGAGATCGAGCCGCCGGCGCTGATCCCCTTCGAGGAGGTGCGCGAGCGCGTGGCCGAGGACTGGGCGCGCAACGAGACCCATCGCCTGCTGCTCGCCCTGGCCGAGGAGCGCCGCGTCGAGGCCGAGGCGGCCGCCGAGACCGGCATCGAGCCGGCCCCGGCGGCGGCGACCGCGCCGGTCGCCCAGGCCCTCGGCGCCGCCGCGACCGGGACCGGGACCGATAGCCCCGCTCCGGCGGCCGAGAAGCCCGTCCCCGATCCCGGCACGCCCGCGACCAACCTTGCCCGCGGCGGTTTCATCAACGGCGTGCCGCAGGACGTGGTGGCCCAGGCCTTCGAGATCGCCGAGGAAGGCGCGACCGAGGTGGTCGATGCCGAGAACCGGGTCTTCCTGGTCACGCTGGACCGGATCCACCCGGCCGAGACCGAGGGAGACGAGGCCGCGCAGATCCGCGAGGGCATCTCGGCCCGGCTGGCGGATTCGCTGCGCCAGGACGTCTTCGACTATTTCACCCGCGCGCTTCAGGCGCAGGCCGGCGTGACGCTGAACCAGACCGCGGTGGATGCGGTGAACGCGCAGGTCCAGTGATGGAGATCACCCCCGATTTCGCCGGATTCGAACGCGGCTGGGCCGAGGGGCGCAACCAGCTTCTGACCATCCGGCTGGCGGCCGACCTGGACACGCCGGTCAGCCTGATGCTGAAGCTGGCCGAGGCCGCGCCCAATTCCTTCATGCTGGAAAGCGTCACCGGCGGCGAGGTTCGCGGCCGCTATTCCTTCATCGGCATGAAGCCCGACCTGATCTGGGAATGCTGCGACGGCCAAGCCCGCATCAACCGCAACGCGCGCTATTCCGACGAATTCGCGGGCGACGACCGCCCGGCGCTGGACAGCCTGCGCGCCCTGATCGCGGAAAGCCGCATCGACATGCCGGACGGCGTCCCGGCGGGGGCGGCGGGGCTTTTCGGCTATCTCGGCTATGACATGATCCGCCTGGTCGAGCGGCTGCCCGACGTGAACCCCGACCCCCTGGGCCTGCCCGATGCGATGATGATGCGCCCCTCGGTCGTTGCGGTTCTGGACGGGGTCAAGGGCGAGGTGTTGCTTTGCGCCCCCGCCTGGCATGACGCGGACACGCCCGCCCGCGCCGCCTATGCCCAGGCCGCCGAGCGGGTGATGGAGGCGCTGCGCGCGCTGGACCGCCAGCCCAGCGAGCCGCGCGCCCTGGGCCACGACCTGAAGATCGGCGAGCTGCGCAGCAATTTCAGCAAGCCCGCCTATCTGGCGGCGGTCGAGAAGGC
Organism: Paracoccus versutus; assembly: GCF_000763885.1. GTDB lineage: Bacteria > Pseudomonadota > Alphaproteobacteria > Rhodobacterales > Rhodobacteraceae > Paracoccus > Paracoccus versutus. The sequence continues at coordinate 92,512 of NZ_JRKO01000010.1, read as the reverse complement.
CAAGGAATACATCCGCGCCGGCGACATTTTCCAGGTGGTGCCCTCGCAACGCTGGGCGATGGATTTCCCGCTGCCGCCCTTTGCGCTTTACCGCGCGCTGCGGCGCACCAACCCCTCGCCCTTCATGTTCTTCCTGAACTTCGGCGGCTTCCAGATCGTCGGCGCCTCGCCCGAGATCCTGGTGCGGCTGCGCGAGGGCGAGGTGACGATCCGCCCCATCGCCGGCACCCGCCCGCGCGGCGCCACGCCCGACGAGGACCGCGCGCTGGAGGCCGACCTGCTGGCCGACCAGAAGGAACTGGCCGAGCATCTGATGCTGCTGGACCTGGGCCGCAACGACGTGGGCCGGGTGGCGCGCATCGGCACGGTCCACCCGACCGAGCAGTTCACCATCGAGCGCTACAGCCATGTGATGCATATCGTCTCGAACGTGGTGGGCGAACTCAACGAGGGCGAGGATGCGCTGTCGGCGCTGCTGGCGGGGATGCCGGCGGGCACGGTCTCGGGCGCGCCCAAGGTCCGGGCGATGGAGATCATCGACGAGCTCGAGCCGGAGAAGCGCGGCGTCTATGCCGGCGGCGTGGGCTATTTCGCCGCCAATGGCGAGATGGACATGTGCATCGCCCTGCGCACCGGCGTGATCAAGGACGGGCAGCTTTACATCCAGGCCGGCGGCGGCGTGGTCTATGACAGCGACCCCGAGGCCGAGTTCATGGAAACGGTGAACAAGAGCCGCGCCCTGCGCCGCGCGGCCGAGGAAGCGGCGCGTTTCGTGCGCGGGAACGGATAGGGCGCGGCTGCCGCCGGCGGGCTCAAATCCTGCCCGTGATGCCTGGCCTGGCAAGGCAGCTGGCGGACCGGCGCCGCTGCGCCGGAATAGGGCACGGTTGCTGCCGGCGTGCTCCCCCCCGCCCGCGATCCCTGGTGTGCCAAGGCGGCTGGCGGAGGCCGGTGGGTGGTCCGGCCGGGCAGGTGGTCGGCCCCGCTGCGCCGGAATGCGGCAGGAGCGGTCAGTCCCGCCAAAAGGGAATGTCCGTGCGGCAGTAATTCCCCACCGCCATCCCCACGGGCAGCGAGCCGTCGCGCGGTCCCGAACCGAACGCGGACAAGCCGGCCCCTTCCGCCTTTCGCGCCGGATCGAGGGTAAAGACGATCCCCTGGCCCGCCGCGCGCGGCTTGGGTGTGGCGCGCCAGATCCGGGTCTTGCCGGGCTGGCCCAGGGCGCGCTGCGCATAATCGCCGGCGGCACACCAATAGTCGGTGTCTTCGCGTCGCGGCTGGTAGGCGACCGCGATCTCGGCCGGGCCGGTCTGCGTGACGGTCATGCCGTTGCGGGCCGTGAAGGCGACGGCCGGCATCGGCAGCAGCAGCAGCGCGGCAAGCAGCATCGGTCGCATCGGGACTCCCCTGGGACGGCGGGCCGTGTCCGGCCCACTATTCGATGATGCGCCACAAGCATGTCCGCGGCAATCCCGAAGGACTGCCCGCGCCATGCCGCGTGGGGTCAGTCCTCGCCGCGATAGGGCTGGACGTATTGCAGCGCCATGTCCCAGGGAAAGAAGATCCAGGTGTCCTGGCTGACCTCGGTCACATAGGTCTCGACCATGGGCCGGCCCTTGGGCTTGGCATAGACGGTGGCGAAATGCGCCTTGGGATACATGGTGCGCACATGTTCCAGCGTGCGGCCCGAATCGACCAGGTCGTCCACCACCAGGATGCCGTCGCCGTCCAGCATCACCGCCGGGTCGGGGGCCTTCAGCACCGTGACCTCGCCGCGTTCCTGCCCGCCCTTGCCGCGATAGGACTTGACCGAGATCGTGTCGATCACCCGCACGTCAAGTTCGCGTGCGACGATCATCGCCGGCACCAGCCCGCCGCGGGTGATGGCCAGGATCGCGCGCCAGGGGCGATCCTCGAGCCGCCAGGCCAGCGCGCGGGCGTCGCGGTGCAGCTGGTCCCAGCTGATGTGGAATCCGCGTTCATGGGGCAGGCGATCGTTCATGCTGGCTCCTTAGTGGTTGACGATCAGAAGCAGGCCCAGCAGCGCCATGGCGATGCCGGCGGCCCGGTCGATCCAGAACTTTGCCGCAAAATAGCGCGCGCGCATGACGGCTGTCGACATCAGAACGGCGACCAGCGCATACCAGAACAGCTCGGTCGCAAGGCAGATGCCATAGATCAGCGCCTGGCGCGCGATCCCCATCGGCTCGGGAAAGACCGACAGGATCAGCGCGGCATAGAACAGCGCGGGCTTGGGATTGGAAAGATTCAGCGCGATCCCGCCCCAGAAGCCCTTGCTGGCGCCGCCCGCCGCCGGCGGCAGCGGCAGGGTCGAGGCGCGCCACAGCGCCCAGGCGAACCAGAGCAGGTAGAAGCCGCCGAAGATCTTGAGCGCGACGAACAGCGCCGGGTGCAGCCGGAACAGCACCGCGAGGCCGGCCAGGGCGAAAAGGCACCACAGCGAGGCGCCGGTGGCCAGCCCCAGCGCATAGGGCAGGGCGCGGGCGCGGCCATGCAGGAAGGCGGTCTGCACCGTGGCGATGATTGCCGGCCCCGGCGTCAGGATCGCCAGCGTCAGCGCCGAGACAAGCGCGATGACTTGTTCGGCGCTCATCGCGGGGGATCAGTCCTTTTTCGTGGTGGCGATGTCGGGGGCGTCCACGGCCTTCATGCCGACGATGTGATAGCCGGAATCGACGTGGTGCGTCTCGCCCGTCACGCCCGAGCCCAGGTCGGACAAAAGATAGACCGCCGACTTGCCGACATCGTCGATGGTGACGTTGCGGCGCAGGGGCGAGTTCAGCTCGTTCCATTTCAGGATATAGCGGAAATCGCCGATGCCGCTGGCGGCCAGCGTCTTGATCGGCCCGGCCGAGATGGCGTTGACGCGGATGCCGTCCTTGCCGAAATCCTCGGCCAGGTAGCGCACCGACGCCTCCAGCGCGGCCTTGGCGACGCCCATGACGTTGTAATGCGGCATCACCCGCTCGGCCCCGTAATAGGTCAGGGTCAGCATGGCGCCGCCGTTCGGCATCATCGCGGCGGCGCGGCGCGCGACGGCGGTGAAGGAATAGACCGAGATGTCCATGGTCATCAGGAAGTTGTCGCGCGTGGTGTCGGCATAGCGGCCGCGCAACTGCTCCTTGTCGGAAAAGCCGATGGCATGGACGATGAAGTCCAGGCTGTCCCAGCGCTCCGCGATGGTCGCGAACAGCCCGTCGACCGAGGCCTCGTCGGCCACGTCGCATTCGGCCAGCAGGTCCGAGCCGATCTGCGCGGCCAGCGGCTCGACCCGGCGCTTCAACGCCTCGCCCTGATAGGAAAAGGCCAGCTCGGCACCCTGTTCGGCCAGCGCCCTGGCGATGCCCCAGGCGATGGACTTGTCGTTCGCCAGGCCCATGATGAGGCCGCGGCGACCCTTCATCAGCCCATTCCCGCCGTCACTTGACATGATGCTGCCCCTCGCGCTTCTTCGGTTTTCAGCAGGATTAGGACAAGTGCATGGAGGCATCAAGTGTCGGTAAGCAGGCAGCCATGAGCGACCGCAGCGGAATTTTCGCGGGCGACGACCCCTTTGCCATCGCCCGCAGCTGGTTGGCCGAGGCCGAAAGGACCGAGCCGAACGACCCCACCGCCATGGCGCTGGCCACCGTCGACGCCGCGGGCATGCCCGATGTGCGCATGGTGCTTTTGAAGGATATCGAGGGCGCGGGGACGGAGGGCTCCTTCGTCTTCTATACCAATCACGAAAGCGCCAAGGGCAGCCAGATCGAGGCGACCGGGGTCGCCGCCTTCGTCATGCACTGGAAGTCCCTGCGCCGGCAGATTCGCGTGCGCGGCAACGTCACCCGCGTCGAATCCGACCTGGCCGACGCCTATTACGCCTCGCGTCCCTTGCAGTCGCGCATCGGCGCCTGGGCCTCGCGGCAAAGCCGGCCGCTGGCCAGCCGCGGCGCGCTGATGGGCGATGTGGCGCGGCTGGGAATCAACCTTGGATTGAATCCGCCACGCCCGCCGCATTGGGGCGGCTATCGAATCCACCCGGTCCAGATCGAGTTCTGGGCCGATGGCGCCTTCCGCCTGCATGACCGTTTTCGTTGGACAAAACGAGGTTTTTCCGGCAAAAACTGCGAGGCAGAGGACAATAGTCAAGAAATTATTCAAAGTTTATGGCAAGTCTGCCGTCTTAGCCCTTGATGCGGGTTCGCGATTTATCCATGGTATGGAAAACCTGACCAATCCGGCTCCACCTTCGTTCAGACGGGATCGAGGGGCGCGGGACCGGAGTTTCGGGTGGTTTCTGGTTTTCTAACGGGTGACAGGACGACATGGAAGAAGACGACGAGCAACAGCGCAAGATTGCGGGCGTCGTGAAATGGTTCGATGGCAGCAAGGGCTTCGGTTTCCTGACCGATCCCGAGGGTGGCGCCGACATTCTTCTGCACGCCAACGTGCTGAGGAATTTCGGCCAGAGCTCGGTTGCCGAGGGCTCTCATGTGGTTGCCATCATCCAGAAGACGCCGCGCGGCATGCAGGCGGTCGAGGTGCTGGAGATCACGCCGCCCGCCAGCGAGCCGATGCCCGCCATCGCCGATCTGTGTTCGGCCACGCCGGAAGAGATCGCGCAGCTGCCGCTGCTGCCGGCGCGGGTGAAATGGTTCGACAAGGCCAAGGGCTTCGGCTTTGCCAATATCTTCGCCGAAAAGGCCGATGTGTTCCTGCATGTCGAGGTCTTGCGCCATTCCGGCTTTGCCGATCTGGCCGTGGGCGAGGCGATCGCGCTGCGCGTGGTCGATGGCCGGCGGGGGATGATGGCCGCACAAATCCTGTCCTGGGAGAAAGCCGCGATCGAGGCGCGGCAGACACAGCCGGGGGGAGCGGCCGCGCTCGCTAAATTGCGGCTGGTCGCGGGCGCGGTATGAAGTTGCGGGCCGTTTCGGTTGTTCTTGCTCTTCTTGTCATAAATCAATCACCGGCCCTTGCGGCCACCTGCCACCCCGACCGGGCGCTGTTCCAGGGTCGGGGGAAGCCGGTCGAGATCGCGGTCGAGATCGCGGACAGCGACGAGGAACGCGCGCGGGGCCTGATGTTCCGCCGCGACCTGCCGGCGGGGCAGGGCATGCTGTTCATCTACGAATCGCCGCAGCCGGTCAGCTTCTGGATGCGCAACACGCAGATCGCGCTGGACATGATCTTCATCGATGCGCGGGGCGAGGTGCGTCACGTCCATCCCATGGCCCGGCCGCTGGACGAGACGGCGATTCCCGGCGCCGCGCCCGGCGATCCCGCGCCCGAGCGGCTGATGGTGCTGGAGGTGCGCGGCGGCGACGCGGCGCGGCTGGGCATCCATCCCGGCATGGTGCTGTCGCATCCGCGCCTGCCGCAGCAGGATGCGCTGGCGCCCTGCGACTGAAGGCGCGGGCGGCGCGTCAGTTTTCCCTTTCCCCCCGCGCGGTCAGCCGCTAGACAGCGCGGCAGGTCCGGGGCGTAGCGCAGCCTGGTAGCGCGACGGTTTTGGGTACCGTAGGCCGGAGGTTCGAATCCTCTCGCCCCGACCACTTCCTGCTTTCCCGCACGGGTCCGGCAGCCGCCTCGGCGGATTCCTGCCGAAAAAGCCAGCGTGACTTTGCCGCATCAGCGCCGCTTCATGACTGGATGGGCGTCCCGTTGTTTTCAAGGCGTCACATTCGTCTGATCGAAGGTGTTTTGATGAGTATGCGAGGTTCTCATGAACGCTTGGTGGAGCGCGTCCGTCTGCATCAACCGGACACTTGGGGGACAGCAATCAGAGCCGCTTTGCTCGCGCGTCTATCGTCAGCCGCCGTCGCCCTGGCGCAGCGCCTTCATGGCGCTGATGGACTGCATCTTTTCCGAAACGGCCCATTGCGAGACCATCCATAGCCGCTGGCGCGACCGCCGCGGTGCCTAGCTTTTGGCGGCAAGCTGCCGCTCCAGCTGCTCCAGCGCGGCGATGGTGGCGTCGTAGCTGTTGCCGGCCTTGGGAAAGCGCGCCTTGCGGCCGCGATAGAAGGCCAGCCATTTCGGCAGTTCCTCCAGCGGATAGGTGGCCGACCAGATCTTGCCGGTCAGCGTAAAGGTGGATTCGTCATGCGTCACTTTCATGCCCGCCCTTTTGCGGCCCCGCGCCCGCCGCTTCAAGATCCCGGCCGCGCTGGCGGCGGGACGGGCAAAATAATGCACCGGAAAGTTCGGGAAACGCCTGCCGCCCCTTGTTCTTTTCCCGTCCCGACCCTAGAAGGCCCCCCTGAAAACTGGTGATGCTGGGGGCAAGGGAATGCCGCTTCTGGTGATGAAATTCGGCGGCACCTCGGTTGCCGACCTGGACCGCATCAAGAACGCAGCGCTGAAGGTTCAGCGCGAGGTCGAGCGTGGCTATGACGTGATCGTCATCGTCAGCGCCATGTCGGGCAAGACGAACGAGCTGGTCGGCTGGGTCGAGGCGACCTCGCCGCTGTTCGACGCGCGCGAATACGACGCCGTCGTCGCCTCGGGCGAGAACGTCACCGCCGGGCTGATGGCGCTGACCCTGCAGGAGCTGGGCGTGCCCGCGCGCAGCTGGCAGGGCTGGCAGGTGCCGATCAACACCACCTCGCAGCATTCGGCGGCGCGCTTCGTCAGCATCCCGCGCCAGAACATCGACCAGAAATTCGCCGAAGGCATGCGCGTGGCCGTGGTCGCGGGCTTCCAGGGGCTTGGCACCGACAACCGCATCACCACCCTGGGCCGGGGCGGCTCGGACACCACCGCCGTCGCCTTCGCCGCCGCCTTCGGGGCCGAGCGCTGCGACATCTATACCGACGTGGACGGGGTCTATACCACCGATCCGCGCATCACCTCCAAGGCGCGCAAGCTGAAGAAGATCGCCTTCGAGGAGATGCTGGAACTGGCCAGCCTGGGGGCCAAGGTTCTGCAAACCCGCTCGGTCGAGCTGGCGATGCGCTACAAGGTCCGCCTGCGGGTGCTGTCCTCGTTCGAGGAAACCGACGAGAACAGCGGCACCCTGGTCTGCGATGAGGATGAAATCATGGAATCGAAAGTCGTCAACGGCGTCGCCTATTCCCGCGAAGAGGCCAAGATCACCCTGGTCACGGTCGAGGACCGCCCCGGCATCTCGGCCGCGATCTTCGCGCCCCTGGCCGAGGCCGGCGTGAACGTGGACATGATCGTCCAGAACATCTCGGAAAAGGATTACGAGGATCACCCCGGCTCGGTGACCGACATGACCTTTTCCTGCCCGGTGAACCAGGTCGCCCGCGCCCGCAAGGCGATGGAGGATGCCAAGGCCGCCGGCCATATCGCCTATGACGACCTGGTCGTGGACACCGAGGTCGCCAAGGTCTCGGTCGTGGGCATCGGCATGCGCAGCCATGCCGGGGTCGCCGCGCGCATGTTCAAGGCGCTGGCCGATGAAAACATCAACATCAAGGTGATCTCCACCAGCGAGATCAAGATTTCGGTGCTGATCGACCGCAAGTATATGGAACTGGCGGTTCAGGCGCTGCATGATGCCTTCGAACTGGAAAAGCCCTGAATCCGGGCCGATAGGCTGAAGCGGGAGGATTATGCCCGAACGCAAGGACAGCGACTCGCGCAAGCTGCTGCGGCGGCTGCGCGAAACCTTGGCCGCCCCTGGGGGCGGCCAGGACCGTCTGGACCAGATCACCCATCACATCGCCGATTCGATGGGGACCGAGGTCTGCTCGATCTATCTTTTCCGCGACCCCGCCACGCTGGAGCTTTGCGCCACCGAGGGTCTGAAGCCCGAATCGGTCCACAAGACCCGGCTGCGCCTGGGTGAAGGGCTGGTCGGCCGCGTCGCCCGCTCGGGCCGGCACGTGAACACCGCCAATGCCCCGGCCGAGCCCGGTTTCCGCTACATGCCCGAGACCGGCGAAGAGGTCTATTCCAGCTTCCTGGGCGTGCCGATCCAGCGCGTGGGCGAGCGGCTGGGCGTCCTGGTGGTGCAGTCCCGCGATGCCCGCCAGTTCAACGAGGACGAGGTCTACGGCCTGGAGGTCGTCGCCATGGTGCTGGCCGAGATGGCCGAGCTGGGCGCCTTCCTGGGCTCGCAGGCGGACAGCCTGCCGCTCCAGCACCGCTTTCCGGTCATGTTCCGCGGCTCGACCGCGCAGGAGGGCGCGGCCGAGGGCCGTGTCTGGCTGCACGAGCCGCGCGTCGTGGTCACGAACCCGGTCGCCGACGATCCGCTGAAGGAAAAGGCCCGGCTGATCGAGGCGGTGGCCATGCTGCGCACCACGGTCGATTCCATGCTGGCCGCCTCGGACATGGGCTCGGGCGATTCGGCCGAGGTCATGGAAACCTATCGCATGTTCGCCCATTCCCGCAGCTGGCTGCGCCGGATGGAAGAGGCCATCGAGCTGGGGCTTTCGGCCGAGGCGGCGGTGGAAAAGGAACAAAGCCAGGCCCGTGCCCGGCTGGAAAGCGCCGCCGATCCCTATTTGCGCGACCGGCTGCACGATCTGGACGACCTGTCGAACCGGCTCTTGCGCATCCTGACCGGGCAGGGCCGCGACACCGGGGCCGAGATGCCCGACGACCCGATCCTGGTCGCCCGCAACATCGGCCCGGCCGAGCTGCTGGATTACGGCCGGCGCCTCAGGGGCGTGGTGCTGGAAGAGGGCTCGGTCGGCAGCCATGCCGCCATCGTGGCGCGGGCGCTGGCGATCCCGCTGGTGATCCATGCCGAGCGCGTCACCTCCGAGGCGCTGAACGGCGACCTGATCCTGGTGGACGGCGACATGGGCACCGTGCATCTGCGCCCCGAGGAATCGGTCGCCAAGGCGTTCCGCGACAAGATGGCGATGCAGGCCGAGGCGCAAAAGCGCTATGCCGGGCTGCGCGACCTGCCCGCCACCGCGAAATGCGGCACGACGATCCAGCTTTACATGAATGCCGGGCTGATGGCCGACCTGCCCAGCCTGGAAAGCTCGGGCGCCGAGGGGGTGGGGCTGTTCCGCACCGAGTTGCAGTTCCTGACCCGCACCCGCGTCCCCCGCCGGGGCGAGCTGGCGGCGCTTTACGCGCATGTGCTGGACAATGCCCATGGCAAGCCGGTGATGTTCCGCACGCTGGACATCGGTTCGGACAAGGTGCTGCCCTACATGAAGCCGCAGGACGAGCCGAACCCGGCCATGGGCTGGCGGGCGATCCGCGTGGGCCTCGACAAGCGCGGCGTGTTGCGGATGCAGCTCCAGGCGCTGATCCGCGCCGCGGTGGGGCGGCCGCTTTACGTCATGTTCCCCTTCATCACCGAGATGGGCGAGTTCGAAGAGGCGCACAAGCTGTTGATGGAGCAGCTGGCGCGCGAGCAGCGGCTCGGCCATGCCATGCCCTCGGACATCCGCGTCGGCGCGATGCTCGAGACGCCCTCGCTGGCCTTCGCGCCGAAGAAGTTCTTCGAGATGTGCGATTTCATCTCGGTCGGCGGCAACGACCTCAAGCAGTTCTTCTTTGCCGCCGACCGCGAGAACGAGCGGGTGCGGCGGCGCTATGACACGCTGAACAGCTCGTTCATCTCGCTGCTCGACCAGATCGTGAGGCGCTGCGACGAGGCGCGGGTGCCGGTGTCGTTCTGCGGCGAGGATGCCGGCCGCCCGATCGAGGCGGTGACGCTGGCGGCGCTGGGTTTCCGGCGGCTGTCGATGCGCCCGGCCTCGATCGGGCCGGTCAAGCACCTGATCCGGCGCGTGGACCTGGGCGAACTGAAGCGGCTGATCGACGACGCCCGCACCCTGGGCGAGACGAACCTGCGCCGCTGCATCACCGACTGGCTGGCGCGGCAGTAGCCGGCCCGCCGGCTGCGCCGTATCGCGGTCGGAGGGCCGTCGCAGGCCGCCGCCGCGGCGCTGCCTGCGCCGAATCGCGATGCCGCAAGGCCGATTTTCGGCGTCCATGGTCTTGCCATGGCACCACAGGGGGCCACGGTCCATCGCGACGTCCCGGACCCTGCACCGGCGCGCTCGCCGGACAGGTCCGCGCTTTCAAGCGTCTTCGGCCGCCGCGGTCGGTGGGCGCCATCCCGCGCCCTCTTTCGACCGCAAGCACGAACTGGCCGGGCGCCCGGCTTTGGCCGAAGCGCGGGACGCCGATTTACTGCTGCGTGCCCGCCTGCACAGGTCAAGCCTCGAAAGACAAGGCCGCCCAAGAGGGGCAATGATGTCTGGAAATTCAATGGCGGACCCGGAGCGATTCGAACGCCCGACCCCCAGATTCGTAGTCTGGTGCTCTATCCAGCTGAGCTACGGGTCCGCTGTGAGCCGGTGATTTAGAGTGAGCGCCGGGGGGGCGCAAGGCCAAAACGACCCGTGTCGAAAACTTTTTTGGAAAACCCGCGGGCGCGGCCTAGCCCGCCGTCGCCTCGGCCTGCGAGGCCAGGCCCGCCAGCTCGCGCGGCAGGTGCAGGATGAACTGCGTGCCCTCTTCGTCGCTGCGCAAAAGCTCCAGCCGGCCGCCGTGGTTGCGCACCAGGTCGGCGGCGATGGCAAGGCCAAGCCCGGTGCCGCCCTTGCGCGAGCCGCCCGAGAAGGGCTGGAACAGGAAATCGCGCGCCTTCTTCGGCAGGCCGGGGCCGGTGTCGCCGATGCGGATCCACCATTCCTGCTCGTCCTCGCCGGCGCCGATCTCGATGGTGCCGGGCCGGCGCGTGGCCTCGATCGCCTGGCGGGCATTGCGCACCAGGTTCGACAGCACCCGGAACAGCTGGTCGCGGTCGGCGCGAATCGTCAGGCTCGATGGCACGTCGGTCAGGAATTCGATCGGCTCGGCGCCCTCGGGATGGTCCGAGGCCAGCGCCTCGCCCTCGGTCACTTCGCCCACCAGCGCCGAAAGGTTGAAGCGCGACAGCGAGGGCGCCGGCTCCTCGGCCTTGCCGAAGGCCAGCGTCGTCTCGCACAGGTTCACCGCCCGGCTGATCGAGTTCACCAGCTTGGGCGCGGCGCGGCGCACGGCCGGGTCGGCGCTGGTTTCCAACCGGTCGGCGAATATCTGCGCCGTGGTCAGGATGTTGCGCAGGTCGTGGCTGATGCGCGCCACCGCCTGGCCCAGCTGCGCCAGCCGGTCCTTCTGCTTCAGCGCCGAGGTGACGGTGCGCTGCATGGCGGCAAGCGCGGTCTCGGCTTCGTTCAACTCGGTCAGGCGCGCGTCGGGGGTGATGATCGAGCGCGCGTCCTCGGGGGCGCTGGCATAGGCGGTCATGTGGCTGATGACGCGCCGGATCGGCACCAGCAGCAGCCGCTGCGCCGCCAGGTTCAGAAGCAGCGCGGTCAGGACCGAGAAGGCGGCCGAGATCAGCAGGAGCCGCAGCCCGTAGTCGATCATCTCGTTGCGCAGCCGCTGGGTGTCGGTGGTGATCTCGATCAGCTGCCCGGCCTGGTTCACCGGCGCGCCGATGACCCGGATCACCCGGTTCTGCGGATCGGCCAGCTGTGCCAGCCCGTCGCGGATCGAGGTCCAGAACGGCTGTTCGCGCAGGTCGTAGGTGGCCGCGATCGGCCCCGGAATCGGCGAGGACAGCACCAGCTGGCGCACGTCGTTGCGCCGCAGCACGACGTTGAAGACGCCGGCGTTCTCCAGCAGTTCCGATTCGAGGTCCGCGGCCAGCGATTCGTCGGTCGCCAGCAGCGCAAGGCTGGCGATCTGCGCGCGCTCCAGCCGCGATTCCAGGAAATCCAGCCGATAGTTCGCGATCGAGGGCAACAGGATCAGCAATTCGGCCAGAAGCACGAAAATGCCGGTGATCACCGCGAATCGGCCCGATAAGCTATTCAGGGACATGGTCGGTTCTGCTATTCCCCTCGTCGCGGCGCCGTTGCATCACATAGTGGCTGACATTGTGCAGTTCAAACCTGCGTGACATGGTCCCGGTTCCCCCGAACCTGCCGCAGCCGCGAAATCCTTTCAATGTGGTTGACTTGGGCTGCGGGGGCGACTATCCAGCGGGCCTCGAATGACCGGCGCGTCCTGCGTGGGCCGATGGCCCATACCCTGACCCGCCCCGACCCGGAGTTGAAAGATGTCGAAACGCACCTACCAGCCGTCGAACCTGGTTCGCGCCCGCCGCCACGGCTTTCGCGCGCGCATGGCGACCAAGGGCGGCCGCCGCGTGATCAACGCCCGCCGCGCCAAGGGCCGCAAGACCCTCAGCGCGTAAGCCCGCGCGCCGCAGGGCGTGGGCTTGCCGTGATGGACAGCACCCCCAAAGCCGCCGCCGCTGACCGGACCCGCGCAGATGCGATGCCGGACAGGGCGGCTTCTGCTGTTTCGGGGCCGCGGCTGGAAACCCTGCGCAAGCGGGCGGATTTCCTGCGCGCCGCCTCTGCCCGGCGGCAGGGCACGGCCGGCTTTCTGCTCCAGGCCCGCCGCCGCCCCGAGGGCGAGGCGGGGCAGGCGATCCGGGTCGGCTTCACCTGTTCGAAAAAGCTGGGCAATGCCGTGACGCGCAACCGTGCCAAGCGCCGGCTGCGGGCGCTGGCGCGCGAGGTCATGCCGGGCGCGGCGCGGCCGGGCTGGGACTACGTGCTGGTCGGTCGCCCCGGCGCCACGGTCGAGCGCGGCTTTGCCGAGCTGCGCGCCGATCTGGCGGCGGCGCTTTCTCGGGTGCATGGCGCGCGGGGGGATGGCACGTGACCCCGCTGGCGCATCTTCTGGCGCTGCCGGTGCGGGCCTATCGGCTGGTGGCCAGCCCCTGGGTCGGGCATGGCTGCCGCTTCCAGCCGACCTGCTCGGCCTATGCGCTCGAGGCGCTCGAGCGGCATGGCGCGGCCAAGGGTGGCTGGCTGGCGGCCCGACGGGTCTGCCGTTGCCATCCCTGGGGCGGGCATGGCTTCGACCCGGTGCCGGGCAGCGAGACGACGCCGCAGGACTGAGGCGGCGCTTTCATCAGGGCGCAAGGGCGCGACAAGGATCGACAGATGCGGGACGAGACCGGCGAAACCCAGGACCATGAGGCGGAGGAGATCCATCCGCTGTTTCGCGGCGCGCCCGGCTCGACCGAGTTCCGCAAGCTGCGCAAGCGCCTGGTGCGTGAGACCCGCGCCGCGATCGAGACCTATGACATGATCCGCCCCGGCGACCGCTGGCTGGTCTGCCTGTCGGGCGGCAAGGACAGCTATACGCTGCTGGCCGTGCTGCACGAGTTGAAATGGCGCGGCTTGCTGCCGGTCGAACTGCTGGCCTGCAACCTCGACCAGGGCCAGCCGGGCTTTCCGGCGACGGTGCTGCCGCAGTTCCTGACCGAGCGCGGCGTGCCGCATCGCATCGAATACCAGGACACCTATTCCATCGTGAAGGAAAAGGTGCCCGCGGGCCGGACCTATTGCAGCCTGTGTTCGCGGCTGCGGCGCGGCAATCTCTATCGCATCGCCCGCGAAGAGGGCTGCCAGGCCGTGGTGCTGGGCCATCACCGCGACGACATCCTGGAAACCTTCTTCATGAACCTGTTCCACGGCGGCAGGCTGGCCTCGATGCCGCCCAAGCTGCTGAACGAGGAAGGCGACCTGAACGTGTTGCGCCCGCTGGCCTTCGTGGCCGAGGCCGATTGCGACCGCTTCGCCCGAGCGATGAACTATCCGGTGATTCCCTGCGACCTTTGCGGCAGCCAGGAGGGCTTGCAGCGCATGCAGGTCAAGAAGCTGCTGGACGAATGGGAAACGCGCGCGCCCGGCCGGCGCCAGGTCATGTTCCGGGCGCTGATGAACGTGCGCCCCTCGCATCTGCCGGACCCCAAGCTATTCGATTTCACGTCGCTGATACCGGATATGTCGGATTTTAGCGAAAAAGACGTGCCGATCCTGCGCGAACATTAACGGAACGAAAAGCTTCGTCGGCCTAGGCTGCGATCCGTGCAACAAGATTCGGATCAGGCAATGGCTTACGGAATCGCTGGGGCTGCCTCGGGGCTGGCAAGGCTGGTCAGGGGGCAGGGTGCGGCGCAGTGCAGAACCCGGCTCGCGCTGGTGCTGCGGGTCGAGAATGTCGAGATGCTGCGCGCCAGCATCGGCCCCGCCCTGCTGGAGCAGATGCTGGACAGGCTCTTGCTGCGGCTGGTGGCGGAGCTGCGGCTTTTGCCGCAGGGCCGCAGCCAGGGCTGTGGCGAGATCCTGGGGCTATTCGCCATCGGCCGTCAGCAGGCGGTGCCGGGCCTGCTGGCGCGGCTGCAGGCCATCTGCGCGGAGGGGATCGTGTTGCCGGACCTGCGCATCTGTCCGGTGATGAACGCCGCCATCGTCAGCGACGAGACCGGCCGGCAGGAGGCTGCGGCGCTTTACGCCCATGGCCGCATGGCCCTGCAGGGGCTGAGCCCGTTTTCGGCCGCGGGCCAGATCCGCTTCGTCGAGACGGGGGCGCAGGCCGAGCCGGGCGGGCTGGCGGTCTCGGCGCTCGACCGGGTGGGGGTGCTGTTCCAGCCCCAGCTTTGCTGCGACACCGGGCAGGTCCGGGCGCTGCGGGCCTTGCCGCGGATGAGGATGGACGATGGCGAGGGCTGCGATCTGGCCGAGGTGGCGCCTCGGCTCGACGACGCGGTGCTGGGGCAGGTCGTGGCCGAGCTGCTGCGCCAGGCTTTCGCCGGCCTGCGCGGCTGGGATCGTCTGGGCAGGCCGGTGCCGCTGCTGTCCCTGCCGCTGTCCGACCGCATGCTGGGCGATGCCGCCATCGCCGACACGATCCTGTGGGAACTGGACCGCAACGACCTGGCCCCGCAGCGGCTGGAAATCGAGGTGAGCGAGCCGATCGGCCGCGGCGGCGGCCGCATGCCGGTGACCGCCAGCCTGCAGCGCCTGATCGCCGCGGGCTGTTCGCTGGCCCTGGGCGGGTTCGGCACCGGCAGCGCCGGCCTGGACGACCTGCGCCGCTTCGGCATCGGCCGGGTGCGGATCGGGCGCGAGTTCATCGCCGGCTGCGACCTGCGTGCCGACCAGCAACGCATGATCCTGGCCATCCTGGCCCTGGCGGAACACCTGGGCCTGGCGACCGTCGCCGACGGGGTGGCCACGCAGGAAGAGAACGCCTTCCTGGCCCAGATCGGCTTCAACGCGGTGCAGGGACCGGCGGTGGCGCTGCCGCTGGACGCATCGGCGGTGGACGATTTCCTGCTGGATCGCGACCATGCGCTGCCCGCGCCCTTCGAGCTGCGCCGCAAGGCATGAAGGCCGGGGGCGGTCGTGCTGCCGGGGGCAAGCTTCGCCCTGCCCGCGGCATGCGCCGAACGCCATCTGACCGCCCCGCCTCGTGCGGGACTGGCAAGCTTCGCCCGCGCGCGGCATGCGCCTCGCTGGCCGGGAGCCGAAGGGCGGCTTCACGCCGGCAAGCTTCGCCCCCCTGCTTGCGGCATGCGCCTGGGCGACAGGACGCGCCTTGGCGGCGGCCCGGCAAGCCAGGGGCCGGACGGACAGACCGGACGGGCCGAGTCGAATAGGGGGTCGGGACAGGCGGGGCGTTGCGTCGGGATGGAAACCGACCCGGTTTTCGGGCAAATTCCCTTGACCTTTGCCGGTCGCTTCTGTTGAAGCGGCCCGAACCCTCAGACTGGGTGACGACGAAGGGCTGGTCCGGCATGCAAGACAACAACCGCAACCTCATCCTGGCGATGGTGCTTTCCGCCCTCGTCATGCTCGTCTGGTCGATCTTCTTCGCCCCCGAGCCGGTGCCGCCCGCGCAGGATACGGTGCCGGCCAGCACCCAAGGCGCGGCCCAGCCCGAGACCGGAGCCCCCGCGACGCCCGGCGCGGTGCCGCAGGGCGCGGCGCCGGAACTGGAAGCCGCGGCAACGAGCAGCGACCCTTCCGCCAATGCCGGGCGGGTCAGGATCGAATCCCCCTCGCTCGCGGGCACGATCTCGCTGGCGGGCGGCCGCGTCGACGACCTGGAACTGACCGGCTATCACGAGACGCTGGATCCCCGCTCGCCCTTTGTCCGCCTGTTGTCGCCCACCGCGCAGACCACCGTGCGGGCCGAAGGCAGCCCGGTCGCGCCGGGCGGCAATGCCGAGGTCGCGGTGCAGAAACCCTATTACGCGGTCTATGGCTGGATGCCGGCCGCCGGCACCGATCCCGCCCTGGTCCCCGGCCCGGCCACGGTGTGGGAGGTCGAATCCGGCTCGACCCTGGCCCCCGGCCAGCCGGTCACGCTGCGCTGGGACAATGGCGCCGGCCAGATCTTCCGCCGCACCTATGAGCTGGACGACAAGTTCCTGTTCACCGTGACCCAGACGCTGGAAAATACTGCGGCCGCCCCCTTCTCGGCGGCGCCCTATGGCATCCTCGCGCGCCACGGCAAGCCCGACACCCAGAACTTCTTCGTCCTGCACGAGGGCGCGGTCGGGATGACCGACGGCAAGCTGCTGGAAGAAAAATACAAGGACATGGCCAAGCTCGACCCGCTGCCGGGCGAGGGGCCGGCGCAGCTGATCGAGGTGCAGGAAAACGGCTGGATCGGCTTTACCGACAAGTACTGGATGACCACGCTGGCGCCTGCGCCCGGCCAGTCCTTTACCGCGGTGGTGAAATACGCCCCCGGCGCCGACATCTACCAGACCGAGGCGCGGATGCCGGTGCAGACCGTCGCCCCCGGCGCGACCGCCACCAGCGCGAGCTATCTGTTCGCCGGCGCCAAGGTCTGGGAGGTCATCAACGGCTACCAGGAAGCCCCCGGCATCGACCGTTTCGTCGATTCGATCGACTGGGGCTGGTTCTATTTCCTGACCAAGCCGATCTTCCGCCTGCTGCACTGGCTGCACGGCATGATCGGCAACATGGGCTGGGCGATCATCGCGCTGACCTTCGTGCTGAAGCTGCTGGTCTTTCCGCTGGCGCGCAAGTCCTACATCTCGATGGCCAAGATGAAGGAACTCCAGCCCGAGATGGAGGCCGTCAAGCAGCGCACCGGCGACGACCGCATGAAGTTCCAGAAAGAGGTGATGGAGCTTTACAAGCGCGAAAAGGTGAACCCCGCCGCGGGCTGCCTGCCGGTGCTGCTGCAGATCCCGATCTTCTTTGCGCTCTACAAGGTGATCTTCGTCACCATCGAGCTGCGCCACGCGCCCTGGATCGGCTGGATCCGCGACCTTGCCGCGCCCGACCCGTCCAGCCTGTGGAACCTGTTCGGCCTGTTGCCCTGGGCGGCGCCGGGCCAGGGCAGCTTCCTGCACAGCTTCACCCTGCCGGTGCTGGCGATTTTGCTGGGCATCTCGATGTGGATGCAGCAGAAGCTGAACCCGGCCCCGACCGATCCGGCGCAGAAGATGATCTTCGCCTGGATGCCCTGGGTGTTCATGTTCATGCTGGGCGGCTTTGCCTCGGGGCTGGTGCTGTACTGGATCACCAACAACACCATCACCATCATCCAGCAATACACCATCATGTCGATGCACGGCCACCGGCCCGACTTCTTCGGCAATATCCGCTCCAGCCTGCCGTCGCGGGCCAAGGCTGGGGACAAGGGCGGGGACAAGGGCGGCAAATGACCGCCCGCGTCGCCCGGATACGCCGGCACCCGATCAAGGCGATCGGCGGCGAGGATCTGCCCCGCACCCGGCTGGATGCGGCGCGGCGCCTGCCGGGCGACCGGCTCTGGGCGCTGCTGACCGAAGGGGGCGAGCGTCACGCCGGCGCGGTGCCGCAGCGTTGGCTGCCGAAATCCTGCTTCCTGCGCGGCGCGGCCTCGGCCGGGCTGCAGGCCGTTTGCGGCGGCTGGGGCGAGGGGGCGGAAGGCGGCCGCATCCGCCTGACCCATCCCGACCTGCCCGACCTGGACTTCGACCCCGAGGCCGAGGGGCCGCGGCTGGTCGAATGGGTGCGCCCGCTCTGGCCCCAGGACAAGCCGGCGCCGACGCGGCTGGTGCGCGGCCCGACCGGCTGGACCGACGTGAGCCAGCCCTGGATCTCGATCCTGTCGCTGTCGAGCCTTGCCGATCTGGAAGGGCGGCTGGGCCAGCCCCTTGGCATCGAGCGCTGGCGCGGGAACCTGTGGCTCGAGGGCTGGGCGCCCTATGCCGAGCGCGAGCTGATCGGCCATGTGCTGACCCTGGGCGGGGTCGAGCTGCGCGTGACCGAGACCATCGGCCGCTGCCCGGCGACCAGCGCCGACCCGACGACCAGCCGCATCGACATCGACATGCCCGAGGCGCTGGAGGCCCAGTTCGGCCATCGCGATTTCGGCATCTATGCCGAGGTGGTGACCGGCGGCGACATTGCCCTGGGTGACGAGGTGCGCGCATGAAGGTTGCCTTTCCCATCGCCCCCGAGCCCGATGCAGAAACCGCCGAGGCGGCGCGCAAGTTGTTTGCCGGGCCGGTCGATTTCCTGAAGGGCGTCGTCGCCATGGACGGGCTGCCGCCCGCCGACCGGCCCGAGGTCTGCTTCGCTGGCCGCTCGAATGTCGGAAAGTCCAGCCTGATCAACGCTCTGACCGGCCGCAACGGCCTGGCCCGCGCCTCGAACACGCCGGGCCGCACGCAAGAGATCAACTATTTCACCCTGGGCGAGCAAGCCTATCTGGTGGACCTGCCGGGCTATGGCTTTGCCAAGGCCCCGGTCGCGGTGGTGGCGAAATGGCAGGCGCTGCTGAAGAACTACTTGGCCGGCCGGCCGACCCTGCGCCGCGCCTTTGCGCTGATCGATTCGCGCCATGGCGTGAAGGACGTGGACCATGAGATCATGAAGCTGCTCGACCGCTCGGCCGTGCCCTTCCAGGTGGTGCTGACCAAGGCCGACAAGATCGGTGCGCAGGCCATGGAGGCGACGGTCGCGCAGGTGCAGGAGGCGCTGCAAAAGCACCCCGCCGCCTATCCCGAACTTGTGATCACAAGCTCGGACAAGGGGCAGGGCATCGCCACCTTGCGCGCCATCATAGCCGCTCTGGACTGATCGGCGCCCGCGTCCTAGGGTCGGGTGCGACGAACAGGGGCCCCTGATGAGAAAGCAGAACATGAACCGTGACTGGATCGCCACCGCCCGCACTCTTTCGGAAGCGCTGCCCTATATGCAGCGGTATTCGGGCGCGGTGGTGGTGGTGAAGTTCGGCGGCAATGCCATGGGCGACGACGAGGCGATGGCAGAGTTCGCCCGCGACATCGTGCTGATGCGGCAGGTGGGCATCCATCCGGTCGTCTGCCACGGCGGCGGGCCGATGATCAACGACCTGCTGGGCCGGCTGGGCATCGAAAGCCGCTTCGTGCGCGGCAAGCGCGTCACCACCCGCGAAACCGTCGAGGTGGTCGAGATGGTGCTGTCGGGCCTGGTCAACAAGCGCATCGTGCAGGCGATCAACGATGCCGGCGGCCGCGCGGTGGGGATTTCCGGCAAGGACGACGACCTGATGGTCTGCGAGCCGGACGACCCGGAGTTGGGCTTCGTCGGCCGCCCGGTCGAGATGAACGTGCAGATCATCCGCGACCTCTACAACGCCGGGCTGATCCCGGTCATCGCCCCGGTGGCGACAGGGATGGAGGATAACGAGACCTTCAACGTCAACGGCGACACCGCCGCGGGCGCGATCGCCGGCGCGCTCAAGGCCGACCGGCTGCTGCTGCTGACCGATGTCTCGGGGGTCAAGGACGCCTCGGGCGAGGTGGTGACGGCCATGCATCCCGACCAGGTGCGGGCGATGATCGCCGAGGGCACCATCGCCGGCGGCATGATCCCCAAGACCGAAACGGCGCTGAAGGCGCTGGAGGAAGGGGTGCGGGCCGTGGTGATTCTGGACGGGCGGGTGCCCAATGCCTGCCTGCTGGAGCTGTTCACCGAACATGGCGCCGGCTCGCTGATCCGCTCGACCGAGCCGCGGGTCAAGCCGCGCGGCTTGCGCCAGGGCGACAGCGGCCTGTGAGCGGCGCGACGTTGCGCCCCAAAGAGAAGGCTTGCCCGCCCCGCGGAAGCTATGGCAGGCTCGGCGACGTCGCGTAATCTTAACCGCATGGCCGAAAAGGCAATTCGATGACTCCACTCGGGCACTGCCGTCTGATCCTGACCCGCCATGCGAAATCGTCCTGGGACGATCCGGCGCAGCCCGACCATGATCGGCCGCTGAATGCGCGCGGCCGCCGCTCGGCCCGCGAGCTGGGCGACTGGCTGGCCAGCCGCGGCTACGAGCCCGAGGAAGTGCTGTGCTCGACCGCCGAGCGCACGCGCGAGACCTGGGCCGGCATCGCCATGGCCCCGCTGGAGGTGCGGCCGCATATCCGATACGAGCCCGGCCTTTACCACGCCGCGCCCGAAAAGATGCTGGAGATCCTGCGCAGCGCCTCGGCGCCGACGGTGATGATGATCGGCCACAATCCCGGCATCGCAGAATTTGCCGGCATGCTGCCGGCGCGCGCGCCGCTGGACCCGGATTTCCGCCGCTATCCGACGGCGGCGACGCTGGTCGTCGATTTCCAGATCGACGACTGGTCGGAACTGGCCCCGGCGCAGGGCAGCGTGCTGGACTTCGTGCGCATGGACGGCCGCGGCTAGCGCGGCCCCCGCATCTGCGTCACCACGCGGGCGGCGAACAGCCGCTCGACATCCTCGCCCCGGCACAGCTCGGTGGCCGGCGTCTGCACTGCGGCCGAGGCGGCGGCCGCCGCCAGCCCCAGCGCCTCGCCGACCGGCCAGCCGCGGGCATGGCCCAGGGTGAAGCCGGCAAGGAAGCTGTCGCCGGCGCCGACCTTGCTGACCACCTGCACCCGCGCGGCCTCGGCATGCCAGATGCCCTGGTCGGTGGCGATGATATTGCCGTCGCGGCCGCGCGCCACGATCACCCCATGCGCCGCCCCCGAGGCGACGAGGCTGGCCGCGAAACCCGCGGTGTCGGCGCGATAGGGCAGGGGATGGCCGGCCAGGCCCGCGGCCTCTTCGTCGTCCATGCGCAGGATCTCGACCCGGCGGTCGGTGGCGGCGGCGACCTCGGCCAGCGCCGGCCCCGAGGTGTCCACGACCAGCCGCGCGCCGGTCCCGCGCAGCCGCTCGGCCAGAAGCGCGGCAAAGCCCGCCGGCACGCCCGGCGGGTTCGAGCCGGACAGCACCACCAGCGCGCCGGGCTTGGCGGCGTCGGCGGCGGCCTCCAGCGCGGCCTCGACATCGGCCGCGGACCATTCCGGGCCGGGCATGACAAAGCGGTATTGCTGGCGGATGGTGCGGTCGTCCACGGTCAGGGACTGCCGCGTCTCGCCCGGTGCGGGCAGGGTCATCAGCGGGACGCCGGTTTCCGCCAGCAGTTCGGCGATGCGCTGCCCGGTGGCGCCGCCAAGCGCGACCAGCGCCGTGCTGTCGCCGCCCATGGCGCGGATCGCGCGGCTGACGTTGATGCCGCCGCCGCCCGGATCAAAGCGCGGCGCTTCGCAGCGCAGCTTGATGTCGGGCACCACCTGCCGCACGCCCGTGGTCACGTCCAGCGCCGGGTTCAGCGTGATGGTCAGGATCGGCGCCTGCTCCATCATTCCCACCAGCGGTCGATCGCGGCGATGTCGTCGTCGGACCAGCCGAAGTGATGGGCGAATTCATGCACCACGACATGGGCGACCAGCTGGCCCAGCGTCACGTCCCCGCGACTGGCCCATTCGTCCAGGATGGCGCGGCGGAACAGCCAGACCGTGTCGGGAAAATGCTGCGGGTCGCTGGGCGATTTCTCGGTCATCGGCACGCCGTCGTAAAGCCCGGTCAACTCCAGCGGGTCGTCGATCTCCAGCTCGTCCAGGAATTCCTCGCTGGCGAAATCCTCGATGCGCAGCACCACCTGGGCGGCGGGACCGGCGAATGCCGGCGGCAGGCCGGCGATGGCCTCGCGCGCCAGTTCCTCGATCATGGCCGCGTCGGGGGCCTCGGCATTCTTCCAGTCCAGCATCGGCTTACCTCTGTCTTTGGTCCCGATATGGACAAAAACCGCCGTTTGTGAAAGAGCGAAGCCGACAGGAGACCTCCCATGACCACCACCCGTTTCGCCCCTTCGCCCACCGGCCACATCCATGTCGGCAACCTGCGCACGGCGCTGATGAACTATCTGATCGCGCGCAAGGCGGGCGGCACCTTCATCCTGCGCCTGGACGATACCGACCGCGAGCGCAGCAAGCAGGAATATGCCGACGGCATCCAGCGCGACCTGGAATGGCTGGGCCTGACCTGGGATCGGATCGAGCGGCAGTCGGACCGCCTGGACCGCTATGCCGAGGCGGCCGAGGGGCTGCGCGCCGCCGGCCGGCTCTACGAGGTGTTCGAGACCCCGACCGAGCTGGACCTGAAGCGCAAGAAGCAGCTCAACATGGGCAAGCCCCCGGTCTATGACCGCGCCGGGCTGAAGCTTTCGCCCGAGGACAAGGACCGCCTGCGTGCCGAGGGCCGCGCCGGCTATTGGCGCTTCCTGCTGGACCAGGAGCGGATCGAATGGGCCGACGGCATCCTGGGCGAGATCTCGATCGACGCGGCCAGCGTTTCGGACCCGGTGCTGATCCGCGCCGACGGGCAGGTGCTTTACACCTTCGCCAGCTCGGTCGACGACGCCGACATGGGCGTGACCCATATCGTGCGCGGTGCCGACCACGTGACCAATACCGCGACGCAGATCCAGATCATCCGTGCGCTGGGGTCCGAGCCGCCGGCCTTTGCCCACCACAGCCTGCTGACCGGCGCGCAGGGCGAGGAACTGTCCAAGCGCCTGGGCACGCTGTCGATCCGCGACCTGCGCGAAAGCGGCGTGGCGCCCGAGGCGCTGTTGTCGCTGATGGCGCGGCTGGGGTCGTCGCAGCCGGTCGAGCTGCGGATGTCGCTGGACGAACTGGCCGAAGGGTTCGACTTGTCGCAATTCGGCGCCTCGCCCACCAAGTTCGACGCCGAGGATCTGTGGCCGCTGACGCGCGAGGCGAACCAGTCGCGCCCCCTTGCCGAGGTCAGGGACCGCATCGCCGCGCTTGGCGTGCCCGACGAGCTGGCCGAGCGGTTCTGGTGCGTCGCCTCGCAGAACATCACCCGGCTGGACGACCTGGCCGGCTGGTGGCAGATCTTCTCGCAGGGGGCCGAGCCGCAGATCGACCCCGAGGACGCCGATTTCATCGCCGAGGCGATGAAGCTGCTGCCGCCGCCGCCCTATACCGACGCGACCTGGGGCGAGTTCACCAATGCGGTCAAGCAGGCGACCGGCCGCAAGGGCAAGGGCCTGTTCATGCCGCTGCGCAAGGCCCTGACCGGCCAGGCACATGGGCCGGACATGTCCGAGGTCATGCCGCTGTTGCAGGTTGTGCGCGCGCGCGGCTGAGCCCGCGGCGGACCCCATGCGAAAAGGCCGCCTGCAGGGGCGGCCTTTGCCGTTTCAAGGCTGATTGAAGGCCGACCGGACCCTGCTGCGAGAGGGGGCCGGTTTCGACCTTTTTGTCTGATATATCCAGATGCGGGAATCGCCAGGGGCGAGTCGGGCCGAACCATGCCCAATAATGACGCAACCAGGACAGAGGGAATCCCGCAATCCCTTGCCGGCGCACAACCGGGCGGGAACAAGGATGCGCACCCGCCCGGTCAGTTTTGAACACATGACCAAAGAACCGTTTACCAAGGTTAACAAACAACCGCTTACGCAACGATGCCTGTATGCACCGCCGGGGCGGGGAAGGGAATATATCCATAAGTTAGGTTGCGTTTGCTGACCTAATAATGGCAGTCCGTTGATATTCCGGCGGCTGCAACTTGCGGCTGCAAGACGGGCCTGCTGGCGGAAGATCGCTCATCCCGGTTGCCCTTGCGTCAACCGGTCCGGGCGCATGGGCCAGGGTGGATGAGGCGATAATGCACAATTCAACCAAGGGGTGTGGCGGCGCTTTTCGCTCTCGCGTGGGGGGGGGGTGGGGGCTGGGCGGTTTCTGGCAGGATCCCTGGCGGCGCGCGGCTTGCGACGGCGCGCGAAACCCGGCGGGAGGGCGGCGATTCCCGCCTTCCTCCTTGCTATGCGGGCCGAAATCCCATAGCTAGCGCGCTGAAACAGGCGGAGGCGCGGGACGGCAGGTTCCGGCGCCGGCGAGGCTGTAATGCCTCGGACCCGCACGATGGTTCGTGGATGAAGGAAGACAAATGCAGGTCAAGGAAACCCAGAACGAAGGGCTGAAGCGGGGCTATGAATTCACCCTGCCTGCGGCCGATCTGGCGGCGCAGGTGGATGCGAAGCTGAAAGAGGCCCAGCCCGAGGTCGAGATGAAGGGCTTCCGCAAGGGCAAGGTGCCGATGGCGCTGCTGAAGAAGCAGTTCGGCCAGCGCATCATGGGCGATGCCATGCAGGAGGCCATCGACAAGGCGCTGCGCGACCACCTGGAGAAATCGGGCGACCGTCCCGCCCTTCAGCCCAAGATCGAAATGGTCAACGGCGAGACCTGGAAAGAGGGCGACGATGTCGTCGTCACCGTCGCCTATGAGGCGCTGCCCGCCATCCCGGAAACCGACCTGTCCGGCGTCGAGCTGGAGCGGCTGGTGGTCGAGGCCAGCGAGGAGCAGGTGACCGAGGCGCTGGAGAACCTGGCCAAGAACGCCCAGAGCTTCGAGGACCGCAAGAAGGGCACCAAGGCCAAGGACGGCGACCAGGTCGTGATCGACTTCAAGGGCATGGTCGACGGCGAAGCCTTCGAGGGCGGCTCGGCCGAGGATTATCCGCTGGTGCTGGGCTCGGGCAGCTTCATCCCCGGCTTCGAAGAACAGCTGGTCGGCGCCAAGGCCGGCGACGAGATCAAGGTCGAGGTGAAATTCCCCGAGGATTACGGCCATCCGGCCCTGGCCGGCAAGGACGCCATCTTCGAGACCACCGTCAAGGCGGTGAAGGCCCCGAAAGCGGCCGAGATCGACGACGAACTGGCCAAGAAATTCGGCGCCGAAAGCCTGGACGCGCTGAAGGGCCAGATCCGCGAGCGGCTGGAGGCGGAATACAAGGGCGCCTCGCGCCAGGTTCTCAAGCGCGCGCTGCTGGACAAGCTGGACGAGCTGGTCAAGTTCGACCTGCCCGATTCGCTGGTCGAGGCCGAGGCGCATCAGATCGCGCATCAGCTCTGGCACGAGGAACACCCCGAGGAGCATGGCCATAACCATGGCGAGATCGAGCCGACGGACGAGCACAAGACGCTTGCCGAGCGCCGCGTCCGCCTGGGCCTGCTCTTGGCCGAGATCGGCCAGAAGGCCGAGATCACCGTCTCGGACCAGGAGATGACCCAGGCCGTGCTGCGCCAGGCGCGTCAGTATCCCGGCCAGGAGCGCGCCTTCTTCGAGTTCATCCAGCAGAACCCGCAGGCGCAGCAGCAGCTGCGCGCGCCGCTCTTCGAGGACAAGGTCGTCGACCATATCGTCGAGGGCGCCAAGGTTTCGGAGAAATCCGTGACCAAGGAAGAGCTGGAAAAGGCCATCGAGGCGCTGGATCAGCTCTGATCCGCTGCCTTGCCGCGAAAAGAAGGGCCGTCCCGCGGGGGCGGCCTTTTTCATTGCCGCGCCCCGCTGGCCAGGGCGGGGCGCGGGGCGCGGTGGCGCAGATGGGTATTTATGCAACGAAGAAGCCGGACAGCCGAGCCGCAGCGCGCTGCTGGCGGCACCGGCTGGTCAAGGGCCGTTCCGCGTCAGAGCCGGTGAAGGCGCGGGTCGTGATCGGCCGGGCCGCCGGGGTCCGGGCCCTCCATCGGGTCGTGCAGCAGCGGGTCGTCGCGCAGGTCCGGCATATGCGCCTCGCGGCGGGGCTTGCGGGGTTGCGGCGCGGGCTTGCGGTCGATGATGTCGCGGATGATCGCCGCGGCATCGCCGAATTCCTGCACGATGGTGCTGGCCTGGCCGGCGACCGAGCGGAAGCCGGTCACGGCGGCGGTCAGCGCCTGCATCACGTTCTCGACGCCGCTGGTCAGGTTGGCGGTATTGGCCTCGACCTCTTGCAGCAGGCTTTGCCGCGGCGGGCGGCGCCGGCCCTGCGGGACAGGCCGGGCGGGTTGCGTCTTGGGCCTGGGCTCGTGCGGGGCCTTGGGGGCCTGACGCGGGGTGCCTGTGCCGCGTGGACGGGCGGGGCCGTCGTCGTCCGAGACCAGGTCGATCAGGTGCCGCGCCGCGATCACCGTGCCGGCGGTCAAGGCCGCGGCCACCAGCCCGGTGCCGCCCCAGACCAGCCATTTTGCCCCGCGCGAGGGACGCGGCCATGGATGGCTGCCGTCGGGCGAGACATCGCCATGCGGCGGGATGCGGCGCGATTCCACCGGGCCCGGTGGCCGGCGATGCCCCTCGGGCACCGGGCGGGGACCGAAGCGGGTCTGGCTGGTCTCGTCGGCCGGGGTATGGGTGATGGGCGGCTGGTCGTCCTGGTGATGCATGCCGGCAAATCCTCTGGCGAAGGGCGCTTTGCGTTTCAACCCCGCAGCCCGGCGAATGTTCCGCCGAACCCGTGGTTGAGGCAAGGGGACGTTGCCATGCGGGCATGAAAAAACGCGCCGGTTACGGCGCGTTTTTCCCTGTTCCGGCAAAGGCGCGATCAGTTCGCGGCTTCGTCCTCGTCGCGGCCGGCCGAGCCGATGTCGTCGAAAAGCTCGGCGATCTCGAATTCCGCGGCGGCTTCCTCTTCGGCGGCCAGTTCCTGGATCGACTTGCCCGAGGCTTGCAGCTCGGCCTCTTCGGGCGAGCGGGCGACGTTCAGCTTGATGATGACGTCGACTTCCGGGTGCAGATGCACGCGGACCTCGTGCAGGCCCAGATCCTTGATCGGGGCGGTCAGGACGACCTGGCGGCGCTCGATCGCGAAACCTTCGGCATTGGCGACATCGGCGGCGTCGCGCGGCGTGACCGAGCCATAGAGCGCACCCGCGTCCGAGGCGGAGCGGATGATGACGAAGGTCTGGCCGTCGAGCTTCTGGGCGGTCTTTTCGGCTTCGGCGCGGGTTTCGTCGTTGCGCGAGGCGAGTTCGGCCTTGCGGGCTTCAAACGCCTGGATATTGGCGTCCGAGGCGCGCAGCGCCTTGCCCTGCGGCAAGAGGTAGTTGCGCGCGAAACCGTCCTTGACCTTCACGACTTCGCCCATCTGGCCCAGCTTGGCCACGCGTTCCAGCAGGATGACTTGCATGATCGTCTCTCCTTACTTCACGGCATAGGGCAGCAGGGCGAGGAAGCGGGCGCGCTTGATGGCGCGCGCCAGTTCGCGCTGCTTCTTGGCCGAGACGGCGGTAATGCGCGAGGGCACGATCTTGCCGCGTTCCGAGATGTAACGCTGAAGCAGGCGCGTGTCCTTGTAGTCGATGGCGGGGGCGTTGTCGCCCGAGAAGGGGCAGACTTTCCGGCGGCGGAAGAAGGGTTTGTTGGCCATGATCCTGGTTCCTTTCCCTTAGTTCCGGTCGTCGCGGTCGCGACGCTCGCGACGCTCGCCGCGATCCCCGCGGTCGCCACGATCCCCGCGCTCGCGCTCGTCGCGCTTCTGCATCTGGACCGAGGGGCCGTCCTTGTGCTCGTCCACGCGGACGGTCAGCACGCGCATGACGTCGTCATGCAGGCGGGCCAGGCGCTCCATCTCCTGCACGGCGGCCGAGGGGGCGTTCGAGCGCAGGAAGGCGTAATGGCCCTTGCGGTTCTTGTTGATCTTGTAGGCAAGCGTGCGCACGCCCCAGTATTCGTTGTCCACGACCTTGCCGCCATTGTCGGCGATCACGGTCGAGAAATGTTCGATCAGCCCCTCGGCCTGCGCGTTCGACAGGTCCTGGCGGGCGATCAGCACATGCTCGTAAAGCGGCATGTCTGCACCTTTCATCGGGGCGCACTTCAACGGCGGGACAGCCCTTCCGCGCCCCGCCACGAGAGGCTGCGCCGGTTTCGCATTTGCGGAAGGATGCGGCCTTATAGCGGGCAGGCCGGGGAATGCAAGGATAAATGCCCGGAAACCCCGGAAAGTCGCCCCTGCGGCGATACTGTTTCCGCGCTGCGGCGAAACACGAAAATGTCAGGAAACCCTTGTTGATGCGCGGGCATTTTCTGGCAGAACCATCATGATCTTTTTCAATCGGGAGTTCAGCATGAAATCCATCCTCGCCCCTGTCGCCGCGATCGGCCTGCTTGGCGCCAGTGCCGCGATGGCCGAGCCCGTGGTCTATGACTTCGACCCCTCGCACAGCCAAGTCGTCTTTGAATACAACCACATGGGCTTTTCGACCAGCACCGGCATCATCAACGGCGTCACCGGCAAGCTGACGCTGGATGCCGAGAACCCGGCCAATTCCAGCGTCGAGGCGACCATCCCGCTGTCCGGGCTGCGCACCGTCTCCGAGGAGCTGGACAAGCACCTGTTCGGGCCGGATTTCTTCAACACCGATGCCAGCGGCGCCGTCGCGACCTTCAAGTCGACCAAGGTCGAGCCCGAGGACGACAAGGAGGCGAAGGTCACGGGCGATCTGACGCTGAACGGCGTGACCAAGCAGGTGGTGCTGGATGTCGACCTGAACCAGATTGCCGCCCATCCCATGACCGGCAAGGAGGCCGCCGGCTTCGATGCCGAGGCCGAGATCAAGCGTTCCGAGTTCAACCTGGGCAAGTTCGCCCCGGCGGTCGAGGACGAGGTCGAGATCAAGATCACCGTCGAGGCCGTCAAGGCCGAGTGATCCGCCGGCCGGACCGCAAGCAAAAGGGGCCCCGCGAGGGCCCCTTTTCGTGTCTCGCCTGCCGCGCCTTACATCGGCGTGGGCAGCGGCGTGGAGTCGGTGCGCACCGGCAGGATCGGGTGGTCGATCACCGGCTGATCGCCGGTCAGCGTGCCCAGGAAGGCGGTGATGTCGTCGGCCTGCTCATCGGTCAGCTCGGTGCCAAGCTGCGCCGAGGACATGATCTGCACCGCTTCCGCCAGATCCCAGACCACGCCCGAGTGGAAATAGGGCGCGGTCAGCGCGACGTTGCGCAACGGCGCGGCGCGGAAGACATATTCGTCGTCAACGGTCTGGCTGATCTCGTAGCGGCCCCTGTCGCCGGCGGGCAGCACCTCGGCGCCGGGCTTGGCGATCAGGCCGAAGGGGTGATAGTCCTGCCCGCCGAAGTTCACGCCATAGTGGCAGGCGGTGCAGCCGGTTTCGATGAAGGCTTGCAGCCCGCGTTTTTCCTGGTCGGTCATCGCTGCATCGTCGCCGGCAAGGAAGCGGTCGAAGGCGCTGTTGGGCGTGACCAGCGTGGCCTCGAACTGCTCGATCGCGATGGCGAAATTGTCGAAGGTCACCGGGTCCGCTTCGTCGGGGAAGGCGGCCTTGAAGGATTCGACATATTCCGGCATCGAGTTGATGGTCTTGACCACCTGGTCGGGGGTGTTGCTCATCTCGACACCGGCCTGGACCGGACCCTTGGCCTGTTCGGCAAGGTCGCCGGCGCGGCCGTCCCAGAATTGCGCGGCGTTGAAGATCGCGTTCAGCATGGTGGGGGCGTTGCGCGGCCCTTTCTGCCAGCCGTGCCCGATCGAGGTCGGCAGGCCGTCCACACCGCCAAGGCCGACGTTGTGGCAGGTCTGGCACGAGATCAGCCCGGAGCTGGACATGCGCGGGTCGAAGAACAGCACCTTGCCCAGTTCGATCTTCTCGGCGGTCAGAGGGATGCCTTCGGGATTGTCCTCGGTCTGCTTGATGGCGGTCATCTTTTCGGGAATCGCCTCGAACACCCCCTTGGCTTCCTCGCGCAGGGCGCCGTTGTCGATGGCTTCAGTCTGCGCCATGACCGGCAGAGCGGACAGGGCAAGACTCG
Source organism: Paracoccus versutus (assembly GCF_000763885.1). Taxonomy (GTDB): domain Bacteria; phylum Pseudomonadota; class Alphaproteobacteria; order Rhodobacterales; family Rhodobacteraceae; genus Paracoccus; species Paracoccus versutus. The sequence goes on along the minus strand of NZ_JRKO01000010.1, from coordinate 62,804 downwards.
TCGCTGTCAGAAAGGGGACGAGTTTCACGTGGGGCCTCCTTTGGCTTGGTGGGCGCGTCTTGCAGCAATCTGCACCAAGACGGCCGGCCTTGCTTTGATCTGGGTCAGATGCCTGCAAGGTTCCGCCTTGTCGGCCCGCGGCTCAACAGCTAATTGCATCAAATGCTGCCGGAAGACCGCCTTGCCCAGATCGTCGCGCGTTTCGAATATCTCGAAGCGCGGCTGCACGCCGGGCCGGCGGCCGAGGAAATCGCCGCGATCAGCCGCGAATATGCGGAATTGAAGCCCGTGGTCGCGCAGATCGGCGAATGGCGCGCCGCGCAGGACGGCATCCGCGAGGCCGAGGCCCTGCTGGCCGATCCCGAGATGCGCGAGCTGGCGCAGGACGAATTGTCGCGCCTGCGCGCCGCGCTTCCCGAGCTGGAACATGCGCTGCGCATCGCGCTGTTGCCGCGCGACGCCGCCGATGCCCGCCCGGCCATCCTGGAGATTCGCCCCGGCACCGGCGGGGAAGAGGCGGCGCTGTTCGCCGGCGACCTGCTGGCCATGTATCGCCGCTTTGCCGAATCGCAGGGTTGGCAGTTCCAGATGCTCGAGTTGGCCGAATCCGACCTGGGCGGCGTGCGCGAGGCGGTGGCGCGGATCGAGGGCGAGGGGGTCTTCGCCAAGCTGAAATACGAATCGGGCGTCCACCGCGTCCAGCGCGTCCCCGAGACGGAATCGGGTGGCCGCATCCATACCAGCGCCGCCACCGTCGCCGTGCTGCCCGAGGCCGAGGCGGTGGATATCGACATCCCCGCCAGCGACATCCGCATCGACACCATGCGCGCCAGCGGCGCCGGCGGCCAGCACGTCAACACCACCGATTCGGCGGTGCGCATCACCCACCTGCCGACCGGCATCGTCGTGACCAGTTCGGAAAAGTCCCAGCACCAGAACCGCGCCAATGCCATGGCCGTGCTGCGCGCGCGGCTTTACGACATGGAGCGGTCGCGCGCCGATGCCGAGCGCGCCGCCGACCGCAAGAGCCAGGTCGGCTCGGGCGACCGCTCGGAACGCATCCGCACCTACAACTTCCCGCAGGGCCGGATGACCGATCACCGCATCGGCCTGACGCTCTATGCGCTCGACCGCATCATGCAGGGCGAGATCGGCGAGATCGTGGCGGCGCTGACCGCGCACGACCAGGCCGCGCGCCTGGCCGCGCAGGGCGCGTGATTCCATGACCGGGGCCGAGGCCCTGCGGCAAGGCGCCGCACGACTCGCCCAGGCCGGCGTGCCCGGCGCGGCCGAGGATGCCCGGCTGCTCCTGGCCCATGCCCTGGACCTGCCGCGCCACCACCTGGCCGCCGCGCTGGCTGCGCCGCTGCCGCCCGAGGCTCTGCGACGTTTCGACGCAACCCTGGCCGCCCGCGCCGCGCGCCAGCCGGTCAGCCAGATCCTGGGCCGCCGCGCCTTCTGGAAGCACGAGTTCCGCGTGACCCGCGACACGCTCGATCCCCGCCCGGAAACCGAGACCCTGGTCGAGGCGGCGCTGGCCGGGCCCTTTGCCTCGGTGCTGGACCTGGGCACCGGCACGGGGGCGATCCTGATCTCGCTTCTGGCCGAGCGGCCGGGCGCGCGCGGGCTTGGCACCGACATCTCGGCCGCCGCGCTGGAGGTGGCGCGAGAAAATGCCAGGACCGTGGGGGTTTGTGCGGATTTCCTTGAATCCGACTGGTTCGCCTCGGTCACGGGGCAGTTCGACCTGATCGTCTCGAACCCGCCCTATATCGCGCTGGACGAGATGGCGCAGCTTGCGCCCGAGGTGCGGGAATGGGAGCCGCGGCAGGCCCTGACCGACGGGGCGGACGGGCTTTCCGCCTATCGCGCCATCGCCGCCGGGGCGCCCGCGCATCTGTCGCCCGGCGGCCGGCTGATGGTCGAGATCGGCCCCACGCAGGGCGCGGCCGTGGCGGCGCTGATGCGCGCAGCCGGTCTGGCCGAGCCCCGGATCCTGCCCGACCTGGACGGGCGCGACCGGGTCGTCGCCGCCCGCAAGCCGCTTTGATCCGGCAAGCTTCCGCGCCTTTCGCGGCTTTTGACGAAATTTTCGCTTGTAAGCGGCGCTGCGGCGTGTTTATTCGCAATTGTGACGGGGGCGCACCGCCCGCGCACGGGTCAGTCATACTCAGATAATCCAGTTTTACTGGTGACGCGGGAGCCGGAGCAAACGCTGCGCCTGCGCTGACACCCGCCTTCGGAATGACCCCAACCTTAGCCGGCCCTTGCCGGACATAAACTGACAACAAGCTGATGAGATCATCCAAATCCCGTTCGCGTAACAAGTCGAACCGCCAGCGTTCGCTGGGCAATATCGTCAACCGCGTCTTCGATTCCTCGGGCCCCGAGGGCAAGGTGCGCGGCACGCCCCAGCAGATCATCGAGAAATACCTGACGCTCGCCCGCGACGCCCAGCTTTCCAACGACCGGGTGGCCGAGCAGAGCTTTCTTCAGCACGCAGAACATTACACCCGCATGCTGGGCGAGGCGCAGCGCGAGCAGGCCGAGCGCCAGGGCCACCAGCACCAGGGCCGCGACGATGATGCCCAGGACGGCAATGGCTCGGCTGCGTCCGAGAACGGCAATGGCCAGAACGGCCATCACGGCCACCGCCAGGACCGTCACGACCGGCGCGAGGATCGCCGCGACGAGCGTCGCGATGACCGCCGCGAGGAACGCCAGCAGCCCGCCCCCCGCGCGGAAGAACGCGCCCAGCCCGCCGCCGCGCCCGCCGATTCCGGGCTGCCGCCGGTGATCGCTGCCGACGAGGATGCCGCCGGCCCGGTGGAAACCCCGGAAAGCGCCGTCCGGTCCGAAACCCCTGCCGAACCGACCCCGGCCGCACCGGCCCCCGCCGAGAACGCGGCAGCCGGGGAACCGGCCGCCGAGCCCGCCCCTGCGGCGCGCCGGCGCAGCAGCCGCACCACCGGGGCGGCCGCGCCGCGCAGCCGCAAGAAACCGGCCGAGGAAGGTGCCAAGGCCTCGGCGAAAACCGGCCGCGGACAGGGTGCCAAGGCGGCAAAGACCCAGGCCGAAAGCGCCTCCGGCGAATGATGCTCAGCGCGGCGCGGCGGCCAGGCCCCGCGCCAGCGCGCAGAATTGCTGCAGCCCGACCTCTTCTGCGCGGGCGGTGGGGGCGATGCCGGCCTGGACCAGCAGCGATTCGATCTCGGGATGCAGCCCCTTCAGCGAGGCGCGCAGCATCTTGCGGCGCTGGTTGAAGCCCGCCGCCACCACCCGGTTCAGCACCGCCGGATCGGCCGGATAGCGCGGCTCGGGCAGGGCGGTCAGGTGGACGACCGCCGAATGCACCTTGGGCGCGGGAACAAAGGCTTCGGGCGGCAGGGTCATCACCACCCGCGCCTTGCTGCGCCATTGCGCCAGCACGGCCAGCCGGCCGTAAGCCTTGCCGCCCGGCTGCGCCACGATGCGCTCGGCCACCTCTTTCTGGAACATCAGCGTCAGCGACTGCCAGAAGGGCGGCCAGGCTGCCGGCGTCAGCCAGCGGATCAGCAATTCGGTGCCGACATTATAGGGCAGGTTCGCGACGATGCGGATCGGCGGCGACAGATGCGCCAGCGGGTCGACCTCCAGCGCATCGCCATGGATCACCTCCAGCCGGCCGGGATAGGCGGCGGCGATCTCGGCCAGGGCGGGCAGGGCGCGCACGTCCTTCTCGATCGCCAGCACATGCCGCGCACCCTCGGCCAGCAAGCCGCGGGTCAGCCCGCCCGGACCGGGGCCGACCTCGATCACGTCGCAGCCGGTCAGGTCGCCGGCGGCGCGGGCGATCTTGGCGGTCAGGTTCAGGTCCAGCAGGAAATTCTGCCCCAGCTGCTTCCTGGCGCGCAACTCATGGCGCGCGATCACCTCGCGCAGCGGCGGCAGCCCGTCGATGGCGCTCATCGCCGTGCCGCCATCTCATGCGCCATGCGCAGGGCGGCGATGACGCTCTGCGCATCCGCGATGCCCTGGCCGGCGATGTCGAAGGCGGTGCCGTGATCGGGCGAGGTGCGCACGAAGGGCAGGCCCAGGGTCACGTTCACCCCGCCGGCGAAATCCAGCGTCTTGATCGGGATCAGCGCCTGGTCGTGATAGGCGCAGAGCGCCGCGTCGTAACGCGCCCGCGCGGCTGGATAGAACATGGTATCGGCCGGCAGCGGCCCGCGCAGGTCGAACCCCTCGCGCCGCAGCCGCTCGACCAGGGGCGCCATCCAGCGTGCTTCCTCGTCGCCCATGACGCCGTTCTCGCCGGCATGGGGGTTCAGCCCGGCGATGGCCAGCCGCGGCTGCGCCAGGCCGAAATCGCGCCGCATCGCGGAATCGGTGATGCGGATCGCCTGCTCCAGCCGCAGGGGCGTCAGCGCCAGCGGCACCTCGGACAGCGGGATGTGGATCGTCACCGGCACCACCCGGCAGGGCGGCTCGACACGGGTCGAGGCCAGCATCATCACCACCGGCACGTCGCCCGCCAGATGCGCCAGATATTCGGTATGGCCGGGAAAGCCGAAGCCGGCGCCGCGCTTCAGCGCCTCCTTGTTGATCGGCAGGGTGCAGATGCCGCCGGCCGCGCCGGACATGGCCAGGTCGACCGCGCGGGCGATGACCTCGACCACCGCCGGCGCATTGGCGGGATCGGGCCGGCCCGGCACCGCCGGCGCCGGGAAGTCATGGCGCAGCACGGCCAGCACGCCCTCGGCCACCGGCTCGCCCGGCGCCGCGACCTCGGCCCAGGCGGTGCCCTCGCGCAGATGCCGCGGATCGCCCAGGAACACGAATGGCACGCCCGAGGCCAGCGCCTTGGGCGCAAGCTCCGGCCCGACGCCCGCCGGCTCGCCGCAGGTCAGGATGATGGGGCGGGCTTCAGTCATCTTCTCCGTTTCCCAAATACCCTCTGGGGGTCCGGGGGGCGAAGCGCCCCCGGTGGCTCAACCGGGCTCAAGGCCGCCGGATGATTGCATTGGCCCGCAACTCGGCCAGGTAGTTGTCGGCAGCCTGGCCGACCTTGCGGCTGAAGATCTGGCTGCGCATCTCTTCACGGTCCGGCAGCGTGTCGGGATCGGGCGCGGCGGCCGTCTCGCCCTCGGCCGTCACCGCCACCGGCGCCTCCGCCGCGGCGCCGGAGGCCAGCAGCGCGGATTGGCGCTTGCACAGCATCAGCAATTCGGCCGCGCCGCCCTGGCTGACCACCGAGGTCTCGTTGTCGTCCAGCACCGCCAGCCGCAGCGCTTCGGAGGCCGGGATCTGGCCTTGCGGCAGGGTCTGGCGCTGGATCTGCTCGGGCGGCAAGCCGCGGGCATGGACGAAAAGATCGGCGCAGCTGTCGGAAAGCGCCGCGATCCGGTTCGCCTCGGCCAGGCTGGCCAGCCGGAAGCGCACGTAGTCCAGCACCTGTTCCCTGGCGCCGGGACGCAGCGCGCCGCGGCTGTCGCGCAGGAAGAACAGCACCACCGCGCCCTCGACGGTCAGGGGCTGGCTGATCTGGCCGGGCTTCATCGACAGGATGATCGGCCGCAACGAGGGCGGCAGGTTCTCCAGCGGCATCCAGGGCAGCCGCCCGCTTTCCTCGGCCGAGGGCGTCGCGGAATGCTGCCGCGCCGCCGCGGCGAAATCCGCCTCCGAGCGCACGCTCTGCACCAGCGATTCCGCCAGGCCCATGGCCTGCGCCTCCTGGCCGGGCGGCGCGGGGATGATCAGTTCGGACAGCGCGACATGGGTGATGCGCGGCGTCTCGATCAGGCGCTGCATTTCCTGGTCCAGCTCGGCGTCGCTGACCTGGACCTGCGGCACCAGGCGCTGGCGCACCACCTCGCGCCAGACAATGCCGGCGGCGACGAAATCGCGGAAGGTCTGCTGCTCGACCCCGGCCTGGGCCAGGGCGCGGGTGAATTCCTCGACGCCAAGATTGGCGCGGCCGGCGAACTCGGCCAGGCCGGCGTCGATCTGGGCGTCGCTGGCGGTGATGCCCATCTGGTTCGCGGCAAACAGGCGCAGCCGGTCGTCGATCAGCGCCTGCTCGGCCGAGGCGCGGTCGGCATCGGGCGCGCGCAGGATCTGCAGGAAGCGGATGCGCTGTTCCAGCTCATAGCGGGTGACGGCCGAATCGTTGACATAGACCAGCGGCTGGAACGGATTGCCCTGCGCAAAGGCCGGGGCCACCCCGCCTGCTGCCAGCATCGCGGCCATGGCCGCCCCCAGAAGAATTCGCCGCATCAGCTCCCTCGCCGCATGGTTTCGCCGGACATTAGCGCAGGCAGGCGCGGCGCGCCACCGTTCCCGGACCGGGCTTTTGCTGGCCGAAGCCGCCCAGCCGGATGCCCAGGTCCAGCCGGGTGTCCGGCCGCACCTCTTCCGATGAGGTAAAGCGCCGCTCGACCGACATTTCGACGGTTATGCATTCATTGCGGTATTCCAGGCCCAGCTGCGCTTTTTGCGCGCGATCGGCGGTGAAGTCATACCGCGTCTCGGTCGTGGCCCACCAGCCGGGCGCGACCTGCCAGCCCCCGGCCATGGTCAGTTCCGACACATCCTTGTCGCGGCTTTCGCCTTCATCCGAATCAAGCCAGAGATAGCCGGCCGAGACCTGCAGTCCCGGCCTGAACCAGCCCAGCCGCAGCTCGTTGCGGCTGATCGAGAAACCGTCGTCGAACAGCGCGCGGTTGGCGATGGCAAGCCCGTTCGACCCCGAGTAATGTGCCGCCAGCAGCCAGTCCGAGCGCTTGCCGCCCAGGGGGCCGCCGTCCCAGAACCCCGGATCGGTGGCGCCGCTTTCGAAGGCCGCGTCGGCCTCGTCGCGAAAGACGCGCCCGGCGGTCAGGCCGATGGACCAGCCGGCCGGGTCGATCCGGGTCCAGCCGATGCCCAGGTTGGCGCGCCAGCCCGATTCGCGCGCATCCCAGCCGGGAAAGCGGTTCAGCGCGAACAGGTTGCCCTCGTCGAATTCGATCAGCTGGCTGTCCTCGTTCGGCACCTTGTCCTCGGCGTCGCGTTCGGGCGACCAGACCAGCTGCGCCACCGGCTCGACGATATGGGTGATGCCGCCGGAATGGCGGGCGAAGGGCCAGCGCAGCTCGGCCGCCAGCACCGGATCGGCCCGCACCACCCAGTCGTCATAATCGCTGTCCTGGTTGATGCGGTAGAAATCGGCGTCCAGCCGGGTCTCGACCGCGCCGACCAGCCCGCCGGGCAGAATCGCGCTGCGATACCAGTCCAGCGCGACCGAGCCCCGCGCCATGTCGCGGCCGTCGCGATCCAGCGAGGACGAGCGGCGGTGGGCGTGCAGCGACCATTCCAGGCTGGCGATGCCGCCGATCCGGCCGGGCGTCCAGCGCCGCTTCCACAGCGCATCGGCGACGACCGAGGGGGTGAACTCATCGGCCTCGTCCTCGCGCAGCGATTCGTAATTGCCGATCCGCGCCATCATCATGCGGTCGCGGCGCACGCGGTCCAGCGTCAGCCCGCTCCACAGCCGGTCGGCGCTGGAGATGTCGTAATCCAGCAGATAGGCGCGGTTGCTGGCCATCTGGATCTGCAAGCCCAGCATGTAGCCGCGCGGCAGCTCGAACCGCGCGCCGCCGAACAGATAGCCGCGGGTGCGACCCTGCTCGATGCTGTCGCGCGAGATGGCGCCGTTCCATTCCATCGCGCCGTTGCTGAAGGCCTGGCGATAGCGCAGCTCCAGCGTGCGGGTGCGCGAAACGGCGACATAGGGCGTCAGCGTGATGTCCGCATGATCGCCCAGCGTGACGAAATAGGGCAGCTTGATGCCGAACCCCAGCCCCGAGGTGGTGCGGAACTGCGGCCGCAGGAATCCGGTCATGCGCTCGACGCTGGGATCGGGCGCGGTCAGCCAGGGCAGGCTGGCGATGGGCAGGCCAAGCGCGCGCAGCTGCGGACGGTCGAAATGCAGCTTGTTCGTGCGCGCATCATGGGTGATGGCCTGGGCGCGGATTTCCCACAGCGGGATCGGGTTCTCGGCGCAGATCTGGCAGCTGGAGGCGACGACATTGTCCAGCCGGGTGACGGCGCCATTCTCGCTGCGGCGCATCTCGCGCGCGGCCATCTGCATCTCGCGCGCCAGCACCAGCCGGGCGCCGCGCAGGATGCCGTCCTGCATGTTCGGGTCCAGCTGGGCGCTGTCGGCGATCAGGATGGTTTCCTGGGGCGTGCCGGCGCGGGCCGGTTCGGTCAGGTGGATCGGCCCCTCGATCACCGCCGAGCCGGTTTCGTTGTCATAGACCACGCGCGAGGCAACCAGCCGCGCGCCGCGATACCAGATCACCACCCCGCCCGAGGCGGTCAGCCGGTTGTCCGCGCCCAGCGTGACCTGGTCGGCCAGCAGCGTGGCCGGGCTGCCGGTGCCCTCGGCCTCGCTGCCGGTGATGCGCAGGCCGCCGGGCCGGGCGGCGACGCGGGGCGTCTGCGACGCCTCGGTGCCGTCGGCGAAGCGGGCGCTGTCATCGGGGCTTTCGGTCGGGGCCAGCGCCGGGCCGGCGGGGCCCTGCGGCACCTCTTCGGGCTGGTCATAGACCGGCAGGGTCTGGCCCTCGGGCGTCAGGCTTTGTCCCAGCGCCATGCCGGGCAGCATGGCCGCCAGCAGCGCCGCGCGCGCCGTTTTCGCAGTCTTGCGTCCCTTGTGCCTGCGCGCCATCAACCGTCCTCCAGCCGCAAGAGTGCCCCGAGGGCGAAAAGCAGCGCCACGACGGGCGGCGCCCAGCCGGCCAGCGCCGGCGGGATGCCGCCGTTGTCGCCCAGCACCTGCGCCAGGTTGCGCAGGAAGAACAGCGCGATGCCGCAGCCGAAGGCGCCCAGCACCAGAAGCCCCATCCGGCGCCCGCGCATGTGGCGCATGGTGAACACCGCCGCGATGGCGATCATGGCCGCCATCAGCAGCGGCCGGGCCAGTTCCATCTGGAACCAGACCTTGTGGCGCTGGGCGGAAAAGCCCGCCCGCTCCAGCCCCTGGATAAAGGCAGGCAACTGCCAGACCGGGATCGCCTCGGGCCGGCCGAAGCTGTCGCGGATGCGGGCGGCGGTCAGGTCGGTCGGCAGCTCCAGCCGCGGCGCGGTGCGGGCCATGGCCTCGGGGTTGGGCTGGGTCAGCGGCCATTCCTTGGTGTCCGTCAGCTCCCATGCGCCCTGGGTCAGCCGCGCGGTGGCGGCGTCGATACGGCGGGTCGGCCCGATCTCGGGCGAATACACCATGAAGGTCGCGTCATACAGCGTCGTGGCATCGGGGCTGGCGCGGCTGGCGCGGATGACGACCTGGCCCGCGGTCTCGGCCCCGTTCGCGTCCAGCTCGGGCAGGGCCTGGCGCAGCCAGACCGCATTGTCGCCGACGCTGACGGTCTGGCCGCCGCCGCTGCGCATCTGCGCGACCGCGTCGTCATAGCGCTTGGTCGTCGCCGCCACCATCGGGTTCAGCACCGCGACCGCCAGCATCCCGGCCAGCGCCGCCGTGATCGCCGGGGCGCAAAGCACCCGGATGCCCGAACGCCCCGAGGCGCGGATCGCCACCAGTTCCGAGCTGCGCGACAGGCCCAGGAACAGCGCGATCCCCGCCAGCACCGTGATCAGCGGCAGGATGGAATAGAAGCTGGCGGTGATGTTCAGCAGCGACAGGCCCGCCGCGCCCGAAAGCCCGATATTCTCGTCCGAGAAGCGGCGGATCTGCTCGACCACGTCGATCAGGAACAGGATGGCGCCAAAGATCGCCGCGATCATCACCAGCATGCGCAGGAAGCGCCGCGCGACATAGGTGGACAGGATCATGCCGCGCCCCCTTTTGCCGCGGTCGCCTTGGCGGCGCCGCGCAGCCGCCGCGGCCGGGCGGCAAGCCACAGCACCGCGGCGCAGATCGCAGCGCCGACCAGGGGCGAGACATAGATCAGCGGCCAGCGCGCGGCATTGCCGGCGACCTGGTTCTCGGCCGCCGTGCTGAGGAACTGCACCACGATCAGCGCCACCACCGCCCAGATCACCTGCCGCCAGACGCCGAAGCGGCTGAAGCCGCCCAGCAGCAGCATGCCAAAGCCCAGCAGCGCCGCCACCGGCGCCTGGAAGGGCTTGGCCAGCCGCTCATGCGCCTCGGCCAGGGCGCGGTCGGGGGTGGCGCCGGTCGCGGCCAGCAACTCGGGGTCGGGGTCCAGCAGCCGCGGCGTCGAATAGGCGCGCAGGTCGCGCTTGCGGCTGGCACCCGTGTCGATCAGCGTGCCGAGGTCATAGGCCAGTTCGGAGAACCGCGTCACCGACAGGCTTTGCCGGTCGCCGGCATGGCGCAGGTCCTGCACCATGCCCTGCATCATCACCAGCCGCGGCCCCTCGTCGGTCCTGACCAGCAGCGCCTCGGCCGCGGTATAGGTGGTCTGGCTGCCGGGGTCGCGGGCGTCCTCGAGGAAGAAGTCCACCAGACGCCCGTCCGCCGCGATGTCGCGGATGTAAAGCGTGACCCCCTGCACCGGATACTGGAAGGCGCCGGCGCGCAGGAATTGCGCGGTGACGTTCTGCGCGATCTCGGCCTGGCGGTCGGCCAGCCGTCCGCGCGCCATCGGCACCACGGCATGGACCAGCAGCGCCACCATCAGCCCGACCAGCACGCCAAAGACCAGCACCGGCCGCGCCAGCCGCCAGGGCGACATGCCCGTCGCCTGCATCGCCACCAGCTCGGATTCCGAGGCCAGCCGGTTGGTGCCATAGGCGCTGGCCGCGAAGGCCGCGATCGGCAGCACGACCGAGATCACCAGCGGCAGGGTCAGCGCGGTGAACTCCAGCACCACCAGCGCCGTCTGCCCGTCCGAGATCAGCTGCTCGAACAGCGAGACGGCGCGGTTGATCCAATAGACCGAAACCAGCACCAGCGCGAAGAACCCGAACAGGGTCAGCAGTTGCGACAGGATGTAGCGGTCGATGCGGGGCATGGGGGCTTTCGCGGGCTCGGACCCCGCCTGATTAGCCGCTGCGCGGCGGTTGGGAAAGCCCCGGCTCTGGTCAAGCCGCGCGGGCGTGACTAGTTTCCGCCAAGACAGAGCAACGCGAGGGGCGGGACCATGACTCATCCGGTCGAAATTTCCTTTACGGCGACGGATGTCGCGGGGCTGGCCGAGCGGCCCGGCCGCGTCGCCATCCTGGTGCCCAAGGCGGGGCGGTTGCCCGCCGGACTGCCGCGCGCCACGCGCGAGGCGCTGGGGCGCGCCTTCGCCTCGGAGGCATGGAAGGCGGTCAAGCCCGGCAAGGCGCTGGAACTGGCCTTTCCCGCCGGGCTGAAGGCCGAATCGCTGCAGGTCGTGCTGCTGCCGGCCGATGCCGACGTGGCGACGGCGCGGGCGGCGGGCGCCAGCATCGGCGCCAAGCTGGGCAAGGCCGAGACGCTGGTGCTGGCCGGCAACCATGCGCGCGCGGCCGAGGTCGCGCTGGGGCTGGCGCTGCGGGCCTATGACTTCTCGGCCTACAAGACGAAGAAATCCGGCAATGGCGCCGCCGCCGAGGGAGAGGCCCCGGCCGAGCCCGCCGCGACCACCAGCCGCACCGGCGCGCCCCAGGATGCGCGGCTGTCCGATGCGGCAGGCACCGACGATCCGGCATCCGAGCCGACCCAGGGCGCCACGCCGCGCGGCCGGGTGATTTTCATGCACCAGAACCCCGAGGCGCTGGCCCGCGCCGCGGCCGATGGCGCCGCCCTGGCCGAGGGGGTGTTCTTCACCCGCGACCTGGTGAACGAGCCCGCCAACGTCCTGACCACCGGCGATTTCGCCGACCGGCTGCTGGCCATGCGCGAGCTGGGCCTCGAGGTCGAGGTGCTGGAAGAGGACGAACTGGCCAAGCTGGGGATGCGCGCGCTGCTGGCCGTGGGGCAGGGTTCGGAAAGCCCGTCCAAGGTCGTGGTCATGCGCTGGAACGGCGGCGGCGATGCCGCGCCGCTGGCGCTGGTCGGCAAGGGCGTGGTCTTCGACACCGGCGGCATCTCGATCAAGCCCGCCGCCGGCATGGAAGAGATGACCATGGACATGGGCGGCGCGGGCGTGGTCGCCGGCGTCATGCGGGTGCTGGCGCTGCGCCGGGCCAAGGCCAATGTCGTGGGCCTGGTCGGCCTGGTCGAGAACATGCCCGACGGGCGCGCCCAGCGTCCGGGCGACATCGTCCGCTCGATGAAGGGCGACACGATCGAGGTGATCAACACCGATGCCGAGGGCCGGCTCGTGCTGGCCGATGTGCTTTGGTATGCGCAGCAACGCTTCAAGCCCGCCGCACTGGTCGACCTGGCGACGCTGACCGGCGCCGTCATCATCGCGCTGGGGCATGAGAATGCCGGCGTGTTTTCCAACGACGACGCCTTCGCCACCGCGGTGCTGGACGCCGCCAAGGCCGAGGGCGAGGGCGCCTGGCGCCTGCCGCTGGGCCCGGCCTATGACAAGCTGATCGATTCGCGCCTGGCCGACATCAAGAATACCGGCGGTCGCGCGGCCGGCTCGATCACCGCGGCGCAGTTCCTGCAGCGTTTCGTGGGCGAGGGCCTGCCCTGGGTCCATCTGGACATTGCCGGGGTGGCGCTGCCGCCCGCCGAGACCGGGCTTGCGCCCAAGGGCGCATCCGGCTGGGGGGTGATGACGCTGGACCGGCTGGTGCGCGACCGTTTCGAAAGGCGGGGCTGATGGGCTCGGCCCTGTTCTATCACCTGACCCGCTCGGGCCCGGTGCAGCTCTTGCCGATGCTGATCGGCAAGAGCCTGCAGGCGGGCTGGCGGGTCGAGCTGCGGGGCAGGGACCGGGCGCGGCAGGTGGCCCTGGACGAACGGCTGTGGCTGGGCGAGGGCTTCCTGCCGCATGGCCTGGCCGGCGGGCCGCATGACGCCCGCCAGCCGGTGCTGCTGACCGTCGAGGGCCAGGCGGCCGCCAATGACCCGCGCTGCCTGATCGCGCTGGACGGGGCCGGGGTGTCGGCTGCCGAATGCCTGGCGCTGGAACGCGCCTGCATCGTCTTCGACGGCAATGACGCAGAGGCGCTGGAGCGCGCCCGGACGCAATGGCGGGCGCTGAAGGCCGAGGATGTCGCCGCGGAATACTGGTCCGAGGCCGGCGGCCGCTGGGAACGCAAGCAGTAGGGCGGGGCGGACGCCTCCGAGCTTCTCGCCGGACCATCCGCCCTGGCGCCGACGCGACGGACAGGGCTCAGGGGCGGGAACAGCATCCCCGCGGCCTCGCCGCCACAAGGTCGCGCAAGGGCGAGGCGGCCGTCTTCAAGGGGCTGCGTAACCCACAGGACACGCTGGAAATCGCGGCGCTTTTCCGTCGAGGAGATCGTGGCAGAGGGCCGGGGGCTTCCTGCCCCGGAACCAACTCGGAAACGGGCCTGCGAGCGGGCACCGCTTGCGTTTCCGGGCCGCCCGTCGGCAGCTGCGACAGGGTCGGCAGGCTCGCACGGCTAATCCGCAAACTGCGCCCCGGCACGCATCAACTGCACCGGCAAGCCGCTGCAATGCAGGAAGTCCCAGGGTCTGAAGGCCAGGATCTGAAGGGATGGGATGGTGCTGCGAGAGAGGATTGAACTCTCGACCTCTCCCTTACCAAGGGAGTGCTCTACCACTGAGCTACCGCAGCGCCGTGGACGGGGCTTTAGACCGACTGTGCCGGGCGTGCAAGGGGGAAGATCGGGAAAAATGCATTTCGCCGATCGTTGCCGATCGCCGCGCGGCCAGGGCGCCGCCGCTGGACGCAAGCCGGCAAGGACGCTAACAGAAAGGCATGACAAGAACACCCCGCGATCCCCAGGACGATACACGCGAAGCGCGGCTCAAGGCCGCGCTGCGGGCCAATCTCGCGCGGCGCAAGGCGCAGGGGCGCGCGCGGGCCGGGACATCGGCGGAAACGACGAACGAGCAGCATGGGCCAGGGATGCCGCCAAGCCGGCAAGTGCCCACGAACGAGGAATAGATGGACCAGATCATTGTAAGGGGGAACGGGCCGCTCAAGGGCGAGATCCCGATCGCCGGCGCCAAGAACGCCTGCCTGGCGCTGATGCCGGCGACCCTGCTGACCGACCAGCCGCTTACGCTGACCAATGCGCCGCGGCTCTCGGACATCCGCACCATGACCGCGCTCCTGCAATCGCTGGGGGCCGAGGTCGCCAGCCTCCAGGACGGGCAGGTGCTGGCGCTGTCGAGCCACGACCTGACCAGCCACCGGGCCGATTACGACATCGTGCGCAAGATGCGCGCCTCGATCCTGGTGCTGGGGCCGATGCTGGCGCGCGACGGCCATGCCGTCGTGTCCCTGCCCGGCGGCTGCGCCATCGGCGCCCGGCCGGTGGACCTGCACCTGCGCGCGCTCGAGGCGATGGGGGCGGAACTCGACCTGCGCGAGGGCTATGTCCATGCCAAGGCACCCTCGGGCGGCCTCAGGGGCGCGGTGATCGACTTCCCGCTGGTCTCGGTCGGGGCGACCGAGAACGCGCTGATGGCGGCGACGCTGGCGCGGGGCACGACCGTTCTCAACAACGCCGCGCGCGAGCCCGAGATCGTGGACCTGGCCGAATGCCTGCGCCGCATGGGCGCGCAGATCGAGGGTGAAGGCACCTCGACCATCACCGTCGAGGGCGTGCAGGCGCTGGGCGGCGCCACGCATCCGGTGGTGACGGACCGGATCGAGCTGGGCACCTATATGCTGGCCCCGGCGATCTGCGGCGGCGAGGTCGAATGCCTGGGCGGCCGCATCGACCTGGTCGCCGCCTTCTGCGAAAAGCTGGACGAGGCCGGTATCGAGGTGGTCGAAACCGGGCGCGGGCTGAAGGTCGCGCGCAAGAACGGCCGGATCCGCGCGGTCGACGTGGTGACCGAACCCTTCCCGGGCTTCCCGACCGACCTTCAGGCGCAGATGATGGCGCTGCTCTGCACCGCCGAGGGCACGTCGGTCCTGGAGGAGCGGATCTTCGAGAACCGCTTCATGCATGCGCCGGAACTGGCGCGCATGGGCGCCCGGATCGAGGTTCACGGCGGCCACGCCACCGTCCACGGCGTCGAAAAGCTGCGCGGCGCCCCGGTGATGGCCACCGACCTGCGCGCCTCGGTCAGCCTGATCCTCGCCGGGCTCGCCGCCGAGGGCGAAACCATCATCAGCCGCGTCTATCACCTGGATCGCGGCTATGAGAAGGTGGTGCGCAAGCTGCGCGGCGTCGGCGCCGATATCGAACGCATCAAGGAGACCCCCGCCGATGGCTGACGCCCGTTTCACCGATGCCGATCCCGCGCCGCTGGCGCTGCTGGCCGGCGATGCCGACGACCTGACCGTGATCTCGACGCTTACGCAGGATGCGATCCTGCCGGTGACCGAGATCGCCTATGACAGCCGCCACCGCCAGCTGGCGCTGCTCCTGAACCGCTTTCGCTGGGAGGATGCCGAACTCGCCCGCCGCGACGGCCGCCCCTATGAGCGGGTGCGCTCGGTGCTGCTGATCTCGGACGTGCAGCGGGTGCTGAGCGACGGCATCGACCGCAAGGACAAGGATCTGGTCCTGGAACTGCTGGCCCTGACATGGCAGGCGGGCGAGGATGGCACCGGCCGTCTGCTGCTGGAGTTCGCCGGCGACGGCACGCTGGCCATCGACGCGGAATGCCTGAACGTCGAGCTGCGCGACGTGACGCGGCCCTATGTCGCCCCCTCGCGCTGCGCGCCCCAGCATTCCGACACTTGATCCGCCGCGCACTTCAGGGTGCGCGTACGCCGGTTTCGCGGCCGGATGGGTATTTGGGGAACGAAGAAGACGAGCGCTTCTCTGTTCCACAAATACTCGAATCCGGCCTTGCATCCCGCGCTGAACGGGCAGGTTCAGCGCTGCCATAGCCGCTTGAGCCCCTTGCCCGCAGCGGCTAACAAGGGCGGGTCATTGAAGGCTCGAGCCATGCCCATCCACCTTTCGACCGCCCAGCCCGATTTCGCCGAACGCTTCGCCGCGCTTCTTTCGATGAAGCGCGAGGATGCGGCCGATGTGAACGATGCGGTGGCGGCGATCATCGCCGATGTGCGCAGCCGGGGCGACGACGCGCTGGTCGAGTTGACCGGGCGTTTCGACCGCCTGGCGCTGACGCCGGAAACGCTGGCCTTCTCGCGCGAGGAGATCGCCGCGCAGACCGCGAAGGTCTCGGCCGAGGATCGCGCCGCCTTGGCCATGGCTGCAAGCCGCATCCGCGCCTATCATGCCCGGCAGATGCCTGACGATCTCAGCTGGACCGATCCCGAGGGCGCGACCCTGGGCTGGCGCTGGACGCCGGTCGCGGCCGCGGGGCTCTATGTGCCGGGCGGGCAGGCGAGCTATCCCTCGTCGGTGCTGATGAATGCCATTCCCGCGCGGGTGGCGGGGGTCGAGCGGCTGGTGGTCTGCGTGCCGACGCCGGGCGGCGTGGTGAACCCGCTGGTGCTGCTGGCGGCCGAACTGGCCGGGGTGGACGAGATCTATCGCATCGGCGGGGCGCAGGCGATCGCCGCCATGGCCTATGGCACCCGGACCATCCGGCCGGTGGACAAGATCACCGGCCCCGGCAATGCCTATGTCGCCGCGGCCAAGCGGCAAGTCTTCGGCCGTGTCGGCATCGACATGATCGCCGGCCCCTCGGAGGTGCTGATCATCGCCCAGGGCGCGCAGAACCCCGAATGGCTGGCGCTGGATCTGCTGGCCCAGGCCGAGCATGATGCCGATGCCCAGTCGATCCTGGTCACCCCCGACGAATCCTTGGCCCGCGCCGTGGTGGCCGAGGTCGAGCGCATCCTGCCGACCCTGCCGCGCGCCGAGGTGGCGGGCGCCAGCTGGCGCGATTATGGCACGGTGATCGTGACGCGCGACCTCGACGAGGCGGCGGCGCTTTCGGACCGGCTCGCCCCGGAGCACCTGGAGCTTTGCGTCGACGATCCCGAGGCGCTGGCGGAAAAGACCCGCCATGCCGGGGCGATCTTCCTGGGCGGCTGGACGCCCGAGGCGGTGGGCGATTATGTCAGCGGTCCCAACCATGTCCTGCCGACGGCGCGCTCGGCGCGGTTCTCGTCGGGCCTGTCGGTGATGGATTTCCTCAAGCGCAGCACCATCGCCCGGCTCTCGCCCCAGGCGCTGGGGGCGATCGGCCCGGCCGCGGTGCGGCTGGCCGAATCCGAGGGGCTTTCGGCGCATGGCCGCTCGGTCTCGGCGCGGCTGGCGGTTCTGAACGGGGGGCAGCCATGAGCCAGTCCACGAACCGGCTGTGCCGGATCGACATCGACGACAGCGCCCTGCCGCCGCCCACGCCCGAGATCGAGCAGGACCGCCGCGTCGCGGTCTTCGACCTGCTCGAGGACAACAGCTTCATCCTGCCCGGCCGCGAGGGGCAGGAGGTTCCCGCCGGCCCCTATGCCCTGGCGCTGGCGGTGCGCGAACGCCGCCTGGTCTTCGACATCGCCACCGAAGCGGGGGACAAGGTGGCCGAGTTCCACCTGTCGCTGGGTCCGTTCCGGCAGACGGTCAAGGATTACTTCCAGATCTGCACCAGCTATTTCGACGCGGTCAAGCGCCTGCCGCCGGCGCAGATCGAGGCGATCGACATGGCCCGGCGCGGCATCCACAACGAGGGCGCCCGCACCCTGCAAGAGCGGCTGGAGGGCAAGGCCGAGGTCGACATAGACACGGCGCGGCGCCTGTTCACCCTGATCTGCGCGCTCATTCCGGGGTGATTCGTGGTCGGACCGATTCCCCATTCGGTGCTGTTTTGCTGCGACCACAACGCCATCCGTTCCCCCATGGCCGAGGGGATGATGAAGAAATTCTACGGCCGCGCCGCCTATGTGCAGTCGGCCGGGGTCAAGAACGACATGGAGATCGACGGCTTCGCCATCGCCGTCTGCAAGGAGATCGGGGTCGAGCTTTCGACCCATCGCGCCCGGTCCTTCGAAGAGATGAAGGCCTGGGGCGACGACCTGACCAGCTTTGACCTGGTGATCGCCCTTTCGCCGGCCAGCCAGAGGCAAGCCCTTGAACTGACGCGGGTTTCGCATCTGGACGTGGAGTATTGGCCGATCATGGACCCCAGCGGCCTGGCCGAGGGGCGCGAAGCCAAGCTGGCGCTTTACCGCACCGTGCGCGACCAGATCCGCAAGCGGATGATCGAGCGTTTCGGCCCGCCGACCGAAGGCTGAAGAAAACTTCCGCGCGCTAACGGAATCTTAGCCTATTGGCGCAATGCTGCCGGAAATCCCTTGCAGGAGGTTTCCCGGATGACCGAAATCCAGCGGCTTCACCACGATCTTGAATGGGCCATGCGGGCGATGGGTTCGCATCGCGCGGTGCTGATCCTCGACCTTGCCGGGCATATCGTCGCGGTGAACCAAAGCTACCTGGGCATGTGCGGCTATCGGCGCGAGGAGTTGATCGGCCGGCCGGTGGTGATGCTTCTGGATCCCGTGGACAAGGTGCCGGACCGGCTGTGGCGCATGCTCGAGACGCCGGATGGGCGCGAGGCGCGGCTGCACGACCTGGCGCAGGTGGCCAAGTCGGGGCGGCGCTTCCGGGTCGATGCCCGCATCTGCCCGATTCGCGACGAGGGGGGCCGGGTCTGCCTGACCGTGCTGTTCCTGCGCGAAGCGGCGGAAGAGGCGGGGCCGCAGCACCCGGACCTGCCGCGGATCGCGGGCATGGCGCAGATCCTCCGCCTGCCGCCGCGCCGGCTGGCCGAGCCGCGGTCGCGGCCGGGCCGATGCGGCCGGTCGGGGACCGGCATCGCCCTGTGCGCCCCGGCGCGGCGCGACCATTGACGGATGCCGTGCGGCGGGTGTCTCGCAGGGGGGGCGGTCAGACGACGACCGCCGCGCCCTCGGTGGCGGGGCCGACATTGCGGCGGAAGGCGGCGAAAAGCTCGCGCCCCAGCCCTTCGGCCGAATGGGAGGGGTCATGCGTGGCCGCCGGCCGGTCCTCGAAGCCGGGGGCAAGGCAGGTCAGCGTGCCGGCCACCGCGTCGAGCCGGACGGGATCGCCGTCGCGCAGCCGCGCCAGCGGCCCGCCATCGGCCGCCTCGGGCGAGATGTGGATCGCCGCGGGAACCTTGCCCGAGGCGCCGGACATTCGGCCATCCGTGACCAGCGCCACCCGCAGCCCGCGATCTTGCAGCACGGCAAGGGTGGGGGTCAGCGAATGCAGTTCGGGCATGCCATTGGCGCGGGGGCCCTGGAAGCGGACGACGACCACCACGTCCTCGGTGAACTCGCCGCGCTTGAAGGCGGCCTTCACCTCTTCCTGGTCGGCAAAGACGCGCGCGGGGGCTTCGATGACATGGCGTTCGGGCGCCACGGCCGAGACCTTGATGACGCCGCGGCCCAGGTTGCCCGACAGCTGCTTCAGCCCGCCGGTCGCGGCAAAGGGATCGGCGGCCGGGCGCAGGATCTTGTCGTTCAGCGTCTCGCGCGCGCCGCCGACCCATTCGATCCGGCCGTCCTTGAGGCGGGGTTCCTGCGCATATTGCCCCAGCCCGCCGCCGGCGATGGTGCGCACGTCCTCGTGCAGCAGCCCCGCCTCCAGCAGCTGGCCGATCATGAAGCCAAGGCCGCCCGCGGCATGGAAATGGTTCACGTCGGCCAGGCCGTTGGGATAGACGCGGGCCATCAGCGGCACGGTCTCGGACAGGTTGTGGAAATCCTCGAGGTCCAGGATCACGCCGGCCGCCCGCGCCATCGCCGGCAGGTGCAGCACCAGGTTGGTCGAGCCGCCGGTCGCCATCAGCCCGACGATGCCGTTGACGAAGGCGCGTTCGTCCAGCACCTCGCCCGCAGGCAGGTAGTCGTTGCCCAGCCGGGTGATCGAGGCCGCGCGCTGCACGGCGGCGCTGGTCAGCGCATCGCGCAGGGGCGTGTTCGGATTGACGAAGCTGGAGCCCGGCAGATGCAGGCCCATGAACTCCATCAGCATCTGGTTGGTGTTCGCCGTGCCGTAGAAGGTGCAGGTGCCCGGCGCGTGATAGCTGGCCATCTCGGCCGCCATCAGCGCCTCGCGGCCGACCTCGCCGGTAGCGAATTGCTGGCGGACCTTGGATTTCTCGTCATTGGGCAGGCCCGAGGGCATGGGGCCGGCCGGCACGAAGACGGCGGGGATATGGCCGAAGGTGGCGGCGGCGATGATCAGCCCCGGCACGATCTTGTCGCAGACGCCCAGGTAAAGCGCCGCGTCGAAGGTGTCATGCGTCAGCGCCACGCCCGAAGCCAGCGCGATCACATCGCGCGAGAACAGCGACAGCTCCATCCCCGGCCGGCCTTGCGTCACCCCGTCGCACATGGCCGGAACCCCGCCCGCGACCTGGGCCGTGGCACCCGCGGCATGGGCGGCCTGGCGGATCAGGTCGGGATAACGCTCATAGGGCTGGTGGGCCGAAAGCATGTCGTTATAGGCGGTGACGATGCCGATGTTGGGCTTGCGCGTTTCGGCGAAGTCCTGCTTGTCGGGCATGGCGGCATAGGCATGGGCCTGGTTGCCGCAGGACAGGTGGGCGCGGCGCGGCCCTTCCTCGGCGGCGCGGGCGATCTTGGCCAGATAGGCGCTGCGGCTTTGGATCGAACGCTCGCGGATACGGTCGGTCACCCGGTCGATGGTGGCGTGCAGGGTCATGGCTGGCATCTCCTTTGGCGCCAATGTAAGCCGTTAGCGTTAACAAGGCAACCGGCCGGCTCTTGCCCGCGGCCGCGCGGCGTGGCAATCCTGCGCCGTTTTGCACGAGGCCGCCATGACCGCCGATCTGCCCATCATCCGACTGCGCCCGAAATCCAAGCCCCAGGCGATCCGCCACGGCTTTCCCTGGGTCTTTGCCGACGAACTGGTGACGGACCGGCGCACGCGGGTGATCCCGCCGGGCAGCTTCGCCGTGCTGGAGGACGCCGAGCGCCGCCCCCTGGGGCTGGTCACGGTCAACCCCGATTCGCGGATCATCGCCCGCGTGATGGACCCCGACCCGCAGGCGCGGATCACCCGCGACTGGATCGCGGCGCGGCTGGACCGGGCGCTGGCGCTGCGGGCGCGGCTGTTCGACCGGCCCTTTTACCGGTTGGTCCATGCCGAGGCCGACGGGCTGCCCGGCACCATCATCGACCGTTTCGGCGATGCCGCGGTGATCCAGCCCAATGCCGCCTGGGCCGAGCGCATGGTCGGGGAGATCGCCGCGGCGCTGCGCGAGGTCGCGGGCGTTGCGACGGTGATCCTGAACGGGCAGGGGCGGGCGCGGGCGCTGGAGGGGCTGGACGAGCGGACCGAGATCCTGTCGGGCGCCGTCGACGGCCCGGTCGAGGTGCCGATGAACGGCGCGATCTACCTGGCCGACCTGACGCAGGGGCAGAAGACCGGCCTGTTCTATGACCAACGCCCGAACCATGCCTTTGCGCAGCGGCTGGCCCAGGGCCAGCGGGTGCTGGACGTGTTCTCGCATGTCGGCGGCTTCGGCCTTGCCGCCCTGGCGGCCGGCGCCACCCATGCCACCTGCGTCGACGGCTCGGCCGCCGCGCTGGAGCTGGCACGGGGCGGCGCGCGCGCCATGCGCGCCGAGTCGCGGCTGACCATCCGCCAGGGCGACGCCTTCGAGCAGATGGAGGCGCTGGCCGCCGAGGGCGCGCAGTTCGATCTGGTGATCTGCGACCCGCCGGCCTTCGCGCCCTCGAAACCGGCGCTGGAGGCGGGCTTGCGCGCCTATGAGCGGGTGGCGAAGCTGGCCGCGCCCCTGGTCGCGCCGGGCGGCTATCTGGGGCTGTGTTCCTGCAGCCATGCCGCCGATCTCAACGCCTTTCGGAATGCCAGCGCCCGCGGCATCGGCCGCGGCGGGCGGCGGATGCAGCTTCTGCATACCGGCCAGGCCGGCCCGGACCATCCCACGCTGCCGCAGCTGGCCGAGACCGGCTATCTCAAGGCGCTGTTCTTCCGGCTGGACGGATGAAGGCAGTCCTGGACGCCTGCGTGCTGTTTCCGACCGTGCTGCGGGAGATCCTGGCCGACACGGCGGCGGCGGGGCTGTTCCAGCCGCTCTGGTCGCGCCGCATCCTGGACGAATGGCGCCATGCCGCAACCCGCCAGGGCGTCGAGGCGGGGGCCGAGATCGCGCTGCTGGAATCGCGCTTTCCGCAGGCGCTGGTCGAGCCGGGGCAGGAGGTCTTCGGGCTGGACCTGCCCGATCCGGCCGACCGGCATGTGGTGGAATGCGCGCTGGCTGCGGGCGCGCAGGCGATCGTTACCGCCAATCTGCGCGACTTTCCGCGCAGGGCGCTGGCCCCGGTCGGGCTGCGGGCGATTCATCCCGACGAATTTCTGCGCGACCTCTGCCTGCGGGCCCCCGAAACCGTGCTCGCGGCCGTGCAGGCGACCGAGGCGCGCGCCCGTGCCGCCGGCGGCGACATGACCCGCAAGGAGCTGATGCGCCGCGCCCGCCTGCCGCGCCTGGCCAAGGCGATGGCGCGTCTTGATGCAACCGAAACCGCGCCCTTCCCGTTGCATGGCGCGACCCCGCGGGAACAGGATTGAAAGGGGACGGATTTGAAGGACTTGATGTTATCGCTAACATCCGCTAATCGGCAGAGCAGCGATGAGGAGGCAGCGATGGTTTCACGCGTCATTCCGGTTGAGGATTTCGACCTGGTGATCTTTGGTGCAACCGGCGACCTGGCCCGGCGCAAGATCGTGCCGGGGCTGTATCGCCGCTTTGTGGCCGGGCAGGTTCCGGCCAGCGCGCGCATCATCGGCGCCGCCCGCACCCGCCAGGACGACGAAGCCTTCCGCGCCGAGATGCGCGAGGCGATCGAGGAATTCATCGGCCCCGGCCAGGACCAGGCGCAGCTTTCGGCCTTTCTCGACATGCTGGGCTATGTCGCCATCGACGCGCGCGGCACCGATGGCTGGGCCGAACTCAAGGCGCGGGTGCGTCCCGGCGTGATCCATGCCTTCTATTTCTCGGTGGCGCCGGCGCTGTTCGGCGATATCGCCGAGCGCCTGGCCGGCAACGGCATCGCCGATGCCGACAGCCGCATTGTTGTCGAAAAGCCCTTCGGCCGCGACCTTGCCACTGCTCGCGCGCTGAACGCCACGCTGGCCCGGCATTTCGACGAGAACCAGATCTATCGCATCGACCATTACCTGGGCAAGGAAACCGTCCAGAACCTGATGGCGGTGCGCTTCGCCAACATCCTGTTCGAGCCGCTGTGGAACGCGCAATACGTGGACCATGTCCAGATCACCGTGGCCGAGACGGTGGGCGTCGGCGGGCGCGGCGAATATTACGACCATTCCGGCGCCATGCGGGACATGGTGCAAAACCACCTGATGCAGCTTCTGTGCCTGATCGCGATGGAGCCGCCCTATCATTTCGACCCCGATGCGGTGCGCGACGAAAAGCTCAAGGTGATCCGGGCGCTGGAGCCGCTTGCGCCCCAGGACATCGTGCGCGGCCAGTATCTGGCCGGCCCCGACGGCCCCGGCTATCTGGAGGATTCCGAGAACCCGCAGTCCCGCACCGAAAGCTTCGTGGCGCTGAAGGTGCGGATCGCCAACTGGCGTTGGACCGGCACGCCTTTCTACCTGCGCACCGGCAAGCGGCTGCGCGCGCGCACCAGCGAGATCGTCGTGACCTTCAAGGAGCCGCCGCATTCGATCTTCGACGACGGCGGCACGCACAAGGCCAACCAGCTTGTCATCAAGCTGCAACCGAACGAAGGCATGCACCTGACCGTGATGATCAAGGAGCCGGGGCCGGGCGGCATGCGCCTGGTGCAGGTGCCGCTGGACATGAGCTTTGCCGATGCGCTGGGGGCCGAGGGCTCCGACATGCCCGATGCCTACGAGCGGCTGATCATGGACGTGATCCGCGGCAACCAGACCCTGTTCATGCGCGGGGACGAGGTCGAGGCCGCCTGGGCCTGGACCGACCCGATCATCGCCGCCTGGGAATCCGGCTCGAAGCGGCCCGAGCCCTATGATGCCGGCTCCAGCGGCCCCGAAGAGGCGCTGCGCCTGCTGCATCGCGACAACCGCCGCTGGAGGGAGATCCGGCCATGACGCTCGAGTTCATCGAATATCCCGACCGCGAGATGCTGTTTTTGTCGCTGGCGGACCGCGTGGCGGGGCAACTGTCGCAGCATTTGCGGGTGAACGACAGCGCCAGCCTCTGCGTGCCGGGCGGCACCACGCCGGCGCCGCTTTACGACTATCTCTCGGGCAGCGAGATCGACTGGCCGCGCGTCACCGTGCTGCTGAACGACGAACGCTGGGTGGATGGCGAGCATCTGCGCTCGAACGGCCGGCTGTTGCGCCGCCACCTGCTCAAGGACAAGGCGGCGGGGGCGCATTACATCGACCTCTATACCGGCGACGAGCGCCCCGAGGACGCGGTGCCGGCGCTGGCCGAGGCGATCGCCCCGCACCTGCCGCTGACCGTGCTGCTTCTGGGCATGGGCACCGACATGCATACGGCAAGCCTGTTCCCCGCGGCTTCCGAAACCGTCCTGGCGCTGGCGCCGGACGCGCCGGTGGTGATGGCGATCAACAGCGTCAAGGACGAGCCGCGGATCACCCTGACCGCCTCGGCGCTGAAGGGCGCGATCAACACCCATCTGCTGATCGCCGGGGCCGACAAGCGCGAGGCATTCGAGCGCGCGCAGGGCCTCGACCCGACCGAGGCGCCGATCCGCGCCTTTCTTGGCGACATTACCGTGCATTGGGCAGAGTGACATGACCATCTGGAGCCGGTTGCAAGACCACCGCAAATCCCAGGGCGCGCTGCGGATCGAGGCGCTGTTTGACGCCGATCCGACCCGCGCCGCCACCTTCTCGACCCAGGCCGAGGGGCTGGTGCTGGACTGGTCCAAGACCAGCATCGACGCCGGCGCGCGCGAGCTGCTGCTGGAACTGGCCGCGCCGGTGCCCGAGCGCCGCGAGGCCATGTTCGCCGGCCAGCGCATCAACGAGACCGAGGACCGCGCCGTGCTGCACACCGCGCTGCGCAACCTCGAAGGCAGCGTCGCGGTGGACGGCCGGGACGTGATGCCCGAGCTGCGCCGCACCCATCGGCGGATGTGCGATTTCGCCCGCGCCATCCGCGACGGCAGCTTCGCCGGGCAGGGCGGCCGAATCACCGATGTCATCAACATCGGCATCGGCGGCTCGGACCTCGGCCCGGCCATGGCCACGCGGGCGCTGGCGCCCTGGCATGACGGGCCGCGGGTGCATTTCGTCTCGAACGTGGACGGGGCGGACATCGCCGATACGCTCAAGGGGCTCGATCCGGCGACCACGCTGGTCATCGTCGCCTCCAAGACCTTCACCACCATCGAGACCATGACCAATGCCAGGACGGCGCTGGACTGGATGGCGAAGGCCGTGGCGCAGCCGGCGGCGCAATTTGCCGCGCTCTCCTCGGCGACCGACCGCACCGCCGAATGGGGGATCGAGCCCTCGCGCGTCTTCGGCTTCGAGGATTGGGTCGGCGGGCGCTATTCCATGTGGGGCCCCATCGGCCTTTCGCTGATGATCGCCATCGGGCCCGAGAACTTCGACCGCTTCCTTGCCGGCGGCGCGGCCATGGACCGCCATTTCCGCGAGGCGCCGCTGGCCCAGAACCTGCCGGTGATCCTGGCGCTGGTCGGCATCTGGCACCACCAGGTCTGCGGCTACGGCACCCGTGCCGTCTTGCCCTATGACAACCGCCTGGCCCGGCTGCCGGCCTATCTGCAGCAGCTGGAAATGGAATCGAACGGCAAGCGCGTGGCCATGGACGGCAGCGACCTGGTGCTGCCCTCGGGCCCGGTGGTCTGGGGCGAGCCGGGCACCAACGGCCAGCATGCTTTCTACCAGCTGATCCACCAGGGCACCGCGGTGGTGCCCTGCGAATTCATCCTCGCCGCCCGCGGCCACGAGCCCGAGCTTGCGCATCACCACCTGCTGCTGATCGCCAATTGCCTGGCGCAATCCGAGGCGCTGATGCGCGGCCGCTCGCTGGACGAGGCGCGCGCGCTGATGCAGGCCAAGGGCCTGACCGGCGCCGAACTGGAACGCCAAGCCCGCCACCGCGTCTTTCCCGGCAACCGCCCGTCGACCACGCTGCTGATCCCCGAACTCGACCCCTACACGCTGGGCCAGATCGTCGCGCTCTACGAGCACCGCGTCTTTGCCGAGGGGGTGATCCTGGGCATCAACAGCTTCGACCAATGGGGCGTCGAGCTTGGCAAGGAACTGGCGCTGAAGCTGGCGCCGCTGCTTCAGGGCAAGCCCGCGCCCGGCCACGACCCCTCGACCGAGCATCTCGCGGCGCTGATCCGCGACGCGCGCAGCTGAACGCTTCTCTGTTCCCCAAATACTCCAGGGACGGCGCCACCAGCGCCGCCCTCGCCGATTCGATCCACTTGCGCATTCCGGGATTGACCGCCGGCGCATCCCGGCTAGCCTTGGCCTGCGCAGACGGGAAGGAAAGCGATGGATCTTCTGGCCAGGGCGACAGCCGCCATCGGCGGCGCGATGGTGCTGATGCGGCGGATGGGCGCGCCGCGGACGGCGGCGTTCGGGCCAAGCCCCGCCATCCCCGAGGCGAAGAAACAGGGCATCATGACGCTGAAGATGCCCACCGCCCGCGGCTGGGCGCCGGGCCAGCGGCCCAAGGCCGCGCCGGGCCTGCGCGTCGATGCCTTCGCCCGCGACCTGCAACATCCGCGCTGGATCGAGGTGCTGCCCAATGGCGACGTGCTGGTGGCCGAGGCCCTGCAAGAGGCCAGCCCGCCGCAATCCCTGCTCGACCGCGCCGCCCAGGCCACCATGCGCCGCGCCCGCGCGCTGGGCACCAGCGCCAACCGCATCACGCTGTTGCGCGACGGCGATGGCGATGGCGTCGCCGAGACGCGCGAGGTTTTCCTGGCAGGCCAGCGCCAGCCCTTCGGCATGGCCCTGGTCGGCGACACCTTCTATGTCGGCAATACCGACGGCATCGTTGCCTTTCCCTATGCGCCCGGTGCCACGCGGCTGGACGGGCCGGGCCGCCGGCTGGTCGATTTCAAGCCCGGCGGGCATTGGACGCGCAGCCTGATCGTCTCGCCCGACCGCAAGCGGCTTTATTGCGGCGTCGGCTCGCTGACCAATATCGCCGACGAGGGCATGGAGGCCGAGGAAGGCCGCGCCGCGATCTGGGAACTGGAGCTGGAGACCGGCGAGGCCCGCATCTTCGCCTCGGGCCTGCGCAACCCGGTCGGCCTCGCGTGGGAGCCCGCGACCGGCGCGCTCTGGACCGTGGTGAACGAACGCGACGGGCTGGGCGACGAGACGCCGCCGGACTACCTGACCTCGGTGCAGGAGGGCGGCTTCTACGGCTGGCCCTGGTCCTATTGGGGACAGGTGGTGGACGACCGCGTGCCCCAGGACGCGGCCGAGGTCGCCCGCGCCATCACCCCCGATTACGCCCTGGGCGGCCATACCGCCTCGCTTGGCCTGTGCTGGATGCCCGAGGGCACGCTGCCCGGATTCCCCGACGGCATGGCGATCGGCCAGCACGGCTCCTGGAACCGCTCGACGCTGTCGGGCTACAAGCTGATCTTCGTGCCCTTCCGGGACGGCCGGCCCGCCGGGCCGCCGCGCGACATCCTGTCTGGCTTTCTTTCCGAGGACGAGAAATATTCCCATGGCCGCCCGGTCGGCGTTGCCATCGGCCCGGACGGCAAGTCGCTTCTGATGGCCGATGACGTGGGCGACGTGATCTGGCGGGTCAGCGCGGCCTGAACCGGCCCGCTTGCGTCAGAACCACTGGCCCGGCTCCATCAGCCCCAGGTCCATCAGCTGCTGGGCGTTCCAGCGGAAGGGATGCGAGTTGCGCCAGCGGAAGCTGCGGATATGCCCGCGCGAGCCGGGGTTCTTGGCCAGCGCCTTGGCCACCCGGAACGAGGCGACGGCGGCGGTCAGGTTGTTGTGCCAGGGGCAGGCATAGGTGTTGTATTCCTCGACGTTGAAGCGCAGGTCGGGCAGCAGCCGCAGTCCCGGCTGGCTGCGAAACAGCGCGATGCGGTCGATGCGGCGGCGATCCTGGGGCAGGTGCTCCTCGAATCGCCAGCGCAGCCCGCCGTGGAAATCCAGCTGCCGTTCCTTGTGGCGGCCGTCGCGGTCCACGCGGCCAAGCGCGTAATAGCCGGTGCGGTCGAACATCGCCTCGTCCAGGCTGACCGCATCGGGGAAACGCTCCAGGTCCGGGGCATAGAGGTCGACGACATAGGTCAGCATCGCCCGCCGGCGTTCCTCGGCGTGAAAGGCCAGCATCTCGCCCACGCTGCGGCTTTCCGAGAAGGGATAGAACAGGAACTCGGCATTATAGCCGTAGTAGAGCCAGGTATCGGCGGGCGCGGTCTCGATCACCGCATTGACCGCCTCGACCTGGGCCCGGCCGCGGCGGGAATCGTGGCGCAGGTTGAGGATCCGGTCCGCGCCCTCGCCGGGCAGGACATGGGCGGGCAGCGGCTCGGGCGACAGCGCCAGGATCAGCCGGAAACCGGCCGCAAGGTGGTGCGCCAGCGTCCTTTGCACCGCCGCCTCGTCCTCGATCAGCAAAACCGCGACCGGCCCCTTGTCCAGCCGGCCGCCCGGTGCCTTCAGGAAATCCCCCAGGCTGGGAAAGCTCATGGCAGGGCGGCCTTGATCTGTTCCAGCGCCTGCGCCAGCGCCGCCGGGTCCAGCGCCGCGCGATCCAGCAGGGCCAGAAGCTCGGCCTTGCGTTTGGGCGCAAGGGACGAGCCGTCGATCATGGCGCGCACCTTGGCGGCATCGAAGCCCTGCGGGGTCAGGGCGGCATCGATCCCGACCGCCTCGCCGGCCGCGGCGCCGGCTTCGCGCGTGGCGCTGGCCGCCTCGCGGGCGGCGGTGCTTGCGGCGATGGCGGCGGCCTCGGCCTGTTCGGGGGTGGCGTTGGCCTGGGCCGCGGCATCCGCGGCGCGGTCGGCGGCGGCGATGGCGGCCTCGGCCGCCGCCTCGGCCTGGTCGGCGCGGCGGGCGCTGCCGCCGACCGCCGCCTGCCCGGCCGAGGCCGAGGCTTCGGCCGCGGCATCCGCCGCGATGGCCGCCGCATCGGCCGCGGCGTCGGCTGCGGCATTGGCGCCCTGCTGCGCCGGGGGCGGGGGCTCGGCCGGTGCCTGGGCCGGCGGGGGCGGCGCGTCGCCGGCCAGCCGGCCCATCGGATCGCCGCCGCTCCACAGCCACAATCCGCCAAGCGCAAGGGCAAGAATCACGATCACGGCCAGGAATTTCTTCATCGGTCTCTCCGTCAGGGCTGCGGCGGGTCGCCCCCTTCTATGCCATGCCGCGCCAAGGGGGGGAAGCGGCCCCGCAAAACCGTGCAAAACGGCGGCGGAACCTGGGGCCGAGCCATCGAATCCGGTTGAAAATCTGCCTGCGCAGGACTATTTAACCGCCCGGAACCCCTGGCAACACAAGGAAGACAGCCATAGCCCGCAGACCGCATAACGCTCCGCCCACCCGTGACACCGGCCCCCGCGTCAACGAGCGCATCCGAGTCGCCGAAATCCGCCTGATCGGTCCCGAAGGCGAGAATGTCGGCGTCGTGACACCCGCCCGCGGTCTGGAGCTTGCACAGGAAGCCGGGCTGGATCTTGTCGAGATCTCGCCGAATGCCACGCCCCCGGTCTGCAAGATCATGGACCTGGGCAAGTTCAAGTATGAACAGCAAAAGCGCGAGGCCGAGGCCCGCAAGAAGCAAAAGATCATCGAAATCAAGGAGATCAAGTTCCGTCCTGGAACCGATACCCATGATTACGACGTCAAGATGCGCTCGGTCATGAAGTTCCTGGCCGAGGGCGACAAGGTCAAGATCACCCTGCGCTTCCGCGGCCGCGAGATGGCGCACCAGCAGCTTGGGGTCGAGCTTCTGAACCGCGTCGCCGCCGATGTCGGCGAGGCGGGCAAGGTCGAATCCATGCCCAAGCTGGAAGGGCGCCAGATGGTCATGATGATCTCGCCGAAATAAGGGGCTTTGGGGATGGCGGCCGAGGTGACGATTCTGGTTCTGCGCGAACCGGGTGCCGACCCGGCGCTGCCCCTGCCCGAATACCAGACCCAGGGCTCGGCCGGCGCCGACCTGCGGGCCGACCTGGGCGGGGCCGAGCTGCTGCTTGAACCCGGCCAGATCCGCCTGGTGCCTACCGGGCTGCGCGTGCAGATCCCCGAGGGCTACGAGATGCAGATCCGCCCTCGCTCCAGCCTGGCGCTGAAGCATGGGGTGACGCTGCCCAACACGCCCGGCACCATCGACAGCGACTATCGCGGGCCGCTGGGGGTCATCATGATCAACCTGGGCCCGCAGCCCTATGCGATCCAGCATGGCGAGCGCATCGCCCAGGCGGTGATCGCCCCCGTGACCCGCGCCGCCTATGTCATGGCCGAGGCGCTGGAGCAGACCGCGCGCGGCGAAGGCGGCTTCGGCTCGACCGGGCGGGGCTGAGCCCGTGCTGATCCTTCTTCTCATGCTTGCCGTGCTGGTCGCGGCGCGCCTGCTTGGCTGGCCGGAATGGCGCGGCTGGGCGGGGGTCGCGGCCCTGTGGCTGGCCGCCATCGCCGCGCTGGTGCTGGCGCCCGGCAGCGCCCTGGCGCGACTGGTCGGCGGCGATCCTCGGGTCTGGGGGCTGGCCGGCGGCGTGGTGGCGCTGGGGCTGGGCTATCGCCTGCTGCTGCGGCAGCTGCATCGCCGCGCCATCCCCTTGCCTGACCCGCCCGCGCCCGCGCCGGCCGGCCCGCTTTCGGACCCGGAACTGGATCGCTATGCCCGCCATATCGTGCTGCGCGAGCTGGGCGGGCCGGGGCAGGCGGCGCTGCGGCGCGCCCGCGTGCTGGTCGTGGGCGCAGGCGGGCTGGGCGCGCCGGTCTGCCTTTACCTTGCCGCCGCCGGCGTGGGCCGGATCACCGTTGCCGACGACGACCGGGTCGGGCTGTCGAACCTGCAGCGCCAGGTGATCTTTCGCAGCGCCGACGACGGCCGCCCCAAGGCCGAGGCCGCGCGCGATGCCATGCTGGCGCTGAACCCGCATGTCGCGGTTACGGCGCTGAACCGCCGCATCGGGGCCGAGGATGCCGCGCTGGTTGCCGAACATGACCTGGTGCTGGACGGCACCGACAGCTTCGCCGCCCGCCGCGCGGTGAACGCGGCCTGCATCGCCGCCGGCGTGCCCTTGGTCGCCGGCGCCATCGCGCAATGGGAAGGGCAGGTGACGATCTGGGATCCGCGCCACGGCGCGCCCTGCATGGCCTGCATCTTTCCCGATGCCCCGGCCGCCGGCCTTGCGCCCGCCTGCGCCGAGGCGGGCGTCGTCGGCCCCTTGCCCGGCGTCGTCGGCAGCCTGATGGCGCTGGAGGCGATCAAGCTGATCGCGCGGGCCGGCGAGCCCCTGCGCGGCCGGATGCTGATCTTCGACGGGCTTTATGGCGAAAACCGGCTGATGAAAATCGCGCGACGCGCCGATTGTCCCGCCTGCGGCTCTGGACATTTCCGCGCAGGCTGAAACACTCCCGGCCGGAAAAGGAGGCTCGCATGAACCCCGAACTGACGCATTGGACCGGCCCGCTGGGCCTGCCGCGTTTCGACCTGATCCGCGACGAGGATTTCGACCCGGCCTTCGACGCCTGCCTGAACATGGCCGAGGAGGCGGTCGAGACCATCGCCGCCAATCCCGCTCCGCCGAGCTTTGCCAACACCGTCGCCGCGCTCGAGACGGCCGAGGAGCCGCTGAACCGGCTCTGTGCCATCTTCTTCACTCTGGCCGGCGTCGATTCCAACCCGGCGCGCGAGGATCTGCAGCGCCGCATCGCCCCGCGCCTGGCCGCGCATGGCAGCAAGGTCAGCATGGACCCGCGGCTGTTCGACCGGGTCGAGGCGGTGATGCAGGACGCCGACGAGCTTGCGCCCGAGGACCGCCGCCTGACCGAGCTGACCCTGCGCGGGCTGCGCCGGGCGGGTGCCGGCCTGACCGGCGCGGCGCGCGAGCGCATGGCGGCAATCCGCGAGCTGCTGGCGGTGCTGTCGACCGATTTCGCCCAGAACGTGCTGGCGGATGAGCGCGACTTTGCCATGGCCGTGGCCGACGACCAGCTGGCCGGCCTGCCCGACTGGCTGGTCCGCGCCATGCGGGCGGCGGCGCGCGAACGCGGGATGCCGGGGCAGGTGGTGACGCTGAACCGCTCGCTGATCGTGCCCTTCCTGGAATATGCCGAAGATCGCGCCCTGCGCGAGGCGGCCTGGCGGGCCTGGGGCGCGCGCGGCTCGGGCGCAGGGGCCGTCGGGGCTGCGACCGACAACCGCCCCATCGCCGCCGAGATCCTGCAATTGCGGCACGAGCGCGCCCGGCTTCTGGGCTACGAGGATTTCGCCAGCTACAAGCTGGAGCCCGAGATGGCCCGCAGCGCCGAGAATGTCGAGGCGCTGCTGACCCAGGTCTGGGCGGCCGCCAAGACGCGGGCCGAGGCCGATGCCAAGCGCCTGACCACCATGCTGCGCGAGGACGGCGTGAACGGCGCGCTGGAGCCCTGGGACTGGCGCTTCTATGCCGAGCGCCGGCGCAAGGCCGAACACGATCTCGACGAGGCCGAGGTCAAGCCCTACCTGACGCTGGAGGCGATGCTGGGCGCGGTCTTCGACACCGCGCAGCGCCTGTTCGGCATCGAGATGCGGGCATTCGACGCGCCGCTCTGGTCGCCCGATGCCCGTGCCTGGGAGGTGACGCGGGACGGCCGGCGCATGGCGGTCTTCGTCGGCGATTACTTCGCCCGGCCCGGCAAGCGGTCGGGGGCCTGGTGTTCGTCGCTGCAACAGCAGCACAAGATCGGCGAGGGACAGCGGCCGATCGTCACCAATGTCTGCAACTTCACCCCGCCCGAGGCCGCGGGCGCGCCGGCCTATCTGTCCTGGGACGATGCGCATACGCTGTTCCACGAATTCGGCCATGCGCTGCATCACATCCTGTCGGACGTGTCCTGGCCCTCGATCTCGGGCACCTCGGTGGCGCGGGATTTCGTCGAATTGCCCAGCCAGCTTTTCGAGCATTGGCTGGAACGGCCCGAGGTGCTGGACCGCCACGCCCGCCATGCCGAGACCGGGGCGCCGCTGCCCGCCGCGCTGCGCGACCGCATGCTGGCGGCCGGCAATGCCGACCGGGGCTTTGCCACCACCGAATACCTGGAAAGCGCGCTGGTTGACCTGGCCTTTCATCGCGGCGCGCCGCCCGCCGATCCGATGGCGCGGCAGGCCGAGGTGCTGGCGGAGCTGGGCGCGCCCGCCGCGATCCCCATGCGCCATGCCACGCCGCATTTCGCGCATGTGTTTTCCGGCGACGGCTATTCTTCGGGCTATTACAGCTACATGTGGTCAGAGGTGATGGATGCCGACGCTTTCGCGGCCTTCCTGGAAAAGGGCGATCCCTTCGACGCGGAAACCGCGCGGCGGCTGGAGGAATGGATCCTCTCCAAGGGCGATTCCCAGCCGGCCGACGAGCTGTGGCTGAAATTCCGCGGCCGGACCCCCGGCGTCGAGGCGCTGCTGAAGGGGCGTGGGCTTCTGCCCGAGGCCCGCTGACCGCCGCTTTCGCATAGGCGCGATTCGCTGGGCAAGGGCTTGCGCGAATCCGTCGCTTCGTCGCGGTCCGGCGGCTTCCATGGCGGATTGCACAACCACAGGAAATATGACCTGAGGGCTGGTCGCTGCCAGGTTGATATCAACCCGTCTATTCCGGCAGGCGGGGTGCCAATTCCTTGATGGCCCGGCAGCCCCGGCCTATCCTTTCCAGGCAGTTTTTAGAAAGTAGGCGGTGATCTGTCCGGGAGGAAGGCATGCGGGTTTCCAATGCGGCCTCGATGAAAAGCGTCGATGAAGTGCCGATCGACAAGATGGGGCTTCGACATTATTTCGTCAATTACGAGAAATATATCGGCCCTCTTCGCATGCAGCCGCTGCGATTGCTGGAATTGGGAATAGCGCGCGGCGATTCGCTAAGACACTGGGAATCCTGGCTGCCGAATGCCAAGATCACCGGGCTGGACATCAAGCCCTGCGAGGCACGTTTCGAAAGCGGCCGGGTGCGCTGCTATGTCGGCGAACAGCAGGACAGGGCGGTTCTGGACCGGATGGCGGCGGAACGGGCGCCGCGGGGTTTCGATGTCATCATCGACGATGCCTCGCATGTGGGGCAATTGTCCCGCATCAGTTTCTGGCATCTTTTCGAAAACCATCTCAAGCCGGGCGGATATTACTTCATCGAGGATTGGGGCACCGGATACTGGCGGCAATATCCCGACGGAAAATCCTATCACCCCCGGCCGCCCCGGCTTTCTCCCCGTGAAAGGCTGCTCGACAGGCTGCATCGTTCGGGGCTGGCGCAGGCGGTTTCCCCGCTGGGCAAGCTGACCGGCTGGATGCGCTGGAACCTGGTGCGGCGGCGGTTTCACGGCCATGACCGCGGCATGGTCGGCTTCGTCAAGGAACTGATCGACGAATGCGGGGCCGAGGACATGACCCATCCCGATTTCGGTGCCGGCACGCCGCGCGCCTCGCGCTTTGCCTGGATGCGCGTCTCGCTGGGCCATGTGGTGATCCGCAAGGCCGGCTGACCCGCCGGCGCGGGTCTCAGTCGCGGATCTCGTCCGGGTCGACGCCCCAGATCGTCGTCTTGGGCACCCAGCCCTTTTCCCCGCCGCCCGAGACCCGGCACCAGTCGATGCTGCATTCGTGCAGCCGGACGATGGCGCCGGCCTCGGCCCGCGCCACCACCTCGGCGCGCGGCTCGGGGCGGGCCAGCAGGTCCAGCATGTCCTTGGTCACGATGGCGGTGCGCACGCCCGACAGCAGCGAATAATGCACCCAGCCGCCGGCGCCGTCCTGGTCCTCGACCCGGCGCCAATGGCCGAACTCGGCCACCACGCGCAAGGGCATGCCGGCATGGCGGAACACCCAGTCGATGCGATGCGACAGGCTGGGGCCGCGCCGGGCGTTGCCCTCGCCCCCCTTCAGGCTGACATAGCGCGGCAGCGGCAGGTTGGTGACAGAGCCGCGATTCGGGTCGCGCCGGCCGTCCTGGTGGCGGCTGATCGTCGCATCGGCGGACAGGCCGGGGATCTGCTTGGCGTCCAGCGTCTCGCCCGGATCGGTGGCTTGCGCCAGCGCCGCCGATCCCAAGCACGCCACCGTCGCCAGTATCGCGGCGCCAAGCCAGACCTGTCCTTGCTTCATCTGCCCGTCCTGCTTTTTCGGGGTCTTGTGCCTGCCCCGCATCGCGGGCACTTTGCCAAAAGCCGCCCGGCTTTGGAAGAGAGGAGCGACCATGCCCGCCGTTCATGCGACCGATCCGACCCGCTCGCGCCTTAAAGTTACCGTGACCCGGCGGCTGCCCGAGGCGGTCGAGACCCGGATGTCCGAGCTTTTCGACGTTTCGCTGAATGCCGACGACCACCGGATGAGTCGCGAGGAACTGGTGGCCGCCATGCGCGTCTCGGACGTGCTGGTGCCGACGATCACCGATCAGATCGACGCGGCCATGCTGGCCCAGGCCGGCGACAAGCTGAAGCTGATCGCCAATTACGGCGCGGGCGTGGACCATGTCGACGTGCATTCCGCCCGCCAGCGCGGCATCCTGGTCAGCAACACGCCGGGCGTGGTGACCGAGGACACCGCGGACGTGGTCATGGCGCTGATCCTGGGCGTCACCCGCCGCCTGCCCGAGGGCATGGCCGAGATGCAGGCCGGCCGCTGGCACGGCTGGTCGCCGACCGCGCATCTGGGCGGGCGGCTGGGCGGGCGGCGCCTTGGCATCCTGGGCATGGGCCGCATCGGCCAGGCGGTGGCGCGGCGGGCGAATGTCTTCGGCATGCAGGTGCATTACCACAACCGCCGCCGCCTGCGCCCCGAGATCGAGGCCGAGTTGCAGGCGACCTATTGGGAAAGCCTGGACCAGATGCTGGCGCGCATGGACATCGTCTCGGTGAACGCGCCGCATACCCCCTCGACCTTCCACCTGCTGAACGCGCGGCGGCTGAAGCTGATGAAGCCCTCGGCCGTGATCATCAACACCTCGCGCGGCGAGGTGATCGACGAGAATGCCTTGACCCGGATGCTGCGCGCGGGCGAGATCGCCGGTGCCGGCCTTGACGTCTTCGAGCATGGGCACGAGATCAACCCCCGCCTGCGCGAATTGCCCAATGTCGTGCTGCTGCCGCATATGGGCTCGGCCACGATCGAGGGGCGGGTCGAGATGGGTGAAAAAGTCATCATCAATATCAAGACCTTCGCCGATGGCCACCGGCCACCGGACCTGGTGGTGCCCTCGATGCTGTGACCCTGGCGCCCCGGTTTTCCGGGGCGTTTGGCCTGACGGCCCGGATGTCTCATGTCGTTTCTTTGCCAGGATCGTGTCGGGGGGAACGGCAGTGCCGCGCGTCGTTCCGGCATTTGATCGGCGGGGAAGCCGGGGCAGGGGCTCGCCGTGAAAACCGCCGTGCTGGCCTTGGGGTCGGAGGCGGTGCCGTGGGCTGCAGCATCGCGCTGCACCTGGCCCGCGTGGGGTGACGCTGCTGGTCGAGCGCGACGTGTTGACGGCCGATGCGCAATATTGCGCCGGGCATGTGCCCCGTCCGCGCCATCTGCGTTGCCTGTATGGGCGAACTGGGATCGAGCCGCGTTCGGCGGCCGTCTCCGGGAGCGGCGGGTCGCGAAAGGCATGGGCTGAAGTGGGTCGGCGGCGGGTACAGAACTGGCCGCGGCAGGAAAGGGGCTGTCGCGCCTCGGCCGCGATGCGGTGCCGCTCCGGGCTGGACCGCTTCGCCGATCTGGAGAAGGCGTTCAACTGAGCGGGTGATGCTGGCAGGGGCTATCCGCCGCAAAGAGGTGATCCGGCTGAGCGGCCGCCTGACGCCTAACGCTGGGGGCGCCAGGCGCCTTATGCGGCTGGCGAAAGGGTCGGGCGGCGGGTCGCGGGCCTTTGGCAAGTCCCTCGGCCTGGGCTATGTTCGCCCGGACCTGGCCCAGCCGGGCACGAGGCTGAAGCTGCGCATGCCGCGCGCTGTGGAAGGCGGTCGTGATCGGGGACCGCTCCTATGGCCCGGAAAACAAGGCGATTCGTGTCGACGGCTGACCTGTGCCACAGCCATGGCCTGCGACGGCCAGGCCGGCCCATCTAGCGCAGCTCGGCCAGCCGCCGCTCCAGATCATCCCGCAGCGCCACCCGCTCCTCGGGCGAAAGGAAGGCGCCCAGCTCGACCTCGCGCTGGCCATCGGTCAGCACCAGGTAATCCTCGACCGGGCCGTTCTGGCGCAGGGCGGTGCGCACCCAATAGGGGTTGGTCTGCCAGATGCGGTCCGGCCGTCCGGGATCGCTGCGGGTCAGGATGAGGCGGTCGCGTCCGACCAGCATCACCTCATGCGCCGCGCCATAGCTGC
Organism: Paracoccus versutus; assembly: GCF_000763885.1. GTDB lineage: Bacteria > Pseudomonadota > Alphaproteobacteria > Rhodobacterales > Rhodobacteraceae > Paracoccus > Paracoccus versutus. Next base: position 25,345 of record NZ_JRKO01000010.1, on the reverse strand, counting down.
GCGCGATGCCCTGCCATAGCCCCCAGACCGCCAGGGCGGCAAAGGGCAGGAGCCCCCAAAGCACCTTCGATCCGACCACCGCCAGCAGGGGCAGCGCCAGTCCCGCGGCGGTCAGCGAGATGACCCAGACGAAGCCCCGCCGGGACAGCGAGCGGTGCGGCCAGATCTCGAGCCGAAAGCAGACGGCCCCGGATTGCTCCGGGGCCGCGTCATGCCATGCGTAGGGCATCGTTCAATGCGCGGGATCAATGCGCCTGGGCGCGATCCCAGTCCTCGCGCTTGGGCAGGGTCTCGAAGGTATGCTCCGGCGGCGGCGAGGGCAGGGTCCATTCCAGCGTGTCGGCGTGTTCGTTCCAGTAGTTCGGCACGTTCACGCGCTTGCCGGCGAAGAGCGTGTAGAACACGATGCCGATAAAGAACAGGAAGGAGGCGAAGGAGATATAGGCGCCGATCGAGGAGATGTTGTTCCAGTAGGCGAACTCGACCGGATAGTCGATGTAGCGGCGCGGCATGCCCTGGCGGCCCAGGAAGTGCTGCGGGAAGAAGATCAGGTTCGAGCCGATGAACATCATCCAGAAATGCAGCTTGCCGGCCCATTCCGGGTATTGCCGGCCCGACATCTTGCCGATCCAGTAATAGACCCCGGCAAAGATGGCGAAGACCGCGCCCAGCGACATCACATAGTGGAAGTGGGCGACGACGTAATAGGTGTCGTGATAGACCCGGTCCAGCGGCGCCTGGCTCAGCACCACGCCGGTCACGCCGCCGACGGTGAACAGGAACAGGAAGCCGAAGGCCCAGAGCATCGGCGTCTTGAACTCGATCGAGCCGCCCCACATGGTGGCGATCCAGGAAAAGACCTTGATGCCGGTGGGCACGGCGATGGTCATGGTGGCCAGCATGAAATAAGCCTGCTGGGTCAAGGACATGCCGGCGGTATACATGTGGTGCGCCCAGACGACGAAGCCCAGGATGCCGATTGCCGCCATGGCCAGAACCATCGGCAGGTAGCCGAAGATCGGCTTGCGCGCGAAGGTCGAGATGACGTGGCTGATGATGCCGAAGCCGGGCAGGATGATGATATAGACCTCGGGGTGGCCGAAGAACCACAGGATATGCTGGTAAAGCACCGGGTCGCCGCCGCCGGCCGGGTCGAAGAACTGGGTGCCGAAGTTGCGGTCCATCAGTAGCATGGTGATGGCGCCCGCCAGCACCGGCAGCGACAGCAGGATCAGCCAGGCGGTGATGAAGACCGACCAGGCGAACAGCGGCACCTTGAACAGCGTCATCCCCGGCGCACGCATGTTCAGGAAGGTGGTGATGATGTTGATCGCGCCCAGGATCGAGCTGGCGCCCGAGACGTGGACGGCAAAGATCGCCAGGTCCATGGAATAGCCGGCCTCGGTGGTCGAGAGCGGCGGATAGAGCACCCAGCCCACGCCCGAGCCCATCTGGTCGTTGCCGCCCGGCGCCAGCAGCGAGGCCACGCCCAGGGCCACGCCGCAGACATACATCCAGTAGCTGAGGTTGTTCAGCCGCGGGAAGGCCATGTCCGGGGCGCCGAGATGCAGCGGCATGAAATAGTTGCCGAAACCGCCAAACAGGGCCGGGATGACCACGAAGAACATCATCAGCACCCCGTGATAGGTGATCATGACGTTCCAAAGATGCCCGTTCGGCGTGCATTCCGCCGAGGCGTCGGCGATGAGGCGCGCGCCCTCGACGCACATGTATTGCACGCCGGGATGCTGCAATTCCATCCGCATATAGACGGTGAAGCAGACCGAGATCAGACCGACGATGCCGGCCGTGAACAGGTAAAGGATACCGATATCCTTGTGGTTTGTTGACATGAACCAGCGGGTGAAGAACCCGCGGGTGTCATGATGGTCACCGTGGCCGTGAACGGCTGCGTCTGCCATGCGTGGACTCCCTAGACATGCGGCTGGCCGGCCCAAGGGCCAGCGGACTCGCTAAGTTTCTAGCCCACATTCCTACCCCTCGCAATGCGAAGAAGGGACTAAAAGTCGCGCCCCTGCGCGGTTTTGCCGCAGGCAGGGGCGCGCCGTTCCGGGGGTCGCCGGTCAGTTCGCGGCGCCTTCGGCGGGGGCCGCCTCGGCACCCGCATCGGGCGAGTGCTGGGCCAGGAAGGCGACCACGTCGGCCTGGTTCTTGCCGAGCTTGAAGGTCATCTTGGTCTTGGCGGCCGAATCGCCGGTCTTCTCGACCAGCCAGGGCTTGGGATCGGTGACGTATTCGATCAGGTCGGCCTCGGACCAGACCATGTCGGGGTTCTTTTCCGCCACTTCAAGGATGCCGTCGCCGTATTTGAAGCCTTCGACCGAGGCGATCTTGCGGCCGACGACGCCGTAGAGGTTCGGCCCGGTCTTGCCGCCCTTGACGATGTCGGTGCCGTCCGGTGCCTGGACCATGTGGCAGGCCTTGCACTTGTTGAATTCCTTCTCGCCTTTGGCGGCGTCGCCTTCCTGGGCCACGGCGGGCAGGGCGAGGGACAGGGCGGCGAGAGTGGCATAGATGCTGATCTTCATCGCGTTTCCTCTTGGGTAATCGCTTTTTCCGGGGGAGCGGACCTCTCCGCCTCCCGCCTTGACAGGGCTATCATGCGTCAAGCCGTCCGAACACCGGAAAAAGGTCGCAGGACGGTGAAGGGTGAATATGTCGCAGGGCGAAAATCAGCCGCCGAGCGGGGGGAAATTGCGCGCGAAGCTGCGGCGCAGCGCCAGGTCCAGATCGCCCATGCCGACGGGCAGGCCCATGTCCACCAGGCTGGTCACGCCATGGCCCTGGATGCCGCAGGGCACGATGCCGGCGTAATGGCCCAGGTCCGGCTCGACGTTGATCGAAATGCCGTGGAAGCTGACCCAGCGGCGCAGCTTGACGCCGATGGCGGCGATCTTGTCCTCGCGCATCGAGCCGTCGGGCAGGGACGCCTTGTCGGGGCGCGCGATCCAGACGCCGACGCGGCCGTCGCGGATCTCGCCCTTGAGGTTGAACTCGGCCAGCGCGTCGATGACCCAGGATTCCAGGGCCTTGACGAAGGCGCGCACGTCGCGGCCGCGGCGGTTCAGGTCCAGCATGACATAGACCAGGCGCTGGCCCGGCCCGTGATAGGTGTATTGCCCGCCGCGGCCGACGGCATGCACCGGAAAGCGCGCCTCGAGCAGGTCGGCCGCGCGCGCCGAGGTGCCGGCGGTGTAGAGTGGCGGGTGCTCGACCAGCCAGACCAGCTCGTCCGCCCGGCCCTCGGCGACGGCGGCGGCGCGCGCCTCCATGAAGGCGACGGCTTCCAGATAATCGGTGAGGCCGGGGGCGGTGATCCATTCGGTCATGGGCGGTGAGATATTCCCGCCCGCGGGCCGTCGCAAGGGGGCGGGGGCGGTTCCGGCGGATCGGTTCGCGGTGGGGGCTGTCTGCCCCCACGCCCCCGAGGGTATTTCCGCAACGAAGAAGCGAGGCAGATGACGAATCCGCGGGGCCGGATCATGAATCCGATGCAAGATCATTGTGCGGATGTTGAATTTCACTAAATGCCTGTCTGCGGCTATACAGCACATTTGATGAAACGCGCGGACCCTGGACCATGACCTTGCCCCTTTCCCCCGTCTTCGACGCCCTGCGTGCGGCTGCGCGCGAACGCATCCTGATCCTCGACGGCGCGATGGGGACGCAGATCCAGCAGCTTGGCCTGAAGGAGGCGGATTTCGCCGGCCATGGCGCGGGCTGCGCCTGCGGCTGCCATCCGCCGGCGCCGGGCGAGCATCCGCAGCAGGGCAACAACGACCTGCTGAACCTGACCCAGCCCAAGGCGATCGAGGAGATCCACTATCGCTATGCCAAGGCGGGCGCGGATATCGTCGAGACCAACACCTTTTCCTCGACCACCATCGCGCAGGCAGACTATGGCATGCAGGCGGCGGTCTATGACCTGAACCTGCACGGCGCCCGCATCGCGCGGCAGGCGCTCGACCGCGCCACGGCCGAGGACGGGCGGGTGCGCTGGGTCGCCGGCGCGCTGGGGCCGACCAACCGCACCGCCTCGATCAGCCCGGACGTGAACAATCCCGGCTATCGCGCCGTCACCTTCGACGAGCTGCGCATCGCCTATGCCGAGCAGATCCGCGGGCTGATCGACGGCGGCGCCGACCTGATCCTGATCGAGACCATCTTCGACACGCTGAACGCCAAGGCCGCGATCTTCGCCTGCGAGGAGGTGTTCGAGGAAAAGGGCCAGCGCCTGCCGGTGATGATCTCGGGCACCATCACCGACCTTTCCGGCCGCACGCTGTCGGGCCAGACGCCGACCGCCTTCTGGCATTCCATGTCCCATGCCGCGCCGATCACCGTGGGCCTGAACTGCGCGCTTGGCGCCGCCGCCATGCGCCCGCACCTGGCCGAGCTTTCCGCCGTCGCCGACACGCTGATCTGCGCCTATCCCAATGCCGGCCTGCCCAACGAGATGGGCCAGTATGACGAATCGCCCGAGGAGATGGCGGCGCAGGTCGCCGAGTTCGCCCGCGAGGGGCTGGTGAACGTGGTGGGCGGCTGCTGCGGCTCGACGCCCGAGCATATCGCCGCCATCGCCCGCGCCGTGGCCGAGCTGCCGCCGCGCGAGATCCCCGAGATCGAGCCGCGCCTGCGCCTGTCGGGGCTAGAGCCCTTCGTCAAGACCGACGACATCCCCTTCATGAACGTGGGCGAGCGGACGAACGTCACCGGCTCGGCCCGGTTCCGCAAGCTCATCACCAATGGCGACTATGCCGCCGCGCTGGACGTGGCCCGCGACCAGGTGGAAAACGGCGCCCAGATCATCGACGTCAACATGGACGAAGGGCTGATCGATTCGAAGCAGGCGATGATCGACTACCTGAACCTGATCGCCGCCGAGCCCGACATCGCCCGCGTGCCGGTGATGATCGACAGCTCCAAATGGGAGGTGATCGAGGCCGGGCTGAAATGCGTCCAGGGCAAGGCGATCGTGAACTCGATCTCGCTGAAAGAGGGCGAGGAGAGCTTCCTGACCCAGGCCCGGCTTTGCCGCCGCTATGGCGCGGCCGTGGTGGTGATGGCCTTTGACGAGACCGGCCAGGCCGATACCGAGAACCGCAAGGTCGAGATCTGCTCGCGCGCCTATGACCTGTTGGTCAACAAGGTCGGCTTTCCGCCCCAGGACATCATCTTCGACCCGAACATCTTTGCCGTGGCGACCGGGATCGAGGAGCATGACAATTACGGCGTCGATTTCATCGGCGCGACCCGGCGCATCACCCAGGCCCTGCCGCATGTGCATGTCTCGGGCGGGGTCTCGAACCTTTCCTTCAGCTTCCGCGGCAACGAGCCGGTGCGCGAGGCGATGCATGCCGTGTTCCTGTATCACGCCATCCAGGCGGGGATGGACATGGGCATCGTCAACGCGGGCCAGCTTGCGGTCTATGACCAGATCGACGAGGGCCTGCGCGAGGCCTGCGAGGACGTGGTGCTGAACCGCAAGCCGAAAGCCGGCGGCACGGCGACCGAGAACATGCTGGAGATCGCCGAGCGGTTCCGCGGCGAAGGCGGGGCCAAGGCGCGCGAAAAGGATCTGACCTGGCGCACATGGCCGGTCGAGAAGCGGTTGGAACACGCCCTGGTCAACGGCATCACCGAATATATCGACGAGGACACCGAGCAGGCGCGACTGAATGCCGAACGCCCGCTGCATGTGATCGAAGGCCCGCTGATGGCGGGGATGAACGTCGTCGGCGACCTGTTCGGCGCCGGCAAGATGTTCCTGCCGCAGGTGGTGAAATCGGCCCGGGTGATGAAGCAGGCGGTGGCGCATCTGCTGCCCTACATGGAGGCCGAGAAGGCCGCGGCGGGCGGCGCGGGCGGTTCCTCCAGCGCCGGCAAGGTGCTGATGGCGACGGTCAAGGGCGATGTCCACGACATCGGCAAGAACATCGTCGGCGTCGTGCTGGCCTGCAACAATTACGAGATCATCGACCTGGGCGTGATGGTGCCCGCGACCAAGATCCTGGAAACCGCCAAGGCCGAGAAGGTGGACATCATCGGCCTGTCCGGCCTCATCACCCCGTCCCTGGACGAGATGGTGCATGTCGCGAGCGAGATGGAGCGCGAGGGTTTCGACATTCCGCTGCTGATCGGCGGGGCGACCACGAGCCGCGTGCATACGGCGGTCAAGATCCATCCGCGCTATGCGAAGGGGCAGGCGGTCTATGTCACCGATGCCAGCCGCGCGGTGGGGGTGGTGGGCAGCCTGCTCTCGGGCCAGAAGAACGCCTATGTCGAGACTATCCGCGCCGAATACATGGACGTGGCCAACAAGCACGCCCGCGCCGAGGCGGAAAAGAAGCGCCTGCCGCTGGCCTCGGCCCGCGACAATGCGCTGCGGGTCGACTGGTCGGGGTTCGAGGCCAAGGCGCCCGAGTTCCTGGGCCCGCGCGTGATCGAGGATTTCGACCTTGCCGAGATCGCGCGCTATATCGACTGGACCCCGTTCTTCCAGACCTGGGAGCTGAAGGGCGTCTATCCGCGCATCCTGGACGACGCAAAGCAGGGCGAGGTGGCGCGCCAGCTTTTCGCCGATGCGCAGGCCATGCTGAAGCGGATCATCGACGAGCAATGGTTCCGGCCGCGGGCGGTCGTCGGCTTCTGGCCGGCGAACCGGGTTGGCGACGACATCCGGCTTTTCACCGGCGAGGACCGGGCGGCGGAACTCGCGACGCTGCACACGCTGCGCCAGCAGGTCAGCAAGCGCGACGGCCGCCCGAATGTGGCGCTGGCCGATTTCGTCGCCCCCGAGGGGCATCGCGACTATGTCGGCGGTTTCGTGGTGACGGCGGGCGGCGAAGAGCAGCAGATCGCCGAGCGCTTCAAGGCCGCGCATGACGATTTCTCGGCCATCCTGGTGCAGGCCCTGGCCGACCGTTTCGCCGAGGCGCTGGCCGAGATGATGCACGAGCGGGTGCGCCGGCAATACTGGGGCTATTCCGACGAAAGCTTCGCCCCCGAGGAACTGATCGCCGAGCCCTACAAGGGCATCCGCCCGGCGCCCGGCTATCCTGCCCAGCCCGACCACACGGAAAAGGTCACGCTGTTCAGGCTGCTGGACGCGACTGCGGCGACCGGGGTCGAGCTGACCGAGTCGATGGCGATGTGGCCCGGCGCCTCGGTCTCGGGCCTCTATATCGGCCATCCCGAGGCTTATTACTTCGGCGTCGCCAAGGTCGAGCATGACCAGGTCCTGGACTATGCCGACCGCAAGGGGATGGCGGTGCGCGAGGTCGAGCGCTGGCTGGCGCCGATCCTGAACTACACCCCGCAGGCGGCGGTCGCGGCCGAGTGAAAAAAATTCGCGCGGCGGGTGAAAAAAATGCCCTTTTCATCCGCCGCGCAAGCGTCTATGAGACGCGAGCCTACGAAAGTGCGGTCGTGGCGGAATTGGTAGACGCGCAGCGTTGAGGTCGCTGTTCCTTAACCGGAGTGGAAGTTCGAGTCTTCTCGACCGCACCATTTTCATCCCCTGAAAATCTGGAAGAAACCGTCGCGGCATCGTGGCGATTCATGGTTGCGGCTGGCGCGTCACCGCTTGGCCTTGGCTCAAGGCCGCCCTGGTCCGCCAAGCGGCGCCAGCCGGGGTAGAAGGCCAGCCATCTGCCGTGATGTATACTTACGCAAAATGGACAATAATGCCGCTTTCTCTGTCGGGGATCGCCTTATCTCCTGGCGTATTTCTGCGTTTTTCGGACGTTTTCATCGGCCGGATACCTTCTTTCATCACAGGAAGTACGGGGGGATGGCAGGTTTCCATGAAATACTGTCGAAACGCTCGGCTATCGAGGAAAGCCTTGTGATCATACAAAATAGACAATAAAGCCTTCTCACTTTGTTGAGAGGTTTCCCATGATCGGACGTGTTTTTGCGCTTTGCGCAGCCTTTTCTCTGGCAGGCTGCGCCACCATCACCCGCGGGACGAAGGACGTGCTTGTCGTCAATTCGACCCCCGGCGGGGCCCAGGTCAGGCTCAGCGACGGGCAGACCTGCGAGAATACCCCCTGCAGCTTCAAGGTTCCGCGCAAGTCGGAGCTGAACGTCGCGGTGACGAAGGACCGCTGCAAGCCGCAGCAGGTCCGCGTGACCAACCGCGTGGCCGGCGGCGGCGGCGCGGCGATGGCCGGCAACGTGCTGGTCGGCGGGATCATCGGCGCGGGCGTCGACGCCTCCTCGGGGGCGATGCTGGAACTGGTGCCGAACCCGGTCAACGTGCAGCTTGAATGCCGCTGAGCCCTCGGCCCGGCCGATGCGCGAGGCCCGCCGGACATCGGCGGGCTTTTTCATGCGCCGCGCGCGGACCCGCAAGGGCGGGCTTGTCGTCGCAGCCGGTCCTTTCGCGAAACGGCGGGGGAAATCACGCGCCCCAGGGGCCTGCCCAGCGGGACGGCCGGCTTTTCCGGCGTTTCGCGGCGGGTTTGCTGTTCCCTTCGCCGCCCGCTTGCGCCTAGTCTCTGCCCGAAGAAGGGGAGAGTTTCCATGTCCGAGAATTGGGGTTTCGACACCACCGCCATCCATGCAGGCAGCGCGCCCGACCCGGCGACCGGGGCGCGGCAGGTGCCGATCTATCAGACCACGGCCTATGTCTTTCAGGACGCCGCCCATGCCGCGCGGCTCTTTGGCCTGCAAGAGGTCGGCTATATCTATTCCCGCCTGACCAACCCCACCGTCGCCGCGCTGCAGGCGCGGGTGGCCGAGCTGGAGGGCGGGGCCGGCGCGGTCTGCTGTTCCTCGGGGCATGCCGCGCAGATCATGGCGCTGTTCCCGCTGATGGGGCCGGGCCGGAACCTGATCGCCTCGACCCGGCTTTACGGCGGCACCATCACCCAGTTCAGCCAGACCATCAAGCGCTTCGGCTGGTCGTGCAAATTCGTGGACCTGGACGACCTGGACGCGCTGCGCGCCGCCATCGACGACGACACCCGCGCCATCTTCTGCGAATCGATCAGCAATCCGGGCGGCTATGTCACCGACATCCCGGCGGTGGCCGAGGTTGCGGAGCAGGCCGGCCTGCCGCTGATCGTCGACAACACCCTGGCCACGCCCTGGCTGTGCAAGCCCATCGAGCTGGGCGCGACGCTGGTGGTCCACAGCCTGACCAAATACATGACCGGCAACGGCACGGTGACGGGCGGGGCCATCGTCGATTCGGGCCGGTTCGACTGGTCGGCCTCGGACAAGTTCCCCAGCCTGTCCCAGCCCGAGCCAGCCTATCACGGGCTGAAGTTCCACGAAACCTTCGGCGCGCTGGCCTATACCTTCCACGGCATCGCCATCGGGCTGCGCGACCTGGGCATGACCATGAACCCGCAGGCCGCGCATTACACGCTGATGGGGATCGAGACCCTGGGCCTGCGCATGGCCCGCCATGTCGAGAACGCGCTCGAGGTCGCGGAATGGCTGGAAAACGATCCGCGCGTGACCTCGGTCACCTATGCCGGCCTTGCCTCGTCGCCCTGGAACGAGACGGCGCGGCGGGTCTATCCCAAGGGGGCGGGGGCGCTGTTCACCTTTGCGATCAAGGGGGGCTACGACGCGGCGGTGAAGCTGGTGGATAACCTCAAGCTCTTCAGCCATGTGGCGAACCTGGGCGATGCGCGCTCGCTGGTGATCCATTCCGCCTCGACCACGCACAGCCAGCTGACCGACGAGCAGAAGATCGCGGCCGGCGCCGGGCCGGACGTGGTGCGGCTCTCGATCGGGATCGAGGACGCGGCCGACATCATCGCCGACCTGGACCAGGCGCTGGCGGCTGCCACGGCCTGAACCGGAAAGGGCGGCGCATCGTTGCGCCGCCCGTCGGGGGATCAGTTCGCCGGAGCCTCGATCGGGGGCTCCTCGGGTGCGATTTCTCCCTCGGGTGTGATTTCACCTTCGGGCGGCTCGCCGCCTTGCGGCGCATCGGCCGGGCGCATGGCGAAGACCGCGGTGACATCGGCGCTGACGGCCAACTCGCCCGCCTCGATGGGCGTATCGGCCGAGCCGGCCGCCTGGGCGCGCATGGCCATCATCGGGCGCGGCCCGCCGCCCGTCGGTGCCTCGGAAAGCGAGATCAGCCGGCCAAGCCGCATCCCCGCCGCCTCGGCCATCACCTCGGCGCGGCGGCGCGCCTCGGCCACGGCCTCGCTGCGGGCCTGGTCCTCGGCCTCGGCCATGTCCTCGCGCGAAAACGCGATGCCGCTGATCTCGTTGGCGCCCGAGGCGACCAGCTTGTCCAGCACCGCGCCCAGCCCGGCGATGTCGCGCACCCGCACGGTCACGCTGTTCTGCGCGCCATAGCCGGTCAGCTTCGGCGGCTGGCCCTGGTCCGAGTAATCCATGACCGGTGACAGGTTCAGCCCCGAGGTCTGGATGTCGCGCGCCTCGATCCCCTCGGCCTTCAGCGTCTCGATGACCTTGGCCTGCTGCTCGGCGTTCTGCGTCATCGCCTCGGCCGCGGTGGCGGCGCGGGTGCTGACGCCCAGGGTGATCGTGGCCATGTCGGGCTGGATCGTGGCATGGCCGGTGCCGGTCACGGTCAGCTTGGCGAAGGGGGCTGCATGTTTCATCATGTGATGTCCCATCTGCGCGGGCGGCGGCGGCGCGTCGGCCGGGGCGGTCTGGGCCAGCAGCGGGCCGGCGCCCAGAACGATCAGCGTCGTGGCGGCCAGCAGGGGTCGGAATCGGGGCATCGGGTCTTACTCCTTGGCGCATCGGGTGCTTTGCCCTTGCGCGGTTGTCTTCACGAGCCCCCATAACGCCGCAAATGCGTTCCGGGATGCGTCACAATCCGGTGTTCGGCTTTTCACGGATCGCGTTCTGGGCTAGTTCAGAACCATCAATCACGAAGATGCGTCCGGGACAGCCCAGGGCGCCCGGAACCGAAAGCAAAGCCTGTCGATGTCGCTTGATTCCGTCACCGAATACGCACTCTCCTTCAGCGAGGATGCTGTGCATCTGGAACGTCGCGAGCGGGGCCCGCAGGGGCAGGACGGCGTCGCGCCGGGGGCTTGGCGGCATCTGGGCTCGGTCGATTTCGCCTCGCCCGACTTTCACGACGCGCTGGCGCGGCTGCGCGCCATGGCGACCGGGGACGAGGCGGTGCTGCCCGTCGTGCTGATCATTCCCGACGACCAGATCCTCTACACGACGCTGACGGTCGCGCCGGGTGCGGATCGCGACCATGCGGTGGGCCGCGCGCTGGACGGGCTGACCCCCTATGCGATCGAGGATCTGGCCTTTGACTGGCAGGGCGAGGGCGACAGCGTCCGCGTCGCCGCCGTGGCCCGCCAGACCCTGCGCGAGGCCCGCGATTTCGCCCGGCAATACGGGTTCGATGGGCGGGGATACTGCGCCGCGCCGGCCGCGGGACTTTATCCGGGCGAGCCGGTCTTCGTGCTGGAGGCGGCGCCGCGCAGCCGCCCGCAGGTCGATCCGGCGCAGGCCGGCGTGACGGCCTCGGCGCTGCTGATCGAGGAAGAGCCGGCCGAAACCCAGGACGCGCTGGATCTCGACGGCGACGGTTCCGAGGCGCCGGAGGATGCGGCGGAAAATGTGCCCGAGCCGGTGGCTGACGGGGAGGCCGGCGACGATCCGGCCCCGCAGGCGGAGCCGGGCGAGAGGGTCGGGTTTTCCGAGGAAGCTGCGGTATTCATCGAAAATAACATCGAAAAATCTGAGGAAGCTGAGAGGGCTGATCCGGCCTCGACCCCTGAGGAGGCCGCCCCAGCGGAAAGCGATGCTTCGGAGACGCTCGAAGCGGCAGAGCCGGACCAGCCTGACGCGGCTGCGCCGGAGGCCGGACCCGGCTCGCGGCCCGAAGCCGTGCCGCAGGCAGGCGCCGCGCTGAACCCGCGGGCCCGCGCCGTGCATGAACGCGCGGCGGATGCCCGCCGTGCCCCCCGACCGGCGGGCGCCGCCCCGGCCCAGCCCCGCCGTCCCGGCGAACGGGGCGGGCTTGCCGGGCTGATCGCCATGCTGGGCGCGCTGGTCGTCGGGCTGATCCTGATCTGGGCCTTCCTGGTGCCGGACCGGCAGGAAGCGCAGCTTGCCGCAGCCGCCCCGGCCGAGCAGGTGCCGGCGGCCGAAGCCGAACCCGCGCCGGAACCCGCACGGGAACCCACGCCCGCACCGACCGCTTCTCCGTCGGCCGCGACCGAGCCCGCCCCGGCAGAGGCTGCGCCTGAGCCAGCGTCCCAGCCCGCGTCTGCCCCGGCGCCGGAGCAGCGCGCGGCGGCCGAGCCTGCAGCCGCGCCGCTTTCGGCCCTGACCGAGGAGGAACGGCGCCGGGTCATGGTCGCCGCTGCCGCGGTCGCAGCTGCCGTGGTGCCGCCCGCGGCGCAGAGCGCCGCGCCAGCAGCGGCGCCGGAGCCCGCCGCACCCGCGCCGGACGACGCCACGGCCAGCGCCGCCCAGGCCGCCACGCTGCCCGCCGCGACCTCGGCCCCCGCTGCCGCGCCGCCCCGGCCCGCGCCGGTCGCCGCCGGTCTGACCAGTTCGGCCCGGCCGCAGCTTGCGCCGCGCCGCAGCACGCCGCAGACTTCGGCGCCGCGGGCCGATACCGCGCCGCGCGTGCCCTCGAACCCGCTGCCCTATGAGGCCAGCCAGTCCCGTGCCCAGCCCGTCGGCAGCGCGCGGCCGCCCGGACGCAGCCGCGCCGCGCCGCCCGCCGCCGCCGCCCCGACGTCGACGCCGGCGCCGACACCGGCCCCGGCGCAGGAGCCCGCCGTCCAGCCCGTCGCCGCGACCGGCAATGCGATGCTGCGCGGCTCGGCCCGGCCGCCGTCGCGCCCCGAGGGCTCGACCCCCGAGGTTCCGAGCGCGGGCCTGTCTGCCGACGACCTGACCCCGGCCGAACAGGGGCATCTGCGCGACCTTATCCGCGACCTCGGCCGCGATGGGCTGGTCGTGCAGCAATCCCCGCCCCGCGGCGAGCGGCTGGCGCAGGCGCGGCCGCAGCGCAAGCCCGGTTCGGCCAGCGATGCCGCCAGCCCATCGGCCATCGACGCCGCGGTGAGATCGGCGACCACGCCGCCACCAGACAAGCCCGACCATGTCGAAAGCGCCGCCGCGCCCGCCCAGGATTCGGGCGGGCTTTTGCGTGGCTCGGCCCGGCCCCGCGCCCGTCCTGGCGCGTCGGCCGCCATCTCGGCCGCGGTCGCGGCTTCGCCCGCCACGCCGGGCGGGGTGCGGCTTTCGGCGCTGGCTTCCTCGCCCCTGCCGCCCCGGCGCGGCGAGCGCGCGGCCCCCGATGCGGCACCGACGGCCGAGGCCCCGGCCGCTGCGCCCGCGGCCGCGCCCGGACCCAGCGAGGCCGAACTGGCCGCCCGCCGCAAGCTTGACGAGCAGTTGCAGGCCCAGGCCGAGGCGCGCATCCGCGCCCGCGCCGCCGCCGACGCCAAGGCCGAGGCCGAGGCCCGCGCCCAGGCCGAGGCCCGCGCCCGCGCCCAGGCCGCAGCCGAGGAACGGGCCGCCCGCGCCCAACGCCAGGACTACAAGCCGCCCGAGATCGACAACGAGCCCGAGATCGCTGCCAACGCCCTGCCCAAGGGCGCGACTTCGGCCTCGGTGGCCAAGGCCGCGACCCAGGCGCGCGGCATCGACATGGGCCGCACCACGGTCATCGGCATCATCGGCGCCGGCAAGGCCAGCCGCGCGCTGATCCGGCTGCGCAGCGGCAAGGTGGTGACGGTCCGGCTGGGCGACCGCATCGACGGCGGCACGATCAATTCCATCGGCGACGGACGGCTGACCTATGTCAAGGCGGGCCGCACCCATGAATTGCGGATGCTGGACGGGCGCTGACCAAGGTTTCCTGCCAGTCGCCTGGCCATTGCCCGAGCGGCCGGACGATCCCCCCGCGGGCCCGCCGCCCTGTGAGAGCCCGGTGCATCTGCCTGTGGGAAGCCTTCGTGACCTGGGGTTGCATCCTGCGCGCGGGTCGTCCCGATGGCGGTTTCCGGAATGCCCAGCCTCTGCTGGGGTCGTATCCGACATGGGGGGCGGTCGCCCCGCGCCTATCGCAATCATCACCGGCAACGCGACCGGGCATTCCCGCCGAGGCGGTGCCGGACGCGGCCAATCCGTGCCGGGGCCGGTGCGAATCGCCGGCCGGTCTAGCCGTTCCGGCGCAGCACCTGCCCGGCGAGATAAAGCGAGCCGCAGATCAGGATGCGCGCGCCGGGGTGATCCGTGGCGATGCGGCCGACCGCCGCCAGCGCATCCGGGGCGGTGCTGGCCGCAAGCCCCACCGAGGTTGCGGCTGCGGCGGTGTCCTCGGCCGGCAGGGTGTTCGGCTCGCCGGGGATCGCCACGGCGGTCAGGCTGTGCGCCACCCCGGCCAGCGGCCGCATGTAGCCCGCCACGTCCTTGGTGTTCAGCATGCCGCAGACCAGATGCGTCGGCCGGCGCGGCAGGGCGGCCAGCGTCGCCGCCACCGCCTCGCCCCCGGCCGGGTTGTGGCCGCCGTCGAGCCAAAGCTCGCAGGCCCCCGCCGCCTCGACCAGCGGGCCATGGCCCAGGCGCTGCATGCGCGCGGGCCATTCGGCCTCGGTCACGGCGGCGCGAGCCTCGATGCGGCCGAATCCCAGTTCGCGCAGCGCGGCGATGGCGGTGCCGGCGTTCACGATCTGATGCGGGCCGGGCAGGACGGGCAGGGGCAGGTCCATCAGCCCGTGTTCGTCCTGGTAGACCAAGCTGTCGCCCTCGCGCCGGCTGTCCCAGTCCTGCCGGCCGATGCGCAGCGGCGCGAACAGCCGCTCGGCCTTCTGCTCGATCACCTCGCGGGCGACGGTCTCCTGCGGGGCGACGATGCAGGGCACGCGGCGCTTCATGATCCCGGCCTTTTCGCCGGCGATCTCGGCCAGCGTCTCGCCCAGGTATTGCGTATGGTCGATGCTGATGGGGGTGATGATGGTCAGGGCCGGCGCCTCGATCACGTTGGTCGCATCCAGCCGGCCGCCCAGGCCCACTTCCAGCAGCGTGTAATCCGCCGGCGTGCGCGAGAAGGCCAGGAAGGCCGCCGCGGTGGTGATCTCGAAGAAGGTGATCGGCGCGCCGGCGTTCGCGGCCTCGCATTCCTCGAGTGCCGCGGCCAGGTCGGCCTCCGAGATCAGCTCCCCGGCCAGCCGGATGCGTTCGTGGAACTGCGCCAGATGCGGCGAGGTATAGGCATGGACGCGCTTGCCGGCCGATTCCAGCCCGGCGCGGATCATCGCCTGGGTCGAGCCCTTGCCGTTGGTCCCGGCGATGTGGATCGCGGGCGGGATGCTGCGCTCCGGGTTGCCCAGGGCGGCAAGGATGCGGTGTATCCGGTCCAGCGACAGGTCGATGACCTTGGGATGCAGCTGCATGAGCCGCGCGAGAATGGCGTCGGAGGAGGTCATCGCGATGTCGTCTGGCCTAGGCGGAGGCGTTGTCGGCGGCGTTTTCGTGGCGCGGTGCGGCGATGGTGCCGGGCGCGGGCAGGTCGCCCACCACCGGCGCGGGCAGGCCGCCCAGCATGCGCAGGATCGAGATCAGCTCCTCGCGCAGCTTCTTGCGATGCGTCACCCGGTCCAGCATGCCGTGTTCCAGCAGGTATTCGGCGCGCTGGAAGCCCTCGGGCAGCTTTTCGCGGATGGTCTGCTCGATCACGCGCGGGCCGGCAAAGCAGATCAGCGCGTTCGGTTCCGAGATCTGGATGTCGCCCAGCATGGCATAGCTGGCGGTCACGCCGCCGGTGGTCGGATGGGTCAGCACGACGATATAGGGCAGCCGCGCCTCTTTCAGCATCTCGACGGCGACGGTGGTGCGGGGCATCTGCATCAGCGACAGGATGCCTTCCTGCATCCGCGCGCCGCCGGCGGCCGAGAACAGCACCAGGGGCCGCTTGAGCTTTACCGCGCGTTCGGCGGCGGCGATGATGGCATTGCCGACATACATGCCCATCGAGCCGCCCATGAAGGAAAAGTCCTGCGCGGCGGCGACGATGGGGGTGCGGCCGATCTCGCCCTCGGCGACCAGCATCGCCTCTTTCTCGCCGGTGGACTTCTGCGCGGCCTTCATGCGGTCGGGGTATTTCTTCTGGTCGCGGAAGCCCAGCGGGTCGGCGACCGGCTCGGGCACCTTGACCTCGACGAAGACGCCGCCGTCGAACAGCGCGGCAAAGCGGCCGCGCGGGCTGATCGCCAGGTGATGGTCGCAATTCGTGCAGACGTTCAGGTTGTCCGACAATTCGCGGTGGAACAGCATGGTCCCGCATTCCGGGCATTTGGTCCACAGGTTCTCGGGCACCTCGCGGCGCGAGAACAGCGAATTGATGCGCGGACGGACATAATTGGTGATCCAGTTCATCGGCGGCCCCCTGCGCTGCGTTCTGGGCTCAGATATGCAAAGCGGTGCCGAATTGCAATTCCGCGCTGTCCGGGCTTTCATGGCGGCATGTGGACCGAAGCCCTTGTGTTCATGCATTACGCAGCCGCGCTGGCCGTTTCGGTGCGCGTGCTGCTGCGTCCGCGGCTTGAGCCGACGGTCCGCCTGTCCTGGATCCTGGTGATCGAGCTGGTGCCGCTGGTCGGCATCCTGGCCTATGTGCTGTTCGGCGAGATCCGCATGCGGGGCGCCGAGGTCGAGACCATGGCCAATGTCCGCTCGCGCCTGTCCGGCCTGTGGCAGTCCAGCCCCGAAGAGCTGAAGGTGCTGCCCGATTTCGCCGAGCCGGTCATCAAGGCGAATCGCGCCACCACCGGCTTTGCCGCGGTGGCCGGCAACCGCGCCGCGCTGCTGCCCGAGGACGACAGCGCCATCGCCGCGCTGGTCGAGGCGATCGACGGCGCGACCGAGCATGTCCACATGCTGTTCTATATCTGGCTCGACGATCCCTCGGGGCGTTCGGTGGCCGAGGCGGCGATCCGCGCCGCCGGGCGCGGCGTCAAGGTGCGGGCGATCATCGACGCCTTCGGCTCGCGCGCCTTCGGCCGGTCCGAATCCTGGTCGCGGATGAAGGCGGCGGGGGTCGAATGCGTCGAGGCGCTGCCGCTGAGCATCCCGGTGATCGGCGGGCTGTTCCAGCGCATGGACCTGCGCAACCACCGCAAGATCGTGGTGATCGACCATGTGCTGGGCTTTACCGGCAGCCGCAACTGCTCGGACCGGGCCTTTGCCATCAAGCCGCGCTATGCGCCCTGGATCGACGTCTTCCTGGCCATCGAGGGGCCGGTGGTGCGGCAGATGCAGGCGGTCTTCCTGCAGGACTGGATGAGCTATACCGGCGAGGACCTGGGCGAGATGCTGCGCATGACCCGCCCCGTCACCGCGCCGGGCGAGGTGGCGCAGGTCGTCGCCACCGGGCCGGACGAGCGCCAGGGCTCGCTGTCGGACTGCATGGTGACGATGATCCATGCCGCCCGCGAGCGGCTGGTGATCACGACGCCCTATTACGTGCCCGACGCCTCGCTCGATTCGGCGATCCGCACGGCGGCGCGGCGGGGCGTGGACGTGACCGTGATCCTGCCCGAGCGCAACGATTCGCTGGTGGTGCAGGCCACGTCAGAAGGGTTCTATTACGGGCTGGTTTCGGCCGGGGTCAGGCTGATGCTGTTCCAGGGCGGGCTCTTGCATTCCAAGATCATCACCGCCGACGGGCGCATGGCCATGCTGGGCAGCGCCAACATGGACCGCCGCAGCTTCGAGCTGAACTACGAGATGAACATGCTGTTCCTGGGCGGCGACATCACCGAGCGGCTGGACGAACGCCAGCAGGGCTATATCGACCGCGCCCGGCCGATCGCGCTGGAGGACATCCGCGGCTGGTCGGTCCGGCGCCGGCTGCGCAATAATCTTCTGGCGCTGGCGGCGCCGATCCTGTGACGGAGGACGCGATGACGGACCGCAGCAAGGACAAGATCGTGGACGGCGCCGCCGCGCTGTCGCCGGAGGAATTGCGCAAGGCGCTGGCCGACCTGCCCGAGTGGCACATGGCCGAGGACGGCAAGTCGATCCAGCGCGAATGGCGCTTCAAGAACTTCAGGCAGGCGGCGCAGCTGGCCAACCTGGCCGCCTGGCAGGCCGAGGCCGCCGGGCACCATCCCGACATCGCCTTTGGCTGGGGCCATGCCCGCGTCACCTATGCGACCCATTCGGCCGGGGGCGTGACCATGAACGACCTGATCATGGCCGCCCGGCTGGACGCGGCCCTGGGCTGAGGGCGGGCGGCAGCCCCTTGCTCCGCGGGCGGGCTGGGCCTATCCAGAATCCAGCCGGAGGATGCAGCCATGAAGAACAGCCGTTTCGACAAGTCGACCCTGCCCAGTCGCCATGTCACCGAAGGGCCGGCCCGCGCGCCGCATCGCAGCTATTTCTATGCCATGGGCATCTCGGACGAAGAGATCCATTCCCCCTGGGTGGGGGTGGCGACCTGCTGGAACGAGGCCGCGCCCTGCAATATCGCGCTGGCCCGCCAGGCCCAGTCGGTCAAGCAGGGCGTCAAGAAGGGCGGCGGCTGCCCGCGCGAGTTCACCACCATCACCGTCACCGACGGCATCGCCATGGGGCACGAGGGGATGCGCTCGAGCCTTGCCTCGCGCGATGCCATCGCCGACACGGTCGAACTGACCATGCGCGGGCATTGCTATGACGCGCTGGTCGGGCTGGCGGGCTGCGACAAGTCGCTGCCGGGCATGATGATGGCCATGGTGCGGCTGAACGTGCCCAGCGTCTTCATCTATGGCGGCTCGATCCTGCCGGGCAAGCTGGACGGGCGCGACGTGGTGGTCCAGGACGTGTTCGAGGCCGTGGGCCAGCACGCCGCCGGCAAGATGACCGATGCCGAGCTGGAGATCCTGGAGCGCGTGGCCTGTCCCTCGGCCGGGGCCTGCGGCGGGCAATATACCGCCAACACCATGGCCTGCGTCAGCGAGGCCATCGGGCTGGCGCTGATGAACAGCTCGGGCGCGCCGGCGCCCTACGAATCGCGCGATCAATACGGGCTCGCCTCGGGCGAGGCGGTGATGGCGCTGATCGAGAAGAACATTCGCGCCCGCGACGTGGTGACGCGCAAGTCGCTGGAAAACGCGGCGCGGGTGGTGGCCTGCACCGGCGGCTCGACCAATGCCGGGCTGCACCTGCCCGCCATCGCGCATGAGGCGGGCATCCCCTTCGACCTGTTCGACGTCTGCGACATCTTTCGCGACACGCCCTATTTCGTGAACCTGCGTCCCGGCGGCGACTACGTTGCCAAGGATCTGTTCGAGGCCGGCGGCGTGCCGGTGGTCATGCGCGAGCTGCGCCGTGCCGGGCTGATCCACGAGGATTGCCTGACCGCCTCGGGGCGCAGCATGGGCGAGGAACTGGACCTTGTCGCGCGCGAGATCGACGGCAAGGTCATCCATCCGGTGACGGCGCCGCTGTCGCGAACCGGCGGCGTGGTCGGGCTGCGCGGCAACCTGGCACCCGACGGCGCCATCGTGAAGGTCGCGGGCATGGCGCCCGAGCATCAGGTCTTTACCGGCCCCGCCCGCGTCTTCGAATCCGAGGAAGAGGCCTTCGATGCCGTCACCCGCCGCGACTATGCCGAGGGCTGCGTGATCGTCATCCGCAACGAAGGCCCGGCCGGCGGCCCCGGCATGCGCGAGATGCTGGCGACCACCGCGGCGCTGTCGGGGCAGGGCATGGGCAAGAAGGTGGCGCTGATCACCGACGGGCGGTTTTCCGGCGCGACGCGCGGCTTCTGCGTCGGCCATGTCGGCCCCGAAGCGGCGCATGGCGGCCCCATCGCGCTGCTGCGTGACGGCGACATGATCACCATCGACGCGATCCGGGGCGAGATTTCCGTGGCGCTGAGCGACGAGGAACTGGCGCAGCGCCGCGCCGCATGGGCCGGGCCGCGCAAGACGGATTATGCCTCGGGCGCGCTGTGGAAATACGCCCAGCTGGTCGGCAAGGCTCGCTACGGCGCCGTGACCCATCCGGGTGCGGCCGCCGAAACCCACGTCTACATGGATCAGTGACAGGCGGACGCATGGCAATACGCCCTGGTAAATGGCTTGAACGCAAGACCCGAGAGCGGGCTGCACGGCAATGGACGGCGCTGGCCGGAGGCGTCGAGACGCTGCCCTCCGCCCGCCTGCGCCACCTGCGCGAGGAGGCGCGCGCGCTGCGCGGCAGCCTCGACCGCTTCCTGATCGGCGCCGACCGCCGCGCGGCGCGTTCGCGTGCGGCGCTGGATGCGCTGCACCTGCCTGGCGGCACCGACTGGCGCTGGCGCCCCGGCTTCATGGCCGGGCAGGTCACGCCGCGCGGGCTGGCCGGGCCCGAGGCCGGCGACCGGCTGGGCGAGGGGGCGGCGGTCTGGCACGACTGCCCCGAACGCGCGCTGATCTTCGAACAACTGGCCAATGGCGGCGCGACCGACCTGTCGCCCTTTGGCATGCGGCTCGAGGTGTTCGGCTTTGCCGGCAGCTTCCTGTCGCTGTCCATCGACCTGCCCGAAAGCGCGTTGCAGGGCCTGACCCGCAGCCATGTCCTGCGGCTGGAGACCGGCATCATCGCCGAGCGCGCGCTGGAGGTCTATGCCCGGCTGAACATCGGCCATGGCCCGAACACCGACCAGGCCACGCTGCAACTGCGCCGCTTCGAGCCGGGCCATTACAGCCGGCAGGTGACCGAGTTCGACCTTGCCTATATCCCGATGAACGAGAAGCGGCTGGAAAAGATCTGGCTGGACCTGATTTTCGAGGCGCCCCGCATGAATGCGGTCGAGATCCGCGAGCTGTTCTTCTCGCGCCACCTGCGGGCCCAGTTCTGACCCTGGTTCTGACCAAGGAATGTTTTAATGAGTGAATTTGAATCCCTGGGGCTGAAAAGCGGGATCTGGCAGGGGGTGATCCACCGCGACGCCCAGCCGGGCCGGCTGGTGCTGGTGCATATGGGCAGCCGCGTGGCCGAGGCTCGGCTGACCGCCGAAGCACCCGGCCGCTGGCGCGTCGCCGCCGCCATCCCGGTCGAGCGGCTGTCGGAAGGCGCGCAAAGCTTCCTTCTGGTCGAGGACGGGGGCGCCGAGGGCGAGCCGCCCCGGCCCGGTGCCCGCCGCCTGGCCAGCCTGACCCTGGTCGCGGGCGAGATCCTGGACGGCGACCTGCATGCCGAGCTGAGCCTGATGCGCGGCGAGCTGGAGCTGCTCAAGAAGGAATTGCGCCGCCTGGCGGCCGCGCCAGCCTGAGCGCCGGCTTCAGTCCTTGCTCCAATAGCCGTAGCCGCCGAGTTCCGCAAAGCCCAGCCGGTCATAGGCCGCGCGGGCGCCGGCATTGGCGCGGCCGACCGCCAGCGCCAGCCGGGTTGCGCCCTGCACCTCGGCCCAGGTCGCCGCCATGCGGATCAGCCAGCCCGCCACGCCCTGCCGGCGCAGGGCGGGCACCACCTCGATGGCGTGGATCATGGCGACCGGCCCGTCCAGAGCCACGAAGGCCGCGCCGGCCGCGCGATCCTGCATCCGCCCCAGCAGCGCGGTCTTGGGCAGGGCCACGCGCTCCATCACCGCCTGGCGGGCGGCCGAGACATTGCCGTCGCTCCAGATGTCGCGCTGCATGGCCAGCGGCGGCCAGATCTCGAAGGTGGCCAGCGGCGGGACGGGCAGGGCGGTCAGCCGGGCGCAATCGGCGGCCAGGATCGCAGTGGGCGTGCCATGGCGAAAGCCCTGCGCCGCCAGCGCCTGCGCCAGCGCGGCATCGTCATCGGCGACGCGGAACATCGGCCGCTCGTTCCAGCCGCGCTGGATGGCTTCGGCGCGGGCGATGTCGGCCTCGGTCCAGTCGGGCCGCGCGGCGCGGGCCGAGCTGACGCGGCCGCCGCCGCCCCGGCCGCGGCCGACCAGGAAACCGCCGGCCGGCGCATATTCGGCGGCGGGCCAGGTGGTCTCGAAGGCGCGGGCGATGTCGGGATCGCCGATCACAGGGCCAGCCTTTCGCGCAGCAGGGTCATGGCGTCGGTGACGCGCTTGTCGTCCAGCCCGCGGATCACCAGGCTGGTGCCGTAGCGCTGCCCGCTCTGGAAGGGATAGGAGCCGAGCGACAGGTCCGGGAAGGCATCGGCCACGGCGCGCAGCTCGTCGGCCACGTCGGATTCCGGGCGCAGCACCTCCAGCGCCTCGCTGACCGAGGGGCGTCCGGTCGGCAGGCCCGGCACCACCGCCTCGACCATGGCGCGGAACACCTCGGGCACGCCGGCCATGACATAGGTGTTGCCGATATGGAAACCCGGCGCGGCGGAATGCGCGTTGGGGATCAGCGCCGCGCCCAGCGGGATGCGGGCCATGCGCAGGCGGTTGCCGGTCACTTCGACGCCGCGCGCCTGCCAGCGCTCGACCATGACGCGCCGCGCCTCCTCGTTGATCTCGATGCCCACGCCGAAGGCGGCGGCGACGGCATCGGCGGTGATGTCGTCATGCGTCGGCCCGATGCCGCCCGAGGTGAACAGCATGTCCCAGGCGCCGCCCAGCGAGCAATCCAGCGCCCTGATCGCGGCGGTGATCTGGTCGTGGTCGTCGCCGACGATGCGCACTTCGCGCAGGTCGACGCCGATGCTGTTCAGGACCTGCGACAGGTAATGGGCATTGCCCTCGCGCGTGCGGCCCGAAAGGATCTCGTCCCCGATGACGAGGATGGCGGCGGTGGGATTGTCGGATTGCATCGGCGCGCTCCTCCTGGCGATCTGGCTCCTTGCGCAAATGTATAGGTCCGCCCGAGGGGCTGGAACAAGTGGCGGCATGGGACTATCTGTGGGACGGACCAGCAGGACGACGCCAAGGGGACGCCATGAACGACGCACGCCAGACCCGCGAGGGAATCCGCATCCACGACCCGCAGGACTTCCAGGGCATGCGGGCGGCCGGGCTGATCGCGGCGCAGATCCTGGACGAGGTCGGTCCCTTGGTGCAGCCCGGCGCCACCACCGGCGGCCTGGACGATTTCATCCGGGGCCGGGTCGAGGAACTGGGCGCCACCAGCGCCACCATCGGCTATCGCGGCTACCAGCACGCCAGCTGCATCAGCGTGAACCACGTCGTCTGCCACGGCATCCCCGGCGACAAGATCCTGGCCGAGGGCGACATCCTGAACATCGACGTGACGGTGATCGTGGACGGCTGGTACGGCGACAGCTCGCGCATGTATGTGGCGGGCAGGCCCAGCGTCAAGGCGCGCCGGCTGATCCAGGTCACGCATGACGCGCTGATGTGCGGCATCGAGGCCGTCCGTCCCGGCGCCACCTTCGGCGACATCGGCTGGGCGATCCAGTCCTATGTGGAATCGAACCGCATGTCGGTGGTGCGCGACTTCTGCGGCCACGGCCTTGGCCGCAGCTTCCACGCGCCGCCGAACGTGCTGCATTTCGGCCGTCCCGGCAAGGGCCCGGTGCTGGAGGAAGGCATGTTCTTCACCATCGAGCCCATGGTGAACCTCGGCCGGCCCGAAACCAAGATCCTTGCCGACGACTGGACGGCGGTGACGCGCGACAAGTCGCTCTCGGCCCAGTTCGAGCATTCGATCGGCGTGACCGCGGATGGCTGCGAGATCTTCACGCCTTCGCCAAAGGGCCTGTTCTTCCCCGAGCTGGGCTGACTTCCCGGATCCGGCTTCTTCGTTCCGAAAATACCCATGCGACCGGGCAACCGTCGCTGCCGCATGGGTATTTGTGAAACGGAGAAAAACGCAGGCCGGTGTACAAGGGCCAGGCCTGCGCCCGTTTCACCGTATGGCAAATACCCATGCAACACCGCCCGCCGGCGCGGCGTCAATGCTTGCGGATGGTCTCGCCCGGCAAGATGGTCGGGGCCAGCGCGATGATGCCGTTCTCGGGCCGCGCCTCCTTGCCGGCGACGATGCGCGCCGCGCGCCGGCCGATGTCGATGCGCCGCGCGTCGGTGGTGGTCAGCCGCATCGGCAGCCCGTCCAGCAGCTCGACGCCGTTGAAGCCCGCAAGCCCCAGCCTGCCGGGAATGTCGTAGCCATTCTCCATGCACCACAAGAGCCCGCCGGCCCCGATCATGTCGTTGGAGAAATACAGGAAATCCAGCTCCGGCTCGCGCGTCAGGATGCGCTCGGTCATCTCGCGCCCCTTCAGCAGCGACGAGCCGCCCTGGTAATATTCCCGCGCCGCCAGCTGCACGCCGCGCTCGCCCAGCCGTTCCTCGAAGCCGGCGAGCCGCTTGCGGGCGCGATGGTCCTCGGGCATGTGCGTGCCGATGAAGCCGATGCGGCGATAGCCGGCGGCCAGGATCTCGTCGGCCATCTCGGCCCCGGCCCGGCGGTGCGAGATGCCGACGGCGGTGTCGATCGGCGTGCCGTCCACATCCATGATCTCGACCACCGGCAGGCCGGCGTTGTCCAGCATGGCCCGCGCCGCCCGGCTGTGTTCCAGCCCGGCCAGGATCACCCCCGAGGGCCGCCAGCTCAGCATGTCGTAAAGTACCGCATCCTCGCGCGAGGGGCTGTAATTCGTCACGCCCACTACCGGCTGCAGGCCGGTATCGTCCAGTTCGGCCGAGATCCCGCCCAGCACGTCGGGAAACACCATGTTCGACAGCGACGGGATGACCACCGCGACCAGGTTCACGCGCTGGCTGGCGAGCCCGCCTGCGATCTTGTTGGGGACATAGCCCAGCGTGCGGGCGGCGGTCAGCACCTTCTCGCGCGTGGCGGCCGAGACGTCGCCCCGGTTGCGCAGCACGCGGCTGACGGTCATCTCGGACACGCCTGATGCTTCGGACACATCGCGCAGGGTCAGTGGGCGGCGGGGTCTTTTCGTGTTCATCGCAACTACCGGGACGCAATCATGTTACCGTTATCTTTTCCGCCCGGCCGCGGCAAGCTTGCCATTTTCGCGGCCAGAGGGCAAAAGAGGCCCCAGGCGGCCCCGTGGCTCAACTGGATAGAGCAGCCCCCTCCTAAGGGGCAGGTTACAGGTTCAAGTCCTGTCGGGGTCACCATCAGCCCTTGCATGTGCCTGATGATTGCCTGACGCGCTGCAAGGCTTTGCCATCCTCATCTTGGACCCGTTTTGCTAAGGCGGCCATCGGCTCGCCGCTGAGAATCGCCGTCATGGATAAAGCGCATCCGGCTGCCAACGTGGCGCTAGGCCGACTAAGCCGCCCACCGTTCGCGGTTCGACCGGATCAGGCGAGACAAAGGAGGTGCTTCTTGGGCCCAGGTGATGGGGGGAAGGCGCCGCCTGCAGCCTCTGAGACTCCTGGCCTTTGTTGTTATTTGGTTTGATTCTCGTGTTTTTGTTCCTGCGTTTGCTGGGGAAAGGGGGGCTGGTTTGGGGG